>JAFBIU010000015.1 GCA_021531775.1 Parabacteroides distasonis | reverse complement strand
ATATTAAGCTATTGCTATATGGTCTTAATAAAAATAAAAAAATACCAACACCTTCTTATGTGTCAAATAAACATCATAAGATAATGATGAAACAGTTCCTGAAAGATTAGTCACTTTAATATCAAGATAAGATGATAACCATAACCAGTTTATCAAAAAGAAATAATTGATTACACCGTGAATAACTAAATTGCGTTCAGTATTCAATAATATTATGACTAATAATATATTGAAGAGAATACAGATTATATTAATTTTGCGAGTTACAAAAGAATTGTAGTCTGCAAAAACGACACCTAACGAAAAAGCTAAGATAGAAACCGTTGCAAACGCTACTACTAAATAATTTGTAGCAAAGATTACCATAATAGATAAGATCCAACCCCTGAGCCTTGTAGTATTGGAATTTGCGATCACGACTAATCAACGGCATTTTGTTAGTCATTGCGTGAGATATGATAAGATGGTCTGAAGGATCCTTATGATTTTCCGCCTCATTAGGCAATAGACAAGCATAAGTCATTAAATGCTCCTTTTTGATGTCAAGCACAGTAAAGGGCATTTCGTTATATATAGAATCTACAATAGATTCAGCATTAGGCCATAACTTCGTCCATACTTTCTTGTTTTTATATTTCAGTATAACCTCACGAATTGTCTCAATGCTGATGCAAAACTCATTTTCATAATCCTCCATCAATACACATACATCCCACCCAAGATTGTCTGGTTCTGTTACTGCATCAATAAAAGCACATGTATCAAGCATAAAACGCATAAGTTCAGACTCTCGCAAATTTTGGGTCGTTAGTCTGAAGGTTATACTTTTTGCTCAACCTTCTCAACTTCTGATAAGTGGTCTCCTTCACAACAACGGCATTGGCCACTGTCATGAGGGTCAGAGGGACAGGTTCCGTTGACCCGCAACAAATGTTAATATTCTGGGTACTTCTCATATTCCGTTTCATCAATGTAGGTCTCATATTCCTCGTCACCAGGAAGAGACTCACATACCATGCTGCCATAACGGACGGTATCGCTTGTCGCCCTTTGAACTATGGAGTATGGAACGCCTGTGAGACGTGAGAGGGTGCGTGGACCGATGCCTTCCTCATGGGCTGCAAAGAGATGAAGCTTCTGCTGTGGACGAGGAAGTGCCTGAAACTGGGTGGCATTGCTTGCTCCGCATAGGGCTGAGAGAAGTTGCCATATTTCTTCATCTGAATATGTTGACTTCGTGGGACGAACATCGACATCAATGAACTGGTTGGCATCTTCTTCTGTCAAAGGAGTTTCGACAAGGGCTTTCAAGTCGGCAAAGGGTATGCGACCGAGAACAACCTGCGTTGAGCAAAAACCTTGACGGGCTGTTCCATTGTATTCCTGCCAACTGCTCCATTCGTATTCATCAATGCTATCGACAAGCATCGCCTTCAATGGATTCTGGTGTATATAGCGGAGAAGTGTGGTGAAATGCGAGAAGTCGTTGACAGGCTGGCTCTTGAACCGCTCCTGAAACAGATGCCCCACTCGGTCGTATTTGTGATTGTAATAATATACATAGGATGAGGCTATCCGCTTCATTATGTCGCCAATGGTCTCAGATCCTTCCTTGAGAAGGAGATGTACATGGTTGCCCATCAGACAATAGGCATAGACATGACATCGGGGCTGAAAGGTCTGACCCTGTGCGTCAACATCAGGCTGCGTTTGCCTACGAAGGACGTTGAGGAAACGTATGTAGTCCTCATCGTCCTCAAACACCTGCTGTTTGTTCACGCCACGAAGTATGGCGTGATAAACGTTAGACGCGGATATCGTTCGAGCTTGCCGTGGCATAATGCTTTTACTATTGAATCAATGTACCTGTCTCTCTCGACCCTGTGGTTTTTTAGTTTCTCTTTAGAAGCAATATAGTCGATAATCTCCACATTGAAGTTTGGTTCTTTAGCCAAACGAGAAGACAGAGAAAATGACTGCAAAAAGCTCCGTAATTTATAGGACGATGAAATGTGAGAATACCTATATTCATACTCTTAGATTACATATTTGTATATTTATATCATTTGGGGTATTGATTCCTAATTGCTATTGCTTCTTCCACCCATTCATCCAAGTGCTTGTAAATATAATCATATACATTTGTGCTACTACTATAAGGTGTGTCATACGCTTTGCACACCTTAGAGAGATTTATCTCATTGGTATCTGCAGGTGCTTTGTGTTCTGCAATATAGTTAAATGTTTTGTCAATGCAGAACTGTTGCAATGGGTTTGGTCCCTTTTCGCATTGATTTCCTGATGCATCCTTTAGTCCATGAATATATATGCAAATGATACCTTTACCTTCTTTCCAAGCATGTTCTATTTCATATTTACACCATCTGCGGCTGAAAGTCTCTTCACCAACAAGTTGTACAAGACAACTTTTGTATTTCATATTGTTCGCAATCCAGTTCTCAATGTTCTTAACTCCCTTTTGTTTCACCTCTTCCCATTCATTAGAAGTTACAGGTTGGTCTCCTTCAAGGATGCCCATATTACGAACTTGTCCTGCTCTCCATGCATCTTTTGCATAATGAAAGCTATAAAATACTCTATGTGCCATATTTTCCGTTTTTTAATTTATTATGTTGCTTATACCTTTTAGAATCAGAGAAACTATCTCCATGATATTTACACTGTGGAATAGCCTGCGATTTTCTTCCTCTGACAGTCCATTGTCAAGAAGCCTATCCAACTTCGCATAACTTTCGACTTCGGTATAATCTACAGGACTGCCGATGTTCTCATAATAAGAAAAAAGTTCCTTATATGATGCACTCCCGGATGCTATACGAATAAATGCATCAACATTTTCTTTGCCTTCAACTACCGCTGACAAGAGTTGTGCACAACCACCATATCCTCCCACAATATATACTGGGTGTCCCATTCTTCTTGCTATGGTAAACTCTTCCAAAATGCCAGCCATTTTGCCTTTGAAGCAGGACAGTTTGCCTCCTGCAATAATACGGCACTTTGCGACACGTTCCATCTCTGTTCTCATCTTTGTCAGATTCTCTGCCCAAATGTATTGATTATATACACTGTCGGGACAAATAAACTTTGAAGTGTCGATGTTGGGGAACTCTACAGCGGGAACAGGTGTCAGTTTCACGCGCGAATGGCGATAGTCATCGCATGTTTCCGGCTTGATATTTAAATGTAGCGGCCATGCTATAAAGTCCGTGAAGTACATTTCGTCATTGCGGCTCTTTTCAAAGGCACCATATTGGAAGGCTAAGTCTTTGAAAAGTTCGGTAAATCCCATTTGCCGAAGGTCGCCTCCATAGACCATCTTTGCTTTGGATATTAGCAAGTGTCTTGTAATCTCAACCATCAGGTCATCAACACATTCCTTACTTAATCCCAAATCCAGGAGATTGTCACTCTCTGATATGGAGATGGCAACATTACTCTGCTTAAGGTCGATACCTTGCGTGCTGAATTGCATTGGAGTGACAAACTTCGTATTCGGCTGAATCTTGTTCAAGACCGTGAGTTCTTCTTCTCCTAAAGGTGGCTCAGGGTACAGAACGCACTGTTTTGTAGAATCCAATATGGAAAAACTATATGCCTCTGGAGGATAAGGCAGCACTTGTGTCTCATCGTCACCAGAAGCGATTTCGCCAAGTAATAGTTTCTCGTTGTATTGGTCAAGTGCCGTGCGCAACAAAAGATTGACAATGGGTCGCCAATCATCAGTATAACAAGCACTGGGCATATTGCCGATGTAAGGATATATGCGGTCAATATCTTTGTTTATCAGGAATACAGCAACGCTGGGCACACTCTTTTCTTTCGCCCTCAGGGCTTCTCTGCGGCACCATTCACGTGAAGAATAGGTGCTGGAGAAGAGAATCAGCAGCAGAGCGTCATCAACTCCTTCTTCTATCTGTTTGTCAAAACGGTCACCATCCATGATGTCGTTTACGTCAAAGAAAGAGTTGAGTTTTGTTTCTGAACGCAGATAATCACGAAGCTGCTTTGCCCTGACCTCACCTATATTGTCTTTGTCCTTCTTTGAATGACTGATGAAAATGCGTACCTTGTTGTTGTACTAATTTTTACTACGGTAAAAAAGCTAAAGCCCTGAGACTCCAACTTTCCACCTGTTTTTACTATCTTGCTCCATTTTGTGTAAAGGTGAAGGGAGATGACGGAATTTACCCTAACCCCCCGTCATTAATCCCCTTCACCACCCCAAAATATGTCTAACACAATTTTGGACAAGGCCATTGCGGCTGTACCCAAATTCGGGAACCGCATTGAGCTGTTTACTAAAAAGTTGCATCTCGCACAGTATGCGGACAACAGTATTTATGATTATCGCCTGAAGATTGCGCAGGTGGTACTCTTCTACAAAAAACTCCCCGATGACTTTACCCAAGACGACATTGAGGGGTATCTCTCGATGCTGATTGACAAGCAACGATACAGCGTGTCCTATTTCAAGCACATGGTCTTCGGACTCAAGATCTATTACAAGGTCATGGGGATCAAACAGCCTAACGGGCTTGTTCTGCCTAAGGTCCGCAAGCCCAAAAAGCTCCCCAGAGTTCTCTCCCAATACCATGTGGCACATATCCTGCATCAATCCGGTCTGTATGACAAAACACTTCTGGCCATTATCTACGACTGCGCACTCAGGGTCAGTGAGGCCTGCAAGCTCAGATGGGAGGACATCAGCTTCGAACGCAAAATGCTCTTCGTCTGTCAGGGGAAGGGGTTGAAGGACCGATATGTCCCCATCTCCGAACAGCTCCTCATCGTACTCAAAGCGTTCAGAAAAAAGTATCCCAGTGACGACTTTGTCTTCAAGACTCATGGAAGGGGTGTCACGCCTGAGCGTATCAATGAGGGGTATGTACGGCGGATTTTTAAGAATGCGCTGGTCAAGGCCAGCCTCGACACCTCCATCACCATTCATGCTCTCAGACACAGTGCGGCTACTCATCTCCTCGAAAACGGGGAGAATATCCTGGACGTACAGAAACGACTCGGACATGCACGCATTACGACAACTATGATTTATCTGCATGTGGCTGACATTGAGCCGGCAAGGCATGTCCGGCTGATTGATACGCTCTTTCCGCCCAAGAAATGAGAACCCCCTTCGACATCGGGCAAATCATCCGGGAGCATGGATCTGAATTCCTCTGTAAACACCTGGTCGTAACACCGGTCAGAAAGGCCTTCAGTCATCTGGCACTCTGCAGAACCAAGGCTCTGGGTGGGCATGTCGAGGCATGTCCCGAGTGCGGGGAATTGAAAATCAGCTACAACAGCTGCCGTGACCGACATTGCCCCAAGTGCCAGAACAAGGAGAGGGAACAGTGGATCGATTTTCGCAAGGAAGAGATCATCCCTGCGAAGTACTTTCATGTCGTCTTTACGATCCCTGCCTGTCTCAATCCCCTTGCGATGGCACATCAGGCCATCTTCTACGATTCCATGTTCAAGGCCGCCTGGGAGACCATCAAGGCCTTCGCTCATCATGAAGGAATCGGGGGCGGAATGACTGCCATTCTCCATACCTGGGGTTCCAATCTGTTCTACCATCCACATATCCATTGTATTGTGCCGGGAGGGGGAATTGACAACACGGGACGATGGCAGATCCTCAAGGGGTGTAAGGACAGTGACTTCCTGTTTCCCGTGGCTGCCTTGAGCCGAAAGTTCCGGGGAAGGTTCATGGCACTGATTACCGCAAGACTCAAGGAACTGGATCTGATCATTGAACAGGACATCAGAAAACAATGCTTTGACAAGGACTGGGTCGTCAACTCCAGACCCCCTGCCAAAGGCGTCAATCTGGTGCTCGAATACATCGCCAGATATGCCTTCCGGGTCGCCATCACCAATTCCAGGATTCTCGACGTGAACGATTCCAAGATCGCGTACGACTACAAAATGTACAGGAATGGTGGCAAACATGGGATTATGACCATGGATATCCTGGATTTCCTGAATCTCTTCTCTCAACATATTCTGCCTGCCAGATTTGTCAGGATTAGACATTACGGATTCCTCTCCCCTTGTAACAGGGAAACATTACGAAGCATACAGCAGCAGCTGAACGTAACGCCTGTTCCCAAAGTAAGGAAGAAGAAATCATACATGGAAATCTGTAATGAGAAAGGGTGGATGATCGGGATCTGCAAGGACTGCAACTGCAAGAGGATCGTCATCCGCAACATCGATCCTGCCCCAAGGGCTCCACCCTTCCGTGTGTGGCATACGGCTAACTGATTGAGAAAGAGAGTCTGCAAAACACAGTTCTTCGCGGACAGCCCTCGTATGCCCTAATATCTCCTAATTCTCTTTATTCTGTATCATTTGAGCTTATTTGGGACTTGTAAAATCCCTATTTCCGTGTATTTTTAGAGTGATACATGCTCTTTCTCTCAGTTGCCAGCTGACTCCTGATCTTGACAAACCCTTCATAAACCGACATCTTTCCCCATATATTCACTTACTGGCTCCGGGCGTAATCGAGTAGGAGGTAAACGCTAATCGTAAAACTGAGCCACTTTCACGTTTACCGACCTCTCACACCACCGTACATGCCGTTCAGCATACGGCGGTTCCTATTTTGGGTTCCATTCAAAAAACGAGTCCATCATAGTCCAATATCCAGCCTTCTTTAACTTGGAGGAAGACATTGCCACACTGACATAGTGCTCAGATGACATGTGCCAGTACTTTCGTCTCATATATGCGGTTATCTTTGCATATCTTGGGCATATTCCACATTTGATGAGGTTTGTGACGCGTGTCCGAGGATTCTTCCAAGCTTTCCATATACACATACGTATTCGCCGCCGTAGCCATTCATCAGTTAGACGACATAAGCGCTCTAACCTTGCAAGATGGTAGTAACTGATCCACCCTCTGATGTACTGCTTGAGCTTGAGTTTCCTTAACCGGTATCCCCATCCATTGCTTCGGCTTGTCAGCTCTTTGAGCTTCGCCATCAATTTAGCCTTAGATTTTCGGTGCACAGTAAGGTGACACTTTCCTTCACGTACCCAAAAGGCATAGCCGAGGTACTTTACACCTCTGACATGAGAAACGACTGTCTTTTCCTTGTTTACTTTAAGGAAGAGTTTCTCCTCGATAAACTTGGTTATAGATAATCGTGTCCGCTCTGTCGCCCTCTTGGTCTTGCAGAATATCATCGCATCATCGGCATAGCGGACAAAGGGGTGACCTCTGCGCGCAAGTTCTTTGTCCAATTCATTCAGCATGATATTGCTCAGAAGCGGACTCAGAGGACCTCCTTGTGGGGTGCCTTCCTCACTCGCATGCCATAATCCTTTGTCTATAACGCCGCTGCGAAGGTATTTGTGTATAAGACTGACCACTCTGCCATCCTTGATTGTTCGGCTGAGTATTTCTATGAGCTTGCTTTGGTTTACCGTATCAAAGAAACGTTCAAGGTCGAGGTCAACTACATACATATAGCCAGACTCCGAGATTTTCTGCACCTCTCGTACTGCATCCAAGCACCCTCTCCTCGGTCGGAAGCCGAAACTGCTCTTGGAGAATTGAGGCTCATATATTATGGTCAAAACTTGGTTAATGGCTTGTTGCACCATACGGTCAACCACGGTCGGGATGCCCAAAAGGCGCTTCTTGCCATTATCCTTAGGTATCTCTACCCTACGGACGGGATTCGGACGGTATGTACCGTCAAGAAGGGAGTGTATCAGGTCATCCTTGTTTGCCAAAAGCCATGGGAGCAGCTGCTCGCATGACATCTTGTCGATACCGCCTTTGCCCTTGTTGCGAACAACTGCCTTATAGGCTTTGTTCATGTTTTCGGGGCTGAGGATTACTTCCAACAGGTGCTCCCTGTCGAATGGAACTTCCGCGATGTTGTCTTCTGTCATCCATATGAAGGTCTGCACTCCCCCATACCATTCGGATTCCGTCCTATCTCTTTGGGGGCAGTCATTAGCATAGGCTGATGTTTTCTGCATTCGTTCTTTCATACGGTAACTTTCAATTACTATCGTTTAATTATTAGGTTCTGTCCTTCGTGGAGCGT
This sequence comes from Parabacteroides distasonis, assembly GCA_021531775.1. Taxonomy (GTDB): domain Bacteria; phylum Bacteroidota; class Bacteroidia; order Bacteroidales; family Tannerellaceae; genus Parabacteroides. The sequence goes on along the minus strand of JAFBIU010000015.1, from coordinate 72,010 downwards.
TATCGAATACCCCACTACTATGACTTCTGCTGACTTCTCACGGCAAGTTTTGCTCCATGGATTTCGTAAAAGCTACTAATCACCACGTCCGTGAGACCTCCTCGGATAAGGGTATTGTCTTTCCATCTTATACCTACTTCATTTACATCAGACGTTTCCGAATAGCTTTTGGACTTTGATTTGGTTGGCAATCTCATCCACGGCTAATGCCTTATATGAAGTTTCTGTGCGTTAGGCCAGATGTTTGCCGTAGGCTTCCTTCAGATTCCACCTCGCGATGGACACCCTTGCCCTGGGCTATAGTCTTCCCGCTATTTAGGTGACTTGGGGACTTACACCCTTTAGACAATACGCATGCCGAGCGTACCAACACATGGGTGCTTCATATCTCCTTTCAGTCGATACGAAGCCTAAATCGTTACCTTTATCGGCTATGAAGCGAATAAGAGCATCGAACAGACGTGTCTTGAATTCTTCCCAATTGTCAAGCACTGAGGTTGACTTTAGAGATATGAACTGCTTAAACTGAAGGTCATTATTGAACTCAAACGCATATTTGCATAATGACACTGGATATATCACAATTTCTCCAGACCGTTCCCTTTCGACAAGGTCTGCTACATATTTGCGTGACTGCTCCGACCGATACATTGCTTCATCTATCAATAGCAGGACAAAGGTTCTTTTGCTACGTTCTTTATTCACTGGCTGTATCGGATGGTCGTCTGAAGTTATCACTGGATATACAGGAATGTCAAGTCCATCACTGAACGGGTCTCTCGAATCTCTGCAAAGCAATTTATATATCGCACTATAGATGTTAGCGCAATTTTCGCTTCTTTCGTTGTAAACAACGTGGACAGAAAGTGGCGTTTTCATATTGATTATTTATGTCTATAGGGTTTGATACCTTTCAACCAATCTTTAAAATTCACATACTCATCCAGGCCATTATTAACCCATAGGGCTTTACGATTGGTATTAGAAATAGTATCAATGTCTATTGCATAATAAAGTCCTACATATTCTGATCCTTGAATGGATTTGCTCGCATCTCCGGAAATCGGAAGAACTGCCACCATGGAACTTTTCAATCCGTCAAAATAGCCAAGTTCCCAAGGCATCCATCGAGAGTTTTGGGCATTGCCAGAATAAGCATAAACCAGACTTCTACAATGAGACATCCGTTCACGCAATATGGCGGCTGTCGTTGGTTTCACTCTATTGGGATTTAATGCAGGGTCGTTCCAATCCACATAGACAGTAAAACCGAAATCTTCAAGAATCAGTTTGATGCCTGCAACAAATTCATTATCATCAGAGCTGTGTGACAGGAATATGTCAAAGGTCTTAGTAGAATCTGAAATCTGCCTTCCTTCATTTAATACCGTAGAAGCAGAGAAAGTACGAACGTTAGACTGCCTGCGAGCCTGTTCAAATCGTTCACGTATTTGTTGTACTGTTATGTAAGACATAATAATCAATTATTTTACCTCATACCTATCAGACTCCTTGCCTGCAAGCACATCTGCAATTCTGCGGCAGGCCTGACCGTCGCCATAAGGGTTGACGGCTTGGCTCATGGCTTTGTAGGCTGCGGCATCATCGAGGAGGGTACTGACTTCATTAACGATCTTGTCGTAATCCGTACCTACAAGATGAACTGTTCCTGAGGCAAGTGCTTCAGGACGTTCGGTAGTGTCACGCATTACAAGGACAGGTTTCCCAAGGCCTGGGGCTTCTTCCTGTATGCCTCCTGAATCGGTGAGGACGATGGTGGCTTTGCTCATCAGATGGACGAACTCCAGATACTGGAGGGGTTCGATGAAAGAGGGTCAGAGGGACAGGTTCCACTGACCCGCAACAAATGTTAATATTCTGGGAACTTCTCATATTCCGTATCATCAATGTAGGACTCATATTCCTCGTCACCAGGAAGAGACTCACATACCATGCTGCCATAACGGACGGTATCGCTTGTCGCCCTTTGAACTATGGAGTATGGAACGCCTGTGAGACGTGAGAGGGTGCGTGGACCGATGCCTTCCTCATGGGCAGAGAATAGATGCTGTTTGTTCACGCCACGAAGTATGGCAAGGTAAACACTAGTGGCTGATGTCGTTCGAGCTTGCCGTGGCATAATGATTTATGCTATTGAATCAATGTACCTGTCCCTCTGACCCTTCAATGTACCTGTCCCTCTGACCCTCTGACCCCAATCCGGACCCGTGTTTGATATTTTTGTAACATAACCGCTTTTTCTGAGAAGATATACTTACTTTGCCCGAGAAGTATATCTTCTGTTTCCGATGAAGTATATCTTCTCTGAAAAGTAAGTAGTATGAACCTTGACCTTACCTTTGGTTTTCTAACCACGGACTGAGGTCGATGTCGCTCAAATCAGCTTGCACCACAGTGATACGGTTATCGTACTTGCGGGCAGGATGGCCTTGAATGGTCAGCGTAGTATAGCGGTTGAGTGACAGCTGCAAGGTGTTGCAGAGGTTACGACACACGGTGTCCATGTCGCGGTCAATGAGGGTGATCTCTGCCCGGCGGTTGTTGCGCACCATGTCGCAGAAGAAACTCTCGGCGGCATGGATGCTGTGGCCAAGGATGAGGATACGCTCTGCCTGACGGATGGCCTCGGACGTACGGTACCACACAGTGATGTAGCGCTCAGAGATGACGGGCTTCAGCTTCAGGGGCGGCATGAACGAGGGAACGGGGATGGCGATACGATCGCCTTCGAGACTCATCTCCTGCGGCAACCGATTGCGGAAGAACGCCGTGAGATCGAGGGCGTGGATGTCGTCGATGTGCAGGTCGTTCTTGTTCTCAATATCCACGTAGTCAGTGAGGTTGCCGTTGAAATAGAGAGCGGAGGGCGAGGCTGCTGTAGCCAGCGTGGTGTAGTTGAAGGTCACCACTTGTATGTCGTCTTTTCCTCGCAGTTGACCATAAATAGACCGCGAGTCAAGGTTAAGGTCAAGGTTCAGCTCCTGCTCCCGATGAATCAGATACGCCCACAGCGTCCAGGCGATATAGAGGTAGGTCTTTATCTGCCCCGGCTTGTTCGTGAAGAAACCGTAGAAATACTGTGCCATGAGCTGCTCAATATCCAAGAGATTCTTATAGACATGGCGCAGGATGGGGTTGGCGGAATCGTGGAGCGAGGAGCGGAGGATGTGGGTGATGATGGTCTTGAAGGTGTCGGTGTAGTTGAGTTTGGTGAAGTCGATGATGGTGTGGTCGGTGGGTGCCATTCCTGTGACTTCACGGATGAGTTCCTCGGTCTCCTCGTCGATGGCGGCACCCTGCTTCACGTCGGTTATCTTCTGGAAGATGCGGACGATGAGGCTGCCCATCTTGCGGTGGGAGTCTTCGAGGTGGGGATTGTGCTCCAATTCCTCGCGGACATTGCGGCAGATGGTATCACGCTCACGGTCGAGATCCTTGGCAAGGCGGTCGATGGCATCATCGACAAACTTGTCGAAACGGAAAGTGAGGCGTTTGAGCTGTTTGCGCAGGGCTTCGTCCACGGCCTTGCCCTCATCGGTTTCGAGCCAATCCACTATGCCGGGGATAAGTTGGGAGGAGGCAGGGAGGCCTGCTGCGGCATCGGCTCCAGCACCGAGGATGACGAGGGTCTTGGTGCAGGGAGACACTGCACCTCCTTCATCGCCGTTGTGATAATGGATATGCTGCTCAGCGTGGGTGGCGTTGGGCATTATCTGGTTGTTGCCGCCGCTGACACCTATCTTCTGTTCTTCTGCCATACTTATTTCTGATTGCGTAGTGCCTTCTTTCTCGCCTTCCATGCCTTGTCAATCTGGATGCGGAGGTTGTCGATGCCTCTTCCTTTCTCCACATTGGGGATAAATGGAAGGAGCAGGCGGATGAAACTTTGCTTGGCTATGCGGTCGGAATCGATGTCCGGCACGTTCTCGCACATAGTGGCAACGACCTCTCCGACCTCTGCCGCCGTCTTGCAGGTGGATAGAAGGGAGACGTACTTGTCGAGGTCTTCTTCCTTTTTAATATGTATGGAGAGACGCTGACGGTCTTCATCGCCGGCCGAAGTCTGGTCGTCTGACTGAGTGGTTGGAGAATGCTCTGTCCCATGATAATGGAAATGCTGCTCGGCATGAGTGGCATTGGGCATTATCTGGTTGTTGCCTCCATTCACGGTGATTGTAATTTCGCTCATAAAAGTCCTTTAATTCTTTAGTATATATATTGTATGCTGCATGTTATTCCATGGTTATTCCACGTATATTACATGAAAATTCAACGGTGTTCCATAGAATTGATTTGGGCTTCCCTGTACCGTACCTTTGCAATGCAGTTCGGAAATAACAACTTCGGTCGGACGCTGTGAACTGCCAGCGTAGGCATCAAGTCCCATACCGACGATGGGCAACAGATATGATTAACTATTCTACTTTCATGTGGAAAAGTCCACTGGACGACAAGGCTCCCGAAATGGCGTATGCCAAGAATCAGGTGACGAAGGTGATGAGCTTCGACGAGTTTGTGAAGCACATCTCGGACCATAACGGAGTGTTCACCCGTGGTACGGTGAAGGGTGTGGTGAGCGACACGTGCTCCTGCCTCGTGGAACAGCTGCTCAACGGCAACAAGGTGCAGTTTGGCGAGTTGGGTATCTTCAGTATCTCCATCACCTGCGACCCTGCCCCTTCGCTGAAGGAGTTTACTGCCGACAACATCAAGGTGGTGAACCTGCTCTTCACGCCGGGTGCTGATTTCGAAAACCTGCGCTCTAAGGCCGAGTTCAACCTCGTGGCAAGCCGTGCCGTGCAGAATGCTTCCATCAAGGCCTTGAAGGAGGGTGCGGACGTTGTGAATCTGGCTGCACTGCGCAGCAGCTCGTCTAATCCTTCGCCTGAGGAACCTACCGACCCGGACAACACGCCTACGGGTGGCGGTAGCGACAACACGGGTGGCAGCGAGGACAGCGGTACGGACACTGGCGGTTCCACTGGCGGAAGCGGTGAGGAAGACACTCCTCCGTTCTCCTAATTGAAACGGTGAGCACGGCTGGCTCGAAGGTGGAGCCTGCATCAGGCTACTCGCAGAGGGGTAGCCGTGCTCCTTCCCTTGTCGCATCGTCTTGCGGTTATGATTTTCAAGCGTATCTCTATTCAACAGAAAGACCATGACGCTATTATTTATTATTTACTTAAAAACGAAGGATATGAAGAAGGACTGGAAGAGCATCGCGCTCTATGTAATTCGTGTGATTGAAATGATTCTGACCGGTGCTGCCGGTGGTGCTGCTTCTCAATTGTTGTAAGCTATGCGTAGAATCACCTTGATTATTGTGCACTGTACCGCCAACTCGGCGGGCAGTGCCCTCAGGATGGCGGATATCGATCGCTATCATCGTTCGTTAGGTTGGAAGTGTTGCGGCTACCATTACGTGATCCCTACCGACGGCACCATTGAGGTGGGCCGGCCGGAGGAGATGGTGGGAGCGCATTGCAACAATCCCCGCATCTTGCACGGCAACCATAACCCGCATTCCATCGGGGTGGCTTACGTGGGTGGACTGGCCCATGACGGCCAAACTCCCTGCGATACACGAACCGATGCGCAGAAACGTGCGTTGAGAGGTCTGTTGGAGGATTTGCATAAACGTTATCCGAAAGCGTTGATTGTGGGCCATGGTGACTTGGATCGGATGAAACCTGATTGTCCGGGGTTTGATGTTCACAAGGAGTTCAAGGAACTTCAGCCTTAACGTTGGAGCAGTTGGATATAATCCGACTCCACCTGAAAAGCTGCGGAGAGGTTACACTCCTGAATGTCGATGAGCAGGCGTTTGTATCGGCTACCACGCTTGCTCATCAGACGGCCCTCAAAGCCGTTGAGACGGCCACCAATGATGCGAATCTGTTTGCCATAAATCTGGGGAGAGACCTCCTCATAGCTGTAGTATTCCACATTGTCAGTCAGTTCGACAGCATCCTTGAATTTCTTAAAATCTTCAGCTCGCACGCTCATCGCCTCAAACTGCTTGCCACCACGTACATAGCGGTACTGCAACAGTTCCATCTGACGGACAATGGGGTCAAGTTCTTCCCTGGACTTATGGACAAAGATAAGGTCGGGCATGAAGGGGACGAAGTGCACCACACGCTTCCCAAACTCCATGAACACCTTTTGCTTGAGAGGCACAAACACGCAATCTTTCATCTCAGGCATCGCTTGCAGTTGTTTGTAGGCGGGATTCTTGGCGTTTGGACGGGCTAAATCGCGCAACACATACCAACGGTCTTCTGACGTTTTTTCAGCTTCCATGAATAAGAAAAATAGTAGCCTTGGAGGGGTAAAAATGGAGGGTAAGAGCACTTCTTTTATTCCTGCTCGCTTCTCTTTTTAACTAAGAAACAGGCAGTTACGCATATAGTATGTAAAAGCTGGCTCCTGGAGTCAAACTTCCTGTCAACTTGCGATTTCATCTGAACCCTACATTCCTTTTTTATTAAATTCTACACTTCTTTTGTTGTCTCTAATGATCTTCATCTCTTGGTAAGGATGTATCTAATCGCTGGCAAAGGTATGAAAAAGTTTTTGTACCTTTGCAGTAAATTGAGTAATTATTCACAAAAAATACCGATAATATGAATTCTAAACATTATTTGGCTGCTTGCGGACTCCTGTTAGCCCTCCTGCCAGCCTGTAAAGAGGTTCCTGAGCCAGCTGCTTGTGGACCTTGTCCTACTGAGGATCAGATAACCTGGCAAGAAATGGAACGGACGGCTTTCATCCATTTCAGTATGAATACATTCAACGATGTGGAATGGGGATATGGTGATGTTCCACCTGAAACGTTCAATCCGACAAATCTGGATTGCAACCAATGGGTTTCAGTCTGCAAACAGGCCGGCATCAAAGGTATTATCCTGACCGCCAAGCATCATGATGGTTTCTGTCTGTGGCCCACTGCCACGACGGAATATTCTGTCAAACACTCCCCTTGGAGGGACGGAAAGGGAGATTTGGTACGTGAACTCTCCGATGCCTGCCATAAACAGGGTCTGAAGTTTGGTATCTATCTTTCACCGTGGGATCGGAATGCGGCTTGTTACGGTACAGAAGAATACATCGATATGTTCCGTGCACAGTTGACCGAGCTGCTTACCAACTACGGTGATATCTTCGAAGTTTGGTTCGACGGAGCCAACGGTGGTACAGGTTATTACGGTGGTGCCCGTGAAAACCGCAGTGTCGATCGCAAGAACTACTACGACTGGCCCAATACCATTGCCCTGGTTCGCAAATTACAACCCCATGCCATGATCTTCGGTGATGGTGGTCCGGATGTCCGCTGGTGTGGCAACGAAGAGGGTTGGGTTGGCGAAACCAACTGGAGCACCTTACGACGTGACGAAGTCTATCCGGGTTGGCCCCTCCACGAACAGTTGCGTTACGGTCATGAAGATGGTACACACTGGGTACCTGCCGAAGTCAATGTATCGACTCGTCCGGGCTGGTTCTACCATGCCTCTGAAGACCACAAAGTCAAGACATTGCCGCAGTTGCTCGACATTTACTACCATTCCATCGGTCGCAACGGTCTCTCTTTGATCAACTTCCCGATCGACAAGCGCGGTTTGATTCATCCGAATGACTCTGCTGCCATGGTTCGTCTGCAGCAAGCTGTTGAGGCAGACTTTGCCGTCAATGTAGCCGCTAATGCGAAAGTAGCTGCCAGCAACGTGCGCGGTAATTCCCGCAAGTTCAAGGCTGCCAACGTAACCGACAACGACAAGAATAGCTATTGGGCGACGGACGATGGCGTTACACAAGCTGTGCTCACGATCACATTGGATAAGCCGACGGAGATCAACCGTTTTGTCGTAGAAGAGTACATCCGCCTGGGACAACGAGTCATGGGATTCGTCGTAGAAGCTATGGTGGATGGTCAATGGAAAATACTGGATACACAAAGCACGATCGGCTACCGTCGCATCTTACGTCTGCCGACCGTGACCACCGACAAGGTACGTTTCACCATCACGGATGCCAAGGAGTGTCCGTTGATCAGCCGTATTGCGCTCTATCATGCCCCGAAGGTGTTGACTGCTCCCCTTGTTCAACGAAACATAGAGGGACTCGTGACTGTCACGGCAGCTGATCCCGAAGCTGAATTGCACTACACGGTGGATGGCAGCACACCGACCGCTCAGAGTCCAACGTACAAACAACCCGTGATGGTTGACCAACCCACCCTTTTCCAAGTCATCGCCTACGACCCGGAGAGCCAGCAGAGCAGTCCGGTAACAACGGAACAGTTCGATGTCGTTCATGCGAACTGGAAAGTGGTAGGCGTACCAGATGAGAAAGCGCAAGCTGTCTTTGACGGTGATCCCAAGACGGTTTGGTACCAGAAAGGAAAGCAGATGCCACAAGATCTGGTGATCGACCTCGCGAGCGAGCAGTCCATTTCCGGATTCCGTTACCTGCCGGATCAAAACCGTTGGGCAGCTGGCATTCTCTTCAATTACGAGTTTGCCGTGTCGAAAGATGGCAAGAGCTGGCAAAAGGTGAGCGAAGGCGAGTTTTCGAACATCAAGAACAACCCTTTGTGGCAAAGCCGCACGTTCGAACCTGTCTCTGGCCGTTACATCAAACTGCGTGCGCTGAGTAATACGGAAGGCGATACGCAGGCCGGCTATGCAGAAGTAGATATCATCACCACGAATAAATAACACAGCATGCAGAACAATCGAGTTGTCTGGTTGGATGTGACCCGCCTGGTCGCCATGTTTACCGTGGTCTGCTGCCACTGTGCAGATCCGTTCAACTTCTATCCCGGTGTTCCACCGGCTGAGATTCCATTCTGGGGACAAATCTACGGGGCTCTCTTAAGGCCCTGTGTCCCCCTGTTTGTCATGATTACGGGAGCCCTGTTGTTGCCGGTACGGGAAGAGACGTCTGTCTTCTATCAAAAACGGATCAGCCGTGTCTTTTGGCCATTCCTGATCTGGTCGGTACTCTATTGCCTCTTCCCGTGGTTCACCAAGCTGTTGGGACTGTCACCTGAAGTCATTCTCGACTTCTTCCCCTATGCCGGCGAAAAGGTACTGGAGCAATCGTTCAGTAACTCCTTGGAGTTTATTGCACAGATCCCCTTCAACTTCATGAACACCGATGTGCACATGTGGTACATCTATCTGTTGATCGGCCTCTATCTCTACTTGCCCATCTTCTCTGCCTGGGTTGAAAAGGCCAGTGAGCGTAGCAAACGTTGGTTCCTGGTGGCCTGGATGGCGACCACGCTGTTGCCCTATTATTATGAATATGTCAATCCCTATATCTGGGGTGGTTGTGCCTGGAACCATTTTCCGATGCTTTACTACTTTGCCGGTTTCAACGGTTACCTGTTGTTGGGTCATTACCTGCGCCATACAGAATGGTCGCTCAGTAAGACCCTGACCTGGGGTATTCCCCTGTTTATCATCGGGTACGCTGTCACCTACGTCGGCTTCAAACACATGGCAGAAATGCCGGGTCACACCGAAGAGCAATTTGAATTGTTCTTCACCTACAACTCGTTGAACGTCGTGATGATGACCGTTCCGGTCTTCATGCTGACCAAGTTGGTACAGGTCCGTTCACCAAAGATCCAAGCCGTCCTGGCCAATCTGACCCTGTGCGGCTTCGGAGTCTATATGGTTCACTACATCCTCACCGGTCCCAGTATCGTTTGGATGCGGGCTCTCCAGATTCCAGTCTGTATCCAAATCCCCGTAGGGGCTGTGATTTCATTCGGACTCTCTTGGCTCATTGTCCTGTTGATCCGTAAGATCTCCGGACGATATGCCCGCTACATCGTGGGATAAATCCTGAGCCGTCTCTGCACAGAAAGGGCTGGATCAGCATCGGTCTTCCTGACAGACCCCCTGCTGATTCAGCCCTTTCACTATCTCAACCCCACTTACAACAGGTTGGAAGCCAATTCAGAAAGCTGACTCCGTTCACCCCGGATCAGATTGATGTGGGCAAACAGATCCTGTCCTTTCATCTTGTCCACCATGTAGGCCAATCCATTACTTTGCGCATCCAAATAGGGAGAATCGATCTGCTGAATATCCCCCGTGAATACCATTTTCGTTCCTTCTCCAGCGCGCGTGATAATCGTCTTGATCTCGTGTGGCGTCAGGTTTTGTGCCTCATCGATGATGCAGAATGTCTCTGACAGACTACGTCCCCGGATAAAAGCCAAGGCCTCGATCACCAGCCGATTGCTCTTCTGCATCTCGTCGATCTGCCGACAATCCACATTGCCCGGTGCAAACTGCCCTTTGATCACATTCAAATTATCAAAGAGCGGTTGCATATAGGGAGCCACCTTCTGTTTCTCATCACCCGGCAAGAAACCTAAATCCTTGTTGGCCAAAGCCACGATCGGACGCGCCAAGAGAATCTGCTTATACTGATTAGCCTGTTTCAAAGCCGAAGCCAAGGCCAGCAATGTCTTGCCCGTTCCTGCCTTACCGGTCAGTCCGACGAGCTTGATGTCCGGGTCATTCAATACTTCAAAAGCAAAACTCTGCTCTGCATTACGCGGTTGAATACCGAAGTTACTCCCCTTCTCCACCCGCTTGATCCGTTGCGTGAAGGGGTTGAAACGGGCCAAGATCGAATTGCGTTCGCTCTTCAGCACGAAGCACTCATTCGGTTCTACCTTTCCCTGCAAAGAGGCAAACTGATCGACATCGATGCCCTCCGGTGTGGCATACAGACGGTCTATCAACGCTCCATCGATACCCTCGTATGTCTCTTGCGACCGTTCAAAGAGAGCCACATCCGTCACTTTGTCCGTGATGTAGTCTTCTACCTTCAGACCCAATGAACGCGCTTTCATCCGCAAATTCACATCTTTCGAGACCAGAATCGTCTGCATGTCCGGATACTTTTCAGCCACCTCCAACGTGCAGGACAGGATCTGATGATCCGGAATCCGAGCCGGAAAGACCTCTGCAATCTTGCGATGATACTGGCTGGAGACCAGGACATGCAAAATACCTTTACCCGGTCCCAAGGAGGCACCTTTGGAGAACAGATGGTCATCGGTCAGTAAATCCAACTGACGTACGAACTCACGTGCATTGTAATTGATCTGCTCATTTCCCTTCTTGAACTTGTCCAGCTCTTCCAAGACCACAATGGGCAGATAGATATCATTCTCTTGGAAATTTTCCAAACAACGATAATCATGCAACAGGACATTTGTGTCCAAAATGAAATTTTTCTTCGCCATAATCATTCCTCCTTTTAGTTTACTTCCACATAGCGACCACGGGTATTCGACCGAATCCGTGCATCATACATCGCCTCCACTGTCGCAGCCGGTAAGTAGAATCGACCCGGATAGACCGCACAGCCTTGCAACGTGACGGTTACTTGTCGGCCTGCCGGAAGCCAATTGATGTAACTATAGACACGATCATCCCGAATATCCTGGTAATCGATAGTTCCCTGTTCAGTCGTTGCTGATGGCTCAGCTACAAAACGGGTGTTGAGCAGTTCCCATCCTGCCGGTAAGATATGCGTCAGCACCAGATGCGATACCGCTTCCGGCGATGTATTCTGAACCGTCAGCTTCATCCGGAAACTGGTGCCCTGCTGCAATTGAGCCACATCCAACGGCTGCCCCTTGAGATCGGTATAAGTAGCCGTCAAACGTACGCCATCTGCCGTTGGTTCGACCTCACCCAAGGCTCGTTCTCCCATCACGATGCAGCGTGCATATAAGGTCGATTTGCCCGTATTGGTAACCTCCACCGGTTGCTTCAAGGACGATTGCATAGGCCAGGTAGCCGACCACAGAGCTCCCTTCATCGGAGACGCTTCTCCCTGATGGGTTCCCACCCGATAGGTAAATGCCCCCTGCGCATCCTGTGGTTGGGCCTGCTGGAATTCCGCCATCGCAGCCAACGCAAAGGCCACGGCATGGGTATTGAACCACGATTCCGAAGCCAACTGCCGGGAGATCTGATCGGCTACACGGGCTGCAGGTTGATCCAACCCCAAACGATGGAAAGCCATCAACTGAATCGCCCGATCCCGCAAATCACTACCAAAGGTTTCATCGGACTTCCGATGGGCAACCGTCATCTCTGCAGTCTGTTGGATCAGATCACACGCTATGTCAGTTTGTCCGACAGCCTCATAGGCCAATGCCAAGAACCAACGGCTCACATCCGTCAGGTTACCCTGTTCCTTCAGACGGTTCATGGCTCCCAATTCCGCAGATTCACCCATAGCCAAGACAAACAGGCGATAGGCTTCACTCTCTTCTTCGGGTCGATAGGCTCCCTGCTCAGAAGCACGCCAGCCACGAGAGATGCGCCGGAGATAATTCAACAGGGCCTGTTTCATGCCCGTCGGGATCCAATACCCTTGCTGTTCAGCTGCCACCAAAAAATGAGCTGCATAGGCCGTTCCCCACACATGATCGGCTGACTGTCCCGGCCAATAGGCAAACCCTCCATTGGCTGTCTGGAAGGAACGCAAACGGGCAATTACTGTTTTTACCTGTTCTTCGCTTTGGGCCTGTTGTTCCGCACCCCAACCGGCCAAAGTAGCCACATAGAGCCTTGGGAAGGCCTTGGAAACCCATTGTTCCAAACAGCCATGTGGATAATCTGCCACATAGGACAAGCGAGATGTCAGATCCAAGGGAGATAGATGGGTCATCTCCAAAGAGACACTGGGTGTACCGACCCAACCCTCCATCGACAAAGAGGAGGTCCAGTGTTCTCCCGGTTTCAACGTCACGGGAACCACCTGCCGCTCTGTTTCTGAAATGGAACGAATGGTCATATCGGCTGTATAGCGTGCCTTTTCTGATCCGCCCGTAGCGGTCAAAACAAGCTGTCCTGTGCCCGGGTTCTCTCCTGTTCGTATACGGAACTGTACCTGTTGATCTCCGACCGCTTGAAACTGGAGCTGTCGGGTTGCCCCGCCCATCACCTCCATCCCCTTCGGGCACTGGATGGAAACGGTCACCTCTCCCACGTGAGGCTGGGTCACAAAGACCGTTGCCGGAACAACCATCTCTTCGTTGGTTCCGATCACACGCGGAAGTGTACCCAACAGCATGACCGGCTTGCGCACAACGACCGACTGTTCAGCCCGACCGTATGCCTCGCCATTACCGGCAACTACCATGACCCGTACGCGTCCATGATAGTTCGGTATCTGGATCTGATGTGTCTGTTTTTCTCCACGCTTCAGCCGGAAAGGACCTTCAAATCGGACCACAGGCGGAAAACGATTGACGATCGCTTTCGGTCCCCGCTTCAAGGCATCGTCACCACCGATACTGAAGAGCTGTTCAATGCGTCCACCATAGGCACCTACCACATAATTATACAGATCCCAGGTCTGTACACCCAGTGCCTCGCGGGCATGGAAGGCTTCCCAAGGATCAGGTGTCTGAAAACGGGTCAGATCCAATAATCCTTCATCAACAACCGCCAAGGTATAGGCCATCTCTCGCCCTGTGGATTCAGACACCGTCACCCGACAGTTGCTCTCGGGACGGATCTCTTTGGGAACCTGAATGACCGGTTTCAAATGGCTCTCAGGAGCTGTTACCCGAACGGGAACCACGCCATACAGACGAATCGGCCGGTCATTCGCCACTTGTCCATAGGGTTGCAGTAGGGTGACATGGATATACACATTGGGTTGCATATCAGCTGTTGCTTTCAGGTGGAGAGTCGTTTCAGTCGCCTGGCAAGCTACCTCCTGTACCGAGAGGACACGGGAACCCTGCTCGACGCTCACAATAGCCCGACTACCTTCCGAAGAGGGTATGCGTACCACCATCTCTTCGCCCGGCTTATATGCTTCCCGATCCGTCTGGAACGTCAACATCTGAGCGGCTGATTCACCAGCCTGGTTACGACATCCCTCCAAATCTGGCCAATCAAAATAGGTCATCACGCCCGTACGATGTCCCCCTTGCGGATCCTTCAACGCAATGTAATAGGAACCCCACTCTTCGCGGTTCACTTGGAAATCAAATCGAGCCCGGCCCTGCTGATCCGTAAACAAAGTCATCTGTTTCACAGGTTTGTTGTAAGAATCTGATACAAAATTGGCCAACTGGCTACGATCCGAACTCCACCACCAATACCAATCCACTTTATAAATCTCTACCTGAATCTCGCTTTTCGGTTGCGGAAGCCCCGCCTCATCCACGGCCACCGCTTCAAATGTATGTGATTGATCTGTCGCTAACGGTTCACTTCCCTGTTGAGGAGAACGGACTCCTATGTAGCGACGGTAAGGGGAATAGAGCACCCGCATCGCATCCAGACTAAAATCCCCGGTCTCTTCATAGACCCGTGTCGTCAGCTGTCCCAACAGCATACCCGGTGCAGCTTGCCCTACCTCCAGACGAGCGGTTAACGAAGCATCACCCTCCTCATCGGTTGTACCCTGAATCAACTTACTCTCTTCACTGTTGAACGAACGTCCCGGATCGTCAAACACATAGTTCGGATAGGAGTCAAAGTGGGTTTGTGTAGCGACGAAAAGCCCTTGCAATTCATATTTCAACTGACGGGCCTTCGCACCTTGTAGCCATTCCACATGCAACCGTCCATTGAGCGGCACTCCTTTCACCAACAATTTCGGTAAGGAGAGACCGATCTTCAGCCGGTTGGGCTTGATCGATTCAATACGCACCCGTTTCTGGAAATGGGTACCTCCCACCGTAGCCTGCAAGTTCCAAGCACCCGTCGGTGCATCGGATTCTGTGGCCAAGCGAAAAGCATACAGTCCCAATTCATTGTCGCTACAGGTCTGACGGGCATACAGTTGTCCCAAGGGATTGTAGAGTTCCATGACCACCGGATGGTTTGCAGGCAAGCGATGTTCCCGATCCAGCAACATGAAACCGATGTTCAACGTATCACCAGGCCGCCAGACGCCCCGTTCACCATAGATAAAGCCTTTCAACCCCTGTTGCACCACCTCTCCTTCCACATCAAACAGACTCAGCGAGCGAGCACTACCCGGATCTACCCGTAAGTAGGAACGTTGTTTATCCCATGCAGCCATGAGATAAAACGGTTGACCGGCGGTACAGCGTAAAACGGCCTGTCCATGTACATCAGTCTCCGCCTGAGCCAAGGATTGCCCCTGATAGTTATAAGCTGTCACCTCCACACCTTTCATCGGTTCCGTTGTCCGCAAATGATGCGCCAAGACGCGCATTGCGTGATCATCCACAGATTGAGCGATGAGACCAATATCCGTGGCCAAGACATTGCGTGCCTCTACCTTCCCAAAATAGAAACTGGGCTTGCAGGGATCCTCCCGTTCCTGATAACGATAAATCGACCAATCCTCGTCGTTCACATTATAATAATAGCCTCCCCGATCATAATGATCACTCTCCGCTTGAAAACGAACGGCATCTTCGGCCATCAACTGCTCTTTGGTCACGAGTTCGGTTGTTCCACAGGGATAGGCAGACAGGCGTTGATCAAACGAGAGTTCCACCCGATAGACGGCACCCGGTTCCGGTTCAATCAATTGGCGCAAATCGATGGAGAAGGTATTCCATTGCGACAGATCCAATCCGGACTCATCCAAGAAAATCGTCTTGCGAGCCACCAATCGCCCTACCCGTGTCAACGAACTGGAACTGTCCAACTCATTCTCCTGCAAGAAATAGCCCATATTCTGTTGCAGAATCCGGATCACCCGTACCACGACACCTCGCAGATAGACGGCTTGGAAGGGAATGGAGAGTTGATCAGATTGGGGAATCAACACCCCTTTTCCTACAAATCGAACAGCCGGGACCTCCTCCCCGATGAGCAATCGACGACTCTCAGGTTCGCCCAACGGGTTTCCATCAGCACTCCGAATGGCTTCACTCAACAGGAGTGTCACCTCCCCTTTGCGGCCTGGATCCGGATAGAGACGCAACCGATTCCCCTCCTGGGTGACGGTCTCTTGCTGATTGCCTTGCAACTGTGCCAATCCACGCAGATCCTGCGACTCATCCAAGGGTTGGGTGAAAGTCACCTCCACATATCGAGCTGGCTCTTGGACATATTTCACATCGTAGATACGAAAATCACCTGGCCGAGGCACTTGGATGGTCAGTAACTCGGTTTCCGGCACGCGCCATTTGTTAGGAGCCACGGATAAGCACAACGGTTTACCCTCTTCCGGTTGGGCAGGGACACCGACCAACCGCAATTCATGCCGCAATCCGTCAGCTGCATGTTTCCATTGCGTTTGTACAGGAGCTGACACCTGCAACAACGACTCTACCGTTTCGGGTTCCTCCCGATCGGGGGTCAACAACACACAGGTAAAATCATATTGTCCGGGATGTTTGGGATGGATTTCCATGGATTGCAAGTGGGCACGCAGCAGGGTTGGACGTGTCTGTACGCGAAAAGAGAATTTCCGGTCTGCATTCTGCAAATCAAACCAATCGGACAAGTCTGCCGTTATCTCGTAGGTCGTATTGCGATCCAACGAGGTCGCTGGATAAAAAGCTACCGTACGGTCATTCTCAAATTGGAAAGAGCCTCTCACAGCAGGACGGATGGAGAGCCGTTGCGCCACTTGCTTCTGAGCAACCGAATCAACCGGTTGTTGGAATATCAGATAGATCGGAGCATATCGGGAAATATGCCCCGTTGTGAACGCTTCGACACACGGGTGGTAGGGCAATCGATCAGCAGATTGCCTCTGGTCTGAACATCCTACCATGCAGCACCAAATACAAAGGAGTATGCAGATCCTTGATACATAATTCAGTTTGTTTTTCATGTTTCGTGACACTATTAAGTTTCGTTACACTATGATTATAAATATAACAAAGCAACAATGCGTTGGGTTTATAAAAAAAGAAGGGTTGTAATCAAATTACTGATTTACAACCCTTTGTTTTGTGTCGGGGTGAACGGATTCGAACCATCGACCCCCTGCTCCCAAAGCAGGTGCGCTAACCGGACTGCGCTACACCCCGCACTGTACCATTTTACTTGATGTCACACATTTGATTTTCAAATGCGGTGCAAAGGTAGCGCTTTATTTTAAATATACAAATAAATTGTCCGATTTTTACACAACGCTTAATCAATTACAGCGGAATATACTGTACAAACGCCTCGATAGCCTCGTAAGAAGCCAATCCCAAGGCACGATACAATTCCGCAGTAGCACGGTTACGATCCTCAGCACGTTGCCAGAACAAACGTTCGTCATCTCCCAAGAAGGGTGCACTCTCTGCTTGCGACTGATGTTTCAGAATGGCATTCCGTTTGAAACGTAATTCTTCCGGACTGATCGGAACAGCCATTTCGATATGGTCCATTTCCCATTCTGCCCAAGCACCGCGATACATCCATACCCGGCAATTCTTCATCCATTCCTCCTCTTTCACCTCGTCGATAGCAGCCAACACAGCATCCAAGCAGACTTTATGCGTTCCGTGAGGATCGGCCAAATCGCCGGCCACAAACATCTGATCCGGTTTGATATCCAACAGCAGTTTCTTGACCACATCCTTGTCGATCTCACCCAAATCATTCTTCTTGACCAATCCGGTTTCATAGAACGGCAGATCCAAGAAGTGTACATTCTCATCTTTCAAGCCCGAATAGCGACAAGCATGACGCGCCTCTTCCCGACGGATCGTCCCCTTCATAAAGAGCACATCCCGACGTTCGGGTTCCCCATTATCCACCTTTTCGTAA
This sequence comes from Parabacteroides distasonis, assembly GCA_021531775.1. Classification (GTDB taxonomy): domain Bacteria; phylum Bacteroidota; class Bacteroidia; order Bacteroidales; family Tannerellaceae; genus Parabacteroides. The sequence continues at coordinate 54,239 of JAFBIU010000015.1, read as the reverse complement.
CGCAGGTAACGGATGATCTCTTCTGCTTTTTCCTTGATCGCTGTATTTTCCGGACTATATTTGTCGCATACGTCACGCAGGTATTCACAGTAACGGATGACCTCTTCATCACCCACCGCAATGTTGCCCGAAGTCTCGTAAGCCACATGTACATCGTGGTGCTGATCGCACAGACGACGAAGCGTTCCACCCATCGAAATCACATCATCATCCGGATGCGGACTGAAGACGATCACACGCTTCGGATAGGGAGTAGCCCGTTCCGGACGATTGGAATCATCCGCATTCGGCTTACCACCCGGCCATCCGGTGATTGTATGCTGAATATCATTGAAGATCTTGATGTTCACATTGTAAGCAGAACCGTAGAGAGCCAACAACTCACCCAGACCATGATCGCTGTAATCCTTGTTCGTCAACTTCAGGATCGGTTTGCCGGTCAATTGGCACAACCAAACGATAGCACGACGGATCAACTTATTGTCCCATTCGCAACTGGTCACTAACCAAGGATGACTGATACGGGTCAACTGATACGCCGCAGACAAGTCGATCACCACTTTGGCATCCGGATGACCTTGCAGATAGGATGAGGGAATCGCATCCGATACCTTGCCCTCCACCGTCTGTGCAATAATCTGCGACTTGTCGTCACCCCAAGCCATCAGAATGACATGCTTGGCAGCCATCATCGTACCAATACCCATCGTCACGACACCTGCCGGTACATTCTCCATAGAGGGGAAGGTACGGGAGGCCTCCTTGCGGGAAGCACCCTCCAGCAAAACCAGACGTGTACGGGAACTGATGGTGGTACCAGCCACATTGAACATGATGTTGCTGGCAGATCCGACGCCTAACAACATGTAGTCAATACCTCCGAACGATTGGATCTTCTCCTCATATTGACGACAGAACTCCAGAATATCGTCCTTCGCCATACAACCGTCCGGTGCGAAAATATTTTCCGGCTTAATATCTACGTGATCAAAAAGTTCCTCTTTCAGACGAGCCAAATTACCAGAAGCCACGGATGCCAAGGGATAAAACTCATATTCCACAAAGACAACGACATGCTGGAAACTCAACTCCTCTTCCTGGTGCATACGGATCAATTCGCGATATACACTCAGCGGAGAACGCCCGCCAGGCAAGGCCAATACGAAGGTCTCACCTGCCAGCTGTTTCAAACGGATCTTGGTGGCCAACTCTTTTGCAATCGCAAACGAACCACCTTCTGCTGACTCATAGATCTCTGTCGGGATCTTCTCCAAACGCGTCAACACCGAGTGCTCAAAAGCATTTTCCGGACGATAATAACGCAACGGAATACGTGTCAGCGTAATTTGTGAACTAAGATTCGTCTTCATATTCTTTCTGTATTAAAAGTTATTTGTGTTATTTCATTCATTAGATACCAAATGCCCACGTGACCAGACAGAGCGTACTTGCAGATTGCGGTCGAGCAGAACCACATCGGCATCCTTACCTCGTTCCAAAGAGCCCTTTCGGTCGTCCAGATGCAACAGACGAGCCGGCGTTTCAGAAGCCATTCGAACGGCATCAGACAGCGGAACACCCGCCTTCTCCACCATCGTACGCACCAAAATGTCCATCGTTGCAATACTACCCGCCAACGAAGAGTGGTCGGCCAACTTGCAGACACCATCTTCGATGATGATCCGTGAACCAGCAGCCGGCTGAATATCACTACCAGCATACGACAAGGCATCGGTTACCAGACAGGTCTCTTCCACCCCTTTCAGTTTGTAAACCAAACGGAGAATGGTTCCCGGCAGATGCTTGCCATCGGCAATCACCTCGACAGACATACCTTCGGTCAGATAGACACTCTCAACGGTTCCCTCGTATTTATATTCCCGACGCTTGTGGAATCCCGGCATTGCATTGTAGAACTGAGCAGCATGCGTAAAACCATCCGCAAAAGCCGAACGGATTTCGTCATATTCCGCCTCGGTATGGGTTACCGCCACTAAGATGCCCTGCTGATGCATGTATTGCGCAAACTCATGGGCACCGGGCAATTCTGGACTGATGTCCCAACGTTTGATACAAGAGGTCTGTTTCAGAATCGACAGATACTCGTCGCGATCCACCGGTTTGATCGTATCTGTATAGAGCTGTCCCGCCATCTTCGGATTCAGATAGGGACCTTCAATGTGCAAGCCCAACACCGGACTATCCGGCTCGGCCATCAACTGTTCGCAGAGAGCCGCCCCTTTCAGGATGGTCTCGGCTGTCGAAGCAGACAGGGTCGGAATAATGGTCGTAGCACCATGTTGTTGATGCACGCTGACTATAGACCGGAAAGCCTCTTCGGTACACTCCGTAAAGTCATGTCCCGCACCGCCATGAAGATTCATCGCCACAAAACCAGGTACAATATACATACCTTTTGCATCGACCACTTTAGCCCCAATAACGGCCAAATCACTATTGGTCACTTCCAAAATCTTACCATCACTAATCAAGACGGAGCCATCCTCCAACCAACCTTGTGGCGTGAGGATACGGCCATTCATAATTTGTGTCAGCATATTCCGTAAAACGAATTAGAATAATTTGTTTGTTCCTTCTACCAATTTACCCATGGCCCAAACGGCACGCACATTCAAATCTTTGTCAAGTACCATCAGGTCGGCATCCTTGCCACGCTGGAGGGTTCCCTTCCGGTCATCTACGCCCATGATACGGGCCGGTGTCTCGGAGATCATGCGGATCGTATCGGCCAACGGAACCTCTGCTTTCTGCACCATTGTACGGATCAATCGGTCCATCGTCGCAATACTACCGGCCAAGGCAGAACGGTCAGCCAATTTGCAGACACCATCTTCGATGATCACACGCGGGTCGAATGCAGTCTGGCTATCACTGGCTGCACACGCCAATGCATCCGTGATCAAGCAGGTACGTTCTACACCCTTGATCTTGTACACCAAACGCAGAATCGTCGGAGGCACATGGATACCATCGGCAACCACTTCCACCGTCATGTCGTCGATCAGATAGATACTCTCGACCGTACCTTCATATTTGTATTCACGACGCTTGTGGAATCCCGGCATCGCATTGTAGAAATGGGTAGCATGTGAATAGCCTGCCTCATGAGCCGTCAGAATATCTTCGTACTCAGCTTGGGTATGACCCACAGCTGCCAAAACACCTTTCGAGGTGATGTATTTACCGAACTGCATGGCACCCGGCAATTCCGGAGCTGCATCCCAACGCTTGATACAATGCGTCTCTTCCAACAGCGGAATGTACTCTTCGGGATCCGGATTCTTGATGTTTTCAGGCAACTGTCCACCTGCCATCTTCATATTGAAGTAATGGCCTTCCAGGTGCAATCCCAACACAGGACTGTCCTTTTCGGCCATTAGTTTTTCAGTCGTTTCGGCAGCAGCACGAATCATAGGAATTGTCGAAGAGGAAAGTGTGGGGAATATACTCGTCGTACCATGTTGCATGTGTGCAGCAACCGCTGTACGGAAGGCATCTTCAGTACCTTCCATGAAGTCACGGCCACCACCACCGTGGACATGGATTTCGACACCACCGGGCACAATGTACATGCCCTTGGCATCAATCAGTTTAGCACCTACTACTGCGAGGTCGCAATTGGTTACTTCCAAGATCTTGTTGTCTTGTATAAGGACTGAACCATCTTTCAGCCAGCCCTGCGGAGTAAGAATCTTTCCGTTTATGATCTGTGTTAACATAGATATATGTTTAATCTTTGAGTTTTTCAGTTTTCTAACTACAAAGAAACGGACTTTTATCGACACTATGAAACGTGTGATGCATTTTTTTTCAGATTAAAGACCAAAAGCCGGCACCAGATCATCCAACTGCTGGTCTGTCATGCCTTCGGGCTCCTCACCGATCATGCGGGCAGCCAAGTAAATCTGGGCAGACTTGCTCAACGTGTCGATGGCATCGAAACATTCGATCAGGTCCTCGCCAACGGCCAAGATACCATGCTTCTCCCAAAATACAACATCATGTTTAGCCAACTGCTCAATGGTCGCATGGGCCAGCTGGATGGTTCCCGGAATCTCGTACGGTACGATTCCAACCCCTTTCGGCACGATGATCCGGCATTCGGGGATCATGCTCCACAGCGTACGGGTGATGTGGGCAGAATCCAAGAACTTCTTGCAATGTGTCATGCCAATAATATCGGTCGGATGCGTATGCAGGACCACCTGATTGTCGCGTCCCTGGGCACGCAGGTAATTATGCATCAACAGGTGCGAAGGCAATTCGGATGTGGGTTTGATCGGCTGTTCGGCAATGATCTCATACGAGCATCCGTCGGCAGCAATCCGAATCAAAGAGCCATTCGCAAAGGGATCCTGAGCTACATAACGCATCCGTTTACCTGTTCCCGTGACATAAAACAGGTGTCCACACAAAGCGGTCATCGGCTCTTCCAAAGCAACCGGTTCAGCGATTGCCGGCAAGGCGCGTGTGGCCTCATCCAACAGATCTGTCACATTCACAGAGATATTTCCGCCGTTGCGCTCGGCCCATCCTTTTGTCCACAAATAACCAGCCACTTCGGCAATACGGCCAATCTCGGCCATCAATTGTTCATTGTTACGAATGATTTCCATCTTTATTTTTCTATTTCATTAAATCAAATTCGGCAGGAAAGAGGAGACAATCAGTACCAACAAGCCCAATACCAGCACCACGATGGTACGTGACGAACACCCTTTCCATTCTTTTAAAATAATACCCCATACATTCGAAAAGACGACATTCAACGCCATCAGGATGCAGAAGGCAAACGTAATCAAAGTCGGAGACTCCGTCAGGAAACCTTTTCCCAACGAGAGGCCAAAGAACTGACTGTACCACAAGGCTCCAGCCAGCAGACAGAACAACAGGTTATTGCCCCATACAGCCCCCTGTCGGTAATCGCCCCACGTCCGGTTCTTGTTATTTTGGTACAGGCAATAGACCGCATTGGTGCAGAAGCCGCCCAACGTCACCAGACAAGTAGCCGGCAGAGAGACAAACATGGGATTCACCCCTTCAAATTGCAAGTCGGCACCCTGTGCCAAACCAATGTTGAAACAGGCACTCATGAAACCGGCCAACAGGGCCACCGTAATTCCCTTCGTAAAATTGAAGTCCTTGACCGCTTCCCGTTTGGCCTCTTCACTTAGGGAGGCAGACTTCATGTGTCCGGCAAATCCGATGATGGCAATACCCACCAAGGTCACGACAACCCCCCAAACCACAGCGGCTGTCAGATCAGCTGCATGACCGGTGAAAATCGGAGCCAACAATGTACCCAAAGCGGCACAGGTTCCCAAGGCAATGGATTGCCCCAAGGCCACTCCCAAGTAGCGCATAGACAAGCCAAAGGTCAATCCTCCGACTCCCCACAAAGCACCATAGAACATGGTCATTCCGGCTGCTGCAGGATCCTTCGCGATCAATTCGCCCAACCCATGTCCCTCCGGAATAGCCAACATAGCTCCCAGCAACGGCAATACCAGCCAAGCAAAGATGCCCTGTACCAACCAATAAGATTCCCAACTCCAGGATTTAATCTTATTGATCGGCACATAACAACTTGACTGACAAAATGCACCGATCGCAATAATCAGTAAACCCGTCAGTATATCCATGGCATCAAGAACGTTTGCTGGTCACTTCCTGCTCATATTTCTCCACTTCTGCAATAAAGCTTTCACCAACCGGCACCTCATTCTTCAAGCAGAACATATCCCATACAGCATTCCAAGGCAAAGCCTTTGCCTCTTCCAACAGGGCCAACCGTTCAAAGCCACGGCCTTCGGCCTCATACCGACGCAACAAAGCTAACGGTTCCAACAAGGCACGCAACATGCACTTCTGGGCAGCACGACTACCGATCACGTACGCTCCGATGCGGTTGATGGAGGCATCAAAATAGTCCAAGCCATAGTGAACGCGATCCAATGCATCGCAACGGACAATCTCTTGGAACAATTCCGTTGTCGGGTCGTCCATGATCGTCACATGATCGGAGTCCCAACGAACCGGACGGCTTACATGCAACATCAATTCCGGCACAAAGAGCAACAGCGAGGAGATTTTGTCGGCCACGCTCTCTGTCGGATGGAAATGGCCGGTATCTAAGGTCACCATCTTACCTCGTTGAGACGCATAACCGATGTAGAAGTCATTCGATCCGACGGTATAGCTTTCCAAACCAATACCGAACACCTTCGATTCGATACAATCCTTCATATGGGCATATTCCGTAGCGAAGATCTGGTCCAAGGAATCCTTCAGCAACTCACGGTATTTCAAGCGGTTTACCGTCAAGTCCTTGCTTCCGTCATGAATCCACAAATTCATGATACAGGGATCACCCTGCTCCTTACCCATCTGTTCGGCAATGGCACGACAACGTTTCGTGTGCTCGATCCAGAACTGGCGGATACCCTCATCCGGATTGGCCAACGTGAGATTGCCACTCTTCGGATGCGAGAAAGAGGTACTGTTGAAATCCAGCTTCATGCCATGGGCTTTGCCCCAATCGATCCAACTTTGGAAATGTTTCGGTTCCACCTGATCGCGATCGACTACTTGACCTTGGAAATCGCCATAAATCTCATGCAGGTTCAACCGATGTGTACCCGGGAGCAAGGAAGCAGCCTTCAAAATGTCCGCCTGCAGTTCATCGATATTGCGGGCCTTTCCCGGATAGTTTCCCGTGGCCTGAATGCCACCGCTCAACTCGCCGGCTTGCACTTCAAAACCGGCTACATCATCCGCTTGCCAGCAATGCAAGGAAAGATGAAAATCCTGCATCTGGGACAACACACTCGGTACATCTACACCCAATGCCGCATAACGCTCCACGGCCATTTCATACGCTTTCGTAATTGTTTCTTCGTTCATCATCTTATTTTGAATTTAGTCTTATACATTATATTATATATACACCATTTGTCAGAGCGTATCAACACTCGGGTTGATAGGTTTCCAACGAGAAGGAGTCACGCACAATCCTGCGGATTTCCCACCGATCTTTTACACATCCGGCAGCCTTGGCCTGTACCATACAGTTGCCAATGGCTGTCGCCTCTGAAGGACCGGCAACAACCGGACGACCAATCGCATTGGCCGTCAACTGATTCAAAAGCCGATTCTGAGAACCGCCACCGATCACGTGCAGCTGTTGAATGGGAAAATCGGCCATCTGATCCAGCATCTGCAACACTTCACGATAACGCTCGGCCAAACTGTAGAAGATACAATGGACAAAGTCGGCATCGCTCTCCGGAACCGCTACTCCCTGTGCCCGACAACTATCCACAATGGCTTGTGTCATTCGTTCGGGATTGGCAAAAGAGGCATCATCCGGTTGAATACGGGAGGCAAATGAGCTCGCTTGCGCCATCTGTTCCAGTTCAGCATACGAATAGGCATGGCCTTGCCGTTTCCATTCGGCCCGACAACGCTCCAGAATCCACATGCCGGTAATGTTCTTCAAGAAACGGATGGTTCCTTCGATACCCCCTTCGTTCGTAAAGTTGAAGCGGAACGAATCCTCGGTGATGATAGGCGTTTCACTCTCGATACCCATCAAACTCCAGGTTCCACTGTTCATGTAGGCAAATCGAGGCGTATCGGCCGGTACAGCCACAATCGCACTGGCCGTATCATGACCGGCCACAGCCACCACGGGCACCTCTCCGACACCGGTCTGGCGACCCAAGGATGCCGATAAACGTCCGATCACGGTTCCCGGTTCCACCAAGGTTCCCAATTGTGACGACTGTAAGCCAACCGCCTGCAACAAAGCCGGATCAAATCTTCCCGTCCTTGGATCCAACAGTTGGGAGGTGGAGGCAATGGTCCGTTCACAAACCGGCTGACCCGTCAACATGTAAGCCAGCAAATCGGGAACAAACAGAATCCGATCTGCCGAAGCCAAAGGCGCAAAATGCTCCAGACGAGCCCGATAGAACTGATAAAGACTATTAAAGGGAAGCACCTGAATACCCGTACGCTGATAGACCTCCTCACGCGAGAGCTGTTCCCGGAAGAACTGTTCCGGAGCCCCATCCGTATAGGGATCCCGATAGGCTCTGGGCAAACCCAATAGCGTACCATCAGCTGCCAAACAGCCGAAATCAACGCCCCACGTATCAATACCGATCGATTCGATCTGCAAACCTCGATCGGCACAACGTGTCAGGCTATCGACCAACGATTGGTACAATTGATAGACATCCCAATAAAACCGGCCGTTCCATTCAATCAGGGGGTTGGCAAAACGATGAATCTCTTCCATTTCAAAACGGAAGCCATCCAAGGTGCCGACCACAGCTCGTCCACTGGTTGCCCCTATGTCAAACGCTAAAAAACAATGCTCACTCATGGTATATTTTCGTTTATGTTTGATTTTTTACAAAGGTAACCGGTTTATTTCTTATCTTTGTTATTGAAAATGATTTTAAACCTTTCAAATTTGACATGAATACTACACAGAATGATCTGCTACGTTACCTGAGTGTCGATGAACGGGACGAAGCTTGGGGATTGGGAGTGACTACCATTGGGTATCAGTTTATCCCGGCCCAAGGTGCGTACCCTTTGTCGCGCCATCCAGATCAATACAATTTCCTACCACAAACAGGACGTATCTTAAACGAATACCAACTGGTCTATATCACCAAAGGTTCCGGATTCTTTTTGAGCAAACGGGAGGGACAGCCTCAACCCGTCGAAGCCGGAACCATGATGATCCTGTTCCCAGACGTATGGCATAGCTACTACCCGAACCGGGAAACCGGCTGGAATGAATATTGGGTTGGATTCAAGGGCACCCATATCGATCGGTTGGTCAAGCATCAGTTTTTCAACCCGAAAGAGCCGATTCTCTCCATTGGACTCAGTGGCTCCCTCATCGGACTGTATGAAGAGATCATCCGGATCACGAACGAAGAAAAGGTCGGTTATCAGCAATTGATAGCCAGTTTGGTAATGCATCTGCTGGGAACCGTCTATTACCAAGCAAAGAGTGCCACCCTGAGCGACCCATCGCTTTTGGATCGCATCCATGAAGCCCGTTTCTACATCAAGGATCATTTGGAAGAGGACATCGATTCGGAAAAAGTGGCCCTGCGTATCGGTCTGAGCTATTCCTATTTCCGTCGCCTCTTCAAGGAATATACCGGCATCTCACCGGCCCATTACATCAGACAACAACGCCTCCTGAAGGCCAAAGAGTTACTTTCCACCACCCAATTGACCATCTTCGAGATTGCCTATCGCCTGCAATTCGAAAACCCGGGTCAGTTCTCGACCTGCTTTCGGGCCAGTGAAGGCATTTCCCCCTCCGGATTCCGGAAGTTGCAAGGCTCCAAGGGCTTCCAATCCTGACGCATCATCCATAAAAAAAGCGGTTCCCTCCATGGAGGTAAACCGCTTTTTATGATTTTAGCATCCGAGAAAGAGCCTATTACTCTTCAGCATCATCCTCCTTCATGTTGTGGAAGACATTCTGTACATCCTCATCCTCTTCCAGTTTCTCGATCAATTTCTCGATGGTCTCGCGTTGTTCCGGAGTCACCTCCTTCACATCGTTCGGAATGCGGACAAACTCGCAGCTGGTGATTTCATAGCCATTCTCTTCCAGATATTTCTGGATAGCTGAATTCTGGGCAAACTCACCGTAGAGAACCACCTCATTGCTTTCTTCATCGACATCCAGTTCATCTACACCATAGTCGATCAACTCCAATTCCAGCTCTTCCATATCCATCTCCGGCTTGAGAACTACATGGAACACGCACTTATGGGCGAACAGGAACTCCAAGCTACCGCTGGTACCCAACGAACCGCCATTCTTGTTGAAATAACTACGGACATTCGCTACTGTACGTGTCGTGTTGTCAGTAGCCGTCTCCACGAAGATAGCGATACCGTGAGGACCATATCCCTCATAGTTCACCTCCTTATAGTCAGTAAAGTCTTTCGAAACGGCACGCTTGATGGCACGTTCTACGTTCTCCTTCGGCATGTTCTCCTTCTTGGCCGTCTGCATCAACACACGCAAACGCGGGTTGTTCTCAGGTTCCGGACCACCCTGTTTGGCGCAAATGGTGATTTCCTTTCCTAACTTCGTGAACACACGGGCCATGTTTCCCCAACGCTTAAACTTTCTGGCTTTACGAAACTCAAACGCTCTTCCCATATCTATTATTTGTTCTAATTATAATTTTTGATTGTATATTTGTTTCCTTTTTATCTCAACTGAGCTCCTAACTTCTGTTCCAATCCGCTCTGGATCTTCTTCATGATGGCCTCGATCTGCTTATCGTTCAAGGTCTTTGTCTCATCCTGCAGGTAGAAGCTGACCGCATACGACTTTTTGCCGGCCGGCAGATTCTTGCCTTCATAGACGTCGAACAATTCGACATCCTTCAAGAGTTTGCGTTCGCTCTCGCGCGCAATCTTCACGATTTCGGCAAACTGTACACCCTTGTCCAACAACAGTGCCAAGTCACGTTTCACAGCCGGGAACTTCGACAATTCGCTGAACGAAACCTTACTCTTCTTGATCTCCTTCATCAACTGCGTCCAAGAGAGTTCGGCATAATAGACCTCTGTATCGATATCCAAAGCCTTGCAAATCTTCTTCTGGACGATACCCAAGGTACCCAACTGACGACCGGCACCTGTCGTGATGGTCAGACCGGCACTATACAGGTCGTTGCTCAAATTACCGAAGATCACTTTACGCATCTCCACGCCCAAGCGAACCAAGATGTTCTCCACATAGGCCTTCAATTCATAGACCGAAGTCTTCTCGTTCGGATGAGCCCAACTGTTCTCCACCCGGTTACCTGCCAACCAGATACCCAAACGATACTCTTCACTGAACTCGCCTAACGTCTCACCTTCGCGCTTGTTGTCGATATTGTAGTCGTAGCAGTTACCGAATTCATAGAAACGGATGTTGCCATTCTTACGCTTCATGTTGTGTTCAGCACTCTCCAAGCCTCCGAACAACAAAGTCTGACGCATACAGTTCAAATCCGCACTCAACGGGTTCATCAACATGACACAATGGGAAACCGGATAGGTTGAGAGTTCATTGTAATAAGCCGAACGGGTCAACGAGTTGTTCAGAATCTCATTGAAACCACAACCGCACAACTGCTCGGAAATCAAGTTCTGCAATTCCCAGCTACGGTCGGTCGGTGTCTTGTAGCTCAAGTTCGACTTCACATGCTCGCTGAACTCTACATTATTATATCCATAGATACGCAAAATATCTTCGATCACATCCACATCCCGCTGTACATCGATTCGATACATCGGAACATCCAATGTCAGACCCGCCTCATCTTCGGCAACGATCTTCATCTCGAGACTCTCGACAATGCTCTTGACCGTCTCCACCGGAATCTCCTTACCGATCAGGCTATTGATCTTCTGATAGGTAACGCTTACACGATAGGGTTCATATACCTTCGGATAGACATCCTGAATCTCACCCGTGATGCGACCACCGGCCAACTCCTGAATCAACAAAGCGGCACGCTTCAAGACATAAATCGTCTGGTTCGGATCCAAACCTCGTTCAAAACGGAACGAAGCATCCGTATTCAAACCGAATCGACGAGCGGTCTTTCGGATCCATGTCGGATGGAAGCAGGCCGATTCCAAGAAGACATCCGTTGTCTGTTCCGTCACACCTGAATCCAAGCCACCGAAGACACCACCGATACACATCGGCTCTTCTGTGTTGCAGATCATCAAGTCGCGATCGGTCAACGTACGCTCTACACCATCCAGTGTCACGAACTTCGTACCGGCCGGTTCTGTCTTCACAATGACGTGATTGCCCTTGATCTTACCCGCATCGAACGAGTGCAACGGCTGACCCAATTCATGCAGAATAAAGTTCGTCACATCGACCACATTGTTGATCGGACGCAAGCCAATCGCACGCAAACGGTTCTGCATCCATTCCGGACTCTCCTTGACTGTCACACCCTGGATGGTCACACCCGAATAGCGCAAGCAAGCCTCCGTGTTCTGCACCTCCACCGAAATACCAGCACTCGGATCATCGATCTGGAAAGCCTCCACCGAAGGAGCCTTCAACTGAGCCGGTTTGCCAGCCTGCTTCAGGTAAGCAGCCAAATCACGAGCCACCCCATAGTGCGAAGTAGCATCCACCCGGTTAGGGGTAATATCGACCTCCAGTACGAAGTCACTCTTTACATTATAATATTCTTTGGCAGGAGTTCCCACAACCGCCTCGGCAGGCAGGACGATGATACCGGAATGGTCTGTACCAATACCAATCTCATCCTCGGCACAAATCATACCATTCGACTCCACACCACGGATCTTCGAACGTTTGATGGTAAAACAGTTGTCCCCATCATACAATTTAGTACCGTTCACAGCCACTACGACCTTCTGTCCGGCAGCCACATTGGGTGCTCCACACACAATCTGCAAAGGTGCTTCCCCCCCTACATTGACCGTTGTGATGTGCAAATGGTCCGAATTGGGGTGCTCCACACAGGTCAGCACTTCGCCAATCACCAGACCCTCCAAACCACCTTTAATTGTTTGAACTTCCTCTACTCCACCGGTTTCCAAACCGATTGAAGTCAATGCTGCCGCTACTTCTTCAGGCTGTAAATCAAAGTCTAAATACTCTTTCAGCCAGTTGTAAGATATATTCATCGTTCTAAAATTTATTCCATTAAAGTGACGAACAACCAAATGCCGCCAATTTGACGTGCAAAGCTACAAATAATTATCCAAACATGGCAAAAATTTGTTCAGATTGCTCACAGAATTTTCACATAGCGACCTGCCATCTCTGATTTTTTAAGTATATTTGCCCCCGTTAAAATCAGAATTGATCCATGCGTATAGATATCCTTACGGTACTTCCGGAAATGATCGATGGAATGTTGAACTGTTCCATCCTGAAACGAGCTCAAGACAAGCAACTGGCAGAAATCCACCTGCATAATCTACGGGACTACACCACCAACAAGTGGCGTCGGGTAGATGATTATCCTTTTGGAGGAGAAGCAGGTATGGTCATGCAGATCGAACCCATCGATCGGGCCATATCCGCCTTGAAAGCCGAACGGGACTATGACGAAGTGATCTATACCTCCCCCGACGGAGAGACGTTCAACCAGCCCATGGCCAATGGCCTGTCCCTCTTGAACAACCTCATCATCCTCTGCGGACACTATAAGGGAATTGACTATCGCATTCGCGAACACCTGATCACCAAAGAGATTTCGGTAGGTGATTATGTGCTGACCGGTGGCGAGCTGGCGGCTGCCATCATTGCCGATGCGACCGTCCGTCTGATCCCGGGTGTGATTGGAGACGAACAAAGTGCACTCTCCGATTCCTTCCAAGACAACCTGTTGGCTCCACCGGTCTATACACGTCCGGCCGACTACAAAGGTTGGACAGTACCCGAGGTCTTGCTCTCCGGCCACCAACGTAAGATCGAAGAGTGGCGGTTGCAGCAGGCACAAGAACGTACCCAACGTCTTCGTCCGGATCTATTAAAATAAGTAAGAAACAGCACTCTATGGAAGCAACACTTTTCCTGATTCCTGTCACCCTGGGCGAGACTGAACATCGTCGGGTGTTACCTGCCTACAATCGTGAAGTGATTCTGCAATTAAGGCATTTCATTGTGGAGAATGTCCGTACCGCCCGTCGTTTTCTGAAGAGGGTCGATCCGGCCATCGTGATCGATGAGCTCACCTTCTACGAACTCAACAAACACACCAGTCCGGAGCAGGTGGCCGGTTATCTGGCCCCCATGGCCCAAGGCGAGTCGATGGGCGTAATCTCCGAAGCAGGTTGTCCGGCGGTGGCAGATCCGGGAGCCGATGTGGTTGCCCTTGCCCAACGCAAGCACTACAAAGTGGTTCCGCTGGTAGGCCCCTCCTCCATCCTGCTGGCTGTGATGGCCTCCGGTTTCAATGGACAGAGTTTTGCCTTCCACGGCTATCTGCCGATTGATGCTTCGGAACGTACGAGCACCTTGAAAAAGTTAGAGGGTCGTATCTATGCCGAACATCAGACACAACTCTTCATCGAGACCCCTTATCGCAACAACAAGTTAGTCGAAGAGTTAATCCGCACCTGCCGCCCTTCGACCAAACTCTGCATTGCCTCCAACATCACCTGTGAGGATGAATTCATCCAGACGCGACCCGTCAAAGAGTGGGCAGGTCACGTGCCGGATCTCAGTAAAAAACCAACGATATTCCTACTATTTAAATAAAGTGGTAACAATGGAAACGCAACCAGCCTATCAAGTCCACGAGACGGCCGTCGTGGATCCCGGATGTACCATTGGAGCGGGAACGCGCATCTGGCACTTTTCGCATATCATGAGCGGTAGCCACATCGGCCCCCAATGCAACATTGGTCAGAATGTGGTGGTCTCTCCCGGAGTCACATTGGGCCGGAATGTCAAGGTGCAGAACAACGTCTCCATCTATACGGGTGTGATTTGTGAGGAGGATGTATTCCTGGGGCCCAGTTGTGTTTTCACGAATATCCTCAACCCTCGCAGTGCGATCTGCCGTCGGGACCAATACCTCCCCACCCATGTCGGACGAGGGGCCACCATTGGTGCCAATGCAACGATCGTCTGCGGTCATCAGATTGGAGCCTACGCCCTCATTGGTGCCGGAGCAGTCGTCACCAAAGATGTACCACCCTACGCACTGGTGGTCGGCAATCCCTCCAAACAGATCGGCTGGGTCAGTGAATATGGCCATCGCCTCCATTTCGATGAAGAAGGGATGGCCCTCTGTCCGGAGAGTGGCCAACGATACCGACTGACCGCCGAAGGTGTCCAACGGGTGGAATGAACCAAGTTGAATCAAACCAATACAAACTCATAAACGAGATGACTATCAAACTATTCAAACATTCATTCATTGCTGGAGTAGCTTGCCTCTCCACAATGGTATCGGGTCAGAACTACACGACCCCATTCAATCATTGCCTGCTTCCTGAGGCCTATTACGATCAATTGGTCGGTGAGTCGTCAGGCGACCGGGCCTTCCAGTATATCATGGACATTGCCCCCTATGAGCGCGACCGCCAACATGCCGACTACCAAGGTCATTTCATGGAATCGGAATATGTCGTGTCCAAGTTGAAACGGTTCGGCATTGCCAACGCCACGATTGAAGAGGTGGGCAAGACCAAGGCTTGGGATGGTGTGAGTGCTTCCCTGTGGGAGGTCTCCCCGAAACAGGTCAAGATAGCTGATTATCAAGATCTGGCCGCAATTTTAGGCCAAGGTAGCCAGAATGCCGATGTGACTGCTCCTCTGGTCTGGATTGGTCGTGGAGAGGCCCATGAACTGGCAGCGGTCGATCTGAAAGGAAAGATTGCTGTTACCGAGGCTGCTGGAGCCCGTGTGCATGACAAGGTGGTCGATGCAGGTGCGTTGGGCGTCATCAGTTTCAACAGCCCCCGCCCCTTGATCGATCCGTTGCAGATTCCGAATACAGGCATTTACAGCAAGAAACCCACCTTCTGCTTCAACCTAACCCCACGGGATGGATATGCGCTACGGGATCGTCTGCTGAGAGGTGAGCAGATTACCGTACATGCGCAAGTAGAGGCGACGATGGAGGATACAGACTTGGAGGTACCCACCTGTGTCATTCCCGGTACGGATCCGAATGCAGAGGAGGTGATCTTTACAGCCCACCTGTTCGAAGGCTATGTGAAGTTGGGAGCCAACGACAACATCTCCGGTTCGGCAGCCCTGATCGAGATAGTCCGTACCCTGAACGAACTGTTCGAGAGTGGCCGTCTCCCCCGTCCGAAACGAAGCATGCGTTTTCTTTGGGTTCCGGAGTTCCAAGGCACCATTCCTTGGGCTCAGCAGCATCAGGAGATCCTGAATCGTACCCTCTGTGGCATCAACCTGGATATGGTGGGCCTGTGGCTCAGCAAAAGTGGTTCCTACTATTGCCTCCATCGCACCACCATGGGTAACCCTCACTACCTGAACGATGTGGCAGAATCCTTCTACCACTACATGGGAGCTACCAACAAGTCGTTTGTTGCCACAGGTATGGGCCGTCCGGATGCCTTGAAGCCGGTCTATAGTCTGACCGGTTCACAAGATCCCTTCTATTACTCCATCAATGCCCATTATGGCTATTCGGATCATGAAGTGCTGAACGATTGGGGTGTACAGGTGCCTGCTGTCATCATGATCACGTGGCCGGACAATTACTATCATACGTCGGGCGACCGTCCCTCTATTTGCGACCCGACCCAGTTGCATCGGGCGATTGTGCTGGCTGCCGCTACAGCCTATACGATTGCCTCAGCTGACGACCAGATGGCTTTGTCGATTGCCAGTGAGGTCTCTGCCGGAGCCTCCAAACGGATGGCCCTCAAAGCGGCTGAAGATTTGGCTGTGCTGGCTCAGTCCACTTCCGATCAACTGATGCAGGCCTACAAGAAAGCACACTTCAATCAGGATGCTCTGCTGTTGAATGAAGTGGCCACTTTGGAGAGTGTGTTGGAACTGGCTCCTGCCAGTGCAGCCTTGAAAGAGCATATCGGCACATTACAGAGCCTCTTGAAAGAGAAGGCCAACAACCATGGTAAAGAAATCGATGCGGCTGTAAAAACACGTGCGACCCTGTTGGGTGTCACCTATCCGAAACGGGTCGAACTGACAGCTGAAGAGAAGGCAGCGGCTAAGATCTTTCCGCATGCCACTGCCAAGGTCAAAGAAAGTGGTTATGGTGTGTTGCGTACGATCCCGAAAGAGTTGCTGCAGAAATATGGACTGGTGAAAGGAGACAGCCCACGCATGCTTTTGGCGCACTACGATGATATTGCCAAGCTGACGACTTCCGGCAAACTGAGCTTGTTGGACATCAAGAAAATGCAGGATGCCCAGTTCCCGGATGCAGACAGTCTGGCAGACATCACCCGTTTCATCCAGATGCTGAAAGAGGCCGGTCTGGTTGAATAATCCGCCTCTTCCCCGAGGAGTTATGCCAAATTTCAGCATACACAGGGTGTACAAAAAGGGAGGCAATTTCCAAGGACAGTACCCTGAAAATTGTCTCCCGCATCCATTCACTCACTGTTTAATCCTATTCAAATGCCATTAGCCAACTGATAATAAATTCCACCTCCTGACTTCTGCTGTTCGATCTTGCAATCTCGCAACAGCTGGGCAATCGCCAAACAAAGTTCAGTACTACCCAATTGAGTGAATCGTTGTAACTCATTAAAAGTACAACGGTACGCAGATTTCAATACGGAATAGACTGCGCTACTATTCTCTCTAATCACATCCAAGTTCATCATCTCGTTCTCTATTTTAGATCAAAAGTTCTTTTCGATTTTCTATAAGTAGAACGGACGTGAACCGGTTTTTGTTCGGGTCGTTTAAACTATTTAGGAGCTTTTATCAGATGTAAAGGAGATGTCCTCACACCTGATAAGTCAAGAGCCGGATGGTGTGGCATGCTGCCAAAGCAGCCGTTTCCGTACGCAGACGACTCGGACCCAACGAGATCGGTTGGAACCCTTGCTCCTGTGCCAAAGCGATCTCTTCCGGACTGAAATCGCCCTCCGGACCGATCAGGATCAGCACCCGTTCACCTGGATGATAGACCTTCGACAGCAGCGGCTTCTCCCCCGCTTCGCAATGGGCAATGAATTTCTGTCCCTCAAAGGGTTGCTTGACGAAGGTACGAAAATCGGTCATGCCATGCAAGAGTGGCAGTGTGGCCTTCTGCGACTGTTTCATCGCACTCACCAAAATCTTTTCCAACCGCTGCGGCTTTACCTCCTTGCGTTCGGAGAAACGGCAGTTCAGACAGGTGATCTCGTCAATACCGATCTCGGTAGCCTTCTCGGCAAACCACTCCATCCGGTCCATGTTCTTGGTGGGGGCCACGGCTATATGCAGATAACCGGACCAAAGCGGGGCCGGCTGCCAGCTCTTCAAGAGGGTGACACGACAATGTTTCGGGTGGGCCTGCTCGATGGCGGCCTGATAGAAAGAGCCGCGGCCATCCGTCAGCAGTATTTCATCGCCTTCACCTAAGCGCAACACACGCACACAATGGCCGGATTCCTCTTCCGGCAGTTCGGGACACTGTAAAATATCCGGTGTATAAAAGATTTGCATCGTTGTTTCAATCTATGGTTATCAAACTATCAGATCCATTCACTCAGTTCCAGCCAACGCATCGACTTCTCATCCAACTCATCAATGAGCTGGGTCATGCGTTCGCCAGCCTTGATCAACTCCTCCGTGCTCAGTTGCCCACTGCTCATGGAGGCCTCCAACTGGGCCTTCTCCGCTTCTAACTGGGGAATCTCGGCATCCAAGGACTCATATTCCTTGCGCTCTTTGAAGGTCAGCCGTCGTTTCTCCGGAGCAGCCTTTGCCGGTTTGGCAGCTGCAGCCGGAGCTGCTTTGGCCTGTCGGGCCGCTGCCTCCTTGGCTTCAAATGCCTGTTGCTCCTCCTGGGCCTCTTTCCAGGCTCTATACTGGGTGTAGTTACCGGGGAAGTCCTGGATCTCACCCTGCCCATGAAACACCAACAGGTGATCGACCAGTTTGTCCATGAAGTAGCGGTCGTGCGACACGACAATCAAACAGCCCTTGAAGTCACGCAGGTACTCCTCCAACACATTCAAGGTAATGATGTCCAAGTCGTTGGTCGGCTCGTCGAGCACCAAGAAGTTAGGGCTTCGCATCAAGACGGTACAGAGATAGAGACGACGTTTCTCGCCACCACTCAATTTATAGACATAGTTGTGCTGTTTTTCGGGCGTGAAGAGGAAATGGGTCAACAACTGGGAGACACCCAACTTCCGGCCATCGCCCAAATCAACATACTCGGCAATGCGTCGCACCACGTCGATCACCTTCATCTGTTCGTCGAATTGCAGCCCCTCCTGGCTATAATAACCGAACCGAACCGTTTCACCTACATCGAAGTGGCCACTGTCGGGCTCTACCTCTCCCATCAGCATCTTAATGAAGGTCGATTTGCCTGTTCCGTTGTTGCCGATGATGCCCAACTTCTCGTAGCGTGCAAAGACATAGTTGAAGTCGTCCGTGATCTTGAGCTGGTCGAACCGTTTCGAGACGTGACAAGCCTCGAAGATTTTCGATCCGATGTAGGAGGCCTTCACTCCGAGACTGACGGTACCCGACTCCCGTTGCTGATGGGCCCGTTTCTCCAGTTCGTAGAAGGCATCGATCCGATACTTGGCCTTCGTACCACGTGCCTGCGGTTGCCTACGCATCCAGTCCAACTCCTTTCGCAACAGGTTGTTGGCCCGTTCCACATCGGCATTCTGCGCATCGATCCGTTCCTGCCGTTTCTCCAAATAGTAACTATAATTACCTTTATAGGAATAGATCTGTTTGCGGTCGATCTCCAAAATCTCGCTACAGACCCGATCCAGGAAATAACGGTCGTGGGTCACCATCAAAATACTGATGTTGGCACGACTCAGATACCCCTCTAACCATTCGGTCATCTCCAAATCCAAATGGTTGGTGGGCTCATCCAGAATGATCAGTTCGGGTTCCGTAATCAACACGTTAGCCAGTGCCACCCGCTTGAGTTGGCCACCCGAAAGTTCCTTCACCCGCTGGTCGAAATTGTGAATGTTCAGTTTCCCGAGAATCTGCTTGGCCCGTTGCTCATAGTCCCATGCCTTCAGGCTGTCCATCTGGACCAACAGCTTCTCCAAACGTGCCGCATCCTCCTTGGCGACGGCCTCCTCGTATTCAGCAATCAACCGAACCGTCTCATTAGGCGAATAGAAACAGGCCTGCAGGACTGTCAGATCAGCCGGATAGGAAGGCGATTGCTCCAAGTAGCCCACACGCAAATCGTTCCGATACACCACGGAGCCACTGTCGTAGTCCTCCTTCCCGGCGAGGATATTCAACAACGTTGTCTTTCCTGTACCATTCTTGGCAATCAGTCCGATCTTCTGGCCCTGCGCCACACCAAACGTGATGCCTTCGAAGAGCACCAGATCACCGAAACTCTTCGTCAGGTTATCTATCTGCAAATAACTAACCATGTCTATACATTACATTTATTATATTGACTCTTTTCATGAAGAGGAAGACAGCCACATCCTTACAACTGCTCGACCGCTTTCAGGAAATTCTTCAGATTGCCACTCTTCATGATCCGTTTATAGCTTTTCCGATCCAACTCCGGCTCCATGTATTCCCAAAAGAGGCGAAGTTTACTGTGTAACTGCTCTTCGCTGTTGACGATACCGGCATAGACCCCACGCAACTGCTCATGCATCGACAAGAGCAACCGTTTCCGTTTCGGCCAATCCCAGGTCGTATTCGTGGCATACTCGACTGCCAACGAGGGACGGGCCAACATGCCACGACCGATCATCAGACCAGCCAAATCGGGGTAACGATGCTGGATCTCCCGGATCTGTTCCACCGTACGCACTTCCCCATTGAACAGGAGCGGATGGCGACAAACGGCCCGAAATGCCTCGAACGAAGCCAGATCCAACTCACCCTTATACTGTTGGATACCAATCCGTGGATGCAACACAATCTGCTTCAACGGCAGATCGTTCAAGATCGGTAACACCGGTTTCCACTCATCGGCCGACTCCCAACCCAACCGCATCTTCACCGAAAACTGCAGATGGGGCTTGCGGACGATCTCCTCCGCTACCTGCTGAATCACATCTAAATGCGTCAGCAAGCCGCAGCCACGACCGTGACGCGCCTGCATGGGAAAGGGACAGCCCATGTTCAGGTCTATCTCGGTATAACCCCGCTCTTCCAACATCCGGACCAGTTCGGTAAATTCGGCTACGCTTTTCAAAATCACCTGCGGCACTAAGGGGACACCTTGATTGTTCTTCGGATCGACATCGCGCAAATCTTTGCTGCGGACACCGCCTCCCTCCACACGCAGGAAGGGTGTATAGTAACGGGCGACCCCTCCTACCAAAGCCTGATGTACACGACGATAGACATCATCCGTATAGCCCTGCAACGGGGCAAAATAGATCGGTAACAACTGTTCCTCCATGCAACTACTTATGATTATATAAAAAAAGCATCTCTTTTCCGGAGATGCTCTTTTTATCTGGTTTCATCCGTTTGTAATTCTCATTCAGCCTTTTCCTCTTCAGTAGCTGTAGCAGGTTGCTGAGCTGTACCGAAGTCAGGGGCTACCGTACTCGGATCGATAGTAACCGCATCGTTGACCTGTTGTTTGATTTCAGATTCTGTTGCAGTCTGTGCACGGGGAATGAACGCTGTAATCACAATGCTCAAGAAAACCAATACACCTGCCAACGTCCATGTTGCCTTCTCCAAGAAGTCGGTTGTCTTGCGAACACCCATGATCTGGTTAGAAGAAGAGAATCCTGAAGCCAAGCCACCGCCCTTCGAATTTTGGATCAGAACGATCAAAATCATCAGGATCGAGGCGATCAAAATGAGGATAGAAATAAATACGTACATCTGTTTATTTTTTAGTGTTAATAATCAATCTCTCTAAAAATCTGATTTGGTCTGCAAAGTAAATATTTTTTTCCGGATATTTCAAACTTAAGTTTTGAATAATTTGCAAAGCCTTCTCATATCGCTTCTGTTTTGTGTAAATATGCGCCAATGTCTCCGTAAAAAAGGAGTCATCCAACGATTTGAGGCTGTTTTCTGCCACCTCAGCCGGTGGATTGAAGGATTCGGCAGGCTCCTCCGGAACAGGCTGCTCCGTTTCAGTTGCCAGCGAGGAACGGTTCTGTCGCATGGCCTCTTGATCCAAAAAAGAGTCGATGAGATCCTGATGGAGCATGGGAGCAGGCTCTTCGGGCTGCGGCACAGATGCCTCCGACACAGCCTGCGTCTGTTCTGCAGGCTCCTCGGGCAGTTCCGAAACCGATTCAGGAGCCGGTTCTTCTGATTGCATCGTCGCCAAATAGTCCACCGCTGCGGCAGGCTGGAACAACAAGTCCGGTGTCGAAGAGGATCCGGTCTCCATCGAAGTATCCGACAGGAATTGATCGATCAAGGAGAATGAATCAGTCATTTCCGGGGCTGTCAGCAGTGTCGCAGAGGGGTTCTCCATCTTCCAGCCCAACCGTTCGCCATGGATCAGTCCATACAACCGTTTCCGGTCGGGCAAGGAGACGGCCAGCCGACGCAACTCCTTCTCATAGTGGGGATGATGCAGACGGGCCAGATTGACCAGGTAGAGCATTTTGGGTACGGCACAAAGTGGGTACTGCTCCACCAGATCGCGCAAAAGAGGCAGGGTCTCTTCGTTCAGCAACGACTGATTCCTCATCCAACGGTTGACAATCGCACTATTCATCGCTTACCAATTGGCTACTGTTGCATTATAGATCTGATCCACTAACTCTTCAATGATCTCCGTACACAACTCCTCCTGTACCTGCTCCAGCATCGTATTGGCATCAAACTCGCGATAGGCCGAAAAGGATTGTTCGAAATCTTCGTCGGGATTGACACGATTGGAATACCGCACACGTACCGTGACAGTCAGTTTCGTCAGAGAGGCGTAGGCATCCTCCTTCACCGCCGTATTGGAGAGGTCGTAACCGGTGATCTCCCCTTCCAATTCCAGATCGCCATTGTTGTTCACCATCTCCAGACGGGTCTGGCGCACATAGATGTCCTTCAGTCCCTCGGTAAAAAGTTGAGAGAGCTGCGGATAGACCAACGGAGCCTGGTTGGGGAAGTCCTGAATCGTGATGGTCTTCACCTTCGTATAGTCAATGGAGGCTCCATTGAATTTATAGGAGATGGAACAGGCCGACACTAACAGGACCAGTCCTCCTAACAGTAGCATACACTTCCGAAATCCCATCATGGTTACTCCAAATTTAATTCCTTGATTTTGCGGTAGAGGGTCCGCTCTGAAATATCCAGTTCGGCAGCCGCACTCTTCCGACGTCCTTTATGTTTTTCCAGCACCTTCCGGATCAACTGCTTCTCCATATCGGCCAACGAAACTGTCTCCTCCTCACTCACATCCTCTGCCTCCTGAATAGGTGGCTGCATGGGCGTAGAGATCGTGGAATGGATCGTGGAATGGATCGGGGTCTGAATGGAGGTCGGCATCGGAGACTGCATGGTTTGAAGTGGATGGGTATAAGCCGTCGGATCCTCATTGACGGGCATCTGCATGTTTCCGCTCATGATATCGTGTACCAATTTCTTCAAATCATTGACATCCTTCTTCATATCGAATAGCACCTGATACAAGATCTCCCGCTCGCTGTTGAAGGTCTTCTGCTCACTTTCGGCATGCAGCAATACCGGCAATTTCTCCACGGAGATATTGGGCAGGTACAGACGCAATATATTGGCCGTGATGTTCCGTTGCTCTTCGATGACCGACAGACGCTCCGTCACATTCTTCAGTTCACGCACATTACCGGGCCAACGATAGGAGAGCAACAACTGACGCGCATCTTCCTCCAAGGTCACTGGCGGCATATGATATTTCTCAGCACAATCCGAGGCAAACTTACGGAACAGCAGGACAATGTCGTCCTGACGTTCCCGCAATGGCGGTATCTGGATGGGAACGGTATTCAAACGATAATAGAGGTCTTCCCGGAAACGGTTTTCCGAAACGGCTCTCACTAAATCCACATTGGTGGCAGCCACGATGCGCACATTGGTCTTCAGTACTTTCGAAGAACCTACCTTGATAAACTCTCCCGACTCCAACACACGCAACAGACGCGCCTGGGTAGGCATCGGTAATTCACCCACCTCATCCAAAAAGATCGTACCGCCATCGGCTACCTCGAAATAGCCCTTGCGGTCGGCCAACGCACCCGTGAAAGAGCCCTTCTCATGACCAAACAATTCCGAGTCGATCGTTCCCTCCGGGATAGCGCCACAGTTGACGGCAATGTATTGTCCATGCTTACGCAGGCTATTCTGATGGATGATCTGCGGGAAATTCTCCTTACCGACACCACTTTCTCCCGTGATGAGCACCGACAGATCGGTCGGAGCCACCTGCAAGGCGACGTCAATAGCCCGATTCAGACCGGGATGATTACCGATGATGCCAAAACGTTGTTTGATGAGTTGTATGTCCACTTTCATAACTTACACCCCCTTGGCTTGATAGGTTCGTTCATATAGGAAATTGGCCAGCTCCTCATCATCCGGAATCTGGGCAACCTCTTCGGGTGAAATGGGTTCACCGATATAGACATGGACCGTCTGACCTCGTTTATTGAAAGCCTGCGAAGGGATAAACAAGGTACGCAAACGCCAGTCGATACGACCCAAAAAGTAGAAAAAACGACTATTCAAACAGTCGAAATAGACAGGATAGATCGGTGCCTTGGCTTTCCGGATCAACCGGATGACACTGCGAGCCCAAGTCAGGTCGCGCACAGCCTTGGCCTTCTTATTGTAGAACGAGATGGCTCCAGCGGGGAAAAAGCCCATCGGATGCCCCTCTTTCAACCGTTGCAACGACAAACGGACGCCATTCACATTGGCATGATTGGCTCCTTGTTTTTTTGAATCGGGTGTCACGGAGATGAAATTATCGCTCATCGCCCAGATCTTGCCCAATACCCCATTCACCATCACCTTGAAATCGGAACGGATCTTGGCAAACAAATCAATGAGAATGATCCCATCAATCGAACCGATCGGATGGTTAGAGACGGTCACGAAAGCTCCCTCCGGCAACTGCTCCAGCCGTTCCGCATGATGTACCTGATAGCGCACATCAATCAGCGGATCGTTCAGCAATCCCGTAGTGAAGGCTGCTCCCCGCAAATGGCAACTATTGATATGAGCCTGATTGACTCGATCAACCTGTAACCAATGGATCAGTTTGTTGCCCAACCATGTGCCAAACCGACTACGGAAAAAAGAAGATGCCTCCTGTAAATCCGTAATATCGAACACACTCTTCTTGATAGACTCACTCATGTTTCAAAGCATTTTATGCATCCAAAAACGTAGCGCACATCTTCTCGTGCTTTTTCAGGACATACACCAAAACTGAATTCAGCACGACAATCTCATAAGCATAGTAGGCCCAAACCTGGCCCGTCAAGACGATCACGAACATCACCAACGTACGTCCGTTGAAAGTCAACAAATCAATCACATGCATCAACTGACGGCTCTTCTTCCGGAATGCTACCCGAACATCCTGCGGAATGTCGTCGCCATACCGACTGTGCAGATGGGCCAACATCCGTTGCAACGTCGGGGTCGAAGTGACCTGCAACATGGTGTACCAGCGATAGAGGCAGTAAAAGAACTTGTTGATGCCATATTTGAACTCCTTGTGTTTGGCCTCTACCTGCTCCAACGACTGAAACTCAGCCCCCTTGTCCTTGCTGATGAAATAGAGATGCAGGGTCTTGTAGTAGTCC
Organism: Parabacteroides distasonis; assembly: GCA_021531775.1. Lineage (GTDB taxonomy): Bacteria > Bacteroidota > Bacteroidia > Bacteroidales > Tannerellaceae > Parabacteroides. The sequence continues at coordinate 28,736 of JAFBIU010000015.1, read as the reverse complement.
GTGATGTTCGCCTGGGCCAAATGGGAAAAGCCAGACATGAAGGCGGGCACAAAGAACCAATAGCTACCATACTCGTTCGCCAACCGAAGGGCAAAAGCCACATAGATACAGGTAAACCAAATGTCACCGGCAAATCCGTCCAAAATACGACCGATTTCTGACTTGATGCCTGTCAGACGTGCCAACTGACCATCCACACAATCCAAAATATTGGCACATACCAAAAATAGAATACCGTAAATGGCCCAACGAATGTCAGCATGATAAAAACATAAGCCTGCTGCTGCACCCACAAAGATCGAGATAACCGTTACCATGTTCGGGGTAATACCGGTTCCACGTAACAGGCGGGCGATCTGGAAGCCGATCGGACGGTAAAAGACACGATCGACCACATTCTCGGTCTCAATCGACTTCAGCGAAGCTTCATACTCTTTATTCAATTCACTCATGATTATATTATTTATAGGAATAGCCGCCATCCACCACGACGACCTCTCCATTGAAATAGCTATTCTCGATCAGCATCCGATAGACTTCAGCCAACTCGTCCGGATCGCAGAAACGACCCAGTGCTGTCTTGTTCTCGATGTTCCGCCGAATCTCGGCCGGTTTGTTCTTCTGCCATTCCGTATCGACAAATCCGGGAGCCACGGCATTCACGCGCAACTGATAGGGAACCAAGAATTTCACCAGATTCTTCACCAACGCATGGACCGCACTCTTCGTGACACCGTATGCCAACGACACTGAATGGGGCTGAATACCCATCAACGAACCGGTAAACACAACACTACCCCCAGCTACCATCCGGCCTACCAAACGCTGAAGCAGAAAGACCGGGAAATGGACATTGGCATAGAAAACCCGTTCCCAGTCGGCAGGCTTCAACGCCTCGAACGCATCCCGACAGGTCAGACCCGCATTGAACACGACAGCCTGCAGGGAGAGCTGATGGGTTTCTAAATAGCGGTCAATTACCTCGATGGCTGCCGGATCGGAATTGTCGGCACACAACGTCTTCACCTCCACCCCATAAGTTTCTTGCAAGGAGCGACTCACCGTCTCGGCTGCAGCCTGATCGGCATGATAAGTCAGCAACAAGGGGTAACCGGCCTTGGCCAGACAACGCGCTACGGCCTGTCCGATCCCTTTGGTTCCCCCTGTAATCAAAATCCATTGTTTCATGTCCACCTTTCTATTCCTGTTCGCCAAATCCCTGCACCTTGCTCGGCTTCGCCTGACGTTGGGTACGCAGGTTGGCTTCGTATGAATCGTGCACTTTTTTCTTCAAGTTGGAGGAGGAGACACCCGTACCATAGGGGAAATAGAACACCTGTACCCCTAAATCCTTCAAGTAGTCATACTTGCCGTACCAATCATCGCCTACGACAAAGGCATCGATATTCAGTTTCTTCACGATCTCCGTATGATCCAGTGAATGTTGCGGAATAACGATATCAGGTGTCTTCAAGGCCTCGATGATCTGTAACCGTTCGTTGAACGGAATGATCGGTTTCGCTTTGTACGATGCCACCAGTTCATCCGTGCTGACCCCCACAATCAGAATGTCCGCCAAACTGCGGGCATAATTGATCATGCGCAGGTGATTATAATGGAACATGTCGAATGTTCCTGATGTATATACAATCGTTTTATCTTTAAACATAGCGTCAATTTTAATTTAAGCCGCAAACTTACGCAAAATTTTCCGATCAGCCCAAGTTTTCATCCTCGTCTTTCGTCAAATCAAGCTTTTCATTGTCACTACCCCGATCAAAATACTGTTTCCGCAAGGGACGGGCTGTCGCTTCCCGGTAACGAAGACGGTTGCGATAGACATCAAGGGCCGTATAGAGTGCCTGACGGAACGAAGCCTCCGAGGCCACATTCTTGCCGGCAATGTCGTAAGCCGTTCCATGAGCCGGTGAGGTACGCACAATCGACAATCCGGCGGTATAGTTCACACCATCATCCATGGCCAAGGCCTTGAACGGGCCGAGACCCTGATCGTGGTACATGGCCAAGACACCATCGAAATGTTCATACATCCGCGATCCGAAAAAGCCATCGGCCGCATAGGGACCGAACACATAGATACCCTGCTTGTCAGCCTCCTGCATGGCCGGACGGATGATCGTCTCCTCTTCTGATCCCAACAAACCGGCATCGCCTGCATGGGGATTGAGCGACAAGACGGCAATCCGGGGACGGATAATCGCAAAGTCCTGCTTCAGCGACTGGTTGAAAAGCGACAGCTTCTGGATGATCAGCTCCTGCGTCAAGGCTCCAGGCACCTGCGACAAGGGGATGTGTCCCGTCACCAAGGCGACACGCAACGTGTCATTCATCAGGATCATCAATGCCTTGCTGCCACGTCCGCCAAAACGCTCCTCTAAATACTCGGTATGTCCTGGGAAATGGAAGGTGTCGTTCTGAATATTATGCTTATTGATCGGAGCGGTCAGCAACACGTCAATGGCACCTCGCTTCAAATCCTTCACAGCAGCTTCCAGCGAACGGAATGCAGCCTGTCCGGCAATAGGCGTTGAATGGGACAATTCCACCTTCACCTCGTCCGAAATGCAGTTGATAAGGTTGACCCGATTCAAACCAGCCTCTTCGGCCTGATTGATGATATTCAGATTGATGGCCGGCAAATCCAGTGCCTTCCGATGATAGGCTGCCACTTTCGACGAGCCATAGATGACAGGTGTACATAACTCTGCAATGCGTGTATCGGCAAAGGTCTTCAAAATCACCTCATAACCGATTCCATTTATATCACCGTGGGTAATTCCCACCTTGATCATTCGTTCTTCCATATTTACTTTGTTGATTGGGATTCTGTTTCATTTACATTGAGTTCCAACGTGAACAGGGCAGCCTCGATACGACGGAGGAAATTGCGTTTGTCCGTTTCCGGAGCATAGACGAACCCTTCTACGACGATTACACGCTGGCGAGCCTCATCCAACTGGGCATGGCTCACGAAGGGCCCACCCATCATATCTCCTTCCATGCGCCACAAGCCGCGTACCACCCCACAATACTGTCCGCCCACGGTAATGGCATCATAGTGGATCGGAGCCCGCTTCTCCGTGGTCATGAACGAGCCGGGGAAGGAGCCGGGAAGGTGTTCACGCAACACTGAATCGCGCTTCGACACCAAGTAATCTACCGTAAACGTATTGGGATCGGTATAGGGGAAGGAATAGACAATCAGATCGGTACGACCTGTATTGGCATTGTTAGAAGCCCAAAAGAAATCGGTCGTATCCTTGAAGAAGGTGATCCGGGCCGGTGCATACAACCGGATACCGAAATCCTGCTTTACATGCTCCATCACGACCGTACTGTACTCTTTGCGCAATTGGGTCTGCGCCCGTTTGAGTTCGACATTGGTAAAATAGTCCGAGAAAAAACGCGGATTCTCCTGCAGATAGGCCACGGCGGTTTCCGCATCGGGTGTCGAAAGTCGAACCACCTGCTGATTATTGGCCCAGGCATTCTCCTCCACAGCTACCGATGCTTTGGTATAGGCCGTCGGATCGACCTTTACGATCAGGATGTTGCGCACCAATTTCAACAGGCCATTGAAATCCTTGGTCTGTACATAGGTAACCCGCATAGCCGGTTCCGACTGCGGTAGCCCCGGTACATCGGCGGTCAGGTCTGCATGTACAGCCGTACCCAACTCACCCTCCCAAAGAGACTTTTCCATCACCACGACCACTTCATACGCCATGCCGGTCGATTGGGTCACCACCGGACCCGATTGACAGGCGACTAATCCCCACAAACAGAGGGCAATCGACATGATCCAAGTTATTCGTTTCATAAGTTTCATTGAATTTTCATGCAAATGTAATAAGAATTAAGCAGACCGCCTACCTACTGCCGCTTTCCTTTTGCAGTAGAAAGCATGCCACAAGCCGCAAAAATGTCCTCTCCACGGGAAGCCCGGATCGTACAGGTCACCCCTTTCTCTTCCAAAATGGACTGAAATGCCTCCATACGACCCATATCGGAGGTAGCCAACGGTACATTCGGAATGGCATGGAAACGGATCAGATTCACCCGACAGGGAATCCCCTTCAACAGAGCAGCCAGCGCACGAGCATGACGCGGGCTATCGTTCAGATCCTTGAAGACAATGTATTCGAATGAGACCCGACGTTGGTGCGTGAAGTCGTAGGTCCGGATCAGATCCAACACCTCCTGTAGCGGATAGGCCTTCTGGACCGGCATCAGCGAAAGACGTTCGTCGGGAAAGGGGGAATGCAGGCTGACTGCCAAGTGGCAATCGCTCTCATCCAGGAAGCGATGCAGGCCTCTCATCACGCCCACCGTTGAAACTGTAATGCGTTTCGGACTCCAACCATAACCATAAGAAGCAGTCAAGATCTCCAATACCTTAAACAGTTGCTCGGTGTTGTCCAAAGGTTCACCCATGCCCATGAAGACCAGATTGGTCAGTTCGTCATGTTCCGGCAAGGACTGGATTTGGTTCAAGATCTCGTTGGCTGTCAGGTTAGCTGAGAACCCCTGCTTGCCGGTCATGCAAAAGAGACAATTCATCTTACAACCAACCTGCGAAGAGACGCAGAGTGTGGCTCGATCTTCCGTCGGGATATAGACCGATTCGACAAAACCGCCTCCTCCCGCCTGATACAAATACTTCACTGTACCATCGACCGAGCGTTGTGCATCGACCGGAGCAGCTGTCCCAATCGTATAGTGTTCGTTTAACCAGGCACGCTTGGCAGCGGCTACATTGGTCATCGCATCGATGGAGGTCACCCGTTTCTTGTAGAGCCAGTCCGCCAATTGCTTAGCGGCATATCCGGGCATTCCTGCTTCGGCAGCCACCTCTTTCAGTTCTGCCAGTGTCATGCCCAACAATCGTTTTTTCGCTTCCATTTCTTTTTGTATCTTTGTGATTCCAGCACAAACGTACAAAAAAAATCATTACTTCCCCATAAAAACACGACGCTCCTCTGCCGAAAACTTCTCGATCGCATATCGAAGCATGGTCCGAGGTAAGGTGGCCACACGTGGCAAGAGCCACTGTTTCAAACGATCTGCATCCCGTTTGCCCGCCTCGCGTAACATCCAGCCGACCGCCTTCTGCAGCAGATCATGGAGCGGTTGCGGCTTTTGCAGGAACCGTTCAGCCAAGGCAAATGTATCATCCAGCTCGCCTTGGCGGATGAATTGGAGGGTAGAGACGATACCGATCCGTTGTTCCCATAGATTCTTGCCATCTGAAACCAACGCGTAAAGAAGCGAACGATCTTTGTCCAACAGCCATTCGCCCAACAGTTTGTAACAGCTCAGATCCACCAAATCCCAATTGTTCACATAAGCCAGATGGGCCAAATAGAAATCGATACACTGCTGCTTGGCCTCCATGCTTTTGGCATGGGCAAACTGTTCGATCAAGGTCAGCAGTGCAGCCATCCGAACCTCATGATAAGGACTGCAAACACATCGTTCCAGTTCCTTCCAATCGGTCTGTCGCCAACAGGCTTTCACCACTTGACGGGTCACGGGCATCTTGATGCCGAGGAACTGGTCTCCCTCGCCATACTCACCTTTTCCACATTTGAAAAAGCGACAAAGGGCAGGTTGCTGCCTCTCATCCGCTTCCGTTATCATTCGTTCATAAAGAGTTGCCATGGTTCATTGTCTATTATCCTACATCGTCGAAAAGTTTTATACCTTTGCAACGACAAAAAAGAAAATTCGTATGCAGATTTTACTTGCCAACGCAAAACTGATGTTCAACGAGGTGACCCGTTCGCCTTGGAGCACCCCACGCTTCCAACAGGAGGCGGAAAGGCTGGCTGCCGAGATGGCCCGAATGGACCCACCCGAATTGGCTCGTCAACTGGATTGCAGCAGTGCCATCGCTGCCGAAAACTGGTTGCGCTTTCAGCAGTTCCCCACCGCCACGCCTCGTCCGGCTCTGTTTGCCTACAATGGGCAGGCCTACAAACACCTCCGAGCAGAAACGCTCACAGAGGAGGCCTTACGGTTTGGACAGGACCACCTTTGGATCACCTGCTTCCTGTACGGACTGCTCCGACCGATGGATGGGATTGTCCCCTACCGTATGGAACATTGTGTGACACTGGAACAGACTGCCGACAAGCCCATCCCCCATTTCTGGAAGGAACGCCTGACCGACCTGCTGATCGCCTGTGTGCAGGCGGATGACGGTATCTTGGTTCACCTATCGACCGCTGAATACGAACAGTTGTTCGACTGGAAACGGGTGCGGCAAACTGTACGCGTGATTCAGCCTCTGTTCTACGTACGGAAACAGGGGAAGTTGAAGATGCAGGCCGTCTGGGCCAAAAGTTGCCGGGGAGCCATGGTGCGTTTCATCCTGCAAAACCAAGTCAGGCTGCCCGAAGAGCTACAAGCCTTCGATCACGCAGGCTTTCAATTCGACCCGACCCTGGGCGAACCGGATTATCCCCATTTTGTCCGGGATGATGTATAAAAAGAGAGGTCATCGGAAGAACCCAACCTCCCCGATGACCCCCTTCTATATAAATACCCTATTCAGCCTCACGATAGTATTCGGCCAAAACATCGCGCACCTTTTCCGGTGTCATGCGACCATAGACCTTGCTACCGATGGTTACGACAGGTGCCAATCCGCAGGCTCCTACACAACGAAGGCAGTCGAGCGAGAACATCCCATCGGCAGTGGTCTCACCCACCTTGATGTCCAATTCACGCTGGAACTCTTCCAACACCTTCTCGGCCCCCCGCACATAGCAGGCAGTACCCAAGCAGACCGAAATAGGGTGTTTGCCCTTCGGTGTCATGGTAAAGAAGGAGTAGAAAGTCACCACACCATACACCCGCGAAACGGGAATATGCAAATGAGCCGCAATGATCTCTTGAACCTCTTTCGGCAGGTAGCCGAAAATCTCTTGAGCTGCGTGCAATATATTGATCAGTTCACCCGGATCGTTCCGATGTTCGTTGCAGACCGCATTCAGTTGTGCGATCTTCGCTTCCGGCAAATGTATGTTTGTCATAGCCTCATTCATTTATTCAGTTTGTAAAAACATGTTGACATGCTCCTTCCGGTCGAAATAGTGCGTATGGAGCAACTCGTGTGCCAGCGGTCCGCAAGGCTCACCCAAGAACTCTTTATAAACCTTCTGCACGTAGGGATTCTCGTGGCTCTTGCGCAACGGCATCTCCTTATCGGCCCGATAGAGGGCATTCTGCCGTTTACGGAGTACCTCCATACGACCCTTGTGGAAGGGCTGGCCACCACCACCGATACAACCGCCCGGACAAGCCATCACCTCAATGGCATGATAGGGAGAGGTTCCGTTCTTCACCTCCTCGATCAACTTACGTGCATTGCCCAATCCATGTGCAATACCAATATTCAGCTTCACATCACCAAAGTCGATCGTGGCACTACGGATACCATCCAAGCCACGCAACTCTTCGAAATCGACCTTGCCCAATTCTTGACCCGTATGGATCTCGTAAGCGGTACGACAAGCAGCCTCAATCACACCACCCGTTGTTCCAAAGATCACACCGGCACCGGTCGATTCACCCATCGGATGGTCAAATTCACCCTCGGGCAATTCGTTGAAGTTGATGTTCGCATAGCGGATCAAGCGCGCCAACTCACGGGTATAGATCGAGATATCCACATCCTGGTTGCCATCGACACCCATCTCCGGACGGCTGGCCTCATATTTCTTGGCCAAACAGGGCATGATGGAAACCACCACCAAGTTCTTCCGGTCGATGCCCAACTTCTGAGCAAAATAGGTCTTTGCCAAGGCACCGAAGATCTGCTGCGGACTCTTGGTTGTCGAGAGATGATCGCGCATTTCGGGATAATGCTGTTCCACAAAGCTGACCCAACCGGGGCAACAGCTGGTCATCATCGGCATCTTGACCTCTTCACCCTTCAGGTACTTTTGCAGACGTTGCAACAATTCGGTACCCTCCTCCATGATCGTCATGTCGGCACCGAAATCGGTATCGAATACATAGTCAAAGCCCAATTCACGCAAAGCCGAAACCATCTTGCCGGTCACCAACGTACCCGGCTCATAGCCGAAGTCTCGTCCCAAGGCGGTACGAACAGCCGGAGCCGTCTGGGCAATCACGACCTTTGTCGGATCGGCAATCGCATCCAAGACAGGCTGCTGAGTGTTGCGTCCACTCAAGGCATTCACCGGACAAACGGAAACGCACTGGCCACAGTAGGAACAGGTACTACCGGCAATATCGCGTTCAAACGCAGTCGAAACGGCAGCTTGGAAACCCCGGTTGACAGCAGTCAAGGCACCTACGGTCTGGATGGAGTTACACATCGTCTCGCACCGACGACACATAATACATTTATTCATGTTACGCACCAACGAGGGAGAACGGTCGATCTCGAAGTTCGACATCTCACCCTTGTAACGAATCTGGCGGACACCCAATTCATGCGCCAACCGTTGCAATTCGCAATATCCGTTACTACTACAGGTCAGACATTCTGCCGGATGGTTGGATAACAACAGCTCCATCACTGTCTTACGAGCATTCATCACACGGGGTGTATGCGTCTTGACCACCATTCCCTCCGTACAGGGAGTCTTACAAGAGGGAGCCAGATTGCGTCGGCCCTCCACCTCTACCACACAGATGCGGCAGGCTCCCGGATTGTTCTCAAAATGCAGATCTTCCAGCTTCATATAACAGAGTGTCGGGATGATAATGCCCACACTCTTGGCTGCATCGAGAATGGTCGTTCCCTTGGGAACCACCACCTCTTTTTTATCGATAGTTAAACGAACAGTATCCATTGAAAAAGATTTATTGTGTGTTTTTACTGCTATTATAATTAATGTACATACACTGCACCAAACTTACACTTCTCCATACAAGTACCGCAACGGATGCAGGCTTGCGGATCGATGACGTGCGGCACTTTGCGATCGCCGGAAATGGCACCAACCGGACAGGAACGGGCACAGAGCGTACAACCACGACACTTTTCCGGATTGATGAAGTACTGGGTCAGATCGCGGCACTGATGAGCCGGACAACGTTTTTCCTTCACGTGAGCCACATATTCATCGTAGAAATTATCCATGGTAGAGAGTACCGGATTGGGTGAGGTCTGTCCCAATCCACAGAGAGCTGTATCCTTGATGACCAGTGCCAAGTTACGCAACCGCTGCAAATCCTCTTCCGTACCCTTACCGGAGGTAATCTTGGTCAGGATCTCATGCAGACGCTTGTTTCCGATACGGCACGGGGTACACTTACCGCAAGACTCTTCCACCGTAAAGTCGAGGTAGAACTTGGCCATGGCCACCATGCAGTCATCTTCGTCCATCACAATCATACCACCCGATCCCATCATGGATCCGGCAGCTAACAAGTTATCATAATCGATCGGCAAATCCAGGTGTTTCTCGGTCAGACAGCCACCCGACGGTCCGCCCGTCTGTACAGCCTTGAACTTCTTGCCATCCTTGATACCACCACCAATGTCAAAAATAACCTCACGCAAGGTGGTTCCCATCGGCACCTCAATCAGTCCGATGTTGTTCACCTTCCCTGCCAAGGCAAATACCTTCGTACCCTTACTCTTCTCCGTACCGATACTGCTGAACCATTTCGAGCCCTTCAGCAGAATCACCGGCACATTGGCATAGGTCTCCACATTGTTTACATTGGTCGGACAACCTTTGTAACCCTTTTCACTGGGGAACGGCGGTTTAACTGTAGCCTCACCACGCAGACCCTCCATACTGTGAATCAAGGCCGTCTCCTCACCACAGACAAAGGCACCGGCACCATAACGTATCTCAATATCGAATGAAAAATCGGTTCCGAAAATATGTTCACCCAATAGTCCACACTCCTTGGCCTGTCGGATGGCAATCTTCAGACGCTCAACGGCCAACGGATATTCGGCACGAATATACACCAAACCTTGGCTGGCACCTGTACAGTAACCGTTGATGGCCATAGCCTCCACAATCGAGTTGGGGTCACCCTCCAGAATGGAACGGTCCATGAAGGCACCCGGGTCGCCCTCGTCAGCATTACAAACCACATACTTTTGGGGAGCCTCTACCTTACGGGTGATCTGCCATTTCAGACCGGTGGGGAAACCACCACCCCCTCGTCCACGCAATCCACTGGCCATAACCTCCTGAATCACTTCGTCGGGCGTCATCTCGCACAACGCCTTACCGAGTGCCTGATAACCATCGCGGGCAATATACTCGGCAATGTTCTCCGGATCGATGAAACCGCAGTTCCGCAAGGCTACACGCAACTGTTTCTTGTAGAAGTTGATGTGCTTGGCATCCTGAATCTGCTCGTTCGTCTCAGGGTTGACGTACAATAACCGTTCTACCTTGTGTCCCTGCATCACATGCTGGGTGACCAACTCCTCCGCATCAGAGGGCTGCACCTGTACGTAAAAGGTGTTATCGGGAATAAACTTGACAATCGGTCCCTTCTCGCAAAAGCCAAAACAACCTGTTCGGATTACCTGCACTTCATCCTGCAACTGGTGTCGCTCGATGGAGGCACGTAATTCATCAATCACTTGTTGGCTCTGGGAAGCCCGGCATCCGGTACCTCCACAGACCAAGATATTACCACAGGTCGCCTTGGATCCTGCCGGACACTTCACCTCCTCTGCCTGGAGACTCTTTTCCCGCAAATCCATCAATGCACGAGCCTCTTCGCGCACCTTCCGGAGATCTTCTAATGTCTTTATCTTTTCCATGTTGTGTTCAGATTTAAGAGGGAAAAACACTGTTAATAATCTATGGAGAGCAAATATAGAAATTTTTCACAAATACAAGGCATATATATACAAAAAAAGCGGGAATATTCATTCCCGCTATACATTTTGGAATACTTTTAGCATAAAATCAGCCAATGTAGGTCTCCATAAACTTGGCTCCAGGCACCGGAGAGATGGTCACCACGTCCGTATCGGCCGGGATCAATACCGTCTGTCCCTGATGTACCAGGATCTCGTTACCCTTGTTGTCACGCAAAGTTGCACGACCCTCCATACAGATATACACCACGAACGAATCGAGCTGTGAGAAATCGCGCACCATGATGGTGTCGAGATCGATCAGGTTTGTCGTGAAGTATTTGCAGGCGGCCAGCTGAACGGTTGCGTTCGTGTGAGCCTTGTAGTGCGTCCGATAGTCCGGATAGAGCGTGTAGTCGATCGCATCCTTCGCCAGTTCGGTGTGCAATTCGCGTCCCTTGCCATTCGCATCCTTCCGGTTGTAATCGTAGATACGGTAGGTGATGTTGCTCGTCTGCTGGATCTCAGCAATGAAACAACCGGAACCGATGGCATGTACACGACCTGCGGGCAAGAAGAATACATCACCCTCATGCACATTGTAACGTTGCAACACATCCATGATGGTGTTGTTTTCCACCCGTTTCACATACTCTTCTGCATCAATCTGCTGCGAGAAGCCTGAGTAGAGAGCTGCATCCGGTGTAGCCTTCACAACGTACCACATCTCCGTCTTGCCAAATGAGTTGTGGCGCTTCTTGGCCAACTCATCATCCGGATGAACCTGGATCGAGAGATTGTCACGCGCATCAATGAACTTGATGAGCAAGGGGAAAGTGGTTCCAAACTGCTCCATCACATGCTCACCCAACAGCTGCTTACCATACGTACGGATCAGATCGTCGAGCGACTGACCTTTCAGTTCACCATTGGCTACTACCGAATAGTTACCCTCCACGTGAGAGAGTTCCCAGCTTTCGCCAATACCTTCCTGTACCGGAGAAATACCTTTGAACGGGCAAATGTCTGAACCGCCCCAGATGATCTTCTTCAGGATCGGTTCGAATGTAAACGGATATAACATATTCAATCTAATCTATTTGAGTTTTACTTCATTTTGTCTTTTTGGCGCTTGCTTTCTTGGCAGTTGTCTTCTTCGCTTTCGGTGCCTCCTCCTTGGTCTTCTTGCAGCAACGTGTTGACTTGGCTTTCGGAGCCTCCTCTGCTTCGCTCTTGCTCTTCGGAGCCGGTTTTACCTTACGGAGCACAACAGCCGAACGAGCCGGAACGTAGAGCAACAACCACTCTTTCTTCTCCTTCTTGTAGAGCTCATCGAACTGGGTGAAGTGACGCACTGAATCGTCTGACAAGCCGTAACCGCCAAACTGGGTGGCATCTGTGTTGAGCACCACTTCGTATTCGCCCTTCGGTACCAAGAAGCCATAATCGGAGAAGGATTTGTTCGGGCTGAAGTTGAAGACAAACACGAGATCCTTCCGCATGTAGGCCAAGATCTGGTCGCCATCATTGTCCCAAACCTTCTGAATCGGAGTGTCCTGGAAGTTCTTCACACTACTGATCACCTGCAACATAGCCTGATCGAAATCGCCCAAGAAATGGTACTTCAGATCCATGTTATCGACCAGATCCCATTGACGACGAGCATATTTATGCGACCATCCATTGCCTTCGCGGGGGAAGTCGATCCATTCCGGATGGCCAAACTCATTACCCATGAAGTTCAGGTAACCACCGTTGATGGTCGAAGCCGTCACCAGACGGATCATCTTATGGAGGGCAATACCACGTTCCACCATGAAGTTGTGGTCATCCTTCTGCATGTGCCAATACATATCCGCATCGATCAGACGGAAAATAATCGTCTTGTCGCCCACCAATGCCTGATCATGACTCTCGGCATAACTGATCGTCTTCTCGTCAGCACGACGATTGGTCGTTTCCCACCAGATGGAAGAGGGATGCCAATCTTCATCCTTCTTCTCCTTGATCATCTTGATCCAGTAGTCCGGAATGTTCATGGCCATACGGTAATCGAATCCATAGCCACCATCTTCAAACTTGGCAGCCAGTCCCGGCATACCGCTCACCTCCTCGGCAATGGTAATCGCATTTTTGTTGACCTGATGGATCAAACGGTTGGCCAACGTCAGATAGGCAATCGCATCGCCATCCTGATGACCGTTGAAATAATCACCATAGTCACAGAAGGCTTCGCCCAGACCATGGCTGAAATATAACATAGAGGTAACTCCATCAAAACGGAATCCGTCGAACTTGTACTCTTCCAACCAGAACTTACAGTTGGAGAGCAGGAAGTGAAGCACCTCATTCTTACCATAATTAAAACAGAGTGAATCCCAAGCCGGATGTTCGCGACGTTCTCCCGCATGGAAATACTGGTCATACGAACCATCGAAACGGCCCAATCCCTCCAGTTCATTCTTGACGGCATGACTATGCACGATATCCATGATGACAGCCAAGCCCAATCCATGTGCCTCATCGATCAGCTGTTTCAACTCCTCCGGCGTTCCGAAACGGGAAGAAGCAGCAAAGAAACTGCTGACATGATAGCCGAATGATCCATAATAGGGGTGCTCTTGAATGGCCATGATCTGAATGGCATTGTAGCCATCCTTTGCCACACGCGGCAACACATTCTCCCGGAATTCATTGTAGGTACCCACCTTCTCCTGGTTCGTGCCCATACCAATGTGGCATTCATAGATCAACAGCGGAGCTGTATTGGGTTTGAAACGTTTATGTTTGAACTGATACGGTTCAGCGGGGTTCCAGACCTGTGCACTGAACAGTTTCGTCACATCGTCCTGAACGACCCGACGAATCCAAGCCGGTATGCGTTCGCCACAGCCGCCTTCCCATTCGACCAGCAACTTGAAGAGATCGCCATGGTGCATCTGCTCCTCGGGCAATTGGATTTCCCAAACGCCATTTTCTAACGGTGTCATCCGATAGGATTCCTGCTTCTGCCAATCGTTGAACGTTCCGATCACGTAGATAGCCGTCGCATTCGGCGCCCATTCACGCAGTACCCAACCGTTCATAGTCTTATGCAACCCAAAATAGAGATACCCGGAAGCAAAATCCGACAAAGATTGCTCACCATTATTTGTCAAACTATTCTCCTTGCCCACGGCATATTGGTATCTGCCGACAATTGCCTCTTTGTAAGGCTCCAACCAAGGGTCGTTTTTAATCAGATTTAGAGACTCCATACTATAAAAATTGGTTATTTGCGCAAAGATAAAAGATTCTTTTGATAAATAAGGCTATTTTTCCTATCTATTTTACTTAGGCTATAACCAAAGGGTCAACTCTCCGTCGGAAAAGCACTTCCGGGCCTCTCATTTCAAGGACAACTTGATGGTCGGAACGGAACCCGGTTTATGGATGATCTCTACATCCGTATCATAATCCCGTTGATAACGGTTCATGCCCGTACGGAAATAGGTAAAGTCATCACTCCGGTACTTGACCTTGTAGCAGCCCATACAGAACTCGTTCCGGACATACAGACGATCCTCAATCATCGCTATCTCATCATCCGCCACCAGCATGTGATTCCTAAACGGATGGTGGGACTCGTCGCGCACGTTTCGCACAAAGAACATATCCTCCTCCTGCAGTATTTCCAGGAATCCTCGTTTGAACAGGCGAGGCCGGCTGTAATGCACAAAACCGGTCCGTCGGTCAATCCAGCAGGGAGGACGGCTCGCATCCATCACTTGCGCAATGTCACCATCCAAATAGACCACCTCCGTTCGATGCTGCCGGATCGCCTGCATGAGGTGATCATAGGCTGCCGTTCGGGTGCGGATCATGTAACGGAGATCCTCCTGCCACTTTTCCCGAGCCACTTTCCAGGATTCAAACCACCGAGTGAATGCCTCTTCACTGGGGAGGATTCGAAGCGGATCATCCGGACTGGTCTGGATATACCGCTCCCCCCTTTCGTCATGAAAGATCCGGAAACCGGACTTATGACGCTTCTCCATCTCGAAGACACGGTCCGGCAGATTACCGGGGATCAGCAAACCTTGCCAGAACAGGCCATACCCCACCTGCATCTGCAGACAACGACGACTGATTCCCTTGTCGGGACGGATGTAGGCCGAACGGATCCGCGGATAAAACTGTTCGCCATCTGCCGTCGAAAGCTCCACCCCACGGAACAGTACCGATACCGGACGGGTTGGATAGGTGATGCCATTCCGGTTGTCCGTCCAATTCTTTTTCCGCTGCACGAAGTCAGACTGCTCCCGCACCATCCGGCCAATCTGCTCATGACTCGTAATCTGGATCAAGGAGACATCTCTCCCGTTGGTGTTGCGTATGGATTGAGACCAATCGGTATCAACCGAACGCAAGGCCATAACCGATTGATCCAATGCCTCCACCTGTTGTTGATCGCCACGGAAATAGGTTTTCCAATCGCGATCATCCGAAGGCAGACCGAAACGACGGTATAGCCCCACATTGTCCAGAATGATGCAACAGGCCTTGCCCTCATGCCTCCGAAGTCCCCTACCCACCATCTGCAGGTATTTGGCCAACGATAACGTAGGTCGCGCCAACTGGATGAACTCCACATCGGGACAGTCAAAACCCTCCGAGAAAAGATCCACATTCACCAACACTTGGATTTCTCCGATCCGGAACTTGTCTAAATCGGCCTTACGCTCCTGTTTGGGTGTGGCAGCACTGATCGCTTTGGCAGACAGACCCTTCGAAGAGTAGAATTCAGCAATGTGTTCCGCATGGGTAATGTCAATCGCATACACGATTCCCTTCCGACCGGGGGCGAACTCCATTTGGGAGGCATACAGCCGTTCGAGGGTCGGCCGCACATCCAGCACGTCCCGCATCTCTTTGGTCTGGTAATCGCCATCCACATTCCGTTTCCGGAGTGAAGCGATGGCCCGACTCTCATCACTATCCAATGGAATGGAATAGTAGTCGAAGGGACTGAGCCACCCCTCGGCCATAAAGTGGGCGATACTGTCCGCCAAAATCAGCTCGTCAAACAGATCGGTAAAACCGGCTCCATTCAGTCGGTAAGGAGTAGCTGTCAGCCCCAAGAAACGGGCCTTGGGCCACTGTTTCCACAGCAGCTGATAGGTGTTGGCCAAGGCATGATGCGCTTCATCGATGATCACTAACGAGGGACGAATCGAGATGCGGTCCGTCACAATCCGGCGGGAAACGGTCTGAATGGATTCAACGTGGATATGGGAAACATCCAGTTCCATCCGCCGGATCGTCGATTTGATCTGTTCGATCAACTCCCGGGTATGGGCCACGATCAGCAAATCCGGTTGAGCAGACTGCTTCCCGACAGGAACCGCATATACCTGTAAGAGAGCTGCCAACGTGACCGTCTTCCCCGTACCGGTCGGCATCTGTACCATGACACTCCGATGACGCTTCAAGGAGCGAAGTGTCCGTTCACATATAATTTGTTGATAATCCCTTAACATGGGACTACATTTTGTTGGGGAAGCGTGGCCAAAAGAGATAGGAACAGAAAGCCCATATCCCTTTTGTCAAAACCAACAACTTGTCAAGATACATAATCAAGTACTATGATTGAACGATTGACTCTTTTATGCAATCCACAATGTAACGGACATCTTCATCCGTCACCATCGGACCGGCCGGCAGACAGACACCTACCTGGAAGATCGACTCGGAAACGCCATTGACGTAAGCCGGTGCCTTTGCATAAATCGGTTGCTTGTGCATCGGCTTCCATACAGGACGACATTCCACCCTCTTGTTCAACATGAAGACACGCAATGCCTCCACATTCTCATTGGGCTGACAGTCCGTTGTGGGCGAATCGACCATGTGGATCACTCCTGCAGCACCTCCTACGGCCGTCTTGATCACCTCCTTGTAGGCTTGCTCCTGCCCCACGATCCGTACATCCGGATCCAAGGTAGCCGTACAGAGCCAGAAGTTGGAATCATAACGAGGATCAGCCGGCTGCTTATGGATCGTGATGCCCTTCACGTCACACAACAACTCCTCATACAGAGCTTGGACATGCTTGTGATGATCGATATGCTGTTGTGCCACCGTCATCTGTCCCCGACCGATACCCGCACAAATATTCGACATACGATAGTTATAACCGATTTCCGAATGTTGATAATAGGGGTAAGCATCGCGTGCTTGTGTCGCAAGCCACATGATGTTGTTCTTACTTTCCGCATCCTCACAAATCAACGCACCACCGCCGGAGGTCGTAATCATCTTGTTTCCATTGAACGACAGCACACCGAACTTGCCAAAGGTACCTAAGACTCGACCCGCAAACTTGGAACCGAATCCTTCTGCTGCATCCTCAATCACCGGAATCCCATAATTCCGAGCAACAGCCATGATGCGTTCACAATCGTAAGGCATCCCATACAAAGCCACCGGTACAATCGCCTTCGGATAGTTCCCCGTCTTAGCCTTCCGGTCAAGGATCGCCTCTTCCAACAGATCCGGATCCATGTTCCAGGTCTCCCGTTCCGAATCGATGAAGACCGGAGTAGCCCCCAGATAGGTAATCGGATGGGACGAAGCACAGAAGGTAAATGATTGTACACACACCTCATCCCCCGGACCAACACCACACGCCTTCAAGGCAAGGTGTACAGCAGCCGTTCCTGCCGACAAAGCCACCACCTGATGGGCAGGTTGATCAGGATCCACATTGACGAACTTCTCCAGTTCATTCTCAAACGCATTCACATTGGGACCTAACGGCACCACCCAGTTCGTGTCAAACGCCTCTTTGACATACGCCTGTTCCGCTCCCGTCTCGCTCATGTGAGCCAGACAGAGATAAATCGTCTTTCTTTCAGACATTTTCCCGCAAAATTTATAAGATTAATTTTTTTTCGTATCAAAAAGAAAACCCACCTACTGTCCGTAAGTGGGATAAGGTCTGTCAAGGTTCTGGTTATTCCCCAAATGAGGAATTAACAAATTAACAATTTAACAAAATAACATTTGGGAGGGGGTTGAATGAACCCCCTTCTCAGATTACAACTGTTCGATCTCTTCCACACTCAATAATGAAGCCTTACTGATCTGCTGTACATCAGCCCCCATCGCCTTCAGCTCATTACTAACTGCATGTCATGTAAGAAAGTATCAAGAATTCCATCATGATAATCTTATGACTATCATTAGCATATTCCCTGGTGATTGGAATTATATATCTGGCTTTTGACTTAGCATCGAAACCGACTCAGTAAACTCATTGATAACCTGATGTAGCCTTGGATTGTCATTCCTAATAATCAAAGTTGCATAATTCACAACCCCTTCCTCATCGACTACAGATGACGAAAGTAATGTATATAGATAACGATAAGAATAACTTGAAAACCAATATTCAAACAAGCGATTTCTCATCTTCTGTTTGGAATCACCAGTTTGGCAAATGTAAAGTAGTGTAGCTTGATTTTGTGTAAAGAACTGTTGTAAAAATATAGGATGATTGAGAATAGCCCATTCCCACTTGATAAGGTGCATTTCCATTAATGGAAACTAAATCCAAAGTTTTCATAAGTAATTAAAATCACCCGCTTCCATACCAGTACGTTGCTTGAAATCATGACGCATACGCTTTTCCATCTCTTGAAGATAAGCCTTCTTACGATCACGAGAAGCCTTAAACTTCTCCATGATTCTCTTCTTCTTCTGTTCCAGATCTTCCATATCTTATTTCATTGAACATTTCACGATGCTAAATTACATAATAATCGTAGGACAAACAAGAAAAAACTAATTTTTACGCGAACCTACACCCATATTCTCAAGTATTCGGTGATCCGTGATTTCGACCCCCGATAATTCAGCCACAAACTGTTGGATTTTATCGATAATCCCAGAATTCGTTATATGTAAAGTCATTGTTGTCATAATCCAATACCTCCTATTTTGAGTAAAAACAGATAAACAGCTTAATATCGTATTGATACTGCTGCAAATGTAGGGAGTCGACACGAACCCGCCAAATCTTTCAGCCACTTTCTACCGACAACCTGTTACTTGATCGGCAACTCCCCTTCAATGGTAACTCCATATCATCCCAATTAACAATTTAACATTTTCACATTTCCCATCAAGCAGAAGAAGAGCTACTTGATCTCCATCAGATAATCATTCTTGGAGAACATACGGCCATATTCAGGGACCAACATTTGAGGATCCACCTCCTCACCCTCCACCCACTGGATAATCGCCTTCGGAAAATTCACGCCAGCCTCATAACTGAACGGGAAACCACCACCGAAACGAGGATTCAGTTCCAACACACAATACGTACCATCCGCACGTTGCATGATGTCCACATCCAAATTGCCGATATGACCCAATGACTCACCAATCTTACGACCCATCGCACGAACCTCCGGCAAATCCACTGTTACCGCCTTGTCCGTCTCGCCCGAACGCATGGATAGTTTTTGTTTCACACTGACCCCCACATTCCGACCATTCAAATCGTTCATCACATCCAGACCATACTCATTGCCCGTCAGCTTCTCCTGAATCAGAATATACTCATCCCCAACTGACGCATGGGCCAAAATGGAATGCTTGATCCGCTTCTTCAGCAACTGATGATACGTGATCAACTCCTCCTCATCCGAAACACTTGCCAGCCCGATCGAACCCGATCCCCAACGAGGTTTCAAGAAGAGAGGATAGGCTATCTCACCCGAAGTCAACGCCCGCCTGACATCCTCCAAACGGATATATGTTTTGGGTGACTGCAGACCCAACGATTCAACCCATTGAGCCGTCTTGTACTTATCGAAAGCAATGTCAATAACCGCCGGATCACTGACGATCACCTTTACACCCTCCTCCTCAAAACAGCTCTTATGTTCAGAAAGAATCGGCAGTTCCAAATCATTCAAAGAAATCAGTACATCAATCTGATACTGCTTGCATATCTCCAACAGAATTCCGACATAATGGGAATCATAGACCTCCGGCACTTGAAGTTTCACATCTGCCACTTGCAAAGCAGGAGCTGTCAACTGCTTGTCAGCAGCCACAATCGTATCTCCTTCAGAGAGATTTTCCTTGAAGTAATTGAGCAGGTAAGTACGTCTTCCTGCACATGTAAAAAGAATATTCATGATTATTGAATTTTATATCTATCTTTCATTAAAGACACACCCCAACAAAGCATCATCGTTGCATACGGATTGGCCAACATACCTGTACGCTCATCCGTTGTCCGAACCCTCAATTTCAGATGCAACTTGTTGAAAATGTAATTTATATAAACCGAACGATTTATCCAGTAGAACTTAACTTCATAGCAAAGGTCAGACCAAAGATGATTCGGGAAATGTCGCTTATATTCCAACAAACCCTTAAAGGAACGAACCGACATTTTAGCACGAATCCGACTGAACGTATCAAGGCTATACGAGATACCAGCACCAAACTTTCTTTGGCCAAACATTTCGCGTTTCACGCCAGCCTCTTCCAGCAATCTGCGAGCAATAGGACGATCGTAATGATCAGCTACTGAAAAAGCACCCATTTCCTCTGATTCGTTGATACGCTTGATGTCCAGCCAACGGTCACCACCAATCAGCGGAATAGATATTGTGACTGCATTGTTTTTCAACATATTCTCATAGACCGTTTGAGAAGCTTGACTCAATTGGTTACCTACATGAAAATCAAAATGGTCATTCGCATTTGCATGTAAACGTTCATAAATCGAATCACCTCTACTGCCGATAAACAGCAGCTTATTCCGGAAAAGATTCTCAAAAGCAATGAAGGTCGCACCACTCTCACCCGAAGCCAAAGCCTCTGCCTCCAGATACTTCTCATTCAGTTTGTAAGTCCTTGAATCAACTCGATGGATCTGCTTATAGCCCAATAGTCGGGCAACCTCAGTTCCGTCATCTTCCGGCTTATCCACAAACGTAAACACTTCATCACAACCTACCTCTTTTACCAATGCACATGCAGAAGGTGCATCATAACCTCTCGAAATCGTACCTATCATGCCATACGACATTTTACGTAACGGATCTGTAGCATTCTGTCGGATAGCCTTCAACACGTTCAACACCTTCTGCTTATAGTCGGCAAAATTCCTGAACTCAAGACCTGATCTTCTTATGGTTTCCTTGATAGTCAACTGATTGTCAATCTCTACTATGCAGCATCGAAAATACCTCAACTCCCTTCCATCTGCTAAAGGGGAACACTTGACAGTCTTTTCCGAACACAAACCGTACAGTATCGACCCCATATCCGATACATATTGTTTATACGAAGGCAACAATTCACTACCCGAAGCCACTAAGGCAAACGTCATCGAGTTAGAGAAATACAGTTTGTCTGTCACCCTAATTGAAAAGACAGACTCTTGCATGTGAGTGGGTGTAATTAATTTTACCCCCCCCACACACATTTCCTATCTTCCTAATTTTCATACCCGTACAGCAAGAAGTAGAGCAAGTATCAAACCCGCCCCTATCCAATTCACCATCCCAAACTCCGGCTGCAAACCACTCATCCGAGATGACAACTGCATCACCACAATTCACCTCGACAACATCTGCTCCTTTCGTTACCACAGCCAGCCAAGCCAAAGGTGGAAGTTCTGATTTTTTGTGATATACAAAATTCATATTGAAAAGATTTATTTCATTACATTCATCAATCCGCCCGTATGCCAAAACACAATATGCTTGTCCTCCAGTTGATGTTTCTTGACCTCCTGCATCATACCATAGAACCCTTTTCCCGAATAAGTGGTATCAAACACCAGTCCCGTCTGTCTCATGGCATCCTCAAGATAAGTCTTCATTTCAGGCGTGTAGCACTCATAACCGCCACACAGGTAGTCAGTATTAAAGAGAATACGATCCGTATAATCCTTTTGCAGTCCATAATGATCAGCCAGCCTATTCGCAAATTCGGCAATCACCTGCCTGCCTCTTGCCTGTTGGCGTGCAACGGAGATACCTACACATTTCACGTCACCCCATCCAACCAGATCAAGCCCCACAACGATACCGGCTTGTGTAGATCCCGTACCCGAAGCCAAAAACAGGTAATCCGGCTTATAACCAACCGAATCACACTGACGTTTCAGTTCTCTCACAGCATCCACAAAGCAGGTTCCCCCGGGTAAATTATGCCCGCCACCAACTACATAGAACGGATTCAATCCTTCCGACTGGAATTTTGCCATAGCCCGATCCATCGCCACAGCCGTATCCTCCGGCTTGATCAGCTCGCACTCAGCTCCGCTCAGGCGGTCGAGTAACGCATTGCCCTTCTCGTGCATGAAACGCTCTTCGTCACCTTGAATACACAGATGGCACTTCCAGCCATTCCTTGCACACATCAAGGCCATTGCCCGATTGTGATTGCTTTGAATACCTCCACACGTAACGACTGCATTATAGCCGTTCTCTCGCAAATACTGTTCGTAAGCTATCGCCTTTCGAGCTTTACTTCCTCCTCCTATAAAGGGATAAAGATCGTCACGGACGATTCTGATTGCAAGGCCGTTGATAATATAATCTATAATAATTAAGAAATCAGAATTCATAAATAGAATTAGATAGTTCCATTATCCACATGGATATTCTGGCCTGTTATGCTCTCTGCTTTATCACTTAAAAGGAAGGCAACAGTTTCAGCAACCGATCGAATACTGGTGGCAGACTTCAATGAAGTACGGGCATAAATCTTGCTTCTCTGTTCGTCCGTTAGCGTTGAACTCATAGCTGTTGCCATAAAACCGGGAACAACCACATTAGAACGAATACCCATCGGCCCCCATTCACGTGCAGTATCCTTTGAAAATGCTTCAAGGGCACCCTTTGATGAGGCATACATCGCAAGCCCTTTGTAACCAGTATGAACGCTTATGGAAGAAATATGTACAATAGATCCTTTGGTATGATGAAGAATCATATTACGAATCACATTCTTTACCATCATCATTGGAGTGAATACATTCACATCATACATAGCCTTAAGACGATCAAGATTCAAGTTGGTGACTATATCATCGTATGCAACAGCTGCATTATTCACATAACCATCAATCTGTACGCTGTTTCCGCAAAAATCTTTGAAAACGTTCTGCTTGACATTCTCGCAGTCTGCAAGGTCAACACTCTTGTAGTGTAGTTTCCCCTCGTATGCTGCCTGTAGCACTTTGAATTCGTCAGGACAACTTCGGGCTATCCCATAAACTGTATGCCCCTGATCCATTAATACTTTACATATTTCTAAGCCCACACCACGTGAGCAACCTGTAACTATAATATTCATACTGATCTTTTTAATTTTCCGGTACGTGTTAATGAAAATGCCTCTACAAACTTGATTTTGCGAGGAATCTTGAAATCTTGAAGTTGTTCTTTAAGCATTTTGCGAATATCCATAGTTGTTAAATTCGAACCATCTTCCAGTTGGATTTCTGCAATCAGCACATTACCCAGAACTGAGTTGGCCTTTCCATATACTAATGATTGTTTAACACCTTCAATGACATTGATGACATCTTCTACCTCTCCAGGGTTCACCTTATATCCACCCACATTGATGAGTTCATTTTTGCGGCTCTTGAACCTGAAGATTCTATCTTCCTTGTTTACCCATTCGATCAGATCGCCAGAATGATAATAGTCACCATCATACTTGAAACTATCAGACTTACCCAGAAGCGAACGATGGATCAAGAGTTCGTCGTCTACCTCCATAAACTTATCACGAATCCTCTCAGGAATCTGAAAACAATCACCCTTGGCTGCAAATAACGATCCTGCCTCTGTTGAAGCATATACATTATTAATCTTTGCATTTGGGAATATCTTACGGATATTTTCATACAGATGATTGTCCGATTTCTCGCCTCCAAGCGTTACTCTCTGAACGGAAGAATAAGCTGCTTCAAAAGGAAGGAGTAAACGATAGAAAGTTGGAGTAGCAGAGATATGGGTGATCTGATATTGTACGATCTTCTGATACACTTCACTTCGTTGCATATTGAACACATTTACGAGTGTATTCTGATTTTCGAATGCCTGAAAAAACACTTGCAAACCGGCCATGTGAGTAGGATTATAGGCGTATGCCCACACCTGACCTTTATACTTTTCACCCATACGAACCGAACGTGTCAGAGTGTCTATTGAATGTACCACCTTCTTGGGTTGGCCTGTTGTACCAGAGGTAAAAATGGTGATTTCAGATGTAGATTTCTGCAAAGCATTCACCACCTCATCAATATTTGCAAAGTGATATTCCGGAAGCTGAATAGATACATTGACTCGGTTCTCATCCACATCAGTCACTGCTGAGGGATTCAAATCACTGTCCAACAACACCAAAGGGTTGCTGGTAGCAATCGCCTTCACAAGATTCTCAAGGTAGAGATAGATATCGTTCGTCTGGAAAAGAGGATAATACTCCCGATGCTGATTGATTGATTCAACCAGCATCTCATACGAGTATTCCAGCTCTCCGTTATGAAGAAATGTAGCCATTACTTGCTTAACTTTGCAAAGATTTCACCTACAGTATTCACAAGACCATCCTCAAAGATATCGATGTCAAATTCATCCTCAATATTGACAGTCAGTTCTGCCAAATCAAAAGATGTAAGACCAAGGTCTTCACGAAGTTTGTCTTCTACATGAAGTTCTGCTACTGGTGCCAATTCCTTAGCGGCACGAATGTTGTTAATGATAGATAAAACCTTCTGTTCCATATATTATAATTAAAATACTAATTTTAAATCCACTTGTATTTCGTCTGAATTGGGATAAGTTTTCTCACTTTCTATAACGAATCCATTCTTTAAATAGAAAGCAAGCATTGTTTCATTTGATTTACGCATACTTAGAGAATAACATGCAGAACCAACTTTCTTGCAATATCTGATTGCATTCAGTATCAGTCTTGCCCCAATTCCCATACTCTCAAATTCTTCCAGTACTGCTAAAAATGTCGCATATGATCTATCTGGAGCCTGATTTACATATACAATATTTAATGCTACAATAATGTCATTTTCAATATCTCTAGCGATAAAGAAAGTGGCATTCTGATAGACTCTTTCAATAAAATCATCGACATTGATTCTACTACTTAAAGATGGTATTAACCTTCCCTCTGTTTTCCAAACAAATCCGGATAATTCATCTTTATCAATCTCAGATTGTATTTTAACCTCAAATTTCAACTTCATATTATTTAATTTGATATTCTACCTTAGTCTTCTGTCTGCTCGTTCAACATTCAGTTTACATCCGCCTTTCACAGCACTTGGCACTACATTGACATCTTTTCGTCCCAACACATTTTTAATTGTCATCAGGACAACTTTTATATCCATCCAAAGATCAAGATGTTCCACATAATATGCGTCTAATTCAAGTTTCTGATCCCAAGTCACGTTATTTCGTCCATTAACCTGTGCCCATCCACTGATTCCAGGACGAACTGTATGCCGTAACTGCTCACGTTCTGTGTAATAAGGCAAATACTCAGGCAACAAGGGTCTCGGACCGATCAGGGCCATATCACCTTTCAGGACGTTGATGAGTTGGGGGAGTTCGTCGATGCTGGTGGAGCGGACGAACTTGCCGACCGCAGTCAGTCGCTGGGCATCGGGCAACAACCGTCCATCGGCATCCCGCTCGTCGGTCATGCTCTTGAACTTGATCACTTTGAAGATTTTACCGTGGAGACCGGGACGCTCTTGCAGGAAGAAGGCTCCGGCTCCTTTGTTGGCAAAATGGAGCCATAGGGCAATGATGGCCAGGATCGGCCAAATGACCGACAAGGCCAACAGGGCGATTGTGAAGTCAATCACCCGCTTGAAACAATGTTTATACATATCTATTTTTAGAATTTTAACGTACGGTTTTATGAATCTTCGGCTGGATCATACATGAAATGATGCCGCTTCGGCGGCCTCTCCTACGATACTTCGGCGGAGAAGTCGCCTTTCGTGAGGCGGATGTGCTGACCGTTCTTGGCGGCTTCGATGATGGTGGGTACTTGGGCCAGTACACTGTACATCAGGAGGAGGCCGACGGCGGTCAGAATGCTGTTGTCGATCACGCCGATCGGGGGACAGAGGAAGCCGCCGATCAGCAACAGGATGCTGAGGGTTAGGGTGATGTAGAAGGTTTTCATTTGCTTTGAAATTGTTTTTTGGTGGAAGCCGGTCCCCTCGTTGGGAGGGGAACCTGCTTCAGGGGCTACTCGCTTGCGCTATGGGTTAGGAGAAGGGGGGAGTCTCCGGATCTTCGCCACCGGTGCTCACGGCTTCGAAGGTGGCGGTCAAGGTCGTGTCGGCATTGACGGTTACGCTACGGGTGGCACTGGTGTTGCCGTCGCTCCATTGCTTGAACTGATAGCCGCTGTTCGGGGTGGCGGTTACGGTGGCTTGACTGCCGGCTGCATACTGGCCGCCTCCACTGACGCTACCCATCTGTGTGTCTGCCGAGGTGACGGTCAGGGTGTATTTCTGCGGGGTGCTGCCTCCATCGGAACCGGTGCCGCCTGTGTCGGAACCGCCATCGGTGCCGGAACTGCTTCCGTTGCCTCCCGTGGGGTCGTTCGGGTCGATGGGGGCAGTCAGATCGACGGTGGTCTGGCCGGCTTTGATGGCTTTCAGAACGGCTGCCTGGGCGTTGCGGCTGGCTACGAGGTTGAACTCGGCATCGGCCAGGAGGTTCTTGAATTCCATGCCGGGATCCCATACGACGTTCACGCCGGTGATGTTTTGGGCGGTGAACTTGTCGGCTGTCTCGGCTCCCTTCGAGGTGAGGTTGACGGAGAAGTCTCCGAGGTCGCCCAAACGGATTTTCTTGCCTTCCAGGAGCTGCTCGCGCATGCAATCGACGGCCATGTAGAGGATGGCGGAGATGTCGGCTCGCGAATAGACGCATCCGTGGGTGGCGATGTGACGGGCGAATTTCTCGATGGTCATCACGTCGGCATACTGGGCGATGGCGAAGGCGTTCTGCTTCTCAGTGGCTACGAGGTCGAGGTCGGCTTGCTCGGGGCTCTGACCCATCTTCTGGGCGGTCTTGATGCGTCCCTTGGCTTGGTTGATCTCGAAGAGGTTGGTGTTCACGCTTCGCATGACAATGCTGTAATTGATCATAATGAATGATGTTTTGGGGTTAATAAATAATGGTTCTTTCTGGTGATGGGATGAGGGCTTCACTGATGACTGCGGTCGGTCTTCACTGATGACGGACGTCGGTCTTAAGTGATGGCTCTCATCGGATCACTTTGCAAAGGTAGGGATTGTCGGGGGGATTGCCATGGGGTGTTCGGGATTTTGTCTTCGTTCTTTCCTACATGCCTCAGTTTATCCCTACTACATTTGTTTGTCCCTACAAAAAATAATAATGGGTTGTTAATCTGATATTTGAAAACTAAAATGTTAATTTGTTAAATTGTTAATTTGCTAATTCGTCTCTTATTTCTTTCTTTTTATCCTTTCATTCTGAATTATATACCTAATATATAATATGCGTACGCACGAAACTGTTCTTGTTTACAAATGGGTGCTGCGCTCCGACCGTTGGCTTTTCCCTCGGGACGGATCCAAACCCCCGATTGGTCGAATTAACAAATTAACAAATTAACATTTTAACAATCGGGGGATGGGAAGGCTATTGTTTATCCAATAATTGCTGCACTGCATCACTGATCTCTTTTGAAACAGGAATTGCAATGGCTTGACGAATCGAATGCTTCTCAGTACCTTCAAGTGCAATGGCCATTTTTGTTGCATTCGTGTTGCTGTACACCTCGTGCTCCTTCAGCAGTCCGATGATGCTGCCGACCAAATTGCGATTGAACAACGTCCCCGCTTGCTTGCCTTTGTCATAGATTTGGGCTTTCACCACAGGAATTTCGAGTATTTGAGGCCATAACCGATCATACCGATCTTTCCACTTGTCATCTACCAAATCGGTTAACCGCATGACATACCGCAAAATGGCATTCTTGAGCATAACCTTCTCCGCTTCCTCAACCATCGCTTGACGCTTTGCCTGATATTCAGATTCACTGAGTTGGGTTATAGAACCTATTGTGATAGTCCCACTTCCATGATTAACTATAGAAATATTGGGTCTCCCTGTACTCCTCTTATTTGCTTTTCTGTTTTTCATAAAGATTGATTTTATTTGTTCAACATATTTCTGTCATCTTGTCAGTCGCCTGCAACTCTTGTCACCCACTTGTTGGCATCCGACAGAAAGTCAGTCTCACCCATACACGTCCTACAAAATTCCAAACCGTTGGTTTTCAAATTGAAAGAAAGAAGAATACTACTCCAACTTACTTTCTTTTTTCTTCGCCTCGATGGATGGCATCTTGTACTATGTCCAGCGGATGCAGGTCATACACTTGACTGGCCTCCCAAAGTTATAAAAAAGTTTTATGTATTATCAAATAAACAAGAAAAAAAATGGAAACTATCAATTTTCTTTTGCAAGAGAAGTTTTTCGCCTTCCGAGACATGGCCTGGGACTACCTCAACGAGCGGACGGAGATGTTCGTACATCTGGAGCCCTACATCCGCAAACGGTCGCCCGAACGGTGCCAGCGGTTTCTGGAAGACCTCAGTACACGCATCGCCACCGAGCTCTTGAAACGGATGCGCCACTCCGAGGAGGATCATTTCGACGAGCTCTTCTCCGAACTGGGCGAGATCTGTGCCGACATCGATTACCTCATCGCAGAGTAGTCTGTTTAAATGTAAGCGGTCATTTAGGACCCGTAGGACCCATAAAAACGAAAAGTTTTATTATTTCTTAAGAACTGATGTGCA
>JAFBIU010000159.1 GCA_021531775.1 Parabacteroides distasonis | reverse complement strand
TACGATGCCGCCAACAGGGGGTCTGACGATGCCCGTTGATACCGTGCGATAGCGGAACATTTGCTTGAAAAAACTTCAAGGCTCCCCTAAATGCGCCACAATCAGTCGGATCTGTCGGGGCGTAAAGCCTTTCGAACACTTCTCGTAGCCAGCCATTTGCAACTGATCCATCAACGATGGACAACGGCAGATCCAGGCCATGAGGTGGTTCACTGCCGTGCGTGGTTGGCTGTCCGGAAAGTATTGCAGAGCGAGTTCCTTTTTCGTGTAGGGACGAATCTTAAAGGTTTCCATGGGCAGTTGGGTTTACCTGTTTGACA
>JAFBIU010000158.1 GCA_021531775.1 Parabacteroides distasonis | reverse complement strand
TCCACGAAGTAACAGTTGTCTCTTCGCAGCCGTCCGAAGTTCATCATGCCATACGGGATGCGCTTCGGTTTCTCCCTTTGTTTCTGTCCGTTCATCTTACCCGCCACTTTGTTTCTTGTCGCAAAGATACCTTTTTTCGGGAAATCTTGAACCACCCTCATGCTTTTTCAGACAATCGTTCTCCAGCGGATGCCTGTACCCGGCTTGAGATAGTCATCCACACTATTCCATTCACTGACCTTGACCCGTACGATCCTCTTCAAGCTCCAGTGTAAGATCGCTCCGACAACCCGTTACCTGTTGGGACTATTCGGGTATGT
>JAFBIU010000157.1 GCA_021531775.1 Parabacteroides distasonis | reverse complement strand
AGCAAATAGCCACGATGCTGATGGGCGGTGGGGCACTGTCGTTACCGGAATCCTTGAAAGAGGAACTGGTAGGTACTATCCGGAAGGAGTTCGAGGTCCAAGTCCAGACACTGAAGTCCATGCATGAGAAGGAAAAGGAGGAGTTGATAGCTTCGTTCAAGGCCCAGCTTGCAGCCAGGGACAACGAGATAGCGCGTCTCAAGGGAGAAGATGTGAATGGGGATGACCAGTCACCGTCAAGTCCCGGTCCGGCCGGATCCGCTCCCGCCACACTGGAAGAGATGGCAGCAAGGAACAGGCAGCTTGAGCAGCAGAGGACCAAT
>JAFBIU010000156.1 GCA_021531775.1 Parabacteroides distasonis | reverse complement strand
ATTGGTCCTCTGCTGCTCAAGCTGCCTGTTCCTTGCTGCCATCTCTTCCAGTGTGGCGGGAGCGGATCCGGCCAGACCGGGCCTTGAAGGTGACTCGTCATCCCCATTCACATCTTCTCCCTTGAGACGTGCTATCTCGTTGTCCCTTGCCGCCAGTTGGGCCTTGAACGAAGCTATCAACTCCTCCTTTTCCTTCTCATGCATGGACTTCAGTGTCTGGACCTGGACCTCGAACTCCTTCCGGATAGTGCCTACCAGTTCCTCTTTCAAGGATTCCGGTAACGACAGTGCCCCACCGCCCATCAGCATCGTGGCTATTTGCT
>JAFBIU010000155.1 GCA_021531775.1 Parabacteroides distasonis | reverse complement strand
AAGACCATCAGTCGAGCGGGCACCTGTATCTCGTACGTCTGTTAGGGAAGGATTCGACATTCCGCAACGAGGTGATCCGTCAGATGGCTGAAAGGGGCATTGCCTGCAATGTGCACTATAAGCCGCTACCCATGATGACGGCCTACAAGAATCTGGGTTTCGACATCAAGGATTATCCGAATGCCTATCATCAGTTCGAGAACGAGATCACCTTGCCTTTGCATACTCGTCTGAAGGATGAGGATGTGGCGTATGTCATCGGGAACTTCGTCGAGATTATTTCAAAATGATCGACTGGATGAAAATAGTAGCAAAAGGGATATGGGCT
>JAFBIU010000154.1 GCA_021531775.1 Parabacteroides distasonis | reverse complement strand
ATAGATGGACTGAAATTGTGGTAAATAAATAAAGATTAAAAATATGGAATATGAAATAGCAATACTTTGCCTCGTGCTTATCTGTGCCGCTTACAAAGTTGGCAGAGCTGGATATGAGATTGAGCCTACATTATTCATAGGGAGTGTCGTTGAGTGAGCTAAAATACGCAAGGCCATACTCTGTATATCTGACGAAGGTCCGTTATCGGAAAATAGCCTGAAGAAGTGCGATAATCATCCCAAAACACTTACCCTTTGCTTGTATGTCCATGACTTGGCTTTGTACTCGAAGCTGTAGTAACGGCGTACGTCAGCATGGTGACGTTCGA
>JAFBIU010000153.1 GCA_021531775.1 Parabacteroides distasonis | reverse complement strand
CTGAAACCCAAAGAGCGTGTGATTTCTTGGATACAACAGGCTGTCGAGTCTCTCCGACAAGGAAAGCTCGAACAGTTCCGCGACCAACTGACTGCTTTCTTGGCCAGTGTGCCCTATTCCATGCGTCGCAAGCAGGACGAACGGGAATATGAACGCTATTTCCACTATACTTTCTACCTGCTGTTGCGCCTGTTGAGTGTCTATATGGTTTATAGTGAGAAGGAACAAAGCCAAGGCCGTGTGGATTGCATTGTGGAGACACCCGACTACGTCTATATCTTCGAGTTCAAATTGGACGGTTCTGCCGAACAAGCTCTCCAGCAGATCAAGGACA
>JAFBIU010000152.1 GCA_021531775.1 Parabacteroides distasonis | reverse complement strand
ATATTGTGCGTAACATTCAGAATGAAATGTGTTCTGAACTAAAGAAGAGTTTTCCAGGTGTTGACTATTCGGAGACAACGGATCTGATGGGAGTACTATCTGCCATTCATAATGCCACGGGAGAGAAATTCTTCTTCATCATCGACGAATGGGATGCCATCTGCCGCGAGTTTCCTGAGCGGAATAAGATGAAGGGCGATCCAGTGAGTGTCACTCCGACTATTCTTGACGAATATGTCATGCTGCTCCGCCGTCTGTTCAAGACACAGGATTCAGACAGAGTTTTTGCCGGTGCATACCTGACGGGTATTCTGCCCATCAAGAAGTACAATACGGAAT
>JAFBIU010000151.1 GCA_021531775.1 Parabacteroides distasonis | reverse complement strand
ATCATTGGGAGTTTTCGGGAAATGGCTATATTTGCAGTATCACAATATCATGAACTATAAAAATTGAGATAGCGTATGCAATACCCACTCATATCTGAATACATAGAGGCGATCCGATCGGCTGAAGATAACTTCGATCAATACAACGCCTTACGTCCGGTGTTGGATGATAAGGGGAATCCAGTGATGTCGAGCGGAAACTTTGCTGTAGTGTTCAAGATGCGGGACGAGCAAACGAAGCGGCTCTATGCCGTGAAATGCTTCACCCGGGATCAAGAAAGACGCCATGAGAACTACCGCAGGATTGCGGAGGAGCTGGAGTTTGTCTCTTCTCCCTACC
>JAFBIU010000150.1 GCA_021531775.1 Parabacteroides distasonis | reverse complement strand
ACTTCCGTTTCCAGATCGGCCGGTTGAATCATGGTTGTCGTTGCGGACTGAGATACGTTCGGCTCAGTTGCCATAGGTGTCGGGCTCATCTGTGCCCATTTCAAAAGATCAATTTTCTGCATAATAGGAGTTGTTTTTGAGTTCTGATGGATAAAATGAGGGATGCACATACACTTCCGAATCATAGCACAGGAAGCAGGCACGAGAAATGTTACGGCACTGGTCGTCGGCCTTGACCTGATAGGTGGCATACACATAATTCAAGATAGCCTTGTACCAAGTCGCATAGTCACACTGGTTCAAATCAATCTTTACGACCCATTTGAGGCCGTCACCGGAGG
>JAFBIU010000014.1 GCA_021531775.1 Parabacteroides distasonis | reverse complement strand
GTCGGGAAATGGATGAAACTCGCTTCGCTCAAACAGCATCCATTTCTGTTCCGCCCTCCGCGTCGCTCCGCTTAACGCCCATCCGCTGAAGGCCGATCCCTTTCTTCCCATTTGGGCCGTTCTTGCTCTAAGGCTGGCTCCTTACCTTCTCGCTGGAACCTGTTGTTTCGGACATATCGCTGCCTATCCGAGTCTGAACCCTTCTTGCCGACTTCGGACTGTGTCTGCTCTATGGCTGGCTCCTTTCCTCCTCGCTGGAAGCTGCTCTTTCGGACGTATCGTTCTTTATCTGTGTCTGAACCCTTCTTTACGACTACGGCAGTTCCCGAGCTAAAAGACAAAAGGTTTCTTGACGATTTGGGGTTGCTTTTACATCGAAGCCAATCCTTTCTCTCCGACTGGCGTGGTCGTTCTTAGCTGATCAGATTTGGTGAGGTCCTCTAAGTATGCTATCTTTGTGTTTGTAAAGGCCTCTTGTAATTTATTGTCAACTAAACACTTAAAACAAAAAAATGAAAAGGAAAGATTATTGTAAAGTTGTGTTGTACAGCTTCTTAGCTGTATCATTGGCAGCATGTGGAGATGCTGAAAACATCATCGGAAAGTGGGTTCAGCCGGTTCCCGGATTACCTGAGATGCAACAGGGATTTGTACTTGAAGCGGGAGGAAAGGCCTCTTCCGTCAATATGGCGACACTCCAGTATGAGACTTGGCAACATCATGGGAAATCGCTTATTCTTTCCGGAAAAAGCATGGGAAATCATCAGGTTATTGAATTTTCAGATACGTTGATCATCGAAAAACTGACGTCGGACAGCCTGATTCTGAAAAAGGGACAACTCACCTTGCGCTATTCGGCTTCCCAAATCACACCAGCCGGCTCTACATGCGTGATGAAGGGTAGGCTGACAATCGGACCGGAAGTCCGCTCGTTTGTTCCCGAAGGCGAAGATGAAGCCTTTTGGGTGGTTGACAAGAGCGGGGAGTTGTATCAAGCCTACGACAAGGTGACTGGAGGCATGAAGAACGGAACAACCGTGTGGGCAGAACTGCAGGTGGAAGACATGGGTAAGTCTCAAGAGGGATTTGCAGCTGATTATCAAGGTGTATTAAGGGTTCATAAGGTGATCAGCATAGCGAAATAGTTCGGCCGTAAATAACCTAAAATGCGATGACTGGCATGTTCGGTGGATCTATTCAATTGATATTCAGATAATTGACATGTCGAATGGATTGCAAAATGGGGTTGGGAAGTCAAAGTGTCAAAATGTCAAAGTGTCAAAATGAAAAAGGGGGGTGTAGTTATGCTGCTCAGAGAGCGGGGAAAGTATATAATATATATATAATATATATATTATATAAATTATATATTATAAATATTTCTTTTCTCTTTCTCTCTTTACCCACCCAATTTCGATTTTGACACTTTGACATTTTGACATGATGACAGCACTTCCCTTGCCCTGTTCACTAAGAAAGGAACCAACGATTGATAACGTTCATTATCAGCGTCTTGGAATATTAAAATTGATAGCCAACGGAAATGCCTGCGCCCAAATTGATCTTAGTCACGCCAAACAGGTCGCCAATGATCACCTCGGCGATACTGTTCTGCCGGTAGATTTCTTTCAGGCCTATCTCAGTGAAGAGACCCACTTTGAGATGCTGCTGGATAACTGCGCTAAGCCCCAAGTTCAATCCATAATCGAAACGACTTTCCAAACGCCCTTCACTGCTGAATGCGTCAGACTCGCCTTGAGTGACATTACCATCTTTCGTAATCGTATAATGACTCGTGCCGCTAAGTCCATAGGCCAAGTAGGGTCCGAAGAGGAAGGACATGTTGAACGGACTCTCTTCGCGACCTGCCAGGCGGACAGACAAGCGCAAAGGCACATCCAGATAATGCACCTCATCGTTATAGTTCTCCTGATTTTTGTTTGACGCATGCTCTGAGGTGGCATTGCGGAATGACCAGTAAAGTCCCGGCTCAAAACCCCATCGCGACTGACCGAAAGGAATGAATACATCGGCACCTGCCTTTACACCCAAGTCCGCATGCCATTGTGGACAGACATTGATACTCATCTTAGCCTTGTTCTCCTGTGCCCATGCACCTGTTCCCAAAAAGGCTGCCATGACCAAAGACACTAAATAGTTTCTCATATTCTTTTATTTTACATATTTTTTTCGTGCTAAATCTTATAATATAGCACTTTGTTAAGAGTTATCATATTCAATCACATGCAACGAAAGTAGCCTATGACTCTCCATCTTATAGCCTCTTCTTGTCTTATTGTTGCCTAAACAAACGATAAGACAAGCTATAAAAGTCGGGCAAATGTAAACAATTATTCGGAAAGTCTCTCATCTTTTGACGTTTTTTTGATCAAGCCAAAGGAGCGAAACGACAGTCATCGTGTCAAGATGTCAAAACTGAAAAGACTCCTCTTGATTTCAAAGAATTATATTTCAGCCTCGGAATTATAAAAAATGAAAATGCTTTTCTTTGGTAGATTAGAAATAATTGACTACCTTTGTATCAACAAATCCCGCCCGCTTCCCGTAAGATTAGCGTACCCAGCGGGACATTTTTTCTTTATGGGAGTCAGATATACACATCAAGCCATAACTACAGAGCAGCAAATTGATATTCTCAAAGAAAGAGGTTTGCTCATTGACGATGTTGAGCAAGCTATTGAAGTTCTTGACACCATCAGTTATTTTCGTCTTGCAGGGTATTGGCGACACTTGGAAGCCGACCGTTTTACTCATCAATTCAGAGAAGGCAGTAGTTTTGCTGATATTATAGACTTTTATGCTTTTGACAAACAACTCAGAATTTTATTGTTTACTGCCATACAAACGATAGAGGTTTCCGTTCGCACGAAAATAATCAAACACCTAGCCCTTCAATTTGGGGCATTTTGGTTTATGGACGAAAACTATGCCACCAATCAGACTCGTTTCGCAGCGAACTTGGCTGTTATCCGTAAGGAAGTATCTCGCTCTCATGATGATTTTATTACAGAGCATTTTCGCAAGTATAGCGAACCAGACTTACCGCCTGTTTGGAAAACGTTGGAAGTTATCTCAATGGGGACACTTCCTAAACTCTATGCTAATTTCTCGGATTCAGCAGCAAAACACGCTGTGGCAAGAGAGTTCGGTTTGAATCATCACAAATTTCTGAGAAGTTGGTTAGAGTGTCTTAGTAAGACCTCATTTGTTAGGATTTCCTAATAATTGGGAACAAGAGCCTTTGTGGAGGCCATGAATATCTGCGAAAAAAGATATAACGAAAAACGGAGTTGGCCAAGAAAAAGTGGCCCTTTTATGTAAAAACATCCAACCTTCTCCCACGACAAACCCGCACCCTGTCATCATGTCAAAATGTCAAAGTGTCAAAATGAAAATGAGGTGGGTAACAAAGTTTAATCTCGGTGTAAAGCAGGTTCTGAACCGGAAACTAGGAACAGTTTCAAATCAGGAACAGCCCTTAGCTGGAAAAAGGACCAGCCTCAGAGCACGAACAGACCGAAATCAGCACGAAGGGTTGGGACTCGGATAAGGAGCGATACGTCCGAAACAGCAGGTTTCAACGAGGAGGAAGGGAACCAGCCTTAGAACAGAAACAGACCGAAATCAGCACGAAGGGTTGGGACACAGATAAAGAGCGATACGTCCGAAACAGTAGGTTTCAGCGAGGAGGAAGGGAACCAGCCTTAGAACAGAAACAGACCGAAGTCAGCAAGAAGGGTTAGGACTCGGATAAAGTAGCGATACGTCCGAAACAGCAGGTTGCAGCGAGGAGGAAGGGAACCAGCCATAGAGCAGACACAGTCCGAAGTCAGCAAAAAGGGACCGGCCTTCAGCGGATGGGCGTTAAGCGGAGCGACGCGGAGGGCGGAAAAGAAATGGATGCTGTTTGAGCGAAGCGAGTTTCATCCATTTCCCGCCCGCAGCAAAGCGGAGTAGCCCAGACGGTGCAGCCTTGACCTTTTGGTTCTTTTGGGTCAAGCCAAAAGAACGGAAACTTCCAATCCAAAGGCGCGAAACGATAGTCATGGTGTCAACATGTCAAAATGTCAAAGTGTCAAAATCGAAAATGGGTGTATCAATCTTGGCCAGAAAAATGTATTTTTGCAGGCAAAACAATGAAAAATCAATCTTCAAACGAAAAACAGATGAAAACAAGATGGTTTCAACAAATCGGATTAACCCTGATCAGCGGGCTGTTGGCAACAGCTTGTAGTTCCGATACGCGGCAATCGGCAACCGGCCAACCATTGTTGCTGAACAATTTCCCCACGCAACAGCAAACAACCGATTACACCTGCGGCTGTGTAGCCGCCCTCATGGTCATGCATTACTACCAGGTGGACGACGCGACAGAAGAGGAGCTGGCCATTCAGATGCACACCCATGTGGATGGTGAGACACCTGGAGCCCAACCCGGTTCAGCCGTCCGGCTTACCGACTACGGAACCAATCCGCAAGAGCTTTGGCAATACTTTCACAACCGGAAAGATTTTCAGATCGTTGCCTCCAGCTATCGTCCCGACAGCTCTCTGCCCCGGTTGACCGATGAAGCCCGGGTTGGCATTCAGGCTGTGGATAATGTAGATCGGACCTTTGCCGACTACGAGCAAGCCGCCCGTTTCTTTCAGCAGCAGTTGGAGGCCGGTCGTCCGATCCTCGTCTGCTGGAATCAGTGGGGAGGACACTGGACCGTCTGCATCGGTTACAACGACCGGGGAACACCCGACAACTTCGATGACGATCTGCTGACCATGGCCGATTCGTACGACACGACCGACGAAGCCGTCGATGGATTCACACAAGTCAGTCTCGTCTCCTTCTTCTACGACTGGTTCTGCGTGATGTCGCCCAAACCCTGGCAGTTACAACCCTATCTGGTCGTTGCAAAAAAAATAGGGTAGGCACGATTGTACCTACCCTGTTCTATGCAGAATAAACTCCATCAATGGAGCCGTCGCATGCCCGTTACCTTATTATATTGCGCCAGCGAAACCTTCTGCTGATACCATGTCTGGATCAAGCTGCTGTAGGACTGAATCCAAGAGAGCTGAGCCGACAACACATCGAGGATCGGCAATTTGCCCTCGTTGTAGCTGAACGTATTCAGCTCCAGGTTCTCCTCCGCAATCTCGCAAGCCTCCTGTGCCACAGCAATCTGTTTCGTGTTCTCCGTCAGACTGGTCCATGCATTGGCCACCTCCTTGGTGATCTGGTCGCGCGTATGATCCAGCGCATACTCCTTGCTCCGTAACAGTGCCTTCTGCGAGTTCACCTCCTTGAAGCGGGCTCCCCAGTGGAACAGGGGAATCTTCAAGGAAGCAAACAGCGTCGGTGTCCAGAGCTGATCCGATCCCTTCACATTCAACATCGGAGTGCCCCACGTGCCTTGGAAACCGATGGAAAGCGAGGGGTTGTATTTCGCCTTCGAAAGGTTGATCTGCCGTTGCTGATATGCAATGTTCAACTGCGAGATGGCAAAATCCGGGCGGTTTTGCAAAGCAGCCTCCGCACCGACCTGTTCCGGGAGCTCCAGTTGAGCCGTGATGGAGTCGGCCAGTTCGATCTCCTGCATCGGGTTCGCACCCATCAACGCGTTCAGGTTCTGCAAAGCAATCTGATACTCCCTGTAGGCCGAGCTCCGGCTGATCTCCGCCTCCTTCAACCGCGACTGCACCTGCAACAGATCCGTCTTGCTGATCTGCCCGTCGTTGAAACGGGTGGCCAGCACCTGCTCCAACTGCTGCACAATATCCACATACTGACACATCACCTGGTACATGCTCTTGTGAGCCGCTGCCGTCCAATAATTGACATCGGCCGAGTAGATGACGTTGTCCGTTGTCAAGGTCTCCGCCTCCTGAGCGATACGGCTCTGCACCTGTGCCGCCTTGTAGCTGTTGTAGATCTTGCCGCCGGCATAAATGGGCTGGCTCACCGAGGCTCCCACACTGTAGGTGTTGTGGTCCATCTCGATCGCCATTCCCGAGCCGAAATCGAGGTCATACTTGTTGATGCGATACTGGTAACTGCCCGAGAAATCGACAGCCGGGAAGAAGCCGGTCTTGGCCGCTTTCAATGCCTCCTGCATGGCTGCACGCTCTTCGGAACTCTGCAAAATCTGGCGGCTATATTCCAACACTTTTTGCTGATAAGTTGCTGCCGTATAGGCATCCGGTTCCTGGGCCACTGCCGTCGAGGCAGTCCCCAGTACCAGGCTTACGGCTATGATGATTCGTTTCATACGCCTTATTCGATTAGTTCGAAAAAAATTATTCAGATTTGATCTTAAAGAAAATACAGTAGGTCACCGGAAGCACGAAGATGGTCAGGATGGTCGAGACGAAAAGTCCACCCATGATCGTCGCAGCCATTCCGGCAAACATCGCATCGGCCAACAGCGGCAACATACCCAAGATGGTGGTTCCGGAAGCCATTGTCACCGGAACAATACGTGTCTTGGTTGCCTCGATCACAGCCTTGACAGGAGCCAGTCCATTCTCGATCTGCAAGCCGATCTCATCCACCAGCACAATGGCATTCTTGATGTTCATGCCGATCAAGCCCAGCAGACCCAACGTGGCGAAGAAGTCCAACGACTTGCCGAAGACGAGCAGACCCAGCACCACACCGATGAAGATCAGCGGCAACATGGCCATGATCAGCACCGGCTTGCGGTAATACTTCGGGAAGAGCAGCAGCAACGTGAAATAGATCAGTCCGAACATGAGCGGAATGTTCTTCGCAATAGCACTGTTACCCTTGTCCTGCTCTGCCTGTTCACCGAAATAGGTCAGCTTGTAACCCTCGGGCACTGTAACGTTCTCCCGGATGTCTTTCAGCAATGCCTGGAAAGCAGCCATGGTGTTTGCCCCTCGTTGCGGCTCGCACTGCATCATCATGTAACGCTGGCGGTTGTAACGACGAACCACACTGTAGGAATAGTCGAGCGAGAAATCGTCTGTCACCTGTTCTACCTTGACGGAACGTCCCTTGGCACTATACACCGGCAACGTCTTGAGGTCGTTCAGGTTGATCGAGTCCTTGTCCGCATCTTTCAGCAGAATCGGCATGAAAACGTCTCCCTCGCGGTATTCGCCTAACGGCACTCCATTGGTGGCGGCACGCAACGAGTAGGCCATTTGCTGGCGCGTAATGCCCAGACGCAACCCCTTCTCCTGCGAGTAGAGCGGTTTCCAGACGGGCACCTTGTTGCCCCAACTGCCTCGGACCTCCATCACGTCAGCATGACGGCGGGCAATCTGTTTGGCCTGTTCCACCAGGTGGACCAACGTATCGACATTGTCTCCGATGAAGCCGATCTCGATGGCCGCATCGGGTACGGGCGAGAGGGCGAAGAGAGCCGAACGGGTCAGAATGTCCGGATAATGGTTCACCATGTATTCGTAGAACTTGTTCTCCTCCTCCTTGGCGTCTTTCGGATCGTGTGTCTCGATCAGGACGTTGGAGAAATTGGCCTTCGGACCCACAGACGAACTGGCCAGGTAGTACCGGACGGGAGAGGCTCCCAGCGTGATGGAGAAGGACTTGATCTTGTCGTTCTGTTCCAGATAGTCCGCCTCGATCTGCTTCACCTTCTCTTCGACATCCCGGATGCTATAGCCTTCGGGGAAGATCAGGTCGGCCCGGAAATAGGGCTTGTTCATGATGGGGAAGAAGCTCTGCGGCATGATGGACATCACGACGAAGGCCAGTACCAGGGTCGCAAAGACGGAGGTCAGTGTCAGGTAACGACGCTTGATCAACGTTCCGATCAGCCGTTCAAACTTGTGATAGATCGGTTTGTCGTACGGATCCTTGGCTGTACCCGGTGTGGCCTCTTTCAAGATGAAATTGCCGAACGTGGTGGTCTGTGTCAAGGCCAGGATCCAGCTCAAGCCCAACGAAACAGCCAGGACGATGAAGAGCGGCTTCACGATTTCAGCAACCGAAGCGGGTGCCAAATACATCGGCAGGAAGGAGCAGACGGCAATGAAGGTGGCACCTAACAGGGCCCATTGCGGTTTGAGTGCGCCTTCGATCAACGCCTGGCGACGTTTCAGTCCGCGCTGGATACCGATCTGGGCATTGTCCGTCACCACAATGGCGTTATCGACCAACATACCCATCGCAATGATGAAGGCTGCCAATGAGGTACGGTTCAGTCCGACACCCCAGAGCAGCATGATCAGCAGGGTTCCTCCGACCGAGAAGAGCAGCGAACTGCCCACCAACATTCCGGCCCGTGAACCCATCACCAGGAAGATGATCACGATCACGATCAAGAGGGATTCGATCAGGTTCAGGATGAAACCGTTGTTGGCTTCGTCGGCAATCTTGTTTTCCGGATAGATACTCTTCAGTTCCATACCGATGGGGAAGAGTTTCTCCATCTCCTCCAGGTGTTCCGCAACGGCATTACCCACGGCTACCACATCGTCTTTCGCTCCGGTAGCCACACCAATACCGATGGCCCGTTTGCCATCGACCCGCATCAGATTGGAAGGCGGATCGAGGTAGCCTCGCTCGATAGTGGCAATGTCGCCCAGTCGTACTTCCGCTCCACTTTTCGTGACAATCAGCTGGTTGCGGATGTCTTCGATACTGTTGTAGGTTCCTTCGGCCCGTACGTAGAGCTGATACTGACCGGTGTTGATGGAACCGGTGTTGACCAGCAGGTTCTGCATCTGCATGACTTGCTGGATGGTGTTCGGGTCGATGCCCAAGCTGGCCAGTTTGGGAACGGAGATGTTGACGTTGATGACCTGGGTCTGCTCGGCAAACAGATAGACCTTCTGCACACCTCGGATCGGGGAGAGCTCGGTCTTGATCTTCTGTGCCCAGTCGCGCATGTCGTTGAAGGTGAAGCCTTCGTCGGCCACTAACGCATAATAGATACCGAATACATCGCCGAAGTCGTCACTCACACTGATGTTGGAGGCTCCGGAGGGTAACTTGGGCTGGATGTTGGCCACTTTCCGACGCAACTCGTCCCATTTGACAGGCATCCAGTCCGGATCGAGTGTCGGCTGCAATTCGATGCTGATTTTCGACATGCCGAAGTAGGACTCCGACTTGATCTGCAACACATCCGACATGGACTGAATCTCGCGCTCGATCGGTTCGGTCACCAGCTTCTCCACTTCGTAGGGCGTGGCTCCGGGATACTGGGTCACCAGCACCGCCTGCTTGATGACGAAGGGCGAATCCTCTTTCTTCGGCAACTTGAAGAAGGAGAGGACACCTCCGATGAGCATGATGGCCAGAAAGAAATAGATGACTTTCTGGTTCTCAAGGGAATATTTAGGAATATTCATAGCGTTCGTCTGCTTAATCTGTTAACACTCTTACTACTTGTCCGTCGATGAGACGGGTGGCTCCGGCCACTACAATCTGTTCGCCCGCTTTCAGTCCGCCGGTGACGATGAGTTGGTCTTGGTTGATCAGCACTTCGCCTTCGATGGTCCGCTGTTTGACGGCTTGCGAGGTCGGGTCATAGACAAATACG
Source organism: Parabacteroides distasonis (assembly GCA_021531775.1). Lineage (GTDB taxonomy): Bacteria > Bacteroidota > Bacteroidia > Bacteroidales > Tannerellaceae > Parabacteroides. Next base: position 83,467 of record JAFBIU010000014.1, on the reverse strand, counting down.
AAACGTTGCTGGTCGGTCTCACTGCTGACAACGGCTGACAAGGGAACCGTCACTGCTTCTCCGAACTGGCTGTGGGTGTCATTGACTTTCAGGATGATCCGGCAAGCGAAACCGACAGCTACCTTGTAGGTGTCGAGGTTGAATCGCTCATCGTCCAAATAGAGAAAGACGGGAACCCCAGAACCGTCTGGCGAAGCCTCGACATACTCTTTCAATTTAGCCTTGAACAGCATCCCTTTGTAGTTGTCGAACTCTACATAGAGGCTGTGGGGACTGTTGTAATAGACCATGTTGGATTCGGGCATGGTGAACTGAACCTGCAGTTTTTCCGGATTGATCAGGCAGACAATGCCTTGGCCAGCCTGTACTTTCTGGTAGTTCTCGACATACTTTTTCTGGATGAATCCGTCGAACGGAGCTCGCAGTTTGGTCTGTTCCAACTGGTTCTTCGCATATTCGAAAGAGGCCTTGGCATTGGAGTAGGAGGCTTCGGTGGTCTCGAACTCTTGACGCGAAATAGCCTGTTTCTCCAGCAGACGTTTGGCACGTTGCAACTGGGCTTCGGCAGTCTGGAACATGGAGCGTTTGGCTTCGTATTCCAACTGACAGTCTAACGGGTCGATTTCAGCCACGATCTGGCCACGACGAACGCGCTGGCCCTCTTCCACACGCAACGCAATCAACGGACCTGACATCTTGAAAGCCAAGTCGCTGAACTGATCGGCTGACACAACTCCACTGAATGATTTTTCCACCTCATTCAATGAGGCAACTTGGGTCAATTTCACCGGTCGCGGAAGCCGTTCCTTTTCGGCCGGTTGACTACAGGCAACGAACAGAGCCGTTGCCATGACGAAGGGAATCCATTTTCCTCTCATAAGTGTATATATTTATAATTTGTTTATCCAAAAAACAGGTTAAGTCAGAATGACCATACAGAAGCATCGACACGACTCTCCATCGCTTGTTCAATACTGTCTGGCAAAGCGGGGAAAAAGTCAATTCCGGTGACCTTTTCCACCTGATCGATCGAAACGGCCAGTGTCTCCAACGGAGTGCCGTCGTAATCGCGGTTCTCAAACAGAAAACCGATGCCTTTGTATTCATTATTAATAATAGTACAAATAACTTTGTAAAATGTTTTCGGAATGGCTACCTGATTTTTACCCATCCGTTCCAAATCCTTTTCGAGAAGGGGACCAGTCGCAATCCAAAGTACCCCATTCTCCTTGGCCCAAAGGCGACATTGCTCTTCCAGGTCGTTCCATCTGCCCCGGTTCAGACCTGGTGCTTGCGGGCAGATGTTGCTTAGATAGAACGATTCACGCATGGCTTTGAGTGACCATTTCATATCTCCGGCTGGAGCCATGTGTCCGCGGTCGTAACCGGTGCGGGTGTAGTCCTCGTTGCCAGCCGAGGCTCCTTTCACATCCGGATCGGGTACGAACTTGTTGGATCGTTGTGCCTGGTTGCTCTTGGCCTCCTGACCGGTGAGTTCATAGGCAACCCAGTTGGGCAACCGATAGTCCGAGTTGTAGGAAACGGTGTACCCTTCGTGACGAATGACCTGTTCCGTCGCTTTGTGGTTCAACTTCGGCAGTTCCACACCCTCCGGTTTGGCCAACGGCTTGGCAGTGGCTGCTTGCTGTTGGGAAGTAGCCGATGGCTGTTTGGAAGCTGTTGTTTGCTGCTTGGCCGTGCTGTTTTCCCGCTGAGCCGTTGCGGCAGGTTGCTTGGCGGCTGTCTGCTTTTGGGCAACAGCCTGCTGCTTGGCTTTGCTTTGTCTGGGCTCAGTGACGGACTGTTCAGTGGTCGAACCTGCTTGCTTTCCGTGCTGTTCCAATAAGGGGTAACCGTATGAATAGGCAAACAAGAGGCCGATAAAGAGTACCAACGAGACGGTTGAACCGATGGTCAATCGTGTCAACCAGGCTGAGAAGGATAGTTTGCCAGTCTTTTTCTTACCTTTTGTTTTGCTTGTCTTTGTTCCTTTTCTTACCATTATCTATTCTATTCACTGAAATTCGTTGCAAAAGTAGTTATAAAACATATTTTCCAACAAGGCCATTTTGTGACACTATTGGGGGAAAAATGAAACTAAGAGCTATTTTAGCCGTTCCCAGAGGTCTCTTCGTCCCATTTTCAGCAACACTTGTTGGATTTGCCGACGAAATTCCGGCTTATACCAGAAGAAGAATTGCCGTTGCGCCAGTTTTTGTTCCTTGCTTCGGGCCGTATAGACCTTCTCCAAGGTGTAGGGATGATAACCTGTATAATACATCTCTGTGGCCAAGGTCATCGGTGTCGGTGTGAAATCCTGCACCTGTTCCAGCTGGAAATGGAGCCGTTTGGTCTGAATAGCCAATTCGGCCATGTCGCAATCGCGGCAACCGGGATGGCTGGAGATGAAATAGGGGATGAGCTGTTGCTTCAATCCATGCTTCTGATTGATCTGGTCGAAAATCCGTTTGAACTTCTCAAACAGTTTGAAGGTGGGCTTGCGCATCATCTGCAACACGTTGTCTTGCGTATGTTCCGGTGCGACTTTCAAGCGGCCGGAAACGTGTCGGGCAATCAGCTCCTCCGTATAGGTCTGAGCCGCCTGTTTCAAGTGCGGATCCTTATACTCGTGCAACAATAGGTCGTAACGGACCCCGCTGCCGATGAACGAACGCTTGATACCGGGCAACTGATCCACGGCTTTGTACAGTTCCAGCAGGGGGGTATGGTCGGCATTCAGATTGGGACAGACGGCTGGCGAAATGCAAGAGGGTTTCTTGCAATGGGCACAGATCGACCTGTCTTTTCCTTGCATACGATACATATTGGCCGACGGACCGCCCAAATCGCTCAGATAGCCTTTGAAGCCGGGCATTTGAGTGACCTGCTTCACTTCGCGCAAGATGGAGGCTTGGCTACGGGAAGCGATGAATTTGCCTTGATGGGCTGAGATCGTGCAGAAGGCACAACCACCGAAACAGCCGCGATGGATGTTGACGGAATATTGGATCATTTCGAATGCCGGAATCACCTTCCCTTTGTATTTGGGATGGGGCAGACGGGTGTAGGGCAAGTCGAACGAGGCGTCAATCTCTGCTTCGGTCATGGGCGGGAAGGGAGGATTGACGACAACCTCTTGCTGGCCAACCCGTTGCCGGATGCGGGCTGCCTGTTGTTTGTTGGATTCCTCTTCGATGTGGCGAAAGTTCTTGGCCTGTTTGAGTTTGTCTTTCAAGCACTCTTCGTGGGCGAAAAGCACCACGTCGTCGGGCTGTGGAGTCGGATGGGAAGCCAAATAAGCTGTCTGACGAACATCCAGCAAGGTCTGAAACGCTTCGCCCTGTTGCAGCCGGTGGACAATCTCCCGAATCGGCTGTTCACCCATCCCATAAATCAAGAGGTCGGCTCCACTGCTCACCAAAATGCTGGGCAGGAGTTTGTCTTGCCAATAGTCGTAGTGCGTCACCCGGCGGAGCGAAGCCTCAATGCCTCCGAGAACGACAGGAGTGTCCGGATAGAGCTCTTTCAGGATTTTCGTATAGACAATGCTGGGATAGTCGGGACGCATGTGAGGTCGTCGGTCTGGGGTGTAAGCATCATCACTTCGCAACCGTTTGTTGGCTGTGTAGTGGTTGATCATCGAATCCATCGCTCCGGCCGAAACGCCGAAAAAGAGCCGGGGAGTCCCTAATTTCTTGAAATCACGATAGTCTCCGTGCCAGTCGGGCTGAGGAACAATGGCCACACGCAGCCCTAATGCTTCCAATGTGCGACCGATGACAGCGGCTCCGAAAGAAGGGTGATCGACGTACGCATCACCCGAGAAGAGGATCACGTCCAAATAGTCCCAACCGCGAGCCTCGACCTCTTTTTTGGTTGTGGGCAACCAAGCATCAACTCTATATCCTGTTTCCATACGGACAAAGATAGTGCATAAAATTTATTTTTTAACTAGTGGATCGTTTTTTTCGGGGTAATATGCAAGTTTGTATGCCAAAAGTTTTTACTTTTGCACGCTGAAAAGTAATATTAATCCGTTAAAACAACATTTGTAGATGGTAAATTGTGATTTGCAACATGCTTCCATGAAAGTTGGAAACTTGATTCCGAACACCTTTTTTATCACAAAAGGTAGTGGTGAATCTGATCTGGAAAAACATGCCGGATCGTATCACATGGCACTGTTTGATGCCGGTATTTCGGACTTTAACATCATGACTTATTCTTCAGTGATTCCGGCAACGGCTCATTTGGTTACCATGGACGAAATTGATTTGCCTCCATTTGGATCGGAAATGAAGACGATCATGGCTGTTTCACATGGTTATCAGGATGAGTTTGTATCTGCTGGTGTAGTTTATGCTTGGATGTACAAAGACGAGAATTTTGACGAGAAGGTAGGTGGACTGGTTTGCGAAGTCAGTGGCCGTTACCGTATCGAGGAGTTGGAGTCTCGTTTGATCCGTGTCATCAATGATCTGCATCAGAAGACGTACAGTCAGTATTTCTTGGGCGAGTTGAACTTCATTACGGAAGGTATCACCATCGAGAAACGTTACGGAACTGCCTTGGCTGCTTTGTGTTTCATTGACTTCTTGCAGCCGGTCATTGAGAAGTAAATTGAGATTTAACGATTGATAATGCATGTTGAAACCGTCTGCTTCTACCTGGAGGCAGACGGTTTGGCATTTATAGATGTAGCGTTATGGAAATGAAACCTACTATTCTCATTCATCCGGATCGTTGTATCCGTTGTGGCAAGTGTGCGCGTGTTTGTCCGGATGGAATCTTACAACAGGAGTCTCCCAAGGCTGCCATTCAGGTGGCTCGGGCGGAACATTGTATCGGTTGTGGCCATTGTGTGGATGTTTGTCCGGAACAGGCACTGGAACATAGTCTGTTTCCGACCGAGAAGATTCATCCGATCGATTATGCGCTCATGCCTTCAGCCCAACAGGTGATGGCTTTGTTGCAAGCGCGTCGTTCCAATCGGACGCTGACGGGCAAACCTATTCCGATGGAGGTATTGAAACAGGTGGTCGAGGCTGCCAATTACGCTCCGACTGCAACCAACTCGCAATTATTGTCTTATACGTTGGTGACAGATCCGGCCCGTATGCGGGAAGTGGCCGATTTCACCATTCGTGTGTTTGACCGGATTGCCAACCTCTTGCTTCATCCCGTCGTCAAATGTGTGTTGAAACCTTTCCTGAAGGATCTGTATAGTTATGCACCGATGTTCAAGCAGTTGAAAGCGGATCATGTAGCGGGCAAGGGACCTGTTTTGCGTCATGCGTCGGCTCTGCTCTTCATCCATACGCCCAAAAGCAACCGGTTCGGCAGTGAAGATGCGAATCTGGCTTATCAGAATGCCTCGCTGATGGCACAGTCGTTGGGAGTGAGCCAAATCTACATGGGATTCGTATTGAGTGCCATTCAGCAGAAACCGGGTGAACTGGAGAAGCTGTTGGGCATTGACGGACAGGTAAAAGCCATCATGGCACTGGGCTATCCGGCCTTCCAATATGCGAATCGCGTGGATCGGAAACCGGTTTCCTTACGGATTGTCTGAAGCGGATCTCACCCTTTTGGGGTGAGTTGCTCGCTTCAAAAGCAACGGGTGTAGGAGAGGGAATAGCTGTCGTAGAGACGATCTTTCATGCCGTGGTCGAACCGGAAACTGATGATATTCTTTTTGATTTCGTAAGCGAGTTTGTTGCGCCAGACCAAGGGACGGTCTCCGTTGTTCTCATAGCCATGAATGCCTGACAGGTCGGTGTTGAACCGGAAATGCCGGTAGTCAGCGGTGAATCCGACTCCGAAGGTGAATGCGTCATTCTGCCTGTGAACCATGTCGTTCGTCATCCAGCAATAGAATCCTCCCGTCACTTGTGCTCGCAATCGGAACCAGCCATCCGGACTTTGATACAGATCGCGTCCGAAGGTTGCATCAAACCAATAGGCCGCAGCATCGGTAAATCGTGCGTCACACAAGCGGTTGCCGCTGGCTGTCTTGAGATTGGCACGAATCAGGATATCTACCCATTTCGGACTCTTCAGCACCTGGAAATAGGAACTGACAACGATGTCTCCGTGACAACCGATCGGACTCTCCGTGCCAACAGCCGAACGTTCGGCAACAGTCTCGGGTGTCATCTTGTACTTCTCTTTGATGACCCAAGTCACCTCAATACCCGCCCGTCCTTTGACGAGCGGCATGAGGAAACGGGCAAACAAGTCTTTCGTCTTGTCGCCTTGATAGTGATGATACTCTCCCCGCAGTTCCACCTCAAATCGGGTAGCCGCCTCTGCCGTTTCCAACGTTGGGATCGGAAAGGCATTGGGTCCGAAATAGCGTGGCGCATAAATCAGGTTTTCCATGTTCTCGCGCCAGCTGTCGTCTTCGGCGACTACCGGATGAAAGGTGAATAATAATCCAGCGGATAGTGTAAATAGTTGTCGTACTAATCGCATATTGTCCCAAATTATCGATCGGTGAAGGCCGAGTCGAAAGCAATGTCAGAAGGCACGAAGTCGATCTGTTTTACATAACGACAGGATTCTCCGGCTCCTTGAACGCGGTCCATACAACCATCTTCCCATTCGACAGAGAGCGGTCCGGTGTAGTGAACACGGTTGAGTGCACGAATAATCTCTTCAAACTGAATCTTGCCACGGCCTAAACTGCGGAAATCCCAGTAACGACGCGGATCACAGAAATTCGTATGTCCACCGAATACACCGGCTTCAGTCGGTTTGTCGGACCACCAGACATCTTTCATGTGAACATGGAAAATGCGGTCGCCAAACTTATCGATGAACTTTACATAATCGACTCCTTGATAACCGAAGTGGCTCGGGTCGAAGTTGAAGCCAAAAGCAGGATGATAATTCACAGCCTGCAAGGCACGTTCTGCCGAGACAATGTCGAAAGCAATTTCGGTCGGATGGATTTCCAATGCGAAACGGATACCCATGGCTTGATAGGCATCCAAGATTGGCGTGAATCGACGTGCAAACTCTTCATAACCTGCTTCAATCGCTGACGGAGGCACAGGCGGGAAGGAGTAGAGTAAATGCCAAATGGGACTACCGGTGAAGCCGACTACGGTCTTCAAGCCCAACATGCTGGCTGCCTGACCCGTCTTGATCATCTCTTCGGCTGCACGCTGATGAATACCTTCCGGTTCACCATCTCCCCAGATGTAAGCGGGAACAATGGCTTTGTGCCGTTCGTCCAACCGATCGCAGACACATTGGCCAACCAAATGGTTCGACAAGGCTAAAATCTTGAGATTGTGACTCTCGACGAGTGATTTGATCTCGTCACAATAGGCTTGACTTAATTGATCCAGTCTAAAATGATGTTCACTACAACAGGTTACTTCCAAACCGTCAAAACCCAATCGTTCTGCTGTTTCACAGACCGCTTTCAAGGGCAGATCGCCAAATTGAGCGGTAAATAATCCTACTTTTCTTGCCATGATTCTTTCCTGTGTTTTTCTATTATTGAATGAATAAACTGTCCAAATGTAAGCATAAAAATTGATTCGTAGGTCAGATTCCTTGCCTTTTTCTATCTTATAGCCTATTTTGGACAGTATTCATTCAACAAAAGAGCCTGTACAGGCAATCATTCATCCCGGAGACAGGCCAGTAGCTTGTCCACGGCAGCGGCTGGAGTGGGTTCACTGCCCAGCAACTGCACAAACTTGCTGCCAATGATGCCTCCACAGGAATTCGCATCGGCCGCTTCGTAGGTGGCCTTGTTGCTGATGCCGAAACCAACGAGTCGAGGATTCTGTAAACCCATTGCATTCACACGACGGAAATAGGCCTGTTTCTGTTCGTTGAAACTCTTTTGCGCTCCGGTCGTGGCTGCACTGGAAACCATGTAGATGAAACCACTGGTGTGGGCGTCAATCAGTCGTACACGTTCTTCGGAAGTCTCCGGTGTGATGAGCATGATTACCTTCAGGTCGTAGCGGTCTGCAATCGGTTTGTAGTCAGCCATGTAATCGGCATAGGGCAGATCCGGGATGATCATTCCATCGACACCCACTTCCACACAACGTTGACAGAATTGCTCGAAGCCAAACTGCATGATCGGATTCAGATAACCCATCAGGATAATTGGAATTTGAATGGTCTCACGAACGGATTGAAGCTGTTCAAAGAGCAGACGCAAGGACATTCCATTACGTAGAGCCTGGGTGGCTGCTTGTTGGATGACAGGCCCATCGGCCATCGGATCGGAGAAGGGAATACCCACTTCAACCATGTCAATGCCTTTGTCGGCCAAGGCTTGTAACACCTTGGTCGTGTCGTCACGTTGCGGATAGCCCGCTGTAAAATAGACGGAAAGGATTCCGTGTTGTTTCTGTTGGAATAGTGTTGTTATGCGATTCATCTTTGTTTGATTGTTTGAAATTGTTGGATAAATGTACGTAGCCGGTCCACCTCTTTGTGACCGGGTACAGATTCGAATGCACTGTTGAGATCAACGCCTGCCCAAAGCGGATGATGGAACTGGCTCAATGCTTTCAGACTGTCCGGACCAATTCCTCCGCTAAGAAGGAAAGGTGTTTCGCCTTTATAATTTTGCAGGACTGACCAGTCGAAAGAGCGTCCACTGCCTCCGTATTGGCTACATTTCGTGTCGAATAGGAGATAATCGACTCGACCGGCATAGTCCGTTACCCGTTCCACATCAGCCGCTGTCGCGATGGAGAGTGCCTTGATCAGACCATACCCTCGCTTCTGGAGCGTATGGCATTGTTCCGGAGTCTCTTGACCATGCAGTTGTAAGTAGTCTAACCGGAAATGAGTAGCTGTTTCCATCATTTCCTCCGTTGTGGCATTGACAAAGACACCCACTTTTCTGCAAGGCAGCTGCTGAATAGCTTCCGCATGACCGGTGTAGAATCGGGGAGAACGGGGGTAGAAAATAAACCCCATCCAATCAATGCCCAATTGGGCAACAGCTTGGATATTATCCGGTTCTCGCATTCCACAAACTTTGATTTTCATACTTCGACAGATTGAGATGAAACAGACGACTGAATAGCGGCTATAAAAGAACTCAACGTTTCACCGGGTTGTGCTGTCTTCATGAACGTCTCACCAATGAGGAAGCCTCGAAAACCAGCTTCGCGCAACTGTGCTACGGTAGCCGGATTGGAAATGCCACTTTCTGACACCAACAGGGGATGGTAGGGTACCTGTTTCATCGCCTCTATCAACCGGAAGGAGTTTTCCACATCCGTATGGAAGGTTCCCAAATTGCGGTTGTTGACTCCCAACATGTCGATGTCTTCATTGACGTATTCCAATTCTTCTTCCCGATGAACTTCCAACAGCACTTCCAATTGCAGGCTGTGGGCTGTGGCGGCCAAGGTTTGACAGGCTTGACGGTCCAAAGCGGCTGCAATCAGCAGAATCGCATCTGCTCCCATGACCCGTGCTTGGAAGAGTTGGTACGAGTCAACTACAAAATCTTTGCGGAGGAGTGGAATCTGTACCAGATCACGTGCCTGTTTCAAGTCACCCAACGAACCTCCGAAATAGGGGTTGTCCGTCAGAATGGAACAGGCGGCTGCTCCCGCCTTTGCATAGGTCGGAATCACATCGGCCACTTGGGCTCCTCGATGAAGCCAGCCTTTCGAAGGACTACGACGTTTGAACTCGGCAATAATACCCGAAGATGACTGGGCCAATGATTGACGCATGCTGATCGTCGGACGATTCATACGCTCACCACCTAACGCAAGCAGTGTTTGCAATCCGACTGCCTGTTTGTGTCGCTCAACCTCCATGCGCTTATTCGCAATGATTTCTTGCAAGATATCCTTCATGACGCATCATTCAGCATTTAACGATAAGAACTTTCGGAAGGTCTCCAGTGCCTTACCACTTTCCAGCGACTCGCGAGCCTCGGCCAAACAGTCTGAAATATTCCGTTCGGGATGAATGACGTGAATGGCAAAACCAGCATTGGCAATCACACAATTCTTTTGTGCCTCTGTTGCCTGATTGCTCAAGACGGCATCAAAGATGCGGGCTGCATCTTCGGGTGTGTTTCCACCATCCAGATCCTGTTCACTGCAACGGGCAAAACCTAACATTTCGGGTGTGTAGATCTTTTCCTTGTTAGCCATGGCTACTTTGAAATCGGACGTAAGTGAGATTTCGTCGTATCCGTCCATGCTGTGAACAACCGCAAACTGGGTTCCACTTGCCTGATAGGTGTAATTGTAGAGTCGTAACAGTGGCAAGTTGTAAACGCCCAACAATTGGTAGGTGGGAATGACCGGATTGACCAACGGACCCAACATGTTGAAGAAACTACGGACACCCAAACTCTTTCGTACGGGAGCCACAGCCTTCAAGGCTGGGTTGAAGAGGGGTGCGTGCAGATAGGCAATGCCACAAGACTCGATGGAGTGACGAAGTTTCTGTTCGTCATTCGTGAACTTTACACCATGTTGCTCCATGACGTTGCTGGCTCCACTGACAGAGGTAGCTCCATAGTTACCATGTTTCACGACGTTGTATCCGGCACCAGCTACAACGAAACAGGAGGTCGTACTGATGTTGAAGGTGTTCTTGCCATCTCCACCTGTACCGACAATGTCAATTGGCTTGAATTCCGACAGGTTGATGGGGACGCGCATCTCCAACAGGGCTTCCCGGAAACCGGTTAATTCTTCGACCGAGATACTGCGCATCAGAAAGACCGTAATCAAGCTGGCAATTTGTGAATCATTGTATTTGCCTGCAGCAATGTTCTCTAAAATGGTACGTGCTTCTTCACGGCCCAAATATTGATGTTCGAACAGTCTATATAGTATTTGTTTCATTTGATAGTCTCCTATACTTCTTAAATATTCAACCTTTATTTCTTCAACCAATTTTGGATGATCAATTTGCCTTGAGGGGTCAAGACCGATTCCGGGTGGAATTGAATACCTCGAACATCGTAAGTACGATGACGAAGGGCCATGATCTGTCCCTCAATCACATCCTCGGCTGTAATCTCCAGACAATCGGGGAAATTCTCTTTCGAAACGACCCATGAATGGTAGCGACCAGCACGGAAAACAGGGTCCAATCCGTCAAACAAGGGATCAGGAGCCAGAATCTGTACATCGGAACATTCACCATGATGCACTTCGGTCAGATTGATCAATTGGGCACCAAAGGCTTGGCCGATGGCCTGTTCGCCTAAGCAGACACCCAAAATGCTTTTTGTCGGAGCATAACGCTTGATCAAAGGCAGGAGAATGCCAGCCTCTTCTGGAATACCGGGACCCGGCGAAAGCAGGATCTTGTCGAAACGGTCCACCTCCTCCAACGAGATACGATCGTTTCGATAGACTTCTACGTCAGCTCCAAACTCCTTGAGTATGTGGAGCAGGTTGTAGGTGAATGAGTCGTAATTGTCGAACAATAATATCTTTTCCATCTGTCTGATTCTTCTTGTTAGTTAATTAATGTAGTAGCCAAATCGATGGCCTTTTTGAGTGCACCCAGTTTGTTGTTTACCTCTTGCAGTTCACGCTCGTCATTACTCTTGGCCACAATACCGGCACCTGCCTGGTAGTAGAGCACATTGCCTCGGCTGACAAACGTACGGATGGTGATTGCCTGATTCAAATCACCATCGAGACCAATGAAACCAATGCAGCCGCCGTAAGCTCCTCGGTTGTGTTTCTCGATGTCGGTGATCAACTGCATGGCTCGTACTTTGGGAGCTCCACTGAGTGTACCGGCTGGGAACGTGTCGATGTAGGTCTTGATGGGATTGCTGGTTGCTTCCACATCACCACTGACCCGTGAAACCAGGTGAATCACATGGCTGTAATACTGTACCTCCTTGTAAAAGTCCACCTGTACGTGATGGGCATTTCGACTGAGATCGTTACGGGCCAGATCGACCAACATCACATGTTCTGCATTCTCTTTCGGATCGGCCAGGAGAGCCTCCGTACGTTGCTTATCTACCTCCATGTTTCCAGTGCGGAAAGCTGTTCCGGCAATGGGGTCGATGCTTGCATGTCCATCAATGACTTTACAATGGGTCTCCGGAGAGGATCCGAAGATACGGAAACCACCAAAGTCAAAATAGAACAGGTAGGGGGAAGGATTAATACTGCGAAGTGCCCGATAGACTTTGAAGTCATCACCCTGAAAAGCTTGTTCAAACCGACGACTCAGGACAATCTGGAAGACATCTCCTCGCAAGCAATGTTTGACACCTTGTCGAACCATAGCTTTGTACTCTTCGTCCGTGATGGGAGAACTCTCTTGACCTACAGTCTGAAAATTGTAGGATGCAAAGTTACGGTTCTCGATCAAGGTGGCAATCTCACGCAAATGGTCGCTTTCGTCATCCTGCAACAGCTCGATCAAGGTCAGCTCATTCTTGAAATGGTTAAATACCAAGAGATACTTATATAATATGTAGAGCATATCGGGTGCGTCATTCTCTTCATGATGAACCTCCATGACGGGAATGTGCTCAAAATAGCGTACCGCATCGAAAGCCGTGTAACCGAACAAACCACAAACCTTCTTCTGATCACCCTCAATGGTGTAGTGCTGGAGGAACTGATTCATCGCATCTGCCACATTGAATGAATCGGAGAGAGGGGTTATTTCCCGACTACCATCGGGATAGGTTGCCGTACAGGCTCCATTGTTGATGCCGATACTGGCCAAAGGGCACAGGGCAATGTAAGAAAGGCTGTTCTCGTTGCCATGGAAGTCGGAACTCTCCAAAAGAGCAGATTCCGGATAGACATCACGTACTTTGAGATAGACACTTACGGGTGTGTGTAAATCTCCCAACACCTGTTTGCTGATTGTATGGAAATGGAATGTTTTCATCTGTTTGAGTTTGTTTTTAGTTGGTCCGCTTGTTGTTTGTATTTGATATAGGTCTCCATATCTTTGTCGCCACGACCGGAAACCGTCAATACGACTACATCGGTCGGTTGGAAAGAAACCTTCTTTAATGCTCCCAGTGCATGTGCACTTTCCAGTGCCGGAATAATTCCTTCGATACGTGTCAGTTCGAAAGCTGCATCGAGGGCTTCATCATCATCGACTGCCAGAATCGTGGCCCGATGGGTCTGACTCAAATTGGCATGAATCGGACCGATACCTGGATAATCGAGTCCGGCAGAAATTGAATAGGGTTCTTCAATTTGTCCATCTTCATTCTGCATGACCAGGGTTCGGGCTCCATGGATGATCCCCACTTTACCCAATTGGATGGTTGCAGCACTCATGCCAGAATGAATTCCTTTGCCACCCGCTTCTGCCAGCACGATCTTGACCCGTTCATCATCGACAAAATGGTAGATTGTACCGGCTGCATTGCTGCCACCTCCGACACATGCAAAGAGGTAATCGGGGTAGTCGCGTCCCTCTTGTTCCAACAGCTGTTTTTTGATCTCTTCGCTGATGACCGATTGCAGCCGGGCAACCATATCCGGATAGGGGTGTGGACCTACGGTAGATCCAATTATATAATAGGTATTGTCCGGATGGCAACACCAGTCACGGATGGCTTCGTTGGTGGCATCTTTCAATGTCATGTTCCCGGAGGTAACCGGTACAACCGTTGCACCCAGCATTTGCATCTTCTGCACATTGGCATGTTGACGTTCGACATCGGTCTTACCCATATAGACGACACATTCCATGTTCATCAGTGCACAGACCGTTGCTGTTGCAACACCATGCTGACCGGCTCCCGTTTCGGCAATAATCCGTTGTTTGCCCATTCGGCGGGCCAATAGAATCTGTCCGATGGTGTTGTTGATCTTGTGTGCTCCTGTATGGTTCAGGTCTTCCCGTTTCAGATAAATCTTGCAACCATACTTCTCACTGAGCCGTTTGGCTAAATAGAGTGGAGAAGGACGACCTACATAGTCCCGCAACAATTGGGCAAATTCCCGTTTGAAGCTGTCGCTCTGGAGCACATCCAGGTAACACGCTTGGAGATCTGTTACACATTGATGGAGAATTTCCGGAATATAGGCTCCTCCAAATTCACCATAATAACCATCTTTGTTCACTAAATACGTTTTCATCTTTTTCAGTATCGTTGTTTTTGTTGTTCTCAAAATGTATTGTAAAAGAAAAGAGGCCTATCGCAAGTGCGACAGACCTCTTTTTATTTTATTGTATTATTATACATACGGATCCTCGTCCCTTACGACTGTTGAAGTAGTAAAGAGCGCCACCACCAATATGTATTGTTCAAAGTTTTCATTTTATCTGTTTACTTTTCGTTTGTTTTTGAATTACGGTCGCAAATGTATGCAATATTTGAGAACCTGCAAACAAATCGCGCTTTTTTTTGAAAAATTATTTTGCATGGAAAAAAAGTAGTATTTTTGCCGAATGTAATATTACCTATAAATTCTTTCAGAAAAGATGTATAGAACAAGAACATGTGGAAACCTGCGTCTGGCAGATGAGGGCTTGGTGGTCACACTGGCTGGCTGGGTACAGAAAATAAGGAAGATGGGCGGTATGACGTTCGTCGATCTCCGCGATCGTTATGGTATTACTCAATTGGTATTTAACCAAGAGGTGAATGCCGACTTGTGCGAAAAGGCCAACAAGTTGGGTCGTGAGTATGTGATTCAGGTAGTAGGAACCGTACGCGAGCGTTCAAGCAAGAATCCCAATCTGCCAACAGGTGAGATTGAATTGATTGTGTCGGAATTGAATGTGTTGAATACGGCTGTAACACCTCCCTTTACCATCGAAGACGAGACAGATGGAGGTGATGATCTGCGTATGAAATACCGTTATTTGGATTTACGTCGTAATTGTGTACGTGCCAATCTGGAGTTGCGCCACCGAATGGCATTCGAAGTGCGTCGCTATCTGGACGAACAGGGATTCTTGGAAGTGGAGACTCCGATCTTGGTCAATTCTACTCCGGAGGGAGCACGTGACTTTGTCGTGCCGTCTCGAATGAATCCCGGACAGTTTTATGCCCTTCCGCAGTCTCCCCAGACTTTGAAGCAGCTGCTGATGGTTTCTGGTTTTGACCGCTATTTCCAGATTGTAAAGTGTTTCCGTGACGAGGATTTGCGTGCCGACCGCCAACCGGAGTTTACACAGATCGACTGCGAGATGAGTTTCGTTGAGCAGGAAGACATCATTACACTCTTCGAGGGTATGGCAAAAGATCTGTTCAAGAAGATCAAAGGCATCGAAATCAAAGAGGCATTCCCGCGGATGACGTGGCACGATGCCATGAAATATTATGGTAGCGACAAGCCTGACTTGCGCTTCGGTATGCGTTTTGTCGAACTGATGGACATCCTGAAGGGACATGGCTTCTCTGTATTTGACAATGCTGCTTATATTGGTGGTATTTGTGCAACAGGTGCTGCCAGCTATACTCGCAAGCAATTGGATCAGTTGACCGATTTTGTGAAACGTCCTCAGATTGGAGCCAAAGGTTTGGTTTATGCACGTGTCGAGGCAGATGGTCACGTCAAATCGAGCGTCGATAAATTCTATTCGCAGGAGGTACTCCAGCAGATGAAGGAGGCCTTTGCCGCTCAACCGGGTGATTTGATTTTGATCCTGTCGGGTGATGACGCGATGAAGACGCGTAAACAGTTGTGTGAATTGCGCTTGGAGATGGGTAATCGTTTGGGCTTGCGCGACAAGAACAAGTTCGCTTGCCTGTGGGTGATCGATTTCCCGCTGTTGGAATGGAGCGAAGAGGATAACCGTTTCTATGCTATGCACCATCCGTTCACAGCACCGAAACCGGAGGATATTCCTTTGTTGGATGCTGATCCGGGTGCTGTTCGTGCCAATGCCTATGATATGGTGATCAACGGAGTAGAGGTAGGTGGCGGTTCGATCCGTATCCACGATAGCCAGTTACAGGACAAGATGTTCCGGGTATTGGGCTTCACGGAAGAGAAGGCACAGGAACGCTTCGGCTTCTTGATGAACGCCTTCAAGTACGGAGCTCCCCCTCACGGAGGTTTGGCCTATGGATTGGACCGTTGGGTATCCTTGTTTGCCGGTCTGGATTCAATCCGCGACTGTATCGCATTCCCGAAGAATAATTCGGGTCGTGATGTCATGTTGGATGCTCCGGGTATTTTGGATCCGAGCCAGTTGGACGAGTTGCAGCTTCGAGTTGATTTAAAGGAAAAATAATAGGCCATGCCGAAAATTCGTGACCTCCTGAAAGAGATCGAGCTCTATGCTCCCCTGTCTCTACAAGAAGATTTTGACAATGCCGGTGTGCAGGTGGGTGATGTCAACCAACCTGCCACGGGCGTGTTGATATGCTTGGATGTGACGGAAGAGGTGATAGACGAGGCTTTAGAGACCGAATGCAACCTGATCATTGCCCACCATCCATTGGCTTTTCGCTCGTTCAAGTCATTGACAGGCAAAACCTATGTGGAACGATGTATGATGAAAGCCTGCAAGCATGATTTGGTCATTTATGCAGCCCATACCAATTTGGACAATGCCGTAGGGGGTGTCAATTATCGAATGGCTGAAATCATCGGTTTGCAGAATGTGCGGATTCTCTCCCCTCAAAAGAATGCCTTGCTCAAGTTGGTGACTTTTGTGCCCGAAGCCTACGCAGAGGTGGTGCGCAATACGCTGTTCAATGCAGGAGCCGGATCTATCGGCAATTATGATGCTTGTAGTTATAATTTGCAGGGAACCGGGACATTCCGTGCATCCGCAGGCTGTCATCCCTTCTGTGGCGAAATCGGTGAGTTGCACTCCGAACCGGAAATACGCATTGAAATGATTCTACCGGCCTATCGTCAGATAGCTGTACGTCAGGCACTTCTGTCGGCACATCCCTATGAGGAACCGGCTTTCGACTTCTATCCCCTAGCAAACTCGTGGGAGCAGGCTGGATCGGGAGTTGTAGGCGAATTGCCGGAAGGAGAAGATGAGTTGGATTTCCTTCAACGAATCAAGGCTCTGTTTCATGTATCCTGTATTCAACATTCGGCACTGACCGGTAAACCGATCCGGGAAGTGGCACTTTGTGGGGGTAGTGGAGCCTTTTTGTTGAAAGAGGCAATTGCTTATGGAGCCGATGTCTTTATTACAGGAGAGGCTAAATACAACGATTTTTACGATGTGGAAGACCGCATTTTATTGGCTGTTATCGGACACTACGAATCGGAAGTTTGTACAAAAGACATATTTTATACGATCATATCGAAAAAATTCCCTAACTTTGCGGTGCATTTTTCGAATGTAAATTCAAACCCAGTAAAATATTTATAGAATGGCTACAGATAAATCAGCTGAAAAGGAATATACAGTGGAAGAAAAACTCTCCACGCTGTATCAACTTCAGACGATGATGACTGAAATTGACAAGATCAAGACACTTCGTGGTGAATTACCCTTGGAAGTGCAGGACTTGGAAGATGAAATTGCGGGATTGGAGACACGCCTTCAGAACTATCAGGCAGACATCCAGGATTATGAAGCCGCTGTCGTAAGTGAGAAAGGCAAGATAACAGAGGCTACTGCGTTGATTGATAAATATAAATCGCAATTGGATAATGTTCGGAACAACCGTGAGTTTGATAATCTTTCCAAGGAAATCGAATTTCAGGGCTTGGAGGTTGAGTTCTCCGAAAAGAAAATCCGCGAGTTTCACGATGGCATAGCCAAGCGCAAGGCTGAAATTAAAGACCTCACCGAGCGTTTGGAAGGCAGAAAGGCCGATTTGGCTCAGAAAAAAGAAGAACTGGACCAGATTATTGCTGACACGAAACAGGATGAAGAGCGTTTGCGTGACAAGGCCAAAAAGCTGGAGGCAATCATTGAACCTCGCTTGCTGACGGCATTCAAGCGTATTCGTAAGGGTGCTCGTAACGGTTTGGCAGTCGTGGCTGTTCAGCGTGGTGCCTGTGGTGGTTGTTTCAACAAGATTCCGCCTCAGAAACAGTTGGACATCAAACTGCGTAAGAAGATCATCGTATGCGAATATTGTGGTCGTATTATGATAGATCCGGAATTGGCCGGTTTGGATGATTGATCAAGTTCGCAAATTCATACAGCAACATCACCTGCTGACGACAGATAAGCCTGTGCTGGTCGGTCTCAGCGGGGGTGCTGACTCTGTTGCATTATTGGCCGTATTGCATCGGTTGGGTTATGCGTGTGTGGCATTACACTGTAATTTTCATTTACGTGGAGCAGAGTCCATGCGCGATGAACAATTTGCCCGACAATTAGCTACGGATCATTTTCAGATTCCCTTCTACAAACAGGATTTTCAGACAGAAGATTATGCGCAAGCGCATCATGTGTCGATTGAAATGGCAGCCCGCGAATTGCGTTATGCCTGGTTTGATCAGATGCGTGATAAATGGCAAGCACAAGCGATTGCTGTAGCGCATCATCGTGATGATCAGGTTGAAACGGTACTGTTGAATCTGTTGCGGGGTAGTGGGATCCGAGGTTTATCGGGCATGTCTCCCAAACAGGGATTTGTTGTGCGACCCTTTTTGGCCGTAAGTCGGGAGGCTATTCTACAATGGCTCAATCAGGAGAACCTGACTTATGTCACTGATAGTTCCAATCTCTCCGATGCCTATCAACGTAATTTTATTCGTTTGCGTATCATGCCACTTTTGGAACAGATGAATCCTTCCGCCAAACAATCCATTGCCAGGACAGCTGTTCATTTAGCAGATGCAGAACAACTTTATCAGGTTGCCTTGCAGCAGGCGAAAGCAAGTATTTGTTTATCCGATAATCGCTTTTCGATTCCCCACTTGATCCATCAACCGGCAAGGGCTACTGTGCTTTATGAGTTGTTGCATCCGTATGGCTTTTCTCGCACAACCTGCCAGTCTATTGATATGGCATTGGAAGGCTTGTCAGGAAAAGAGTTTTACTCCACTACACATCGATTGGTGAAAGATCGTGAATCGCTTTGGGTTGTTCCGATCTCCTCGCAGGAAACGGATGCCAGTTTCTGGATTCAGGAAGGGCAATCTGTTTGGGAGGGACCGATCAGTCTCACTCTTCAGACGTTGGAATACACCTCTGAAATTCAGATTCCTATTAGCAAAGAAGAGATTTGTGTGGACTATGACAAACTGCAGTTTCCTCTTTGTCTCCGACACTGGAAAAAGGGAGATTGGTTCATTCCTTTTGGTATGAAAGGCAGAAAAAAGTTGAGTGACTATTTTTCAGATCACAAGTATTGCCGGATTGAAAAGGAACAGACATGGTTACTTTGTAGTGGTGATGATGTGGTCTGGATGGTCGGCGAACGTTTGGATAACCGTTATCGGATCGGTGAGCGAACAAAAAAAGTGCTGCATGTGAAAATTTCTCACTAAATCGCAATCAGAGTTTAAAAATCTTGTTATATTTGCAACGATTTCTTGTAGATATGCGACCTCTTGGTTGTCGTATATTCCGGTTTCAAATTAGAATTTCAATTATTAAACATATTTTCAAAGAATAAGAGCAATGTACTTGGATAAATAAGGTGTACGCTCTTAGATTTCGTTTGACTCACATTCTCAACTTATGCAGAAGTATAATATTATCGAATTAAATGAGAAACAGCTCCCCGAATTGGAGAAAATTGCGGGAGAGTTAGGCATCACAGTAGATAGTGGTATTACAAAAGAATCGCTGATCTACCGTATATTGGACGAACAGGCTATTTCGTTGGCTGGCTTGCGTTCTGAAAAGAATAAAGATATGAAGAAACAAGACGCCAACAAACCATCCGGTAAGAAGCGGGGGCGTCCTTCTAAGGCTGACAAGGCAGCACGAGAAGCAGAATTGGAAGCCAACAAGCAGAAAGGTACGGAAGAAGCTACGAAACCTCAGGAAACGGAGAATAAGCCTCAGGCTGAACGGAAGAAACGGTCACGGGCAGAAAAAAGCAGAGTTGAAGAAAGAGATCTTTTCAGTAACGAAGTAGAAGATCAGCCTGTAGTTAGCAAAACGGAGGAAACCAGATCTGGAGATAAAAAACAGTTGCCTCCCATGGTTGCAGAAACAACCGAGGAGGATCCGAATGAGGCTCCCATCGTGGAGGAAGCTCCCCTTCAGACTCCGGAGACTCCTGCTGCTCCCACAGCCGCTCCGGCAGAAGAGGAACACAAACGAATTGTTTTCCGTCATCCGGATGCCAAATCTGTACTGGATCAAATCTTCCCGTTCCAGACAACTACTCCCAAACAAGAAAAACAGTCTGCTCCCAATACGGAATCTTCCAATGCTGGTGCGAATAACCAACCGAACCGCCAGAAGAATAATCATCCGAATGCCAATAATCAACGCAATGCTGCCAATAACAACAGCAATAATGCCAACCCACAACCCGAAAAAATGTATGATTTCGATGGTATCCTGTCAGGTTCGGGTGTGCTGGAAATGATGTCGGATGGTTATGGTTTCCTGCGTTCTTCCGATTACAACTATCTGACTTCTCCCGATGATATCTATGTTTCACAGTCTCAGATCAAACTGTTTGGTTTGAAGACGGGTGATGTTGTAGAGGGTTCTATTCGTCCGCCGAAAGAGGGCGAGAAGTATTTCCCGTTGGTGAAAGTGGATCGTATCAATGGCCGTTCGCCCGAAGAGGTACGTGACCGTGTACCTTTCGATCACTTGACCCCTCTGTTCCCGGATGAGAAGTTCATGTTGACAGATCGTCGTTCGCCGAAAGTATATGACAACATTGCCGTACGTGTGGTAGATCTGTTCTCACCGATCGGTAAAGGACAACGCGGTTTGATCGTTGCCCAGCCGAAAACAGGTAAGACCATGTTGCTGAAGGATATCGCCAATGCCATTGCGGCCAACCATCCGGAAGTCTATATGATCGTGTTGCTGATCGATGAACGTCCGGAGGAAGTGACAGATATGGCGCGTAGTGTGGATGCAGAAGTCATTGCTTCTACCTTTGATGAACCGGCAGAGCGCCATGTGAAGATTGCTGAGATTGTTTTGAACAAGGCGAAGCGATTGGTTGAATGTGGACACGATGTAGTCATTCTGTTGGATTCTATCACCCGTTTGGCACGAGCCTACAATACTGTACAGCCTGCTTCAGGTAAAGTGCTTTCTGGTGGTGTGGATGCCAATGCATTGCAAAAGCCGAAACGATTCTTCGGAGCTGCCCGCAACATCGAAAATGGCGGTAGCTTGACTATCTTGGCAACAGCCTTGACGGAGACAGGTTCCAAGATGGATGATGTGATCTTTGAGGAATTCAAGGGTACAGGTAATATGGAATTGCAGCTGGATCGCAAGTTGTCTAACAAACGTATCTATCCGGCTGTCGATATTACGGCTTCCAGCACACGTCGTGACGATTTGTTGCAGGATGAAACTACATTGAACCGCATGTGGATCCTGCGTAAGTATCTGTCCGATATGAACTCGATTGAAGCCATGGAGTTTGTCAAGAAGCAGATGGAACAGACCACGGACAACACCGAGTTCCTGGCTTCCATGAATGGATGATCTTTTAAAATGAATTGAAATATGAAGAACTGGAAAGAAATGGTTTTGGTGGCATCCTGTTGTATGATGACCGCCACCCTTTCTGCCCAACGGGATGATTGGGCAGGATTTGGTCGGTATGCAGCGGCTAACAAGCAGGTGCAGATACCTTCAAAGGTTGTCTTCATGGGCAACTCCATTACCGATGGTTGGTGGCCGGCAGACTCTACATTCTTTATCCAGAACGGATATATCGATCGGGGCATCAGCGGACAGACAACTTCTGAAATGTTGGTGCGTTTCCGTCAGGATGTAATCGGATTGAAACCGAAAGCGGTTGTGATTTTGGCCGGTATCAATGACATTGCCAAGAACAATGGTGCAATCGAACTTGAGCAGATCTTTGGTAACATTGTCTCTATGGTCGAACTGGCCCAAGTCAATCACATCAAGCCCATCCTTTGTTCAGTCATGCCTGCCTTTGATTTTCCATGGCGTCGCGGATTGGAACCGGCTGGAAAGGTGATTGCCTTGAACAAGATGATTCAGGCGTATGCGAAAGAGCATCAATTGGAATATGTCGATTACCATACAGCCATGAAGGATGAACGGAACGGTTTGCCGGAGAAGTATTCACACGATGGCGTACACCCCACCTTAGAGGGTTACAAGGTCATGGAGGATTTGGTACAGCAGGCTATCCAGCGGACTCTTTCTGCCCGATAAGTTGAACGAATTTTAAGAGAAGAAAAATAGATAAGTACTTTTGTCAGGGATCACCTGAACAAAAGTACTTATTTTTTTATTTGCTACGTTGGAGCACTAAGAATAGGATTCCGGGAATGAAGAAAATGGCTGCTGATACCAGCAAGGCAGTCTGCAAAGAATAGTAGTCGTTGAGCCAGCCGATGAAGGGAGCAACAGCAGCAAAAATCAACCGGATGATAAAATTACGGATGGACAAGACCGTTGCCCGCATTTCCGAAAAGGTGATCTGGTTGATGTACCCCTTCAAGATCGGAGTGGCAATACCCCGGAAAATGTAAAAGACAAACAGGATCAACAGACCGGCATAGGTCAGATGATAGGCAATCAGAGCATAACCACCGGTAATGGCCAATAGAATCAAGGTATTCATCTTGAACATGCCGAGCCGTTGGTCAATACGGTCAGACCATAAGGCGGCAATGCCGACGGTCAGATTGAGGACGGTCCAAATCACGCCATAATAGCTGGTCGGTGTCTCTAAATGCATCAGAATCGGCTGTACGAACCAGGCCATGGTCAAAGTCGCAGCGCCAATGATGCCCGAGAAGAAAATGTTGCAACAGAGTTGCTTGTTCTCGACCAACGAATAGTGGATGATGTGGAGAATCTCTCGAAAAGGACTTTGCGTACGGCTCTTCGTGCTGTACTCTTGCAGGAGCAAAGCAGCTGGAATTCCACTGAAAGCAACAACCGCTTGGGCACAGAAAGGAAGCCGTAACGAATAGACAGCCAACAATCCACCAAACACACCGGCAATTGCCTCGGCAAAGTTACCGATCATGGTGATGCGTCCTTCATAACGCAGGTACTGATCCTCTTTCCCGAAATGAAGTGTCGTGTCGTATAGTAAGGCTGAATCAGCTCCATTAACCAACGTTTGTCCGATACCGAGCAACAATTCGGCACAGACAAAAGCGGCAAACGTGGAGGTGAAAGAGTAGCATAGATAACCCAAGAAGAAAAGCATACAACCGGCTATCAAGCATTTGCGTCTTCCCCAAACATCGGCCAAATAACCCGAGGGAATCTCCAGTGCGACTGCTGCCACCGAATAGACACTTTTCAGTATGAAGACCTCTTGCATGCCCAACCCGTGCTTCTCGTAAAAAAGCACGATGATGGGCATGACCAAAGAGAACCACTTCGATACTTTGATAATATAAAGTGCAAGTATGTTATGTCTCATTTTTTATTTAAATGAATAGGGGAAAGGCTTCTCCTGGATATAGACCTTGAACTGGCGAATACCTCCGGGTACTTCACTTTCCATACGGGGCAAATACTGCAAGGCTTGGATGGTATGCGTTGCCCCCAAGTCGATCACAATGTGGTGGGGATAGGGCGAGCCAGCCTCCGTACTCCAATAGGTCGATTCCTGCAGGTCAAACAGCTTGTCGCCCGAACGGTTCACACCACTCACATCCTCGCTGTCGGCATAATCGACCGTCCACGGTTCACGGGAAAGGCGTTCACCAGAATCATTCAGCAGATAGAGTTCTGCAATACAGGCCAATTCTTTGGCATCATGCGCATTCAAGGCCTCTATACATACATAACGTCCACGCTTGGGCTGGTCGAAACGAACCTCCTGCCATCCGTTGCCGGGCTTGAAAGCACCCGTACAGTCGGGTTGGATCGAAGCCAATTCCAATGATTGTCCCTCTTGGCGATGTGTCAACGGCTTCTGCACCAGCAGTTGGTCCAACAACGGTTCCCGCAAACCTTCACAACGTGTTTCGCGCGGACCGACAATATCGAATACCAACACTTCGTTCTCACCGGCTTTCAACCAACAACCCGGCACATACAGGGTCTGTTGCGGACCGATCTCCCAGATTCGTCCCATGCCATGACCATTCACATAGACCAAACCTTTGCCCCACGTCTCAAAATTCAGGAAGGTATCTCCCGGTTTCTTCACCTGGAAAGTAGCCCGATAGCAACCCGGCAAACGCTCTCCAGTGGTAGCTTTCGCCTCGGCAATCGGCTGGAATTTCATCTGCTGGTAGTTCTCATAACGATCCTCCAAGTTGAACACCTCCCATTGCTTCAGGTTGGAGACAAAGGAGCGTCCGTCAATGTCGATTATCAGTTCAACCCGATCCGTGATACCTTTGAAATCCTTGATAGCCCGTCCGAAATTGATACGTCCCATGGCCTCCACCAGAATATCCAGTGTACCACCCGCCGGACAAGCAGGCAAAGTCAGCTGTTTCTCTCCATTCCGTCGGTCCAGTTTGCCCATATACTTGCCATCGACAAAGACCTGTGCATAGTCGTGTGCCTCGTTGACATGCAACACAGCAGGTTGATCCAAGCGAGGAAGTTTTGTGCGATACAGGATACTACCAAAACCTTGGTCATACGCTTCCATGGTCCGGATCTGCTCGTCCTGTTTCGGTTGTGGCAGATTGCTGAACAAAGGTGCTACCTCCGTAAATTGGAAAGCGGGTATCGTAATCGTCGGAATGGCAGACGGCACTTTCGGCAACCGTTTGCCTTGGGTATATTTGGACAGGGTCTTCCGCAATTCCCAATACTTGGGGGTTGTCTGACCAGCCTCATTGATCGGAGCATCGTAATCATACGAAGTGACATCGGGAGCAAATCCCGGAGAGTTGGCTCCTGCCCAATGGCCCCAGTTGGTACCTCCGTGGGTCATGTAAAGACTGAAGGAGATCCCTTTGGAGAGCATTTCGTCGATACCGGCAATCATGTCGGCAGCCGGACGCGTCTCATGGTTGGCTCCCCATTTGTCAAACCAGCCACTCCAAAACTCACTACACATCAGCGGGCTGTCAGGACGCAACTGTTTCAACCGGGCAAACTGCTGGTCGATGTTGGCTCCTGTACCGAAGTTCATCGTCCAGACCAGATCATCCAGCCCATTCAAGGTGAAGTTAGACGACCAGTCACATTGGAAGAGCGTGATCTCATGGCCGAAATGGCGACGGACGATGTCTCGCACTTTCGAAACATACGATTTACTCTCACCATACGAGCCATATTCATTCTCGACCTGCACCATGATGATCGGACCCCCGTTTTGTACAGTCAGTCCGGCCACTTGACCTGCTACAGCCTCTTCAAACAGATTCACCCGTTCCAAGAAGTAGGGATCCTCTTCACGCAATCGCACATCTTTCTTTTTCAGTAACCACCAGGGTAAGCCACCCATTTCCCATTCTGCACAAACGTATGGGCCTGGACGCAAGATGACATACATCCCGTTTTCCTGGCACAATCGGCAGAAGGCCGCCAAGTCGTTCTGCCCGGAGAAATCGAACTGCCCCGGTTGTGGCTCATGTGCATTCCAAAACACATAGAGGCAAATCGTGTTCATGCCCAATGCCTTACACATCTGGATACGATGCTCCCAATAGGGCTTGGGAATACGGGGATAATGCAGTTCAGCTGCTTTGACAACGAAGGGCTGTCCATTCAGAAGAAATGTATTTTTCCCTACTTCAAATTGCGTAGGATTCACCTCGTCAGCATGCAACGTGGTCATTCCAAGACAGAGAGCCGCCATACAAGCGGCCATTTTTGAAAAATAACTCTTCATGTGATATGCTTTTGTTTTTTGCAAATGTAACGATAATAATCCATATAGATTCTAAAATCGACCATTCTTTCTTGCTTCAAAGTTAGGACGACTTGCTATAAGCTGCAAAATGCCCTGTCTCCCATTTACAAGTGAGGCCCATCTTGCGAAAGACGAGCCCCAGAATTGACCGAATGTTGTTAACCTGCTATAGCTTGGGTTTTATAGCTATACCGAATGTCAGGTACATGTGTTGCTCCTTAGGATTAGCCGTAAGCGCAACATATACGGGAAGATCTACCTTATCCTGTATATTGAACTCCTTGGTAGCCTTGAGCGTGATATTGGTGACAGCAAACCCTAGGCTATTTACGGATCACAAGTATGCCATTTACGATGTGTAACTATGCTATTTAGGATGTATAACTATGCCATTTACGACCCGTAAGTAGCATAGTTAGGAATACCAAGTTAGGGGTGCACATAAAAAAATACCGGGAATAGGATGTGACTCCTATTCCCGGCAAAAGCATGAAATAAAAAATACTTAGTTGCGATTGAATTATTGATTCATTTCAGCTTCGATAGCATCGAATTCTGCGTTCATGTTCAAGTTGTAGTAGATACCACGCAAAGCAATCATGTTGTCGCGAGCATCCGGTTTTAGCTTGTGAGCCTTCTCGAAGTAGGGAAGAGCCTTCTTGAACAAATCCTTGGCAGCAGCCTCTGCTTTTTCATATTCAGCCTTGTCAGTCAAAGCATTTGCCTCATCCTTCTTGTTGACAGCCTGGTTGTAATAAACACGACCCAAGTTGGTCAATGATTCGATGTATTCCGGATTGATTTCCAACGCCTTCTGGAAGTTTGTTTCTGCATTGGCATAATCCTTGATGTTTTCGTAAACACGACCCTTTACATCATACAACTGAGCGTTGTTACCATCTTTTGCAATAGCGGCATCCAGGAATTCGATCGCCTTTTCGTTGCGGTTTGAATAGATGTAGCTATTGATCAAGCTCAACAGGTAGTAGGGCTCTTCGGGGAATTTCTTCATACCCTCTTCCAATGTCTGTTCCAACTTCACAGAATCCTTAGCCTGCTCATACTCGAAGCAAAGATACTGGTACACATCATTGGCACGATAGTCAAATGCCTTTGCACGTTCCAAAGCAGCAATAGCCAACTTAGAATCCTTCATCAAAGAAGCCGCAGCGGCAGCATAGAACTGTACCATCATGAAGTTAGAATCTCTTGCTGCAGTCGGAGTATCTTTGAAGATGTCCATGTTAGAGATAGCGATGTACTGTTCGAAGAAGTCGTAAGCCTCTTTATACTTCTGCTGGTCGAAATAGTAGGCACCACCATTGATGTAATACACATGGTTAGCACTCAAGATGCTCTTGATGTCTTTTGTGTAACGAGGTTTGATCTTACCCTTTTCGTTCGGCTGCTGATCCAACACAACGGCTTTCTCGAAGTAGGGGAGGATCGCATACAAGGCACCGTACATCACCGGTTCGTTCGGCTGCTGACCCAACACCTGCTTTGTTCTTTCGTTGCTGAACTGCTGATCTTCGATCTGGCCAGCTACGAACCAAGTCTTGGCATCATCTTTTGTCTCAGCATTTTCCAACGCACCTTTGATCAGAGTACGAGCCTCGCCGAAATCCGGATTCTGTCCCTTAGCGATGCTCTGAGCTTCGCTTACTGCCTTCTTCTGTGCGAAAGAAGCGGTTGCTGCCACGCATAATGCGAGTGTGAACAATACTTTTTTCATCTTGCTTTCAAATTAAATTAATATTCTGTTTATTGTATGTTTATTCGTTATCGTTGTCTTCTACCTCTTGGTTGGCTGACTCTTCGACAGCCTCTTCTTCCGATTCCGAGAGTACCTTGCAGACCGAAGCGATCTCATCATTCCGTTTTTCCAGGTTGATGAGTCGAACTCCCTGGGTAGCCCGGCCGATCACATGCAGGTCATTTACCTTCATACGCAAGGTGATACCCGACTTGTTGATGATCATCAGGTCATTCTCGTCCGTCACATTCTTGATGGCCACTAACTTACCTGTCTTCTCCGTGATGTTGATGGTCTTGACACCCTTACCGCCACGGTTCGTGATGCGATAATCATCGATGGAAGATCGTTTGCCATAACCCTGTTCAGAAACGACGAGGATGCTCTCTTGCTCCTTGTCCTTGATGCAGATCATGCCTACTACTTCGTCTTCGCCATCTTCGTCCAAGGTCATGCCTCGAACACCGGCTGCAGTACGGCCCATTTCCCGGACGGCACTCTCATGGAAGCGGATCGCCCGACCATTGCGGTTGGCAATGACCACTTCACGCTCACCATTGGTCAGACAGACTTGGATCAGACCATCGTCCTCACGCAAAGTAATGGCATTGACACCATTGGCACGCGGACGGGAGTAGGCCTCCAACGAAGTCTTCTTGATCACACCCTTCTTCGTGCAGAAGAGCAGGAAGTGTGAATTGATGAATTCGGTATCGGTGGTCAGGTTCTTCACCCGAATGAATGCCTGCACCTTGTCATCCGCTTCGATGTTGAGCAGATTCTGGATGGCACGCCCCTTAGCATTCTTGGCACCCTCCGGAATTTCATACACCTTCAACCAATAGCAACGACCCTTGGCCGTAAAGAAGAGCATGGTTGCATGCATAGATGCCGGATAGATGTGCTCGACAAAGTCTTCATCGCGTGTTTCCGATCCCTTGGCTCCGACACCGCCACGACCCTGTGCACGGAATTCTTTCAGTGGCGTACGCTTGATGTAACCCCGATGTGAGATCGTGATGATCATCTCTTCGTCCGCATAGAAGTCTTCCGGATTCAATTCCTCAGAAGCATAGATAATCTCTGTCTTTCGCGGATCACCATATTTGTTCTTGATCTCCAACAATTCATCCTTGATCACCTGCATACACAAATCGTCGTTGTTCAGAATGTCATTCAAACGGGCAATCAACTTTTCAATCTCCTCGTATTCGGCACGCAACTTGCTTTGCTCCAGTCCGGTCAACTGACGCAAGCGCATCTCGACGATGGCACGTGCCTGAATATCTGAGAGTGAGAAACGCTCCATCAAACGGGTGATGGCATCTTGCGGATTCTTCGAAGCCTTGATGATGGCAATTACCTCATCGATATTGTCCGAAGCAATGATCAATCCTTCCAGAATGTGAGCACGCTCTTCGGCCTTCTTCAGTTCATAACGTGTACGTCGGATGACCACCTCGTGGCGATGATCCACGAAGGACTTGACCAGATCCTTTAGATTAAGCAACTTCGGACGTCCGTTCACTAATGCAATGTTGTTGACACTGAAAGATGATTGCAGAGCCGTCATCTTATACAGTTTGTTCAGCACCACATTGGCGTTTGCATCACGCTTGACATCCACCACGACGCGAACACCTTCTCGGCTGGACGACTCATCGTTGATATTCGAGATGCCTTCGAGACGTTTCTCATTCACCAAGTCGGCTATATTCTTGATCAGGTCTGACTTGATCACCTGATACGGAATCTCCGTGATGATAATCTTTTCATGGTTGCCGTCTTGCTCAATCTCAGCCTTGCCACGAAGTACCACGCGTCCGCGTCCGGTCTCGTAGGCCGACTTGACCCCGGCATAACCATAGATCATGGCACCGGTCGGGAAATCGGGAGCCTTGATGAACTCCATCAACCCGTCAATGTCAATCTCGCCTTTGCTGTCGATGTAGGCGATACAACCATCCAATACCTCTGACAAGTTGTGAGTCGGCATATTGGTCGCCATTCCGACTGCAATACCCGATGCACCATTGACCAGCAGGTTCGGGATACGCGTCGGCAACACGACCGGCTCCTTCAAAGTGTCATCGAAGTTCGGTGTGAAATCCACCGTGTCTTTCTCAATGTCGCGAAGCATCTCTTCGGCCATGCGGCTTAGGCGAGCTTCCGTGTAACGCATGGCTGCCGGACTATCGTTATCCATTGAACCGAAGTTTCCTTGCCCATCGACCAACTTGTAACGCATCGACCACTCTTGAGCCATTCGTACCAACGCAAAATAGACGGATGAGTCTCCATGCGGATGGTACTTACCTAAAACTTCACCAACTATTCTTGCAGATTTCTTATAAGGTTTGTCAGACGTGTTTCCCAACTCGTTCATACCAAATAGGATTCGGCGATGAACGGGCTTGAAACCGTCTCTAACATCTGGAAGGGCGCGCGCCACAATCACCGACATGGAATAGTCGATGTAGGCCGACTTCATCTCCTCTTCGATGTTAATCTTAATAATTCTGTCTTGATCAACCATTTAGTTTTATATTAATTACACTCAGTATCTAACCTCTGAAAAAGTGCACTAAGGTACGGTTTTTCCTACAATCACGAAAGAAATTGCCGGTAAATTTTGAAATTCTGTTGATTTATCTTCATTCAAGCGAATAATGGCACGAATTTTGTGATGAACTCGACAAAGATTATTAATTTTGTAGGCGACTTGTATTCGTACATTATATAAATATGAAGGACAATTATTCACAGAGATTGCTTGACGTTATCGAATATGGCCGTGAGGAGGCGGCCCGGCTTCAAAACTCGTATGTAGGACCGGAACACTTGGTGTTGGGTCTCATTCGGGATGGAGAGGGAAAGGCGGTTGAGATCTTGCAAACGTTGCATGCCAACTTGCCGGCCATCAAGAAGAGTATTGAGAACGAAATCAAAAATACAGAAGAATTGGGCATTACCGTGCCGCAGGTGACAATTACCAAATTGTCGGAACGTATCTTGCGGTTGAGTATGCTGGAGGCACGTCTGTTCAAGGCCAAAGAGGCAGGGACAGGCCATTTGCTGTTGGCCATCCTGAAAGAGGAGAACAGCATTGCCTGTCGCATCATGGAAGATGCAGGTATTACATATAATAAAGTATTCCAAGCGATGAAAGAGCAGACGGAAGATTCCTCGTTGATCGAGGAATTGCAGGCAGAACCGCTCGAAGATGGTTATACGGACGATGAAGAGGACGACGAGGAGGAGGAATACCGTCCGCACGAAAGTCGGATGTCGAATCCTGTCTCATCCAGCTCTTCCCAGGGAGCATCGAAAAGCGGAAGCGACACGCCTGTGCTGGATAACTTCGGTACAGATATGACCCGGGCAGCGGCTGAAAATAAGCTCGACCCCATTGTCGGTCGTGATAAGGAGATCGAACGTGTGGCCCAAATCCTGAGCCGACGGAAAAAGAACAACCCCATCTTGATTGGTGAGCCGGGTGTAGGTAAATCGGCCATTGTCGAAGGCTTGGCCATGCGGATCGTCCAGCGGAAGGTGTCGCGTGTCTTGTTCGACAAGCGTGTCATCAGCCTGGATTTGGCCTCCGTAGTGGCTGGCACAAAATACCGGGGTCAGTTTGAGGAGCGTGTGAAGGCCATCCTGAACGAACTTTCCAAGAATCCGGACATTATCCTGTTCATTGATGAGATTCATACCATCGTGGGAGCCGGATCGGCTTCCGGATCGATGGATGCTGCCAACATGTTGAAACCTGCCTTGGCAAGAGGGGAGATTCAATGTATTGGTGCCACTACTTTGGATGAGTATCGCCAGAACATCGAGAAGGATGGTGCTTTGGAGCGTCGTTTCCAAAAGATCCTGGTGGATCCGACCACCGAGGAGGAGACGTTGCAAATCCTGCAGAACATCAAGGGTCGTTACGAAGAGCATCACAATGTCATCTATACGCCCGATGCCTTGAAAGAGTGTGTCAAATTGACAGGCCGCTATATCAGTGACCGCTATTTCCCGGACAAGGCGATCGATGCCATGGATGAAGCGGGATCACGTGTACACATTTCCAATATTACCGTTCCGAAGGAGATCGAAGAACTGGAACAGAAGATCGAGAAGACCCGGACGGAAAAGTTGGCAGCCGTGAAGTTGCAGAATTTCGAGTTGGCAGCCAGTTTCCGCGACAAGGAGCGTCAGGCCTTGATGCAGCTGTCGATGGCCAAATCGAAATGGGAACAGGAGATGCAGGAGCATCGCGAGACGGTTGATGCACAAATGATTTCGGAGGTGGTGGCCATGATGTCGGGCGTTCCTGTCCAGCGAATTGCGACAGCCGAGAACATCCGTTTGCGTGAGATGGCCAACCTGCTCCGTGACAAAGTGATCGGTCAGGACGATGCGGTCAATAAGGTGGTGAAGGCGATCCAACGTAACCGGATCGGTCTGAAGGATCCGAACAAACCGATCGGTACCTTTATGTTCTTGGGTCCGACGGGTGTCGGCAAGACCTATTTGGCCAAGAAACTGGCGGAATACCTGTTTGATTCGGCAGATGCCCTGATTCGGGTCGATATGAGCGAATATTTGGAGAAGTTTGCCGTCTCTCGTTTGGTGGGTGCACCTCCGGGATATGTCGGCTACGAAGAGGGTGGACAACTGACGGAAAAGGTCCGTCGCAAACCCTATTCCGTCGTATTGCTGGATGAAATCGAGAAGGCCCATCCCGATGTCTTCAACCTGTTGCTGCAGGTGTTGGACGAAGGTCGTCTGACCGACAGCCTGGGCCGTCAGATCGATTTCAAGAACACGATTCTGATCATGACCTCCAACATCGGTACACGCCAGCTGAAGGATTTCGGACGTGGAGTCGGTTTCCATACCGAAGCCACTACGGCCGTCGATAAGGAGCACTCCCGGAGTGTGATCCAAAAGGCATTGAACAAGGCGTTTGCGCCTGAGTTCCTGAATCGTATTGATGACATCATCATGTTCGACCAGTTGGACAAAGAGGCTATTCGTCGGATCATTGATCTGGAGTTGGTTGATCTCTACAAACGGGTCGAGGCCTTGGGCTACCACCTGGAGATTACCGATGCAGCCAAGGACTTCATTGCGACAAAAGGATACGATGTGCAGTTTGGTGCGCGTCCGTTGAAACGAGCTATCCAGAAATATTTGGAAGACGAGATGGCAGAGATCATCATCCAGTCCGAGGTGGGAGAGGGTGATACCATCGTTGTCGATTACAATGAAACCGATCAGAAAGTGGTCTCTTCGGTGAAACACCTGACAGAATAAGGCATGGATTTTACATTACAATATACAGACACAAAATCGAACGCTCGAGCTGGTCTGATCACGACGGATCACGGCCAGATCGAGACACCGATTTTTATGCCTGTGGGCACACAAGGCACGGTGAAGGGCGTTCACATGACCGAGTTGAAAACCGACATCAAGGCCCAGATCATTTTGGGCAACACCTACCATCTCTATCTCCGTCCGGGACTGGACATCTTGGAGAAGGCAGGTGGTTTGCACCGGTTCAACTCCTGGGAGGGACCCATCTTGACCGACAGTGGCGGTTTTCAGGTCTTTTCGTTGGCTGAGAATCGCAAGTTGAAGGAGGAGGGGGCTGAGTTCCGTTCCCATATCGACGGTTCAAAGCATCTTTTCACCCCCGAAAAGGTCATGGATATCGAGCGCACCATTGGTGCCGACATCATCATGGCCTTCGACGAGTGTTGCCCGGGTGATGCAGATTATGACTATGCGAAACAATCATTGGGGCTGACCGAACGGTGGCTGGACCGTTGTTTTGAACGTTTCCGCACCACCGAACCGAAATATGGTTATCAGCAGGCCCTGTTCCCCATCGTGCAGGGGTGTGTCTATACCGACTTGCGCCAGCGGGCTGCCGAATATGTAGCGAGTAAAGGGGCAGACGGCAATGCCATCGGTGGATTGGCTGTGGGCGAACCGACCGAGAAGATGTATGAGATGATCGAAGTGGTGAATGCCATTTTGCCGCAAGACAAGCCTCGTTATCTGATGGGTGTCGGCACACCGATCAATATCCTGGAGGCCATCGAGCGAGGTATCGATATGTTCGACTGCATCATGCCGACCCGTAATGGTCGCAATGGACAGATCTTCACCCGTTTCGGTACGATCAATTTACGTAACCGGAAATGGGCGGATGATTTCTCTCCAGTCGATCCGGATGCCCATTCCTACGTGGATACGCTCTATAGCAAAGCCTACCTCCACCACCTGATCAAGGTGAATGAACTGCTCGGATTGCAAATTGCTTCCATCCACAACCTGGCCTTCTACATGTGGCTGGTACGGGAGGCGCGTCAGCACATCTTGGCAGGCGACTATACGACCTGGAAAAGTGGTATGGTACGTCAATTGGTCAATCGTTTGTAAGGGTTGTGCCATGGATTTCAAGTTAAAACGGATCGACCGATACATCATCAAGCAGTTCCTCGGGACCTATGTGTTTGCAATTTTGCTGATCATTGCCATTGCTGTCGTGTTCGACATCAATGAGAAAATCGACAAATTCCTCAGTCCCGATGTGCCGCTGAAGGCCATCATTTTCGATTACTACCTGAACTTCATTCCCTATTATGCGAATCTGTTCAGTCCGTTGTTCACCTTCATTGCGGTTATCTTCTTCACGTCGAAGCTGGCTGACCATTCCGAAATCATTGCCATGTTGGCCTCCGGCATGAGTTTCCGGCGGCTGATGGTACCCTATGCCATTTCGGCAGCCGTCATTGCCACGGTGACCTTTGTGCTGAATGCCTACATCATTCCGCCGGCTACCACTACACGCATTGATTTTCAGAACCAGTACATCAAGAACAAGAAGGTCGAATACATCCGCAACCAGCAGATTGAGGTTGAGCCAGGTGTCATTGCCTATTTCGACCGCTATGATGCCCGGTCGGGTATGGGCTATCGCTTTTCGTTGGAACATTTTGAAGACAAGAAATTGGTTTCCCGCTTGGCTGCCAACTCCATCAAGTACGATTCGCTCTACCAATGGACCGTCATCGATTACATTATTCGCGACTTCGACGGGATGCGGGAGCAGGTTCGCGAAGGAACTCGCCTGGACACCACGTTGACCATTGTGCCTTCCGATTTTCTGATCTCGCCCAACGATTGTGAGACCATGACTTCACCGGAGCTGCGGACCTACATCAGCCGGCAGAAGAAACGGGGAATTGGTAACATCCAGACCTTCGAGATCGAGTATCACAAGCGCTTTGCCACCATCATGGCTGCCTTCATTTTGACTGCCATTGGTGCTTCGCTTTCGTCCCGCAAGGTCAAAGGGGGTATGGGTTTGAATATCGGTATCGGAACCGGCCTCAGCTTCTCCTACATCCTCTTCATGACGGTCACCTCCACCTTTGCCATCAACGGGTATGTCAGTCCGATGGTGGCGGCTTGGATTCCCAACTTAGTCTATACATTGGTGGCCATCTACCTCTATCGGAAGGCTCCGAGATGATGGCTCAAGTAAGCGTATAAAAAAGAAGATGCGACAACTAACTTGCCGCATCTTTGTTTATAGGTCGAGTGTTGTACCTTGCCCGACAAACCTGTCAGGCGAACCTGCTTAAGGCACCATCTTGTCGATGAAATAGGGGGCCTGTTGCCGCCAAGAGGGCCAATCGTGATCCACATCGTAACCCCAATAGTCGAACCAGGCATTGTTGACACCCTTCTCCTTGAGGATCCGATCCATCTCACGCGTACTCCAGAGCAACTCCTCTTCCCAACGTCCCTGACCGACACAGAAGATGATCTTGCGTTTCCGGTAAGCCTGCATCCAAGGATGATCGGACGGCATGTGCTGCAGGAAGTCCTGGGGAGAGTTCTCATAGACCAAGCCATCCATGTAGCCTTCGAAACCGTAGGAGGCATGATACAGACCGCTCATGGCCAACATACCGTTGAACAGATCCGGCCGACGGAAGAAGAAGTTGGCTGCATGGAAACCGCCCATGGAGCAACCCGTCGTCATGAACATCTGCTGATCATTGCAACGGACATTGGGCAACAGTTCGTCCGTCACATAACGGAACCAGCGTTCGTGCTGTTCGATGCGCCAACGTTTGTCTCCACCCTTGTTCGACCAAGTCTCCCAGTCAATGCCATCCACACAGATCACCCGGATCCGTCCGGCATCGATCAGCGGAGCCAATACATCGAACATGTGATAATTCTCCCAATCATAAAAACGTCCATCCTGACACGGGAAAGCCAAAAAAGCCTGTCCGTCGTGACCGAAGACCTTGTATTCCATCTCGCGGCAGAGATTGTGGCTCCACCATTTGTGATATTCTACGTGCATATTTATTAATTACGATTACATGTATCAAACAAGAAAGCATCCCGCTCTTCTACTGTCCGGAATCGGGCAATATAGGCCTGATTACCCATGGCACCTGAAAGCGCGTCGGCAATGTGCGGACTCATCATCATCGCATAACCATATTTGTCCAAGAGCGCCTGATGATCCAGTACATACGACACATTGTCACGTCGGCCTGCAAAGACGCAATAGTAGTCGTCATGCGGATCCGGAGTGGTCCGGCGGTCAAACGCAATCATGTCTGCCCAGATCTTGAACATGGAGATGTTGTGGGCATAGTTGATCATATCCGGTGTGTAACCACCTCCCGGGCGCATGTTGACCTCCAATGCCACAAAGTCGCCCACTTCTCCCAAACCACGGTGAGGCTTGTTCAGCCGGAAGAATTCCAGATGGACGAAACGAGACTTCACTCCGAAAGCATCGACCGTACGACGACCCCAGAAACGAAGGTTCTCAGACATATTCTTCTCAACGAAGTAGGTTGAGTCCAAGTTGTAGTTGACAATGTCGGCAATGCTGGGCGGGCAGACACACATCGACTCTACCAGCGGTTCACCCTTCGAGTTGATGATCGCATCGTATGTACAGATGTCGCCTGTCACGAATTCTTCGATCACATACCAATCTACATGAGGCGTCTCGCGGAAGAAGGCATCCAGGGATGCCTCATTCTCCAACTTATGCGCACCACCGGCACCTACACCCACATCCGGCTTGGCAAACAACGGGTATCCTGCATCTTGCGAGAAACGTTTGACAGCCTCCAAACCTTCCGAAGCCTTGATCTGACGAGCGGTACGGATACCTCCTTTGGCATAATAGCGTTTCATTTCGGATTTCTCCTTGAATGCCTCAATACTATCCAACTTCACACCCGTTTTGACATTGAAGTCTGTACGCAAACGAGCATCCATTTCGAGCCAGAACTCGTTGTTCGACTCGATCCAGTCGATATGACCATATTTCCAGGCATAATAACCGACGGCCCGGTACATCTGGTCGTAGTCTCCAATGTTATCTACATGGTAATACTCAGTGAGCGAACGTTGTAACTCTGCGCTTAAGCCATTTGCGGGTGCATCTCCGATGCCTAAAACCCGTACGCCATTTTTCTGCAATTCGTCACAGAATTGCCAATATTTCTCCGGAAAATTCGGCGATATGAATATAAAGTTTATCATCTTGAACTATATTATTTAGTTTACATGTCAAACGGTTTTGCAAAACTAATAAAAAAACTAACTTTGCAATCAAATCAACCAAACATTAAATAAAAAAACGTGCAATGATGACCTATTTCTTGACCAGTAGCCCCAGTGTAGCGATGGACGGAGCCATCAATCCGGCCAATGGGTTCTTGGATAATTTGAGGCGTAAGCTGCCGTATCCGATCCGATGCGTATTCGTGACGACCCAACCGGACGATGTCGCTTTCAGTGAACATTGTGCTGGCTGTATGCGCCAAGCCTTTGAGGAGGTAGGGTTTTGGTTCGAAAATTACGAGCTGTTGGACCGACGGACGGCTCCCTATGTGGAAGAGATGATGCGCCAATGCAATTTCATCATCTTTGGTGGGGGACATGTCCCGACGCAAAATGCCTTCCTGCACGATGTCGATATGCCTCGGCTCATGAAGCAATTTGAAGGGGTTGCCATGGGCATTTCAGCCGGCAGCATGAATTGTGCCCGCATCGTCTATGCCCAACCGGAAGAACCGGGAGAGGCCATTGACCGGGACTATGTCCGTTTCTTGCCGGGATTGGGACTGACCGAGGTGCAGATCTTGCCGCACTATTATTTATGTAAAGATATGCTGGTGGATGGCCTGCGGGTGTATGACGAAATTGCCATCCCGGACAGCAAAAACGGTTTCCGTCGCTTCTACGTGTTCCCGGATGGCACCTATCTGTTGGGCGAGAATGGCATGGAGACCATCTATGGCGAGTTTTTCCTGATCGAGAATGGGGTTTTGCGCAAGGTGGCCAATAACAACCAGTCGATGGAGTTGCCCTTTATATAATATAATAAGGTAGCCTTCGTTGGAAAGGCTGCCTATTTCCGCCAGCGTTTGAGCATCGGGAAGAAGCCTTGCATCATCTGCCTGTATTCCGCCTCCGTGAGGGGAGCAGGCATCTGCTTGTTCACCTCGTCGAGGAAGGGCAAGCAATGTTCGATCATCTCTTCCATGGTGCAATCCTGCTGGAATTGCCCGTTTTGATAGCAATAGTGGCAATAATCGAAGTTGGTGCTGCCGTCTGCATTCGTGCCGAAATCGGCGGTTTGGGTCAATGGCATCCCGCAACTCTGGCAGAACTGGGGTAACTGGTCAGCTTGAAACGCCTTCACTTTGGACGGGAAGGTAGCCTCGTAGGCTTCGAACTCAGCCGGATGTTCATCTGCCACAAAATAGCCTTTGGGCGTATGGTAGGTGCCTTCTCGCTTGCCCCAATAACCCGGAATCAGTTCTTGTGCCAAGAAGTAGGGCACTTCCGACTCTTTGGGTTCTCCATGATAATGAATGCCCAGGGTACTGGCCACCACAAATCCGGCATGTTGGTAGAATCCAATCTTGCCCTCCATACACAAGAGGCCGATGCCCATCTCTTTGGCCCGCTCCAATGCATACCGCAACAACTTTAATCCATAGCCCTTCCGTTTGTAGTCGGGATGGATGCTGATCGGTCCGAAGGTCCAGGCCGGTAGGGTCGCACCATCCTCCAAGACAATCTCGGCCTTGGAGAACATCACATGACCGATGAGCCGATCATGCTCTTCCAGCACGAAGTCCAATTCCGGAATGAAATCGGGATGGTTCCGGTATTGATGCAATACATAATGTTCCGTACATCCGGGCCGATATACGTTCCAGAAGGCTTCGCGTGTCAGGTATTCGACGGCCCGATAATCGTTCGGTTCTTCTAATCTGATTCTCATTGTCAATTGTTTTATACGATTCGGTGGGCAAAGATAAGGGATCCTTTCCATGTTCATTGGTAAAAAACGGACATGATTCAGGAAATCCAGCCTTAAATGTTAAAATCCAAACAAACTTCTAATTATTTGTCTCCAATAATAAATAATACCTTATCTTTGTCGAGATTTACAAATAGATTCATTCAATAGTAATAGCGTTTTAATTTAAATTGTCAATGGTATCGAATTCGAAATTGATGAAGATTATGCTGCTTTCCACGTTGTTTGGAGCAGCAGGCGCTACTCCCGCTTTGGCAGAGTTGGCATCATTGCCTACACCTGTCGTGCAGCAGAATGGGAAGATTAGCGGTACAGTCAAGGATGAAATGGGGCCCGTTGCAGGTGCTTCCGTAGTAGTAAAGGGTACGACAAACGGTACAATCACCGACATGGATGGACGATTCTCCCTGGAAGGTGTGAAGAAAGGTGCTGTTTTGGAAATCTCTTTTGTCGGCATGGCGACACAAACCGTAACGTGGGATGGTCGTAGTGCTGTTAATGTGGTGTTGAAGAGCGATACACAAGACTTGGATGAAGTGGTGGTTGTTGCCTACGGTACGGCCAAGAAATCTTCATTCACGGGTTCTGCCAGCGTTGTCAAGGCAGACAAGTTGGAGAAAATCTCCGGTTCTGGTTTCGTAGAGGCTTTGCAAGGTATGAGTGCCGGTGTGAACGTTGTCAACAACGAAGGTACACCGGGTTCTGATTCTCGTATCCAGATCCGTGGTATCAGCTCCATGTCCGGTGAGACAACTCCGTTGTATGTAGTGGATGGTATGCCGTATGACGGTACATTGAACTCCATCAATCCCTCGGATATCGAATCTATGACCGTCTTGAAAGATGCTGCCGCCTCTTCTTTGTATGGTTCACGTGCTGCCAATGGTGTCGTTGTGATCACCACTAAGAAGGGTAAGAGTGGTAAGCCGCGGATCAACTTCCGGGGTGCTTGGGGTACATCTGACTTGGCTGTTCCGCATCCTGATAAGGCCGATCCTTATCAGCAGTTGACCAACGTATGGCGCGCTATCTACAACGACCAGTATTATAAATATGGTAAGAGCGCACAGGAAGCCGGTGATTATGCTTCGGCCAACGTGCTTTCAAAACATGTGGTTCCGCGTACAAACTCCAATGGTGAGCAGGTCTATGTCACTCCGTTCAAGTGGACAGGCGATGCCTCAAACTATGTGCTCCACGATGGTAACGGTAATCCTTATGTCAATCCGGATTTGGAGATGGTTTGGAACAAGGAGGATTGGGACTGGTATGACTTGGTGTTCGACAAGAAGTTGCGTCAGGACTACGGTATCGACCTGAGCGGTTCATCACAGGACGGCAAGACCCAGTACTTCACTTCATTGGGCTATTTGAACGATAAGGGTTATTCAAACAACGACTACTATACGCGTTATTCATTCCGTGCGAATGTCTCTTCAGAGGTAACAGACTGGTTGAACATGGGCGGTAACTTGGCCTATTCGTATGCCCGTCAGAACTCCAAGGGTTACAACCGTGCATTGGTGTTCTCCAACACCTTGAACTCGCCCTATCTGCGTAATGCCGACAATACCGACTGGGAATACTCCTTGAAGACAGGCGACCGGATGTATGACTTCGGTACCAACAATGCCAACTTCTTCGGTATCCATGTGTTGGGTAATGGCGACTACTGGAACAATCCGAATGATGAAGAATTCAATTCCAATGAATATACAACGATTTCAGCCAAGTACTTTGCGGAAGTGAAGTTGCCTTTCAATCTGAAGTTCCGTACAGCCGCTAACTTGGATGATAATACCCAGAATGTCTATGGTTATGGATCTGCCATCCACGGTGGTGATCAGTTGGCTCCCTACGGTGTGACTGTCAAGACCAACGGTGGTACAGCCAGCCGCACCAGCTACAAGACTCAGTCCATCACCTGGAACAACCTGTTGACCTGGGATCAGTCTTTCGGCGACCACACCATCAACGCGATGTTAGGTCACGAGTACTACCACTTCAACCGTCAATATACCTATGCGTACGGTGAAGGTATCATGCAGACCGGCCAGTATGAGTTGGCTTCTACGACCATGAACTGGGCGAACGAATCAGACCGTATCCGCTACGGATTGCTCTCTTTCTTCGGCAAGGCCGACTACAACTATGCCAACCGTTATTATGTATCCGCTTCGTTCCGTCGTGATGGTTCATCACGCTTCAGCAAGGATAGCCGTTGGGGTAACTTCTTCTCTGTCGGTGGTTCTTGGCGTATCTCCAAGGAGGCTTTCATGGAGGGTTCAAGCGACTGGTTGGACAACTTGGCTATACGTGCCAGCTACGGTACATCCGGTAACGATAAATTGTTCGCCCGCAATGGCGATGGTTCGACCGGTGCCGAGATCTGGTATGCTTATCAGGCCTACTTCGCAGCCGACAACCTGTATGGACAGGCCGGTTACAAGCCCTCTACCATTGCAACACCCAACTTGAAGTGGGAGCGCAACAAGCAGTTCAACGTGGCCGTTGACTTCGGCTTCTGCAACCGTCTGAGCGGTACCATCGAATACTATACCCGTAATTCTGCCGACCTGTTGTACTACAAGGATCTGCCTTTGTCTTCACAGGTGGGTGATGCAACCGGTATGAACACCAACTTGGGTAATGTTCGTAACCAAGGTTTTGAAATCACCTTGAACGCGACGGCTATTCA
Source organism: Parabacteroides distasonis (assembly GCA_021531775.1). Taxonomy (GTDB): domain Bacteria; phylum Bacteroidota; class Bacteroidia; order Bacteroidales; family Tannerellaceae; genus Parabacteroides. The sequence continues at coordinate 41,763 of JAFBIU010000014.1, read as the reverse complement.
GACCAAGAACTTCCAGTGGAACATCGACTTCAACTTCTCTACGTTGAAGAACCAGGTGACCTACTTGCCGGGTGGTGCCTACACCTACTCGAACCGTGTGGCCAGCTACCGTCTGGAAGAGGGCAAGTCGCTGTATGAATTCTACATGCCGAAGAATGCCGGTGTCAACCCGGACAACGGTAACATGCGCTACTGGATCCGCGACGGCCAGAACGGCTGGAAGATGACGGAGAACTTCTCGGATGTGACCGTCGATGACTATCAGTGGTGTGGTTCAGCCATTCCCAAGGCATTCGGTTCAATCACGAACAACTTCAAGTGGAAAGACTTCGACCTGTCGATGATGTGGTATGCATCCTTCGGTTCCAAGATGTATGACTATGTCTATCTGGAGAATACCACCGTACGTAATGGTGTAGGTGTCATCCAGGACTTGGTAGAGGGTAAGGTTTGGGAGAAACCGGGTGATCAGGCTGTCTTCCCGCGCTGGTCGGCTGACGACTATTCAAGCACACGTAAGGCAACCGATTTCTACCTGTTCAACAACGACTACTTCCGTCTGCGTAACTTGGCAGTCGGTTATACCGTTCCGCGTCGCATCATCGACAAGATGCATCTCTCTCACCTGCGCATCTATTTCAGTGCAGACAACGTTTGGACACTGGGTCCCGCAGCGAACCGTCACAACGATCCGGAAACTGGTCTGGTCGGTAATAACTATAATGGTAATGCCAATACCGATAATGGTAACCAGAGTGCACGTCGTGTATTCATGGGTGGTATTCAAGTTTCATTCTAATTATTTTTGAACAACTATATGAAGACGAAATATCAATTTTTACGGCTTTTGCCGATGGCAATGCTGGCAGTGGCCTTTTGTGGTTGTGAGGATCAGCTGACAACCGATGATGCGACCAAGATCTCTTCTGAAACAATTCTGGCAAGCACAACCGGACTGAATTCGGTATTGAATTCAACCTACCATGCCTTCTTGATGGGCGACAATGGCTCCGGTAGCCAGAACGATGCCTGCTATGCAGGTCTGACTGGATACTTGATGCACTACGACATTGCCGGTCCGGACATCATCAGTACCAACAACTACGGTGGTTCTCCGGAAATGACCTACAAGTTTTTGAATGAACGTACGATGTCGTCGGGTTATGCCGATCGTATCTGGGTCAATATGTATAAGGTGATCAACCAGGCCAACCAGATCATGGACGCACTGCCCGATGCGAATGGTTCAGAGACTGAAAAGGCACAGTTGAAGGGTCAGTGTCTGGCCATGCGTGGTATTGCTTACTTCCACCTGATCATGAACTATCAGCAGACCTATGCCATTGCGAAGGACAAACGTGGTGTCATCCTGCGTCTCTCTTCGACTGATGATCCCAACCTGGGCTTCTCAACGGTTCAGCAGGTGTATGACCAGATCGTGAGCGACCTGACGGCTGCCAAGTCGGCTTTGGCTGGTTTCAACCGTGCCGAGAAGTGGCAGATCAATGCTGATGTCGTTTCAGGTATGTTGGCCCGTGTCTATCAGGTGATGGGCAACTGGCAGGGTGCCTTGACAGAGGCCAATACGGTTTATCAGAAGTACAGCTCCTTGATGTCGAAAGAGGAGTGGTACAGTGGTTTCGACCAGCTGATGGCCAACAATTGTGCAGAGTTGGTTTGGGGCGTGAAGTTCACCAACCTGACCAATATCAGTTCCAACGTCGAGTTCTGCTACTGGTACAACCAGGATCCGAGCTATGGCGAGACCATGCAGTCGGGTCCGACCTACAACTTCATCAACTTGATGGTGGACCAGAAGTATGTCGATCTGTTTGATGAAACGGACTACCGTGGTGCGAAGTGTACCAAGACGGAGAACGTGACAGACGAAGACGAACAGGCCGTGATGTTCTGGCATCGTACTGCCAATGGTGACAACGAGGTGAAGGAGAAATGGGCTTACAACAAGATGAAGACCTACGGTGACGGAGGTGGTGCCGTGCAGGCTCACGTCTATGACATCGACATTCCGTTGATGCGTGGATCGGAAATGCTGCTGATCATGGCTGAAGCGGAAGCCAACCTGGGACAGACTTCAGAGGCTTTGGCTCACTTGAACACGTTGCAGGCTGCCCGTCAGGCTCAATTGACCAAGACATCCGACAAGAACGATCTGTTGGAGAAGATCTACATCGAGCGTCGTAAGGAGTTGCTGGGTGAAGGTGTCGTAGGTGCATACGACTTGTTGCGTTTGCAGAAACCGTTGGTTCGTTATGCTGCTACAGCTAAGAATCCGGCAGGCCACTTCTCTTGGGGCTTGGCTCAATTGGATGGTTACAATGGTTCAGATGCAGAGCCGGTAGGTACATTGCCTTCGAATGACTATCGTTTCCTCATGCAAATCCCGCAGATGGAGATTGCCAACAACGAGTCCGTTTCGACATCTGATCAGAACCCGTTCAGCGGTCAATAATAGGAATCATTTGACTATTAAAATAATGAAAGAGGAGCTTCCTGCGGGAGGCCCCTCTTTTTTTATCATGCAATCCTTTTTTTTGAAGTGTTACGTTACGAGTGTTACGCTTTCTGGCGAATGGAGTCGCGCATGACCATCTCCCCACGCAAGACCACCTGTTCCTTCGGCATCTCCGGTTGCTGGATCTGTTGGAGCAGCAGCCGACAAGCCTGATGTGCGATCTCAACCACCGGTTGCTCGACAGCCGTTAGCGTCGGATGAACCAGGGTGCAGAGTGCTGTACCGGATATGCAACAGAGCGAGACATCTTCCGGAATCCGGTAGTGCAGTTTTTGCAGTACACTTTTGGCCCCCAAGGTGGCTGTTTCTGTAAAGCCGAAGATCGCATCGAAAGGCAAGCCCAACCCCAAAAATTGCTCCATGGCTCGTCCGCCCTGTTCAGCATCCAGACCTCCGGCTATCACATAGCGTGCATCGTACGTCAATTTGAATTTGGCAAGCGCATCCCGATACCCCCGGTGCCGTTCAGACCCATTGCTGATATACTCCGGGCCAGCCAAGTGGACAATCTGGCGACATCCACTTCGGATCAGGGCTTCCACCATGAAAGAGGCCATCAGATAATCATCAATCCGGACCTGCGAAGCCTCCAATACCCCAACCACCCGGTCGAAAAAGACGATGGGCGTACCGCCAGCCATGATTTTCCGATAGAGATCGACCAGTTTGCTTTTGTGGCAAACACTGATCAGGATTCCCTCTACACGACATTGTTCGAACATCAGCAGATTCTCCCGCTCCTGTTCCGGATCCTCATTCGATACGGCAATCAACACACGATACCCCTGCTCACGCAGGTCACGTTGGGCCTGCTGGATGAAATTCATGAAAAAAGAGGTCACCACTTCGGGAATGATGATGCCTATGTTCCGTGTGTTCTGTTTGCGCAAGTTCACGGCCAACTCATTTCGCTGATAACCCATCCGGTCGGCCGTCTCACAGATCAGTTGCATAGTGGCCGGCTTCACGTTGTGCGTGTCTCCAGCCAAGGCTCGCGAAACGGTACTTTTCGAGATGCCCAATGCTTTGGCGATGTCAATAATGGTCACATATTTCATGGCAGTTACAATTAAATGGACAAGTCTGTTCCGTCCGATGCAAAAATACAAAAAAGGAGAAACAGGAGAATGGGAACGGTTGCGAAATTTGGGAACGGTTGCGGGAACGGTTGCGAAAAATTCTTTTCAAGAAATCGTTTTCGCTTCTGATACAGGACCTTACATTTGCATCACAAAATTCAAGTATCATCAATCAAAAAACAACAAAACACATGGAAAAGCAAAATGATACCATGCAAAACGGGAAAGTCTCGTTCGTCAGTAAAATCGCCTACGGCTTCGGTGATGTAGGCTGTAACTTCAGTTGGTCCTTCGTCGTATCCTTCCTGATGATTTTCTACACGGATGTGTTCGGCGTGGAAATGAGTGCCGTGGCAACACTTATGCTGGTTTCCCGCTTTTGGGATGCCATCAACGACCCCATCATCGGCAGTCTCAGCGACCGCACCAAATCGAGATGGGGACGTTATCGTCCGTGGCTGCTGTTTGGAGCCCCCTTCACAGCCATTATGCTCGTGCTCTGTTTTCTGGCTCAACCCAATATGCCCTATTCGTGGAAGTTGGTCTATATGAGCCTTACCTACGGATTGCTGGTGTTGGGTTATACCTGCGTCAATCTGCCCTATGGAACGCTCTGTGGAGCCATGACCCAGAACATGGATGAACGGGCCAAAATCAATACCAGCCGTTCGGTAGCCGCCATGATTGCCATTGGCATCATCAACATCGTGACGGTTCCCTTGGTCAAGTTCTGTGGTGACGGAACGTTGAGCAATCCGCAGGGATTTGTCATCGTGGCAGCCCTTTACGGACTCATCTTCACAGGCTGTCACTGGTTCTGCTTTGCCAAGACACGCGAAGTGGTCGAACTACCTGTGCAACAGCGGGCTATTCCTCTAACCGTTCAGCTGAAAGCTGTCCTGCAGAACAAGCCTTTCCTGATGGCCGTCATCGGTCAACTACTCTTTGGCTTCATTCTGTATGGCCGCAACGCCGATCTGATCTACTATTTTAAATATGTAGAGGGAAATGAGGATCTCTTCTCGTTCTTCTCAGGCGTGATCGTCATTCCCTCCATTTTGGGAGCCATTTCGTTCCCGTGGGTGTTCAAGCGGACAGCCAACAAAGGTTGGGCAGCCAGTCTCTTCAGCCTTTTCATGGGCATCTGTATGATTCTGCTCTACTTCTTTTCGCCCACCACTTCTCCCTTGCTCTTCTACGCCTTTGCTGCCTTGGCCCAATTCTTCTTTTCCGGATTCAACACGGCCATTTATGCCATCATTCCGGATTGTGTCGAGTATGGGGAATGGAAAACCGGTGTTCGGAACGACGGTTTCCAGTATGCCTTCATTTCATTGGCCAATAAGATCGGTATGGCCTTGGGAACCTCCCTGCTGGCTTTGGGCATGGGTTGGGCCGGCTACGAGGCCAACCTCGAACAGTCCGAGACCGTCAAGTCGGTCATTCATCACGCGTTCAGTACCATTCCGGGTGTCCTTTGGATCATCACGGCTGGCATCCTGCTCTTCTATCGGCTGAATCGGAAACAGTATCAGTCCATCGTGGCAGAACTGAAGACACGCAAAACAACAAATATCTAATTATCGCATCAAACAATCAAAAAAATATAGCATCATGAGACAAGCAATTTTAGTAGCCCCGAAACAGATTGAGTTCAAACAAGTGGAAGCCCCGAAAGCAGCCGATTTACAACCCCATCAGGTCTTGATTCAGGTGAAACGCATCGGTATCTGTGGCAGTGAGATCCATTCCTATCACGGACTTCATCCGGCCACCTTCTATCCGGTCGTACAGGGACATGAGTATTCTGCCATCGTCAAGGCGGTCGGTTCGGAAGTAACCGTCTGCAAACCGGGAGATGCCATCACGGCCCGTCCCCAGCTGGTCTGCAACGAATGTGCTCCCTGTAAGCGTGGACAATATAATGTGTGTGAACACTTGCGCGTAGAGGCTTTCCAGGCCAATGGTGTGGCACAAGATTATTTCGTCACAACCGACGATCGTGTCGTAGTGTTGCCGGCTGGCATGAGCCTGGACGAAGGTGCCATGATCGAACCCTCTGCTGTTGGAGCCCATGCCACAAATCGTACCGATGTGGCCGGCAAGAACGTCGTGGTCAGTGGAGCCGGTGCCATCGGCAATCTCGTGGCCCAGTTCTGCAAGGCGCGAGGAGCCAAAAAGGTACTCATTACCGATGTGAGTGATCTGCGGTTGGCCAAAGCGCGCGAATGTGGATTGGAATGGACGGCCAATGTACTTCAGAAACCGTTGAAAGAGGCCGTGCAGGAGGTGTTTGGCAGCGAAGGCTATCAGGTGGGTTTCGAAGTGGCCGGTGTAGAATCGAGTATCCGTTCCTTGATGGAGACCATCGAAAAGGGTAGCGACATTGTGGTCGTAGCGGTCTTTGCCAAAGACCCGGCCTTGAGTATGTTCCATTTGGGTGAACATGAACTGCGGCTGATCGGCACGATGATGTACCGTCACGAAGACTATCAGACAGCTGTCGATTTCGTGAGCCAAGGGATTGTCAATCTGAAGCCGCTGATCAGCAACCGTTTCGCCTTTGAGGAGTATGATGATGCCTATCAGTTCATCGATGCCAACAAGGCAACCACCATGAAAGTGATCATTGATTTAGATAAAGCCTGTGAGAACCATGGTCGTTAAACGTGACTTTTTTCAGAGTTGTTTTGTATATTTAGTAGCCTTGACTGTGGTGCTTTCGGGTGCCACAGTCCGGGCTCAACAAACCTCCTCTTTAGGAGACCAACTCGATTTCAACCTGGAAATCGCCAACAATCATTTGTGGCGAGGCATTGAGGTAAGCGATGGTCTGGTGATGTGTTCGGCCTTGGCCATCCACGACAAACACGAATATATGAAGTTCGGCTTGTGGGGCGGAACCAACATCTCCGGAGATTATAAGGAATTCAACTTTTTCAGCGAATTCCGCTATGCCGGATGGAAACTGGCCTTTTGGGACACCTATAATTTCTCGCCGGATGCCACCTACAACAACCGGGAGTTCTTCAACTATTCGGCTCACTCGACAGGACGTTTTCTGGACTGCATCCTTACTTACGAGGCGGGCCAAGCCTATCCTCGGTTTCCGCTGACTGTCAGTTGGTCCACCATCCTGTTCGGACGTGACCGGTGGGAAGACAATTCATCCAACCGCTATTCCTCCTACCTTTCGGTCAGTTATCCGCTGTTCCATTCGCACGGATGGTACAGTGACTTGACCGTCGGAGGCACTTTCACCTGGAAGAGGAAAAGCGATGACAGGAGCACCTTCTACAGTGATCGACCCGGAATCATCCACCTGGAACTCCGAGTTCGGAAAGAGGTGGTCATCACCTCGGGTTATACGCTTCCTCTTTTTGCGAGTGCCGTCTTCAATCCTCGCATGAATCGTGCCTTCTTCCAAATAGGAGCCACTCTTTTCCAATTCTGAACCTTTTTCACCTCCCCCTGTTTTTTTATGATGGAACTGTTATTGAAACTATGTGTATGGGTGACTTGGCTATGTTTTCAACTCTACAATTTTAGTTGACAGATAAACAGACAGTTGACCATCTTGTTCGGGTTTTTGGATTTCGATAATTTTGATAACCTTTTTTGCCTTGGAGAATTGCTCTATATTTGCACCATCCAATGATGGAAACATGATGCTATGTACATTATGATGCAGACAAAACTAAATCTCAGCACAGACCTTGTCGAGGACAAACTGGCTGAGTCTCCTCTTCAGGAGCCGACAGCTGTTGCAGCCGACAGCATCCCCCTTTTACCGGAAAAACTACATTGGGCCATCCAGGCGGTTGTCGAGCCCTATCCCGACGGCCGCAAGGAGGCGATGGCGATCATGTCATTGCCCTTTTTGGGCATGATGGGTGGCGAAGCACGATTCCTCTATCGCAATCAGGAGGCTCATCACCTCGGATTCGAATGTTGTCTTGTAGGGGAACAGACGATTGGCAAGAGCGCACTGACCCGTATGCAAAACGTACTGATCTCGCAGGTGATCGAGGAAGACAACGCGACACGCGTCCTCATGGACGAGTATGCCGATGTATGTCAGGCACTGGGCAAATCAGGAATGAAACCCAAAGATCCGCACTATGGCACGCGAATCATGATGCCCAGCACCACGAAAGCACAGTTCTACCAGAACATCAAGAACATGCAGGGCAAACGATGCATCATCGTCTGTCCGGAGATCGACTCGCTCCATGAGGCCAACAACTGGAGTAGCGACCGGGGTACCAACGAACGTCTGATGTTCGACACCGAGATGGGCGGACAGGACACGAAGACGCATGCCGGCACCAGTGCCCGGGTACCCATTGCCGTCAATCTCGTTACCAGCGGAACACCCAAGGCTGTCATGAAGCACTACCAGAACACCGAGGATGGACTGGTCACCCGTGTCGCCTTCTGCTCTTTCCCTTTCGACTTGGACGAGGAGCTGGAGGAGCAGGAACGCTCTCGAACGAATCTCGAAACCATCTCGAAGATCCAAGAGATCTTGCTCTCCGAATCGGTGGGCGATGTGATCGAGGTCAACCAACTGAAAGATCAGCAGCTCGACTGGTGTGCCCAACAGAAGATGTTGAGCGAAGTATCGGGCAACCAGAGCATCAACATCTTCCGTAAGCGTGCAGCTGTCATGGGCTTCCGTGCGGGATGCCTGCTCTATCTGCTCGATGGCAAGGAACTGACAGACGAGGCGATGGCGTTTGCCCATTGGGTGAGCGAATACGTGCTCTATTTCCAGCTCAAGTATTTCGGTGCAAAGATGGAAGCGAGTATCGCTGAAAATGCCCTCCTGATGCAGACACCAGTCTTTGCAAAAAACTCCAGTGCTTGGGTCTTCAATGGATTGCCGGAGGTCTTCACCTATCTCAACGTGGAGGCGGCTTACCTTGAAATGGGACGAAAAGCGACCGGCTATCGGACGGTGGTGAAGCGCTGGATCAAGAACGGCTGGATTGAGAAAGTGGATAAGGTGCGGTTCTGCAAGACAGCCATCGGCCTTTCCCTACTCAACAGACAGCTGACTGTAGGTTCCTAAAAGAGCCGTAATCCTTTTTTCCTGCGTAACGTTACGCAAACTGATACGCTTCAAAAGGCGTAACACCTAACGTAACGTTACGCGGAAAAAAGAGTTCCACCGCGAGGAAAATTTTGTTTCCTCGCGTGGTAGCAAATTTTTCGGGCTAAACAAGGCATAACTGATGACACACGTCGGTCACTACTTATGACCCAGGTCGGTCACTACTTATACCCATCGACCTATATATAATAATGTATAAAAACGATACGTACGATGCACTATAAAAAACGAGAATTGGCAAATGCCCGCCGCCGGTTGGAGCAGCAACTCCTCCGCATGGGTTGGGCAAAACATGAATGTCCCTATCCGCAAACGGAAGAGGTCAGTTTCGTGAACGGCTACAACACGCCCCACATCAATCAAACCACCTTCTGGTTCGAGAACTGCCTGAAGAGACTCAACCAAGGCAGTGAGGCCTATTATGCCTTGGAGATGCGGAGCTTTGACTTGGTTCACATCACCTGGCGTTGTAATTACAACAACCCCAACAACCACCATCCGTTAGATACGCTGGATGCTTTCGACTATGTACACGAGCACCTGATCAACGGGTTGCCCTACGACTATCGAGACGGCAATCCGAAACATCGGGGCATCATCCGGATCATCGATTGGGAACATCCCGAAAACAACACGTTCGAATATGTCAAAGGGTGGAGAGGGGCTCTCAACGATGGCTTTGCCTGGGATTTCATCCTCTGTGTGAATGCCATACCCTTAGGCGGTATCCTGTTGGAAGCCAACCCGACGGTTTCGGACGAGGCAACGAAGGTAGTTCCCTGTCAGGCCGCCCTCGATCTGGCTCAGTACCAGCTTGACAAGGACTTCCAGTTTCCGGTCTATTGTCATGCGCTCGTCATCAGTGACGGAGAGAAGATCTTGGCCGGAGACCCCTGGATGGATCTGGAGGATATGCAGGAGATTCGTACCCTCAAGGAGGTGTTGCGGCCCACTGATTTTCTATTGAAACAGGTCAAATCATGGTAGAAATTGATATGAATCAGCAATCGGAGATGTTGGACAAACTTATCAGGCTGAATCGGGAAGCCCAACGTGAGTTAGTGGAGGTGGCGGACAGCACCTCTGCACGTTGGCCCCAAGTGGCTTCAGCTTTGAACCGGCTTAACGAGCAACTGCACCTGTTGCTTCAACAACGGGCAGAACAGCTATTGACCGATCCGATGGCCGGAGAATTATCGGAGATGCCAGGGTGTCTGCCTCAGGAGAAGCGAGGGCGAGGAGCTCCCAAACGCTATTATCTGAAGGAGGAAACGGCTAAGACAGCCTTTTTGGCCCAGGTCCGTCACATCTTCCAACGCCACTATGTGTCCGGTAAACGGTTCCGCCTGCCGGACGGATCGCAAGCCAAGGCGCACCATTTCATGGCCTGCCTCTTCGATTTGGGCATCAAATTGGGCATTGCCCCCGAGGAGGCTCCGGTCAAGGACTTCTGCGAGATGGTGACGGCTGTCGCACACGATTGTCCGACGGCCCGTGACTTCGATACGGCCTACAATACGGTCCAGCGGGCCATCAAGCAATGGAATCCATTGACGGGTAAACCGGCCTTCCAACTGTATTGTACGACGGTTCGTTTTCATCAGATCGCCCGTTCGTCGGTTCCAGCCAACCACCTGTCTGCCTTTGACGAATGGACCACCCTTTACGATCAAGTCGAACAGATCTATCGTGATACGGAAGATCGAAGTAAGTAAGGCTGGACTGTATGTACCAACCTTACTTAGTTCAGATCGACTGAAAGCCCCACGCTGAAAGCGATACCGGTCGTGAGTGGTGAACTGTAGTAGTAACGCTTCGGCCTGTAGTTGAAAAGATTGTCGATAGCCGTGTTGATGTTCATGCGACGACCAATCTTGTGCTGTAGCATGAGCTTCCAGATCGTATAGCCCTGATCGACATCCTTGCGGCCCGACTGTGGTTTGCCTTGGAAGCGGCCTGAGAGGATCGTATTGAGCGAATAGTGTCGTGCGAAACGATGGTCATATCCCACTTTCCAGGTCATCGAGTGGGAGCGGGGCTGATTGAATTGCGACTGGATCACCTGACCCGACTCGTGCATCCACGAATAGTTGAACTTCATCAAGAGGCCCATGTCCATCACATAACCCAGACTCACATCCGTACCCCATACCGTGATACCCTCCTCGTTGCAGTAGAGCGAACTACTCAATGCCTGGTAGGTAGTACCATTATCGGCATGAAAGCTGTATTGGGTCTCGTCGCCCACACTGTATTTTTCGATTCGAGGATCCTCTTCCATGACCAGATAGCCGCCATCGGTGTGTGCCGCATCGACCACCCAGTAACGACCGACTGTCGTAATGCGTTTGTCGAACAGATTGCAGTAACCCATGAGTGTGAAGCTGTATCGTCCATCGAAAAAACGACCTGTCTGGATGCGATGCTCCCGTTCGAACGCCACATTGAAATTATGGCTCTTTTCGGGTTCCAACTCCGGATTGCCAATCAGCATAACGCCCATGTTGCCCATGTCGTAATGCATATACATCTCCTTGAGCGAAGGTGCACGAAACCCACTGGCATAATTGGCTCGGATGGTAAGCCAAGGCAATTTATAGACCCCTGCCAAACGTTCTGTGAAAGCCTGCTGGGCTGATGCCGAAAAATAGTCATAGCGCATACTCGCCACCACGTTGAGCCGGTCGTTGATGTTCCAGTCGAATTGCGCATAGCCGTCGATGTTGTTTTGCGCATGGGCTGCATTGTCGCGAAACTGGTAGGTGGTGAGATAGTCGTGCAGGAGATCGGTTCCCATCAAAAGGCTGTTTCTGCCAAACGGGTGGCTGTAGAGGGCGTGCGCCACATGCTGCCGGTTGCTGTAGTCGTGGTCGTGCGTACGGGTACCGTCGGGCAGATAGTTCGCCTTATCATACTGGTCGTACGCATACGACAACTCCAGTTTGCGTCCGTAATTCCAAGTATAGGTGCCTTTCAGTCCTCCACTGTAACCATTGAAGCGATAGGCATAGGTGTCGCGTTCGCTGGTACGATGAAAATAGCTGCCACGCCCCACCAGTGTGAGCCGATCTGACGGACGCCATGTCAGTCGCTCTTTGACATGATAACTCTTCTGACCGTAGAGGCGACTCAAGTTCGAGTCGTCGTTGAGTACCGACTCATCGTAGGGAAGACCCTGCTCTTTCTTCAATAACTCGAGGGCAATCTCCTCGGGGGTATAGGCCTTTGGCAAATCAATCGGGTCGATTTGCGTATATTGGAAATTGGTTTGGGTATTCCATTTTTCGCTGTTGAGCGAAAAGGTGGCACCATTTCTCCACTCGTTACCGAAGGTATTGTAGCGCGAATTGACATGGACACTCCACGGTTCCAAGTTCTCGCGACTGATGATGTTGATCACTCCGCCCACGGCATTCGAACCATAGAGTGCCGAAGAGGCTCCCTTCACAATCTCGATGCGGCCTACGTTGTCGAGGTTCATGCGGGTGTAGTCCACATTGTCTAACGTCTCGCCTGCCATCCGTTCGCCATCCACCAGAAAAAGGACGGCATTGCCACCGAAACCGCTCATGTTGAGCGATGTCTCCTGGCTCATGGCCAGACCGAATTCCAAGCCGGGAATCTCCTGCGTCAGCATCTCCTGAATGTTGGTGGCATCCGTCATCTGGATCTCGCGAAGCGTAATGAGACGTGTCACCACCGGTACATCCTTCAGAGCCTTGGGCGTATGCGAGGCGGTCACGACCACCTGGTCCAGTTCGAATGTATGACGGATCGTGTCGAGGTCAGCACGGGATTGTGCACACAGACCACCGGTCAGTGTTGAAAGAACTACACTAACCAGTGGCGGATAGGCAAATCGATGTAAAAAGCGTGTTGTCACAATTTACTTCTTTGTACCCGTGAATTTATTCGAGAAGTCAAAAGGCATGTTGCCATATTTCATGGTGTAGGTCACAGCCACAGCATTCTTACTAAACACAGCCGTCAGATTGCTCACCGTGTAGGCTTTCTCTGCCCCTTGCGCATTGATTACAGTGCCCGTATAGGCATCGAGTTTACCCGTGATGATGTCCCCATTTTGGGTGAGCGTGATGTTTTTCACAGCCAGTGCCGGATAGGTCATGGCTCCACCTGTGACCTCGGGTATAGTCATCTCGATCGCCGATTCAGCGGCTTTCTGAAATACGTAAGTCGTTGTTGAAGTAAAATCTTCGTTCATGACGGTACTGATCTCCTCACCGGCATACGAACCTACGACCTGTTCGGAGGTTGCCAACTCAACGACGTCATCGTCGCTACACGAACTAATCCCGCATGCGATGGTTGCTGCAACCACCATGCTCATCAAAAATTTTTGCATTTTCATAAATCGATTGAATAATTTATCATGAATCATTTCTATTTCTCGGTACCTATCGTCTGTGTCGTGTAGTTGTACTCCGAACCGTTGGTACTGTGTGGAATACTAAAGATAACCACCATGATCAGTACAGCCAGGGCCACTGCCCATCGGTTATGCTTCCAGCGCATAGTGGTAAGTGCACCCAGGAAAAAGAGGAACGAGACAAGCGTCTTATTGTCGGTCAGATCGGTACCAAACGGGAAACCTGTCCACCAGGGACCAAATGCCACATGTTGCATGAGTGGACCCAGCATGAAGCCTCCGATGAAGAGGGTCACAACCGTTATCTTCAGCCATTTCTGGTAGGCTTGACGTGTCACGACAAGCAGGAAGGTATAAATGGCAAAGAGCATAGCCGCAAACATGAACAATACGTGCGGTAGCAGGATTTCGACCGGCACCTCGTTGCGGAAACGAATCACAAGCGGTTCGCTGGCCGGATAGTTCTGACCATTGACTGTAATATAATACTGTAGTTTGCCCGCAACAGGTTGAACCGGCAGAGCTGCCTGCCATTCGCCTTCAATCCAGCTGAAACCAGCGGTTGTATAAGGATCGTCGGTCGGGTAACGACGGTAGTGAATCTCAGCTTTCGCTTCGGCTGGCAGACCCTGGAGCCGGACCAGTTCATCCGCCTGCACGCCACTTCGTGGCAGTTTGGTCTGATAGAACTCACCATTCATTTCGATCTCCACCCTTTTCGGGTGTGTCGGTCCGGTCATCCGCTGATAGACACTGATCACTACTGTCAGGAGAATGGCGACGAGCCAATAGAGTACCTTCTTCATTTCTTCGCAGCCTTTAAGTAAACATCAAATTCTTTGATTTCGCCCTCCCGGAGCACCTTCACTTTGACCGTTGTCTCCGGTTCAAGTTCCGAAAGACGTTTCATGTATTCCTCAATATCTTTAATCGACTTGCCATCAATCTCCTGGATGACATCGCCACTGCGGATTCCAGCGGTATGGGCAGGCTTGCCGGGCATCACGATGTCGGCACGCAGACCGGGCACATGGCTCGAACCAGTCACATCGGGCATCAGTCCCAATGTCACTTTTAATTTGGCATGGCTCATCTTGTTGCTACCGGGTACATGAATGAAGTCGGGGGTTACAGGCAGATTGGAAATCTCCGTGAGTAACCCTGTGGCATAATCCAGCGTCTTCTGCATACCGTCATAATTGAGCGTGGCCGGTTTGTCGTCAGGTGTGTGATATTCCATGTGGCCGCCAGTCGTCAGGTAAAGCACTGGGATATTGGCAGCTACAAAGGCCGCCTGATCACTGGGACCATAACCATCGGCTGTACAGGTCACATGCAGTTGAGTCTCTTGGGCTACGCGTTCCGCCAGGGCCTTGAATCCCGAACTGGTGCCCGTGCCGGAGACACTGAGTGAATTGTCGCGCATACGTCCCACCATGTCGAGGTTGACCATCGTCACTATTTGCTTAATATCAGCAGGTAGGTTGATGCGTTTGTCATCGCTTTGTTTCATCCACTCCACAAAACTCTTCGAACCCACGATACCCTGTTCTTCAGCACCAAAAAAGACAAAGATGAGACTGCGAGGCGAACCTTTTTTCTTGAAGTGGCGAGCCAGTTCGAGCAGTACGGCATTGCTGCTGGCATTGTCGTCAGCACCAGGATGTACAGCTACCGTGTCTGGACGACGCGAGCTGGAGGCTTGGCCACCCATACCCAAATGGTCATAATGGGCTCCCACCACTATATACTCGTGCTTGAGTTTGGCATCGTGACCCGGCAATACAGCTATAATATTGTGCGAGGTGCGTTTCTCTGTTTTGCCGAATGTGAAATCCTGATAATAGCGACTCTGTTTCTCCTTGCGGATGGGCTTCAGCCCGAGATCACGAAGTTTGCTGACCAGATATTCCGAGGCCAATGTATCGCCTGCAGTAGCCGGAAAACGTCCTGCCAATTCCTCTGAAGCGAGGTGCTCAACCACCTGTTTCATAGGTTCTTGTCGCTGGGCAAAAACCTCCAGGCTAAGCGATAATGCCATGGAAAGTATGAAATAGCTTCTTCTCATTGTTATGTATGCGTTAATTTTGGGCGCAAAGTAACAATGATCCCCCTAATACGACAATCCCCATTTGTAGTGATTTTCTCTGTGGTTGATTTCTGAAAAATTTCGGGTGTACAACAGCGGTGACCGAGCCATCAGAAGGGATAGCCCACGGCAAAATGCCAAGCGAAGTTATCCTTGAAATTGAATCGGGTGATAGCCCATTTGCGCGAACCCTCCTGTTGCGGATCGTACGCTTTGAAGCCTGTATCGAAACGAAGCAGGAAGAAGTCGAAATTCAGTCGGAAGCCCAAACCATAGGAGAGGGCTATCTCCTTATAGAAACGGGTAACGTCGAAATTGCCATTCGGCAGGTCTTCATACGGATGGATTGTCCAAATATTACCGGCATCCACATAGGCAGCTGTCTCCAACTTCCAGAAGAGTTTGGAACGATATTCCACACTCATATCCAACCGGATGTCGCCAATCTGATAGATGAATGACAGCTGGTCCAAGATGGCCATACTACCCGGGCCCAACGAACGGACTGACCAGCCTCGCACACTGTTGGCACCTCCAGAGAAATAGCTTCGCTCGTAGGGCAGCACGCTGGAGTTGCCGTAGGGGACAGCTACACCGACTCCGACACGATAGGCAATGCTGTTGCGCTCGTCCAGGATGATGTTCTTGCTGAAGTCGATGTCAGTCTTGACGTATTGGGAGTAGGGGACACCCACCAACTCGTAACGCCCATCTTCGTTCTTCTTCTGTCCGGTGACGTGCGATAAGAGGTTCAAGAAGTTACCGGCTGTCTCGATGGAGGCACGTAACGAATGGCGGTTACGCCGGTGGTTGAGTGGCGAACTGTTGAACGAATAGGTGTAACCGGTTGCCACAATGAACTGGTCGTTGTAGTTGTACAACTTCAATAAATCGGGGAGGGCCTGCCAGAAGTCAAAGTCGATCTTCGGGACTGTCACAAAGTTGACATCCAACAGCTTGAACGTGTGACGTGCCTGGGTGTTGGCATGGGACTGCCACGAGTAACTCCAAACCCCGGACAGGATGGCCCGTCGGTATTGCGGACGGTTCTGCAGGTTGTAGCTCAACGAAAAGTCGGTCGAGGCACGCACCCTCCGCAGAAAATCATAGCCGACATAGGGGAAAAGGAACCGGGGGATACTGACTGATACTTCGGTTCCTAATTCGGTATAGTTTCCGTTGCCGGATTGGCGCGCCAACGATTCATAGGCACCACGGATCTGGGCTGATAGGGTCTCACCCCCTTTGAAGAGGTTCCGATGGCGATAGTGCAAGCTGGAGGCAAAGCCCAGGTCTCCGGCCGAGTTGGTCCCTTCCAGCTCGACACCCAGGGTTTGCGTCTTGGCCGGGATGGTGAGAATCGTACAATCCAACTTCAATGAATCGTTCTCCTCGAACTCCTGAAAACGGATGTTGACGTTTTTCAACATACTGAGTCGGGCGAGGGAGGAATAGGTACGTTCCACTTCGTTCTCGTTGAAGCGGCTGCCGGGGATGATGTAGTTGCTTTTGCGTAACACACCCGGACGGATGGTACGTCCATTCTTACCGTAAATGATGCGCAAATTGTGGGTCCAGAGCGAGTCGGTCGCATTAAACGTCTGGGTGCGGTTGTTCTCCAACGGATCGTAGTCGGTCACGAAGGTCACACTATTAATATAGTAGGGCTTGTGCGGACCTTCGACCACACTGCCATCGGCCCGTACACTTCGTGAAGGGCGTAGGTTCATCTCCAAATCGACCACCTGCTTGCGAAACGAACTGTCGGCCACGTAGGAGAGATTCTCTTTGTTGAAGGCATAATAGCCATGATCGCGCATCAAAGAGGTGATGCGTTGTCGCTCCTGATCCAAGTCATCCCGGTCGAACAGATTACCCTCTTGAATCAACGAGGTGTGCTCATCGACCGGCGGGAGGAAAGCGGATGCCAATCGGGAACGATGGGGGGCAGGGATACGGGCAATGCTGTCAACGGCCCGATCGGACAGATTCATCTGGTACTGACGGATGCGATAGGGTTGACCCGGTTCGATCGTGTAGGTCACGACGGCCTTCTTGTGACGGGTAGTATCGATTTCGGTCGAGACATCCACATTCACATATCCTTTGTTGACGAAGAGCCGACGCAACTCCTCGGCCGATTGGCTCACCAGGGTGGTGTCCAGAATGACGGGCGGTTCACCCATCCGACGCAACTGCCGGTTGATCCACCGCTTGTCGTTCCGTCCGGACCATCCATAGACGAACAGCTGCCACTTGGTCAGTCCAAACACCTTGAAATTGGGCTGTTGCCGCAGATAAGACTTGAGATCTTCCACCTTCTTCGGGATGGTATCACAACGAATAACGACCTTGTCCAAGAGGTACTCGCCCTCTTCGACATACTTGGTCGTGCTGCAGGACGCCAAGAGTCCACCGACCATTCCGCATAGGATGATATGTCTTAAATTTTCCATCGTATTGTCAATTCCGACGCAAATGTAAGTAAATTCAATTTATTTCCGTATTTTTGCCCATCAAATAAAGAATGAATGAAGAAGATTATTGTATCACTCTTGGTGCTGTTGATGGCTTGTCCGATGGTTGCCCAGATCAATACCAATCGGGTTTTGGCTATAGGGCGGAATGCGCTCTATTTTGAGGATTATGTACTTTCTATCCAATATTTCAATCAGGTGATCCGTTCGAAACCCTGGTTGGCCGAACCCTATTTCTATCGGGCGGTGGCCAAGATCAGTCTGGATGACTTCAAAGGAGCCGAGGAGGATTGTACACTCTGCTTGGAACGAAACCCCTTCCTGGTGCAGGCCTATTATGCCCGAGGCATTGCCCGGCAGAGTATGGACCAGTTTGACGATGCCATTGCGGACTACAACAAAGGGCTCGAATTCAAACCGGAAGATCGGCAGATGTTGAGCAATATGGCCGTGGCCTATATTCAGAAGAAGGATTTCGAGGGGGCCAAAGCTACCTTCCACACCCTGATGGAGGCTTTTCCGAGGTATTCGATGAACTACCTGACCCGGGCTGCCATGTTTCTGGAAGAGGGGGATACTATTCAGGCGTTGGCCGATTATGACAAGGCGATCGAACTGGACCCCTATTATGCACCGGGGTATGGCAACCGAGCCTTGGTCCGTTATCAGATTCACGAGTTAGACAGTGCCTTGACTGACCTGAACGAGGCCATCCGTCTCGACACGCGTGAGAGTGGTTATTACATTAATCGAGGATTGGTGCGTTACCAGCAGAATAACCTGCGGGGAGCTATGGAGGATTACGATCAGGTGATCCGGATGGATAGTCACAACCTGATCGCCCGTTTCAACCGGGGACTCTTGCGCTATCAGGTGGGAGACAACAACCGAGCCATTGAGGATTTCGATGTGGTGCTGGAACAGGAACCGGACAACTACATGGCTTACTATAACCGGGCTTTGTTGCGCTATGAGACGGGCAACTTTGCCGGAGCGGTCAAAGATTTCGATGTGGTGTTGGGGCAGTATCCCAACTTCTTGCCGGGCTATTACAGCCGTTCGGAGGCCAAACGGAAGATGAACGACTTGGCCGGAGCGGATCGCGACTACTGGACGGCCATGAAGATGGAGGAGCAGGCTCGACAGGGCAAACGTCCGGGAAGCACGACAACGGGCAACAACGCTTCGACAGCCACTGAAGATAATACCCGTGAATTGTCGGATAAGAACATCAATAAATTCAACCGCCTGGTGGTCTATGACAAGGAGGAGGAGCGACGCAACAAGTACCAAAGTGAGGTGCGTGGGCGAGTGCAGGACCGCAATGTGCGGGTTGATCTGGAACAGCCTTTTGTGCTGACCTACTACGAACGTCCCAATGCGGTCAAGAAACAGGTCTATTATGCCAAGATGGTGGAAGAGTTCAACCGTGGCCAGTCCTTGCGCTATGCGATCCGGATCACGAACGAGGAGGCTGCCCTTTCCGAAGATCAGGTGGCTTCCCACTTTGCCTCCATCGATGACTATTCGGCTCAGATCGACCGGAAACCGGGTGAGGTAAATGCCTACTTCGGCCGCGGTATGGATTTCATGCTGGTGCAGGATTTTGCAGAGGCATTGAAGGATTTCGACCGTGTCATCGAGTTGGATCCGCAATTCACGATGGCCTACTTCAATCGGGCGGTGGTCCGTTATAAGCAGTACATCTATCGACAGTCGCAAAAGGAGTCGTCGGGCAATGAGATGATCAACATGGGCATGAACCTGACGATCGGTAAAGTGCCTTCGGCCAATGTGTCCGACCCAACGGCCCTAAAACTGAAAGACAACCAACGCTCGTATGAGTTTGAGGCAATCTTGCGCGATTACGACCGGGTGATCGAATTGAATCCGGGCTTTGTCTATGCCTATTTCAACCGAGGTAACCTGCGTTGTTCGCAACGCGATTTCCGGGCAGCTATCCTGGATTACAACGAAGCCATTGAGCGGGATCCGGAGTTTGCCGAAGCCTATTTCAACCGAGGTTTGGCCCGTTTGTCGATGGGTGACCTGAACCGTGGAATAGCCGATTTGAGCAAGGCCGGTGAGTTGGGTATCGTCAATGCGTATAGCATCATCAAGCGTATGAGCCGATAGAACCGGGCGGAAAATTGTAAAAAACAGGCTATTATTTTTGGAAAGTCTATAAAAGTGCTAAATTTGTGCCCGTTTATGGATGGCCGACGAAAAGAGAGGCTATACATATTATAATATATAGAGCAAAACAATTTATTACATAAGTTTGTATGATTAAGATTACATTTCCGGATAACTCCGTGAGAGAGTATGCTGAAGGTACGACGGCCATGCAAATAGCCGAAAGTATCAGCTCGCGCTTGGCCCAAGAGGTGTTGGCGGCGAGTGTAAACGGCGAAACATGGGATTTGCTCCGTCCTATCAACCAGGATGCAACGGTACAGTTGCTGAAATGGGAAGATGAAGAGGGTAAACATGCTTTCTGGCATTCAAGTGCCCACTTGATGGCCGAAGCTTTGCAGGAACTTTATCCCGGCATCAAGTTCGGTATCGGTCCGGCTATTGAGAATGGTTTCTACTATGATGTCGATCCGGGCGATCGGGTGATCAAGGAATCAGACTTCCCGGCCATCGAAGAGAAAATGCGCGAACTGGTAGCCAAAAAAGAGGAGATCAAGCGTCAAGACATCACCAAGGCAGATGCCATGCAGATGTTTGGTGATCGTGGCGAAGTCTATAAGACCGAATTGATCAGCGAGTTGGCTGACGGAACGATTACGACCTATACACAGGGTTCGTTCACCGACTTGTGTCGTGGACCGCACCTGCCCAATACTTCTTATCTGAAAGCAGTCAAGATTTTGAGCGTTGCCGGTGCTTACTGGCGCGGAGATGAGAAGCGGAAGCAGTTGGTTCGTCTCTATGGTATCACCTTCCCGAAGAAGAAGATGTTGGATGAATATCTGGCATTGATGGAGGAGGCCAAGAAGCGTGACCACCGTAAGATCGGCAAGGAGTTGGAATTGTTCACCTTCTCTTCAGCTGTAGGTGCAGGTCTGCCGTTGTGGTTGCCGCGTGGTACACAATTGCGTTTGCGCTTGGAAGACTTCCTGAAACGCATCCAGAAGCGTTATGGTTATCTGCAGGTGATGACTCCGCATATTGGTGGCAAGCAGTTGTATGTAACGTCAGGTCACTATGCAAAATATGGTAAGGATTCATTCCAGCCGATCCATACACCTCAGGAGGGTGAAGAGTTCTTGCTGAAGCCGATGAACTGCCCTCACCACTGTGAGATTTACAAGTCATCGCCCCGTTCATACAAGGATCTGCCGTTGCGTTTTGCTGAATTCGGTACAGTCTATCGTTATGAACAGAGTGGTGAGTTGCACGGATTGACACGTGTACGTGGTTTTACGCAGGATGACGCTCACCTCTATTGCCGTCCGGACCAGCTGAAGGGCGAGTTCCTGAAGGTAATGGACATCATCTTCATCATCTTCAAGGCTCTGAACTTCGAGAACTTTGAGGCTCAGATTTCGTTGCGCGACAAGGTCAATCGCGACAAATACATCGGTTCCGAAGAGAACTGGGAAAAGGCTGAACAGGCTATCATCGAGGCTTGCCAGGAAAAGGGCTTGAAGGCCAAGATCGAATATGGCGAGGCTGCTTTCTATGGTCCGAAGCTGGACTTCATGGTGAAGGATGCCATCGGTCGTCGTTGGCAGTTGGGAACCATCCAGGTGGATTACAACTTGCCGGAACGTTTCGAACTGGAATATACAGGCGAAGACAACAAGAAACATCGTCCCGTCATGATCCACCGTGCTCCGTTCGGTTCGATGGAACGTTTCGTGGCTGTCTTGATCGAGCACACAGGCGGTAAGTTCCCGTTGTGGCTGACTCCGGATCAGGTATGCGTATTGCCGATCAGCGAGAAGTTCAACGGCTATGCCCGTGAGATTGCTGCAGAACTCGAAGCCGAAGATCTGAGTGTCGTTGTAGATGACCGAAATGAGAAGATTGGCCGCAAAATTCGCGATACAGAGCTCAAACGCATCCCGTATATGCTCATCGTAGGCGAAAAAGAGGCAGAAAATCGTGAAGTTTCGATAAGAAAACAGGGCGAAGGTGATAAAGGTTCGATGAAAATTGCTAACTTTGCAGCGCTTTTGAAGCAAGAGATCGAAGACCAGATGAACAGCTGGAAGAAGAACAACGATTAAGTAACAATAAAAACGAGGAGAATACAACTTTTTGAATGAAGAATGACAGTTTGAAAGAACAGTATAGGATCAACGATCGGATTCGAGTTCGTGAGGTCCGTTTAGTCGGTGATAACGTAGAGCCAGGTGTCTATCCAACTCAACAGGCGTTGAAAATTGCAGAAGAGCAAGGCATAGATCTGGTGGAAATATCACCCAATGCTGCGCCCCCCGTTTGTAGAGTAATCGACTATCAGAAGTTCCTCTATCAGCAGAAGAAGCGTCAGAAAGAACAAAAGGCTAAATCCGTCAAGGTTGTTGTGAAGGAGATTCGTTTCGGACCGCAGACGGATGATCATGATTACAACTTCAAGTTGAAACATGCAAAAGGATTCTTGGAAGAGGGTTCGAAAGTGAAAGCATACGTGTTCTTTAAAGGTCGTTCAATCCTGTTTAAAGAGCAGGGAGAAGTTTTGTTGCTCCGCTTCGCAAACGATTTGGAAGAGTATGGAAAAGTGGAACAGATGCCTGTGCTGGAGGGTAAACGCATGATTATCATGCTGACTCCGAAAAAGGGTGCGGGTAGTTCTTCGGCTTCCAAGTCGGCTCCGAAAAAGGCACCGGCTCAACCGACGGCTGAAAAGCCTCAGGAGGCAGCCAAGCCCGATTCGGCCAAGAAGTAACTCGTAAAATTGAATCATAAAAATCCGTGTCGAACGGTAAAAGTTTAATATTAAAAAAACAGATTTAGAAAATGCCTAAGATCAAGACTAATTCCGGTGCCAAAAAGAGGTTCGCCCTTACCGGATCAGGTAAAATCAAAAGAAAGCACGCTTTTAAGAGTCATATCTTGACAAAGAAGACTACAAAGCAGAAGAGAAATCTTACTCACACAGGTCTGGTTGACCGTGTAGATGTGAACAATGTAAAAGCATTGCTCGGCTTGAAGTAATCTTTTTAAATTAAGCGAGTTTACAACGATTTTTATTAACCGAATGATTTAGCTTGAAGATCACACCCCGCGAGGAGGTTGTGGCGCTAACATTCAAAACAGATTTAAATTATGCCTAGATCAGTTAATCATGTTGCTTCAAGAGCAAAAAGAAAACGGATTTTGAAACTTACCCGTGGTTACTACGGTGCACGTCGCAATGTATGGACCGTTGCTAAAAACACATGGGAAAAGGGTTTGACGTATGCATTCCGTGATCGTCGTAACAAGAAACGTAACTTCCGCGCATTGTGGATCCAGCGTATCAATGCTGCTGCACGTCTGGAAGGTTTCTCTTACTCACGTTTGATGGGTGCTTTGCACGCAGCCGGTATCGAAATCAACCGCAAGGTCTTAGCCGATTTGGCTGTGAACCATCCGGAAGCTTTCAAGGCAATTGTAGCAAAAGTAAAGTAAATTTTTCCCCAATTGTTTTGGAGAGTTCGACGGAATCTTTATCTTTGCGGTAAAGATAAGACTAATGAGTTAAGCCGCACTTGTTCGATTGGGAAACTCATCAGATTATTTTGAATTCCGAGACATAGCTCTTGTCATTAATGGCGGGCCGCGCCCTTCGGGGTATGCTTCGCACGGCGGATTACAAAGATGGCAAAGCACTCAAATCCTGTCATACGGAGTTTATTCACATCACAGTGCGGCTTTTTTTAATAGAAAGGGAGAATCTCAACATGAGGTTCCCCCTTTTTTCTATCAATTGACTAAAAATAGAATGTAGGGAATGGAGACTGTTATTCGAAAAAGAGAGTTGATGCGGATCACCTTCGTGGGATCTGTAGGTAATTTGATCCTGTTGCTGTTCAAGTTTGTTGCAGGTATTTGGGGGCATAGTAGTGCCATGTTGGCAGATGCGGTCCATTCGTTGTCCGATTTTGTGACCGATGTGGTGGTGATTGTCTTTGTGAATATCTCGTCCAAACCCAAAGATGCCGGACACGATTACGGACATGGAAAATATGAGACCCTGGCAACTTCCATTATTGGTTTGGCCTTGTTGGTTGTCGGAGTCAGCCTCTTTTGGGACAGTTTACACAAGGTATTTGACTATTGGGTCTTGGGGGAACCATTGGAGAGTCCGGGATGGATTGCCCTGATGGCTGCTTTGGTTTCGATCCTGATCAAGGAGCTTCTTTTCCAGATTACCTATCGGGTAGGCAAACGGCAAAATAGTCAGGCTGTGATCGCAAATGCCTGGCACCATCGATCCGATGCCTTATCCTCCATTGGAACAACTTTGGGAATTGGTGGAGCAATTCTGTTGGGTCCGGATTGGCACGTACTCGACCCGTTGGCCGCTATGGTAGTCAGTGTCTTTATCGTCAAGGTCTCCTTGGAACTGATGATCCCAGCCATCAACGATCTGTTGGAACAGTCGCTTCCGAAAGAGGTAGAGAACGAGATCCTGAGCATTATCAGTGAGAATCCAAAAGTCAAGGAACCGCACAATCTGCGGACACGTCGGATCGGGAATGATTTTGCAATTGAAGTGCACATCCGGGTCGATGGAGACATGAGTGTACGAGAGGCTCATGCGCTTACAAAAGAGATCGAAAGAAAACTCTATCAGAAATATGGTAATACGACGCATGTGGTGATTCATGTAGAACCATTTCGCCCTAAGTAAAGATTTTCGAACATTTTGTCAAGAAAAATAGGATTGATTAGGAAATATGTCAAAGAAACTATGTATCTTTGCCGCCAAAACAAACTAGACTTAAGCAGATGGAAGTATTAAAGCATGAGTGTGGCGTAGCCATGGTCCGATTACTGAAACCTCTGGAGTACTATCACGAAAAGTATGGTACTTGGATGTACGGACTGAACAAGCTTTATCTGTTGATGGAAAAGCAACACAACCGCGGCCAAGAGGGGGCCGGGTTGGCATGTGTGAAACTGGAGGCGAATGCCGGCGAAGAATACATGTTTCGAGAGCGAGCGGTTGGAACCGGAGCAATCACAGACATTTTTGCTGCTGTCCACGATCATTACAAAGAATTAAGCGGGCAGCAGCTAAATGATCCTTTTTTTGCCAAAGCCAACCTACCTTTCGCCGGAGAAATTTACATGGGTCACCTTCGTTATAGTACCACCGGAAAATCCGGTATTTCTTATATTCATCCTTTCTTACGCCGGAATAATTGGCGTTCTAACAACCTCGCCCTTTGCGGCAATTTCAATCTAACAAACGTTCGGGAAATTTTTGAGGAGATTACCTCCACAGGACAGCATCCACGTAAATATGCGGATACCTATATTATGTTGGAACAGGTCGGACACCGACTGGATCGTGAAGTGGAACATCTCTATCAGCAATGCGAAGCGGAAGGCTTGCGTGGAACAGAAATTACAGAGGCCATTGAAGAACGCATCGACCTGTCCAAGGTGCTGGAACGGGTTGTTCCGACATGGGACGGCGGATTCGTGATTTGTGGTATTACCGGAAGTGGGGAGATGTTTAGTGTACGTGACCCCTGGGGTATTCGACCGGCCTTCTACTATCGTGACGATGAGATTGTGGTGGTCGCTTCAGAACGTCCCGTTATCCAGACCGTCATGAATGTACAAGCGACAGACATCCGTGAATTGCAACGAGGCGAGGCTCTCTTTGTCAACAAGAAGGGAGAATTCCGCACCAAACAGGTGGTCGAGCCGAAAGCCAACAGTGCCTGTTCGTTTGAGCGCATCTATTTCTCACGAGGTAGTGACATTGACATTTACCGCGAGCGGAAACAGATGGGGGAGAATCTGGTACCAGCCATTTTGAAATCCATCCAAAACGATTTGAACCATACGGTATTCTCGTTCATTCCGAACACGGCTGAAGTTGCCTATTTCGGATTGCAGGAGGGACTGAACAAATACTTGAATCAGGTCAAGAAAGCCTGGATTGCCGACCGTTCGCACCTGCTGGAGGAGATAGAACTGGAAAAGATCCTCTCCATGCGGGTTCGTGTGGAAAAGGTGGCATTGAAAGACATCAAATTGCGTACGTTCATTGCAGAAGGCAATAGCCGAAACGATTTGGCAGCACACGTGTATGACATTACTTACGGTAGTCTGACCCCTTACGAAGACAATCTGGTCATTATTGACGATAGTATTGTACGTGGAACGACCTTGAAACAGAGTATCATCGGCATTCTGGACCGTTTGCATCCCAAGAAGATCGTGATTGTCAGTTCATCACCTCAGGTCCGCTATCCGGACTATTACGGTATTGACATGTCGCGCATGAGTGAGTTCATCGCCTTCAAGGCAGCTGTGGCTCTGTTGCAGGATCGTGGGATGGAAGAGGTCTTGCTGAATGCCTATCGCGAAGCCAAACAGCAGCAACTGCATCCAGACAAAGCGTGCGTAAACCAAGTAAAAGCGATTTATGCCCCCTTTACGGATGAAGAAATTTCTGCCAAAATGGTTGAATTATTGACACCTCACGGAACCCAAGCCCAGGTACAAATTGTTTATCAAACACTGGAGGGCTTGCATGCAGCTTGTCCCAATCATCCGGGCGACTGGTACTTCTCGGGAGACTATCCGACACCTGGCGGAACACGCATGGTGAACGAAGCCTTTATACATTATATGGAAGAAGAATATTTAGTGAAATGACACAACATACAAATATGCAGACAAACAGAACAGCAACTTTGATTTTGGACGACGGCAGTGTCTTCCAAGGTTT
This sequence comes from Parabacteroides distasonis, assembly GCA_021531775.1. Taxonomy (GTDB): domain Bacteria; phylum Bacteroidota; class Bacteroidia; order Bacteroidales; family Tannerellaceae; genus Parabacteroides. The sequence goes on along the minus strand of JAFBIU010000014.1, from coordinate 15,168 downwards.
CTCGTTCGGTTACGAAAAACCCGTAACTGGAGAGGTGGTGTTCAACACAGCCATGTCCGGTTATCCGGAGAGTTTGACAGACCCTTCCTATGCCGGCCAGCTGATGGTGCTGACTTATCCATTAGTCGGCAACTATGGCGTTCCACCTCGCACACTCCGTCCGGATGGACTTTCTTGTTTCATGGAGAGCGAGAAGATTCATGCAGAAGCCATTATCATCAGTGATTACAGTTTCGAATACAGTCATTGGAATGCACAATGCAGCTTGGCTGAATGGCTGCAGGAAGAGCAGATTCCAGGTATTTACGGCATTGACACACGTGCGTTGACGAAGAAACTTCGCGAACATGGTGTGATGATGGGTAAAATCGTTATAGGAACACCGGAAGCCTCAGACCTGTCTGATTTCGGTGTCTATGGAGGCGTCAATTATGTCAACCAGGTTTCTTGCAAAGAGGTCATCACCTACGGAGAAGAGGCTGGAAAGAAGCGTGTGGTACTGGTCGATTGTGGTGTCAAGCACAACATCATCCGTTGTCTGTTGAATCGGGGAGTTACCGTTATCCGGGTACCTTGGGACTATGACTTCAACACGTTGGAGTATGACGGTCTGTTCATCAGTAATGGTCCGGGCGATCCTGACACCTGTGAAGTGACTGTCAACCACATCCGTCAGGCTTTGACAGGCGACAAACCCGTTTGTGGTATTTGTATGGGGAACCAGCTGTTAGCGAAAGCCGGAGGAGCCTCGATCTTCAAGTTGAAATATGGTCATCGAAGCCATAACCAGCCGGTTCGGATGGTCGGAACCAACCATTGTTTCATCACCTCACAGAACCATGGTTATGCAGTCGATAACCAAACCTTGGGTGCAGACTGGGAACCGCTCTTTATCAATATGAATGACGATACGAACGAAGGTATTCGCCACAAGACGAAACCCTTCTTCTCCTGTCAGTTCCACCCGGAGGCTTGCAGCGGTCCGTTGGATACCGAGGGACTGATCTTCGATAAGTTCATAGGCATGTTATAATCAAAAAGCGACAACACGATCATGAAAGAAACGATAAAGAAAGTCCTGATTCTCGGTTCCGGAGCACTGAAAATTGGTGAAGCCGGCGAGTTTGACTATTCAGGCAGTCAAGCCCTCAAAGCGATCAAGGAAGAGGGCATTCAAACAGTTTTGATCAACCCGAACATCGCTACGGTACAGACTTCGGAAGGAGTAGCCGATACGGTCTATTTCTTGCCGGTCACCCCCTTCTTCGTTGAAAAGGTGATTGAGAAGGAGCGTCCTGACGGAATCCTGCTGGCCTTTGGAGGACAGACCGCACTCAACTGTGGTGTAGCCCTTTACCAAAGTGGTGTCTTGGAGAAATACAATGTTCGCGTGTTGGGAACTCCCGTTCAGGCCATCATGGACACGGAAGACCGTGAATTGTTCGTCCGCAGACTGGATGAGATTCAGGTCAAGACCATTAAAAGTGAAGCGGTCGAGACCATCGAAGATGCACGACGGGCAGCTCGCGAAGTGGGTTATCCGGTGATTGTACGTGCAGCCTACGCGTTGGGCGGATTGGGATCTGGCTTCTGCGACAACGAGGAAGAACTGAATGTGCTGGTGGAAAAAGCCTTCTCTTTCTCGCCCCAGGTGCTTGTCGAAAAGAGCTTGAAAGGTTGGAAAGAGGTGGAATACGAAGTGGTTCGGGACCGTTTTGACAACTGCATTACGGTCTGCAACATGGAGAACTTCGACCCGTTAGGTATCCATACAGGAGAATCCATTGTGATTGCTCCGTCGCAGACCTTGAGCAACACAGACTATCATAAATTGCGTGAATTGGCCATCCGGATCATCCGCCACATCGGCATTGTGGGTGAATGTAATGTGCAGTACGCCTACGATCCGGAATCGGAAGACTATCGGGTCATTGAGGTCAATGCCCGTTTGAGCCGTTCATCTGCCTTGGCTTCCAAGGCAACCGGTTATCCGTTGGCCTTCGTAGCCGCCAAGTTGGGATTGGGTTACGGTCTGTTCGATTTGAAGAACTCCGTTACCAAAACCACCAGTGCCTTCTTTGAGCCGGCCCTGGATTATGTAGTCTGCAAGATCCCACGTTGGGACTTGGGTAAATTCCACGGAGTAGCCCGTGAATTGGGATCCAGCATGAAATCGGTCGGAGAGGTCATGGCCATTGGCCGAACCTTTGAAGAGGCTTTGCAGAAGGGATTGCGCATGATCGGACAGGGAATGCACGGATTTGTGGAAAACAAAGAGTTGGTCATTCCAGACATCGAAAAGGCTTTGCACGAACCGACAGACCGTCGTATCTTTGTCATCTCCAAAGCATTCCGTGCCGGTTATACCATTGATCAGATCCACGAACTGACCAAGATCGACAAGTGGTTCCTGCAGAAACTGTACGCAATCATTCAGACGGCCAACGAGCTGGAGGCTTGCGAGAGCGTGAAAGCCATTCCGACCCCTTTGTTGCGTCAAGCCAAAATACAAGGATTCTCCGACTTCCAGATTGCACGAGCCATTTTCAAAGAGCATCTGGACGATGCGGAACGTGCTTCGTTGCAAGTCCGTCAGGATCGTAAATACAGAGGTATTCTCCCCGTGGTCAAGCAGATTGACACGTTGGCTGCCGAATATCCGGCACAGACCAATTACCTCTATCTGACCTACAACGGAACGGAAAACGATGTGGAATATGTCGGAGACCACCGTTCGATTGTCGTACTCGGTTCCGGAGCTTACCGCATTGGCAGTTCCGTAGAGTTTGACTGGTGTGGTGTACAGGCGTTGAACACGATCCGCAAAGAGGGTTGGCGAAGTGTCATGATCAACTACAATCCAGAAACCGTTTCGACCGACTACGACATGTGCGACCGCCTCTACTTCGATGAGTTGACCTTCGAGCGTGTCATGGATATTCTGGAATTGGAAAATCCGCATGGTGTGATTGTTTCAACGGGCGGACAGATTCCGAACAACTTGGCCATCCGTCTGGACGAACAACATGTCAACATCCTCGGAACCACGGCCAAGAGCATTGACAATGCAGAAGACCGTGAGAAATTCTCGGCCATGTTGGATCGCATCCATGTGGATCAGCCTCGTTGGAAAGAGCTCTCTTCGATGGACGACATCAACAGTTTCGTGGAAGAGGTTGGTTTCCCGGTACTGGTACGACCCAGCTACGTGTTGAGTGGAGCGGCCATGAATGTCTGCTCCAACCAGGAAGAGTTGGAACGCTTCCTGCAATTGGCCGCCAATGTCAGCAAGAAACATCCGGTTGTAGTGAGCCAATTCATCGAACATGCGAAAGAGGTGGAGATGGATGCGGTTGCCCAAGATGGTGAAATCATCATGTACGCCATTTCCGAGCATATTGAGTTTGCCGGTGTTCACTCGGGTGACGCAACGATTCAGTTCCCGGCTCAGAAACTCTATGTCGAAACCGTTCGTCGCATCAAGCGCATCAGCAAGCAGATTGCCAAGGAGCTGAAAATTTCCGGACCGTTCAATATCCAGTACCTGGCCAAAGGCAACGAGATCAAGGTCATCGAGTGTAACCTCCGCGCCAGCCGTTCGTTCCCCTTCGTCAGCAAGGTGTTGAAGATCAACTTCATCGAATTGGCTACCCGCATCATGTTAGGATTGCCTGTCGAGAAGCCTCACAAGAATGAATTTGATTTGGACTATGTCGGCATCAAGGCTTCGCAATTCTCGTTCAACCGTTTGCAGAAGGCCGATCCCGTCTTGGGTGTTGACATGGCTTCCACGGGTGAAGTTGGCTGTTTGGGAGACGATGTTTCCGAAGCTGTTTTGACCAGTATGTTGGCTGTCGGCCAGCGCATTCCGGAGAAGAACATCCTGCTTTCGACCGGATCTTCCAAGCAGAAAGTGGCCATGCTGGATGCTGCCAAATTGTTGGCTAACAAGGGTTACAACCTCTATGCAACGGGTGGAACCTACCGCTTCCTGCAGGAGAACCAAATCCCCTGTTCGTTGGTGTATTGGCCGAGCGAGGAGGGACAGCCGCAAGCACTCACCATGTTGCATGAACACAAAATCGACCTGGTGGTGAACATTCCGCGTGACCTGTCGGCCGGAGAGTTGTCCAACGGCTATAAGATTCGTCGGGCAGCCATCGACCTGAACATTCCATTGATCACCAATGCCCGATTGGCCAGTGCGTTCATTCAGGCATTCTGTACGATTGATGTGAATGATATAAGCATCAAAAGTTGGCAAGAATATAAATAATCAATAAGAAAGTAGAAATAGTTTCCGTTCTTTTGTTCAAAAGAGACGGACTATTTCTATCTTTGTTTCCGGAACAAAGCAATTATCAATTTGAAGAAATGGAAACAACAAGACAAATAGCCTGTGAGATGGCCCGATTGGCCTATCCACCCATCACGTTGAGTAATGACACAATCGATAAGTTAGCCTCCATTTTGGTTCGCATTGAACTTAAAAAAGGAGAACGTTATCTGCGCGAAAACGATGTATGTCGATACATCGGATATGTGCAGCGGGGTATGATTCGGCAGTTTTACTACAAAAACGATAAGGATCTGACCGAACACTTTGCATCGGAAAACACCATTTTCTTTTGCATTGAAAGTTTCCTGCGTCAACAGCCAACCACCCTCTTGGCAGAAGCTGTTCAACACTCCGTTGTCTATGGAGTGCCCTACGACGAGATTCACGAGTTGGCTAAAACGAATTACGAGATGGAGTTGATTTACCGGGGATGGATTGAAGATTCGCTGATTCTTTCGCAGCACAAAATCGATTCATTCCGTTTCGAAACGGCTCATGAGCGTTACAAGAGACTGCTGAAGGAGCGTCCCGAAGTCATTCGGCATGCGCCTTTGTCGCAAATTGCTTCTTATCTATTGATGACTCCGGAAACATTGAGTCGTGTCAGAGCAACTATTCAATCATGAAAGTAGGATTATTCATTCCATGTTACATCAATGCCGTCTATCCGGAAGTAGGAGTAGCCTCCTACAAGCTATTGAAGCACTTAGGGATAGATGTTGATTATCCATTGGATCAGACCTGTTGCGGCCAGCCCATGGCCAATGCAGGATTCGAAAACGAATCATTGAAGTTGGCGTTGCGAATGGAAGAGCTGTTTGCAACCTATGATTATGTAGTCGGACCCTCTGCCAGTTGTGTGGCGTTCGTGAAAGAGAACCATCCGCACATCTTGGCCAAAGAGAACCATCCCTGCATGAATCGTGACAAAATTTACGACATTTGCGAGTTTGTGCACGATGTGATTCAGCCGACTCATCTGGATGCAACCTTCCCGCACAAGGTCAGCATCCACAACAGTTGTCACGGTGTGCGTGAACTGCATCTTTCGACACCGAGCGAATGGAACCGGCCCTATGCGTCCAAATTGCGCGATCTGCTCTCGTTGGTTCAAGGCATTGAAATCTTCGAACCCAAGCGCGTCGATGAATGCTGCGGTTTCGGTGGCATGTTTGCCATTGAAGAGCCGGCCGTCTCTACCTGTATGGGTCATGACAAGGTCATGGACCACATCAGCACGGGTGCGGAATACATTACCGGAGCCGACAGCTCCTGCCTCATGCACATGGAGGGTGTGATCCGACGTGAACACCTACCCATTCAAACCATTCACATCACTCAAATTTTAACCGCTGGATTATGAGCACAAAACATGCAGAAACGGCCACACGGTTCCTGGCCGATCGAGCCGAAGAGAAGTGGCACGATGAGACACTTTGGATGGTTCGTGCCAAGCGAGACAAGATGAGCCGTTCCTTGCCCGAATGGGAAGAATTGCGCGAAAAGGCGTCCCAGATCAAACTCTATTCCAACAGCCACTTGGCCGATTTACTGGAAGAGTTTGAACGCCATGCGACGGCCAACGGAGCCATAGTACACTGGGCCAAGGATGCGGAAGAACACAATGCCATTGTCGAGCAGATTCTTCAGCAACACCAAGCGAAGGTGATGATCAAGAGCAAGTCCATGCTCACCGAAGAGTGCGGCATGAATGCCTACCTGATGGAGAAGGGCTACGACATCATTGAGAGCGACCTGGGCGAACGCATTCTCCAATGGATGCACAAGCACCCGAGCCACATCGTCATGCCGGCCATTCACATCAAACGGCAAGAGGTAGGACGCATGATGGAGCAGGTGTTGGGCACGGAAAAGGGCAATGCCGATCCGACCTATCTGACCCATGCCGTCCGGAAAGACATGCGGCAGAAGTTCCTGACAGCCGACGTAGCCATGACAGGAGCCAATTTTGCCGTTGCTTCGACAGGAGAGATTGTGGTCTGTACGAATGAGGGCAATGCCGACATGGGAACCTCTTTCCCGAAAGTGCACATTGCCACCATGGGAATGGAAAAGATCGTTCCCAATCAGGAATCGTTGGGCATTTTCGTCCGTCTGTTGGCGCGATCCGGCACCGGTCAACCCTCCACAGCCTATACGGCCCATTATCGGAAACCCATGAACGGACAAGAGTTTCACATCATCATTGTCGATCATGGACGAAGCGACATCTTGGGCAATCCGGAACATTTCCGTACGTTGAACTGCATCCGTTGCGGCCAGTGTATGAACACCTGTCCCGTCTATCGACGGAGTGGCGGTTATTCCTACACCTATTTCATTCCCGGTCCCATTGGCATTAATTTGGGCATGTTGCGCGATCCGAAGCAATATGCAGACAACCTGTCTGCCTGCTCGTTATGTCTCTCTTGCTCCAACGTTTGTCCGGCCAAAGTCGATTTGGGCGAACAGATTTACCGTTGGCGGCAACAGTTGGATTCGCTGGGCAAGGCCAATCCGACCAAGAAGCTGATGTCGCAAGGTATGAAATACCTCATGGAGCGACCACCCCTGTTCAATACAGCCTTGAAACTGGCTCCGGTGGTCAACCATTTGCCGCGGCCGTTGATCTATCATGCGTTGAATGCTTGGGGACAAGGACGCGAAATGCCACGCTTTGCCAAGCAGTCGTTTAATGAAATGTGGAAAAAGAATCAAGTGCAAAAATGAGCCAGAAAGAAGAACTATTGAATCGCATCCGAAAGCATACGTTGCAGACTTTCGAGATGCCTGATTTGCAGATGGAAACCCTGACCTATGCAGACAAACTGCAATCGTTTCAGGAGGTGCTGAAACAGATGGGAGGGGAGGCTGTCGTGTTGCAGCCCGGCGAGGAGATTGACCAGGTGATTCGTCGATTACACCCAGATGCACAACGCATTGCCTCCAACTTGCCGCAAATCCGGTGCGCCACGTTCAATCCGGACGAAGTGGCCGATCCACGCGAACTGGACGGAACCGACGTGGCCATTGTGCAAGCCGAATTTGGTGTGGTTGAGAATGGAGCTGTCTGGTTGCCGGCCCGTGTCAAATACAAAGCCCTCTATTTCATCCCGACCGCCCTGGTGATCCTGCTGCAGAAAGAGGAGATTGTGTCCAACATGTACGAAGCCTACCGACGATTGGCTGCCCAACAGTCGGACTATGCGTATGGTGTTTTCATGTCCGGTCCTTCCAAAACGGCCGATATTGAACAGGCCTTGGTGTTTGGAGCACACGGTCCGATGCGCGTAACAGTTATACTAACGGATTGATTTTCCGTTAGTATAACCGTCTCTATGCATTATTCAAATCGCACCTTCCACGTATCCGCAGCCGTCTGTGGCTGACGCGTCAGAACCAGCTGAACCTTTTACAGAGTCACACCTGTTTTGAAAATGGCGATTTCGGACGCTCCGTTGCGTTCGTTGAGCGTCTGTTCACCCGAAGCAATCGCAATCACCAGCTGGATGAATTGCTGCAACAGTTCCTCCATCGGCACACCCTCCACCAACGGACCGGCATTGAAATCGATCCAGTGCGGTTTGCGTTGAGCCAATTCCGAATGAGTGGCAATTTTCAGCGTCGGGACGAAGGTTCCGAAAGGCGTTCCACGACCTGTCGTGAAGAGCACCAACTGACAACCCGCAGCCGCCAATGCCGTACTGGCTACCAAGTCGTTACCCGGTGCACTCAGCAGGTTCAGACCCGGTTTCGAGAGCTGTTCGCCATAAGCCAATACCCCCTGAACCGTGGATTGACCCGATTTCTGTGTGCAACCCAACGACTTCTCTTCCAGCGTTGAAATGCCTCCGGCAATGTTGCCCGGCGACGGATTCTCATAGATCGGCTGATCATGCTTCAGGTAGTAACGCTTGAAATCGTTGATCAGGCTAACCGTCTCGTCGAATACCGCCCGATCGGCACTCCGGTTCATCAGAATGGTCTCCGCACCAAACATTTCCGGCACTTCCGTCAAGAGCGTGGTTCCCCCCTGAGCCACCAAATAGTCCGAGAAACGTCCCACCAACGGATTGGCCGTAATGCCCGAAAAACCATCCGAACCGCCACATTTCAGGCCGATTCGCAAGGCAGAGAGGGGAAGGGCAGTCCGGCTGTCCTGCGAAGCCACTTCGTACAGTTCGCGCAACAGCTGCATTCCTGTCTCCATTTCGTCCTCCACCTGTTGGCAAACCAGGAAACGCACCCGTTGCGGATCGTACTTACCTACAAACTGTCGGAACGCTTCCGGCTGGTTGTTTTCGCAGCCCAAGCCAATCACCAATACCGCACCTGCATTGGGATGCAACACCATGTCACGCAAAATCTTACGCGTATTCTCATGATCATCGCCCAACTGCGAACACCCGAAATTGTGCGGGAATGCACGAACCGCATCCACTCCCTGCAACTGCGGATGTTCCTGCAAGAACTGCTTGGCTAACCGTTCCGCAACCCCATTGACACAACCCACGGTAGGAATGATCCAAAGCTCGTTGCGAACACCACACGTGCCGTTTGCCCGACGAAAGCCTTGGAACGTCCGCCCCTCGTTGCTGTCCGTCAATGAACAGTCAACTGGCTGATACGCATAATCTTGCAAACCATCCAAAGCCGTTTTCAGCACCTGCTCGTTCACCCACGAACCCGCCTTTACCGTCCGGATCAGCCGGCCGATCGGATAGCCATACTTGACAATCAGCTCGCCAGCCTCCAAGTCCTGCAAGGCCAGTTTATGACCCTCCGGAATCGTTTCACACACCTGCAACATCCTGTCCGCCAAGGGAATCAACGTTCCCGCAGGCAATTCCGCCAAGGCGACGGCCACATTATCTTTCGGATGAATCTGAATCCATTGCTCCATGGCTCACGCCTCCTTTTCGGTTACGATACGTTCCACGACCGCCAACATACCCTCGTTGGCAATCGCCTCCAAATCAGCCGTCAACAGATCGGTCAATCCTGGAATTTCGTTCAGATCTTCCTGCCAGATGAAGGTCGCGCCTAGCACCTTTTCAGCCGTCTGCCGCAAGGTCGGTTCCGCCCAAGCCGCCTGCAGACAAGCCAGAATCTCCGGTGCATCCTGCGGCACGATGGGAGCACCATCGGCACGAGTACCTCCATGATAATAGGTGATAATGGCGGCCAAACCCAGCACCAAACCCTTCGGCAACCGGCCTTTCCGTTGCAGATAGGTTTTCAGACCCGGCAAATCGCGTGTCTGGAATTTGGGAAACGCATTCAGCATGATGGAGGTAACTTGATGATCCACAAAAGGATTGTTGAAACGCTCCAACACACCGTTGGCAAACTGTTCCAATTCCGCTTGCGGCAGATTGAGCGTGGGCAGCAGTTCGTCGAACATCACCTGATGAATGTAACGTCCGATCACCGGATGTTGGCAAGCCTCGCGCACGATGTTCACTCCCGACAGGTAAGCCACCGGCGAGAGCACCGTGTGCGGTCCGTTGAGCAGGGTCACCTTCCGCTCGTGGTAAGGCTTTTCGGAGGGCACAAACAGCACGTTCAGACCTGCACGATCGGCCGGAAACTCAGCCGCCACAGACTGAGGAGCCTCGATCACCCACAGGTGAAAGGCTTCACCCTGAACGACTAACTGATCCGCATAGCCGATCTTTTCCTGAATCTGGTCAATCTCTTTCCGCGGGAATCCAGGCACAATCCGATCGACCAAAGTCGCATAAACCCCACAAGCCGTTTCAAACCATTGCCGGAAGGCTTCGCCCAACTGCCAATGGTCGATATATTGTTCAATGACCGCCTTCAACTGATGGCCATTCAGGAAGATCAGTTCGCACGGGAAGAGGATCAATCCCTTGGTCGGATCGCCCTGAAAATGCTGGAAGCGATGATACAGAAGCTGCACTAACTTGCCCGGATAGGAGGAGGCCGGCCGGTCGGTCAGCCGGCAAGCCGGATCAAACGCAATGCCCGCTTCGGTCGTGTTGGAGATGACGAAACGCATCTCCGGCTGTTCGGCCAACTGCAGGAACGCTTCAAAATCGGCATACGGACTGAGTCCGCGGCTGATCACGTCAATTAGCCGGTAGGAGTTGACCACTTCACCCTGATCCAACCCTTGCAGATTCACGTGGTAGAGACCATCCTGCTGGTTCAGCAGCCCAATCATCCCTTTTTCAATGGGTTGCACCACCACGACACTACTGTTGAAGTCTGTCTTCTCGTTCATGTTGGAAATGATCCAATCGACAAAACAACGAAGAAAATTGCCCTCGCCAAACTGGATGATCCGTTCCGGACGGTTCACCTTCGGGGCTGTCTGTTGATTCAATGCACGTAACATTTCTGACTGACCATTTAAAATTCTACTACGATACGAAATACTTTTCCCGGATCGGCCGCCCACGTCTGCAACGCTTCGGCCGCCTCTTCCGGCTGGATGACACGCGAGATGAAAGCCTCGGTCGGACAATGTCCCTGGCGCAGGTAATGCACCACAGCCCGGAAATCGGCCGGCAAGGCATTGCGCGAACCGCGGATGTCCAACTCCTTCTGCACGAAGAGTTTGGTTTGGAACGTCACGTCGCTCTTCGCATAACCGATGCAAACCACGCGTCCCGTGAAGGCCACTTCATCCACCGCCATGACGTAGGTCACCGGACTGCCCACGGCTTCAATCACCACATCCGGACCCTGTCCACCGGTAATCTCCTGCAACCGTTCGTGAACCGGTTCCGTCTTGGAGTTCACCGTATATTGCACACCTAACTGACGCACCAACGCTAACTTGTTGTCGTCCATATCCACGGCAATCACCGTCGAACCACGCATCACGGCTCGCACAATCGCACCAATGCCGATCATGCCGCAACCGATCACCATCACCACGTCCAGGTCCGTCACCTGTCCGCGATCCACCGCATGGAATCCCACGCTCAACGGTTCCACCAAGGCGCACTCCCGGGTGGTCAGTCCCTTGGCCGAAATCACCTTCTGCCAAGGCAACACCACATATTCGCACATCGCCCCGTTGCGCTGGACGCCCATGGTCTGATTGTCCTGACAGGCATTCGGACGTCCGTTGCGGCAGGAGGCACACTTGCCACAGCTGGTATAAGGATTGAGCGTCACGGACATGCCCGGTTCCAACGTACGCGGGACATTCGAACCCAAGCTCACAATCTCCGCACCGATCTCATGACCCGGAATCACGGGCAGTTTCACCATCGGGTTCCGACCCAGAAAGGTGTTCAGATCCGAACCGCAGAAACCCACGTGACAGATCCGTACCAACACCTCATCCGGCTTTAAATCAACCGGATCCGCAACGGTGGTCATCTCCACCTGATGTGGAGCAATTATTTGGATAGCTTTCATGCTTTTGTTATTTCTATAATCGTTCGTTATGTTATGTATGTTCTAGGCTGTTTCAAACGCTATTCAGACATATTCTTGATGTAGGGCAACCGCTTCAGCTCCTGAAAACCATAGAACTGACGCGCATTTTCACCCAAGAAGAGCCGTTTCTCCGCATCGGTCAGCTCGTTCGACTTCACCACGAAATCATACGACATCCGGTAGGTAATGGCCGTGATCGTGCGCGGATAGTCCGAACCCCACATCAGCTTCTCCATACCCACGCAATCGGCCGCTACGAGAATCGCCCGAACGGCTCCGGCAAAGGGGTAAAACTCATCGTTGAAGAGCCAGGTAATGCCGCCCGACTCGATCCGTACGTGCGGATGACGAGCCAGCTGCACCTGCGAAAGCCAGCCGGGACAGGTCACCATCCCGAAATGGCCAATGGCAATCTTCAGCTGTGGACATTCGGCAATGATCTCCTCCATTTCAGCCACTTGCGTCGCCCCGTCGGCCAAGTCGATCGAGAGAATCACCTGCTGCTCCTCCATCCGGTGGAAGAGTTGCATCATCTCGTCACCCGTCAGCCAAACCCGTCGGTCGGAGAGGATCAGTCGTCCGGCGGGAATCTTGATGGCCTGGAAACCCGCCTGGATCAGCTGTTCAGCATGGGGGAGGAAGCCCGGTTCCCGAAACTCACACAGTCCGCAGACCCGGAAACGATCCGGGTAACGCTGTTGCACCTCTTGCAGGTAATCGTTCTGCAGTCCGTCGATAAACTCCTGTGTCACAACGGCTGCCGACACCTGCGCATAGTCCATGTTCGACAGGAATACCTCGGCCGTATTCCGTCCGTCAATCAAAAAGGGCGGAAGCATTTGCCGCTCTTCGCCCATGAACAGCGAGCGTCCGTTTTGCAACGTGCGGATGGGCAACCCGTCCACCACCGTGTCTTGACGCAACCAGAGATGCGAATGCGCATCAACAATCGGATAGTCAATCATCATCCACCTCCCTTCGTGTTAGGAATTCAGCCAGCTGACCCGTTGCTGGTCGCCAATGATCTCCTTCACCTCCTGCACGAGGTTCCAGTCGATCGGTTCCTCCACATAGGCAATGTTCTTTTTCACATTGGCCGGATTGGCCGAGCTGAAGAGGGTAGAGGAGATGCGCGGATTACTCACCGCATACTGTACCGCCAGTTTATCAATCGGATAGTGGTGCGCCCGGCAATGTTGCACAGCCCGTTGGCAAGCCTCGACGAGTGCCTGCGGAGCCGGATGCCAGTCGGGAACGCCTCGTTCGGAGAGCAAGCCCATCCCGAACGGGGAGGCGTTGATCACTCCGATCTGCTTGCTTTCGAAATAGTCCAGGTAGTCGGTCAGCGCATCATCGTTCAGACAGAAGTGGCAGAAATTCAGCACGGTCTCGACGGTTCCTTCCGGCACATGATCGACCACCCACTGCAAGTTCTTCAGTTGCAGGTCGGTAATGCCGACATGGCTCACCACCCCTTGCCGTTTCAGTTCCACGAGGGCTGGCAAGGTCTCATCGACCACCTGCTGCAGATCGGCAAACTCAATGTCGTGTACGTTGATCAGGTCGATGTGATCTACATGCAGACGCTCCATGCTTTCATAGACGCTCTCTTGGGCGCGTTGGCCGGAATAGTCCCACGTATTGACACCGTCCTTGCCATAACGGCCCACCTTCGTGGAGAGGTAATAACCTTCGCGCGGCATTTCCCTGAGGGCCTTGCCCAACACGGTTTCTGCCTTATAATGACCATAATAGGGAGATACATCAATGAGATTCATGCCATTCTCCACGGCTGTAAAGACGGCTTGGATGGCTTCTGCCTCGCGGATGTCGTGAAAGACACCGCCCAGCGAAGAGGCTCCAAAACTCAACTGGGAAAACCGCATCCCGGTCTTGCCACAAACTTGATATTCCATATAGATTGCGTTTTATTCGTTTGCTGATTCCATGGCGCGCACGTTGGAAAACATGAGCTCCATCAGTTTCCACTTCTCGTCCGAAGTTGCGTTCGGATCAGCTTCCTGAAAATTAGCCATGTAGCGTTCCCATTCTGCTTGTCTCGGCAGGGTCGCCAACTTGTCAAAGGCCGGTTTCCAATCAAAGTCAACAGGGGTATCGACAATCATAAAGAGATGATTATCAAGTAGGTATATTTCCATATTCAGGATGCCGACTGCCCGGATTCCTTCGCCGATCTCTTTCCAGTAGTAGCCGGGAGAGTGTCTTTTCTTGTATTCGGCAATGAGGGCCGGATCGTTTTTGAGATCCAGCATCTGACAGTATCGCTTGGTTGGCATCGGATACGTGGGTTGCAAATAGCCGGTGTTTTTCGTGTCCATAATGATATGTTTTAAATCAGTTTGTGTTTCGGATGGATGCTGCTTTGAACAGTTTCGCTCCGGAACGGTTTGTTTTGCAAAAGAAAGGATTTTTGGGCAGATTTCCTAATAATCGAGGTGCTATATTATATATAGGTATAATGGGGTGGTTGCGTCACCCTTTTGGGAAACTCAATTAAACATAATTGTCATTCTCATTCGTTTTTGGATTCACTCTTGATGATTCCGTTCTTTTGGCTTGGCAGCCAATTGGGATGTTCCGTTCTTTTGGCTTGACCCAAAAGAACCAAAAGGTCAAGGCTGCACCGTCTGGGCTACTTCGCTTTGCTGCGGGCGGGAAATGGATGAAACTCGCTTCGCTCAAACAGCATCCATTTCTGTTCCGCCCTCCACGTCGCTCCGCTTAACGCCCATCCGCTGAAGGCCGGTCCCTTTCTTCCCTTTTGGGCCGTTCTTGCTCTAAGGTTGGTTCCCTTCCTCCTCGCTGAAACCTGCTGTTTCGATAGTATCGATCTTTACCGAATCCAACCCTTCTTGCTGACTTCGCTCTGTTCTTGCTCTGAGGCTGGTTCCTTTCCTCCTCGTTGGAACCTGCTGTTTCGGACATATCGCTGCTTATCCGAGTCTGAACCCTTCTTGTTGACTTCGGACTGTTCTTGCTCTGAGGCTGGTCCTTTTTCCAGCTAAGGGCTGTTCCTGATTTGAAACTGTTCCGATTTCCGGATCAGAACCTGCTTTATATCGAGATTAAACTTTGTTACCCACCTCATTTTCATTTTGACACTTTGACATTTTGACAGGATGACACAATTTGGTTGTGAGGCCAATTCCTGCTTTCTGACTATGCCCTGTTTCTGAGCTAAGGACAGTTCCTTGCTCCCTCGCTACTAACTTGCTCTTCCGGATGAGAACTTATCTGTCTTAATATTTACTAATTCGATAACTTCGGACCGATTCTTGATGGGATATTTGAGACAAATTGATTATGTTTGCCTGCAAGAATTTATTCAATTGATTTATAAACCTATTCATTCATAACGTTAGCTATGAAGAAATACATCAATCCGTTTA
>JAFBIU010000149.1 GCA_021531775.1 Parabacteroides distasonis | reverse complement strand
CCTCCGGTGACGGCCTCAAATGGGTCGTAAAGATTGATTTGAACCAGTGTGACTATGCGACTTGGTACAAGGCAATCTTGAATTATGTGTATGCCACCTATCAGGTCAAGGCGGACGATCAGTGCCGCAACCTTTCTCGTGCCTGCTTCCTCTGCTATGATTCGGAAGTGTATGTGCATCCCTCATTTTATCCATCAGAACTCCAAAACAACTCCTATTATGCAGAAAATTGATCTTTTGAAATGGGCACAGATGAGCCCGACACCTGTGGCAACTGAGCCGAACGTATCTCAGTCCGCAACGACAACCATGATTCAACCGGCCGATCTGGAAACGGAAGT
>JAFBIU010000148.1 GCA_021531775.1 Parabacteroides distasonis | reverse complement strand
CCGCAGCAAAGCGAAGTAGCCCAGACGGTGCAGCCTTGACCTTTTGGTTCTTTTGGGTCAAGCCAAAAGAACGAGACCTTCAAATTTGGGTCAAGCCAAAAGAACGAGACCTTCAAATTTGGGTCAAGCCAAAAGAACGATACATTCAAGCCAAAAGAACGGAATCATCGCTTGGTACCAAGCCAAAAAAATTTTTTTCCTCAGAATTTTTTTTGAAAAAATCTTCCCCAACTATTGAAACCGCACTCCCGCCCCTCTACCTTTGCCGTCGAAAGCCAGACGAAAAGCAGAGAGACCCACCATCGGAGGGACGCTCGACAGCCGGCAGAAGGGCACCACCCGAAGGACTC
>JAFBIU010000147.1 GCA_021531775.1 Parabacteroides distasonis | reverse complement strand
CGGGATCAAGAAAGACGCCATGAGAACTACCGCAGGATTGCGGAGGAGCTGGAGTTTGTCTCTTCTCCCTACCTTGTGCACTTCCGCTTCTTGGAAAAGGAGCTGTTTGTCGATACCTCGCAAGGCGATGCAGAGGAATACCCGGTGTTGGTGATGGATTGGGTGGAGGGAGAACCTTTGGATCGTTATCTGCGAGCTCACTTACAGGACACCTATGCTTTGCAGCTATTGGCCTATCGTTTCTGTCGCATGGGGGCATGGCTCTTGTCTCAACCATTTGCGCATGGAGACCTGAAACCGGATAATATCTTGGTGAAATCGGATGGATCGTTGGTCTTGGTGGATTATGACGGCATGTT
>JAFBIU010000146.1 GCA_021531775.1 Parabacteroides distasonis | reverse complement strand
TGGAGAGGAGTACGGCCAGTTCTGCATCGGAAGTCAATGAGCAGAGGGTAGGTAGTAGTGCAGATTTGCCTAAGTCCATATAATTGGAAGCGGCGAACAGCAAGCGATCGGAAGCGGCAAACTGATCGTAGAGCGAGGGTTGCAGGGCAATCGCTTTCAGAGAGAGGGCGATCGAAGCAATCGAGAAATCATCGATATGCTCATTGAATTCGGCCGCCGTTCGCAAGGGATGACGAAAGTCAGGGCTTCCCAATTCACCGGCTTGTTCCCCTTGCATGGCAGGGACAAACATGCCGTCATAATCCACCAAGACCAACGATCCATCCGATTTCACCAAGATATTATCCGGTTTCAGGTCTC
>JAFBIU010000145.1 GCA_021531775.1 Parabacteroides distasonis | reverse complement strand
CGGTCGGACAGAGCAACTGATCATCTTTGCGTTCGGCAAAGAGACCACAGAAGGTCACCGAGTCGAAATGCGTTGCCTTGAATTTCCGACGCTCCTTGGGGTCGGTGATGGCACGCAACTGTTCGGTCTCCTGACGGTAATAGTCACCCCGGATATACTCGACGATGTGTCCGATTGAGACACGGGAAGTAGGCCGAGTGTTCGAAACCGGCCGTTTGTAGTAAGAGATGGTTCGTGCCCACATTTCAGCATGGGTAATGCCACTTCCATCCAGTCCCAAACTTCGTTCGTTGGGAATATTCACATCAATCATTTTGAATACCCCTCATGCGCGTCGCCCGGTGTCCAACCCCTCCGGAC
>JAFBIU010000144.1 GCA_021531775.1 Parabacteroides distasonis | reverse complement strand
GTAAGCGGTCATTTAGGACCCGTAGGACCCATAAAAACGAAAAGTTTTATTATTTCTTAAGAACTGATGTGCAAAATCAAACCCATGCAGGCACAGTGGCCGGCTGCCATCTATGAGGAAGAAGGTCGACCAACTTTTCCTTTGCTATCGTACCTATACGGCGGAACACATCACATAAGTACTCTATCGGATCCAAATGATGATTCCTGATATTGGCAAAAACGGACATGAGACGGGCAAAGCGGACTCCGGATTCGGGACTGCCCACAAACAAACTGTTGTTCCGGTATTTTGCTATCCTACGGATTTGACGCTCGCAGATATTGTTCGACAGGTCGAGGCTGCCATCCTCCAGACAACGCA
>JAFBIU010000143.1 GCA_021531775.1 Parabacteroides distasonis | reverse complement strand
ACCGTTGCATAAAGTTAAAATCTCAAATAAACAATTTTTAAACAAGACTCAGGTACACGTAACTTATTGTGGGAGAATAGGACGTTGTATTGGTAGTTTACAGGTCATGCAGGACTTCAGCCAATTCAGGAAAGGTCGTAGTCTTCGCAAGAACTGTGCAGATGAGGGGATCGATTACAATTGGATCATCAAGTATAAGGAAAGAGTATCCAAGCAAGCGCAAAGAGGAGGAGAATCCGGTCGCACCACTGGCGTTCATACCGGTTTCAGTCAAGGAGAAACCTCAGCAGAAGGAGTGGCAGGTAGAGCAGCTGGTCCTCCAATCGCCAACAGGAGAGACAGTAGAGATAAAGAGTACAAGTTTGTCAGTGGTG
>JAFBIU010000142.1 GCA_021531775.1 Parabacteroides distasonis | reverse complement strand
AATATTCTACATTCATACGCCCAACCACTTTTCAAAGTCTGTCTTTTCTTTCTGATCAAGAATGACATGCCCTTCGGGACGTTCCTTGCTGAGTTTGTCATAGAGCCTTGAGTCTTCGTAACTATCGGCTATGTCAGCGAGTAATTTTTCAATATAATTCTTGAGATTGGTTCCTTCCTCAATGGCCATGATGGAAAGGGTCTTGAAGGTTGTCTCATCAAGATTGATAATCTTTCTTTTGGATGGTGATAATGTTGTTGTTTTCATAAATAAATGCTTTTAAATCGGGTGTAAATATATATGATATATCTCGTATATACAAATTTGATAACATTGTTTAGCAAAAACTGATAAAATCGGTTAGTATGAATATGAAACTTAGAAA
>JAFBIU010000141.1 GCA_021531775.1 Parabacteroides distasonis | reverse complement strand
ATCAGTTCTTAAGAAATAATAAAACTTTTCGTTTTTATGGGTCCTACGGGTCCTAAATGACCGCTTACATTTATTTTGAAGTTTCGAGAATAATATCTATTGGAGATGGATTCTATTTTTTTGGCGTAACAACGTGTTACGTTACGCATCGCAAAACAGCCAGACGGCTCAAGACCGTTCGAGAAGGGTTCGAGAATGTCTCAAATGTCAATCTTCAATTATGTTAGACCAGCGTGATAAGTTAAGACTAATGTCAGGCATCACTTATGCTGAAATCGGACCTAACTCCCCGAGGAAAATTTTGCGACCTCGTGTGGAAACAAAAATTACAACCCGTACGAATCAGTTTTGGCAAGCGTAACGTAACAAGTTGTTACGCTAAAAAA
>JAFBIU010000140.1 GCA_021531775.1 Parabacteroides distasonis | reverse complement strand
CTTCCCGAATGACACGCTTGACAGGCATAAACAGGCGTTCAAGCAATGTCAGTTCCTGCGTGACGATCTCCGCCGTAGCCTGGGCTTCGGGAGAAACCGGCAGGTCAATGCCATAATGGGTATGCAATCCTTGGGGAAAGGTAATGTCTGCCATATACCCCGCATCGGTCGGCACTAACGAGATGGCGGCTACACGTCCCTCCACGACTCCATACTCCTCATCCGGGTAATTGGCGAAACGGACTAGTACACGCTGGCCCACACGTACCCTACCCGAACGGGCCATCGGCAAAGAGACCCTGCCCATCACCGGACCCGACTCCTCAGGAACCACCGTAAAGGCCACCTCACCCGATGGCAGATACTGGTTCTCCGTCCAATAATTCGTGAAGGTCA
>JAFBIU010000013.1 GCA_021531775.1 Parabacteroides distasonis | reverse complement strand
TGTTTCTCGATTGCGGGTGCAAAGGTAGTGCTATAAAACATATCTGCCAAACATTTTACCCACTTTTTTTCAAGAAATTTTCGTCCATTTTTATAATGGACTGATATACTGCGTATTTTGATTCAAAAAAAATTGAGGTTGCTGCAAACGAACAGCCCAGGCAAAAACGAACATCCGCTTCTACCTGGGCTTATATATATTAATGTACCGGGGGAACGCCCCCTACCTCCGCTGTAAAATCTCCTTTCTGAATCTTGACACTCCGCCCCTTTGCAATGGCATCCGGAATCCGGGCCACCACGGCAAACAACAGCAAGAGCCCCACAGCCGTCAACACACTTCCATCAATCACGCCGATGGGTGGCATAAAAAAACCGACCACTATCAGCACTACGCTCACCGTCAATATCACATAAAAAATCTTCATCACATCCGCCCTCCTTTCCTATTGATTAACCAGGGAGGCCGAGGCTATGCACCCCGACCTCCCGTTGTTCAACTAAATGGGGGCGTCTCAGGATCCGTTCCACCACCCGAATCTGTGTCCGATCCACCGCCGGAGGTCGAATCCGCCTCGAAGGTGGCCGTCAGGGTCACATCCTCCGTAATGCTGAAGGTACGCTCTGCGTTCGTATCACCATCGCTCCACTGGGTGAAATGGTAACCGCTGGCTGCTACGGCCTCGATCGTCACCGAATCACCGTTCTGGTACGTACCTGCACCCGTCACCGTTCCGCCCTCCGCCGGACTGGCCGTCAACGACACACGATAGTCAAACTCCGTATCCTCCACATCGCCCTCATCGGACGAATTGACACGCTTCACTACGTTGCCGTAGCGGTCGATGCAGGTGATCGCCACACTCGTACTGGCCAGAACCTGCTTGATGTCGGTATTCGGGGTAAAGAGAACACGACGAGCGGTAATAAATTTTGACTTTACCTTATTTACATCGGCTACCGATTTGGATCGCAGGCTGAAACGCATCGTACCCAACCCCGGAATCGCCACCGAGTGGCCCTCTGTAGCCCAAGCCTTGATCACGTCGCCAATCGCCTCCCACGACGCATTCAGACTGCCCTTGGGGATACCACTGCGTACAGAGGCCTCTTCGACCACCTTCACCTGTGTCAGCCGGTTGTACAACTCGGGCTGCATCACATACATCCATTTCTCACTTTCTTTGTCGAACGATACATTGCGTTCGATCGCTCTCACTTTAATTGCCATAACATCTATGTTTTAAATTCACATCACAAAGATACAAACCTCCACCCCACCCTGTACACCTTTTCCGCGCTCACGTGAGGCCCTTTCCGCTACCATCACCGCAAGTGAGCACACACTGGTTGAGTCCCAAGCTCCAGTTCAGTCCGGTGATACGTGGACCATCAGCCCTGATAATCACATTCATTTCATCAGCTGCTGCATACACCGTTATTTCAAGCCTTCGCCATCGAGCCTCTCCACTTTTATAGTACCGCAACGATTCCTGCAAATCAGCCTTGACACGTTCGGGCAAAGGACTCTCCGACACCAATTGCAGCAGCTTCGGGGCATCTTTCCTGCCTATGGCATCAAAATACACTTCGTGGGCGTCACTGCTCGGAAACAGACTCTGGCGGCACACCAGAATCATAGCCATCGTAGCGACCTCTCCCAGAGCATACGCCAGACTGAAATGCAGCTTGGCAATATGCATCATCGCGATCATCGCCGGTATCACCAGCAACGCTTGGCAGGAACTCACAGCAACTGCGAGTGTCGAGCGATTGGTGATTTGGTACACGCCCATGATCACATAGTTGGCTGCTATGAGCGGCACGGCTAAGGCAAATTCTTGCAGCATAAAAGCATCCTCCAATGTTACATGGAACAGTCCGGCATACTGCTGTGGAAACAGGCATACGCCAGCCACCACACACACTTCTGCGACCAGGACGAACAATGCGGTGGTGCGCAATGTGGTGCGATAGCCGCGACGATCGCCACTGCCGAGGTTGGCACTGTTGAGCAACTGCATCACCTGGCATGCACCGCAATAAAACAGGGATGCAAATATGGTGAGATTCTGGTACAACGACAGCATTACCTCACCATTTGTACCGATGTGGTCACAAACCATCCCATTCACGCTCGCTATCTTAATGGCTGTAAGCATTTGCAGCACAGTCATCGGCAGACCCATCCTGATCATTTCCCTCCAATTACGCGGCGGATAGATTCGCCCAGGCTTCAGATGGTTGCGCCGAAGGAGGAAGTGTGATGACAAGATGATACTGCCCACTATAAATCCCACATTATAGGCCCACGCCGACCCAACAACGCCCATATCGCCGTATTTGATAAACACCACATCAAGCGTAAGATTGAGCAGACAGCAGAACATCACGGCAAACGACACCAGTCGAGGCGAACTGTCGGCCTTCACGGCAAGGCACAGGCAGCCACACAAGTTGGTGACGGCAAATCCGCTCAGCTGCACGCAGATATAATCCTCTACCAAAGGCTGCAATGCCACATCGTGACACAGTAGCGACACCACTGCGCCTATGTTGACATATAGCGTCAGCCCCACTATGGCAGTGAGTGTTAGCGATGTGACAATCGCAGTTGTGAATGTGCGATGCACCGATTCATAATCACCCTTGGCAATATCGCGCGATATCACCATCGAGGCTCCCACAAAGGTAACCGAGAGCAGCAATATCATCACATAATTGATCGGCATGCACATATTGATAACCGACAATCCCGACGGACCCACCAGATGCCCTACAATGGCAGCATCAATCACGCCATTGATCGCCGACGACATAAATGATATCAACGTAGGAAAGATATAGCGCCAAAACGTGGCACGCATAAGGGAGCTATCTGTAGTTATAGAACAAAATCTCATCATTACTTATCAATTTTCGGTGAAATATTCTTTAAGCCCCATGGTGTGAGCGCATAATATCTTCTCCACAGATGCCGCAGCCGGTGAGTGCAGCTTTCATTCCACGGTCGGTTTTCCTCATACCCTAAAAAATGGACGATCAACGGATCCAATGCCGCTTGGCGTAGCTGTCGGCACACCGTTGCCGGAACATCGGGCATATCTCCGAAAAAGCCCTCTTGCGCATTGCACCTCAGCGGCAACTCATATTTTTCGTGTTCGAGCACGATATTGAGCAGGTCCTGATCGGCAAAAAATATCTTGCACGGTGGGGCTACCGCAAATCGCATCAACCGCTCTGTGACATGGGTAGCCCGCCACCGCTCCAAGTCGAAGAGTATCACTCCTCCATTGAAATAGACATCACGCACATCTATGTCGGTGTATTGATGCAGTAAGGGGCGGTTCCAATGCAGCATGTCGGGCACCACGCCTATCGTCTTGCCTTGCAAGTCGGTTTCCCATAGTTCTGAAATATCACCGGCAACGATGGTGTCAGCATCGAGATAAAGTACACGCTTTATCCCGGTATCCAGCATCTGAGGCATCAGCAACCGTCCATACAAAACTCGGGCAAAATTCAGGTAATGGCATTCCGGGAATTGCCCAAGCAGGTCATCCCCTATCGGGTGGACGATCACTTGGCCGCGCCGGTCTTGCACCGTCTGCTGCAACAGACCTACGTTTGTATCGGAGAGTGCATCGGTGAATACGTGCACATAGATGTCCCTGTCGGGATTGGTTGCCAGTGCAGACAGTATCATTGTGGCACCCTGCTTCACATAAAGGTCATTGAAATTAGTGGCTATGTCAATTCTCCTGTGTTCCATAATTCTCAGTTGTTTTTAAATGTTTATTGATGATTTCACACACGACAGATTGCCACTTATCTGCCAGAAGCTGCGCTCCGCTACGGCTATATGATGTTCCATTATATTCAATGCATACCTTTGTGCCCGTGGCATAAGGGAACACCTGCACGCAACATATTCGCGTTTCATCGTGTGGCACTGCCACACTCACCTCGTGCCAGTCTTCCGGATAGTGCAATCGCGCCAGGCCTTCTTGATAGATGTACAAGAAACTGAAGGGCAGGTTCTGCGTGTACTGTATCTTGCAAAATGGGTATTGTTCGTGTTGCAGGGTGGCAGTCAGTTGGTCCTGGAGCTCGCGCATGGCTGCGTCCGGTTCTTGGTCCCGGCTGTGGCTCACGATCGGCAGTAACCTCAGCAGCATACCGCTGGTACGCCTCCATTCCGCCGCAGACCGCCGACTTGAGAATGTGCACACCGCCAAATCGCCAATCCCCGTCACCCGGTGTAATGCCCGCAGCATAGTGGTCGTCCAGAAGCTGCTTGCGGTGACTGCCTTGCTCCGGCAATAGGCATCTACCAGCCCGGTGTCGTAGCTAAAACCGACTGAGCCTGATAGGTCTTTGCCTGGCTGCAACTCGGTGATGGCAGTGCACCCGCTACACAATTGCCCGTAGTATTCCTGATCCCTCACTCCTTGGGCAGTGCCGGCATACGCTGCCTCTTGAAGTGACACATCAAAAAGGGTGACAGGCTCCGGTTGCAGGGCTTTACCCTGAAGGGCGGCAATCAAATCATCGAGAAATAGTTGTAGAGATGCTCCATCGTAGATGATATGGGCGCAGTGTATCAGCAAATAGGCTCCCGACGGCTTGCCAATCACGACAATGCGCACAAGTGGATTACTTTCTTCTGAAATAAAGAATGGCTTCAAATGCCTTGCACATTCATGGCTGTCCCAGTCTTCCGCCACCTCATAGACTTCCACATCAGGCTTGGCAGAGTCGCTTCGTTCCATCATGGGAACACCCTTGTGCAGTACGATCCTCACTCCCAACGACTGATGAGCTTCGATCACACGTTCCACAGCCGCGGCCAGTCGGGAAACGGTCATTGCCGGCATGAATATCAGGCGAAAAGTGCCATTCTTGGCATTATAGGGGTCATCAAGCATTTCATGATAGATACGCCACTGTCCTGCAAGCAGCGGATAAAAGCGTCGGGCAGGATAGGTGTGCACAACATGCCCAGTGTGACGGGCTTCAGCAAGCCACTGGCGTATCGACCTCTTCCCCAACATCTGCCATGTGTGCAGCGTCAGTTGCAGCTCTTCCTCCATACAAGTGGCTATATACATTGCCTGAAGTGACGTCAGCCCCACTGTTACCAAGTCGGTGGTGACACCGATCTGATCACACCCCAGCACACGCTTCACCATAGCCAGTACCTTTTCTTCTGCCATATCACGCGGCGGCACGATCTCATCACTGGCAATTTCGGGAAGCGGGAGCGACGCTACGTCAATCTTGTCACCATTGCCTGTCAGCAGACTCGGTGTATGGACATAATACTTCGGAACCATATAAGCAGGCAACAGCCGACTTACATGATCTTTTATACTGGAGGCTGCAATCGGCCGCTCCGAAGCATACCATGCGCATAACTGCCTGGTATTACCGATATTTACAGCCGCCACTATGGTGCCGACAATACCTCCCCCAAAGCCAAGAATCGCAGCCTCTACCTCTGCCGGCTCGATGCGATAACCACTCACTTTGATTTGCCGGTCGGCACGCCCACAGTATTCGAACATTCCACGGTCGTTGATTCGTCCCAAATCTCCAGTACGATACAGGGTACGTCCGGCTATCAGCGGACTTGAGCCAAACTTCGCGCCTGTCGCCTGCCTATCATCCACATAGCCGTCGGCAACCACATCTCCCGTAATCGCTATCTCCCCTATCTCACCCTGCTTCACCGGATTGCCGGCCGCATCGACAAGTAAGGTCACATTGCACGCAGCCGGCGTTGTCAAGGCCATAACGCCCTTGTGCTCCCCAGCTCCAATTTGGCTATGGGCAATGAACAGCCCCTCGGTACACCCCAGACAGATATAAACCGACATCCCTGCCGGTATGCTTGGCGACACCAATGGTTCGCCACCCATCATCATCCACCGCATACTGGTCAATCTACTATCGAGCAGTTGCGATCCTATGGCCGTGTAGAGCACTCCGCCACTGATGCCGGCATGGACGATGTATCTCCGTAATGCCATGATATCGTGGCGCAGGTCATCGCTGATGATATGCACGCTACTGCCAGATATCAGTGCAGGATAGATATTGCCAAATGATGCGATTACCCCAAAACTCGGATGTAGCATCACGCGGTCACGCTCGGTCAGCTGGAACAGCCTTGAGCCGTACAAGGCAAGCGACTTGATATATCTGTGGCTGATGATAACGCCTTTGGGCTCTCCTGTAGTACCCGATGTGAACATCAGGCACGCTGCTCCGACCTCCTCACTGTAGTCGGGCGCACACGCACACCCCGGGCTTGCATAGGACATATCTTCCATATCTATAACCGACTGAACCGGTTGCGCATCCCACGTGGGTATTTTTCCACCACGTATGATCAGGCAACTCATGGACGACTGCGTCACAATCGTATTGAGGCGGATTCTTGGGCAGGCTGCGTCGAGTGGAACATAAGTGCCACCGGCCTTGAGAGTTGCCAGTATGGCCACGATATATTCCTTGGTGCGTGGGAGCATAATGCCCACATATTTACCGGCACCTACTCCATTCTGGCGCAGACGTATGGCCAATGCGTCTGATTGGCGGTCAAGCTCTTCATAACTCAACGCCGATGTTTTATCTACCACGGCAACAGCGGCAGGACTCAAGGCAGCTCGACGGCGTATGAGCGCAACAACCGTGCGGCAACCGGATGCATACGACTCAACATACCTCCGAAAGGTCCTATAGGAATTAAGCTGATTCTCCAAAATGTATTCCATACAGTTGACGATTAGGGTATCCATCTTCTTGCGATGGATACAATCTGGCCGTTCTGGATCTCTACCAAGGTATTCAGCGGTGAAAACTGCTCATTGTAGTCGGGCAGGGCATCCAGATAGGTTTGGTGATCCGCTGTTACCTCGATGGACGGATCAGTGGGGTTTTCGCCGCAATCGG
This sequence comes from Parabacteroides distasonis, assembly GCA_021531775.1. Classification (GTDB taxonomy): domain Bacteria; phylum Bacteroidota; class Bacteroidia; order Bacteroidales; family Tannerellaceae; genus Parabacteroides. The sequence continues at coordinate 93,068 of JAFBIU010000013.1, read as the reverse complement.
TGAGCGTCCAAGTGTCGGATAGCGGAAGCGTGACAGCGTCCAAGGGAGTGAAGGTAGCGTAGTCATCCCAGATTACACCACGGTAGCAACCGTTCTCCTCCTGACGGAGGTCGGCTCCACCCTCCTCGATTCCTTTATTGACGAGCACATAGTCGCCATCAAATTCAACGGTCTCGACGGTCAACGTGTCGCTATCGAACAGAAACCGGTCACCCGGCTTCATACGACGGATGGCTTCTGAGGAATACAAATCCATGCTGAAGGGTTGCAGGGTCAGGGTCTGCCTCTCCCAATCAAAGTCGCTCCGGGTGAAATGGGCAGGGATAGTGACGTTACGTAGCTCGATGACGGAGCTTTGAGGTTGTAAAGGTTCGACCAGGGTAGTTGCCTCCTTGGATGCGCATGCGGTAAGTAGCGCTGCTAATAGAATAAAGTTTGTTTTGCTCATAATACGCAGGGTTTAGAAATTTAGCAGCAAAGGTAAAGAATTTTTTCGGGATCTGGTCCGGATCGTTGTGTTAGGGAAACAGCATCAAGTGCCCTACATCTCATTGTCCTGGGCGAAACCGTGGATATTCTCCAAATCAGACCTATCCAACAAATCGGGATAGTGCCTATCACAATTTCGATCTCTCCCCCATCTATGAAGCCTACGACGAGGTGATTGCCCCCTTGATTGATGCCTGCAAGCAAAAAGGATTCAGTAACGGTAAATGAAACCATATTTGGGTCACCCGCAAACATACATTTTTCCGGACGAATAATCAAGCCATCTCTACACTTTTTCGGTCGAAACATGACAATTATGTTGACTTTATTCGTTCAAAAATCAATTTTTTTGTACTTTTGCAACGGACTTCTTAATCAATAGTGCTTGATATTCAGTGCTCATTTTTATATTATTCCCTAATGAGGCTGTTTGTAGAGCATTGTGGCAGATGCAATACTGTCCGAACTGCTCAGGTTCATTATTAGTATTTCCGAGGGAATGAACGAAGGTGAAAGGAAAAGAATAATGAACAACAAGTTATCTATATTTATTTCATGAACAAATTGATGGTTTATTCCGCTTTGGCCATTGGTCTGATGGCTGAAGAGGCTTTTTTTGTGCCTATATGTGCACAAGAGAGAGTTGTGCAGGTGATGTCACTCACGACGTTATACAATCTGGCTGACCAGCAGAGTCAGCAGGTGAGAGTGAGTGAGACAGCCTTGCGGGCAGCCGACGAAGGGGTGGCAGCAGCCAGATCGGCTTTGCTGCCGAGTGTGGATTTGAGCCTGCAGGGCAGTTATACGGGCAATGCATTCATGCTGTCGCGCGGTTTCTCGACTCATGGGACGACGGATTACATTGTGCCGGGTGTGGGCGTTGTCCCCGTGGCAAACGGCAAGCAGGACACGCCCCACTGGGGAAACAGTTTTACGGCTCAAGTGGCGCAGGTGGTGTATGCCGGTGGTGCGATCCGGTCGGGTATCCGCATGGCGGAACTGGGCAAGGAAATGGCGGAACTCGATGTAGAGAAGAACCGTCAAGAGGTACGCTTCTTGTTGACGGGTTATTATCTGGACCTCTGCAAGCTGGAGAATCAGATAGAGGTGGTTCGCCAGAATATCGCACTGACGCAGAAGGAGATTGAGCAAATGAAAGCCCGTCGTGAGGAGGGTACAGTTCTGCAGAACGACATCACCCGCTATGAATTGCAGTTACAGAGTCTCGAACTCACGCTCAAGAAGCTCACCGATGCTACTACCATCATCAACCATCAGCTGGTCACGACACTGCATTTACCGGAGCAGACGGTTATCACCCCCGATAAACATGAACTTGACACCGACATAAATGCGCTCTCGGCCATCGCTTCCCAAGAGACATGGCAGCAGACAGCCACAGACAACAACCTGGGCATCCGTCAAGCCTCAGTGGCTACCAACCTGGCGGAACAGAAGGTGAAGCAGGTCAAAGCAAAATCACTGCCTTCGATAGCCGTTGTTGCAGAGAATCAGCTCTATGGACCCTATACGCAAGACCTGATCCCGAAAGATTGCAATATAAACGTGTGGTTTGTCGGGATAGGCATAAAATACAGCCTTGGCAATCTTTGGAAGAATAAACACCACATCCGCCAGGCACGTATCGAACAGCGGCAGTCGCAGGAAGCACTTGCCTTGGCACGCGAGGGGGTAGAGAATGGTGTACAGGCAAACTACACCAACCTGCTGACATCCTACACCGAGGTGAAGACACAACAGAAGCAGGTGGAACTGGCCCATCAGAACTACGCCGTGGTGCAAAAGCGCTATCAGCATGAGCTCGCGCTCCTGACGGATATGGTGGATGCCTCCAACATGAAACTCTCTGCCGAAATGGCATTGGTCAATGCCCGAATCGGTATGCTTTATAATTTCTATAAACTCAAATACGTAACAAATACTTTATAATCATGGAAAAGAACAAATTATACACCTATTTATACAATGCCATCATCGTACTTTGCCTGTTGGGCGGAGCTGTTTATGTGATCAGTCAATTCATGCATTTCGGCAGTGGAGCATTCACCGACAATGCCCGTGTCCGTCAGAATGTCGTGCCTCAGAGTAGCCGTGTACAAGGTTTTATCCGTGAGGTACGCTTTACCGATTTTCAGCAGGTAAAGAAGGGAGACACCCTCGTTATCATTGAGGATGCCGAATTCCGCCTGCGGCTGGCACAGGCCGAGGCAGACCTGCTGCGTGCCGAACAGGGCTCGCAGGGGACGGCAAGCAGCATCGTCACCACGAAAACAAGCATGACTGTTACAGAGGCAGCTATCGAAGCGGCACGTGTGCAAATGGAGAATGCCATGCGTGAGGACAACCGTTTCAAGAACCTCCTCAGCCAGGATGCCGTCACACCTCAACAGTATGACAAGGTACATACGGCTTATCTGAGTGCCCAAGCAGCCTATGAGCAGGCGGTTCGTTCACGCCGGATGCAGTCGGCTGTTGTCACGGAACAGGGACATCATCTTTCCGTTTCGGAACAGGGCATAGAACTGGCCCGTCGTGCGGTCGATCTGGCCCGCCTGAATCTCTCTTATTGCTACATCATTGCCACGTGCGACGGTACGGTCGGCACGAAGGATATTCATGTAGGACAGCTGGTCAATCCGGGGCAGACACTGGTGAATATCGTGGACAAGCACGAACGTTGGATTGAGGCGAACTACAAGGAGAGTCAGTTGCCGCATATCCAGGTCGGCAACCAGGTGGAGATTACAGCGGATGCCGTTCCGGGGGTGGAATATACGGGTACAGTGGAACGGATCTCCGATGCTACCGGCAGTGCCTTCTCACTCATTCCCATCGACAATGCCACCGGTAATTTTGTGAAGGTAGAACAGCGTGTTACTGTGCGTATCAAACTCGACACGGACAAGGATGTCACCCTGTTGAAGAGCGGTTATAATGTGGAATGTATCGTCAAGGAGTGATGCGCCATGGGACAATTAACAGAATTTTTCATGAAGAGTGCCGGCGGACCTCCTCCCAGCATGGGCTTTTCCATGCCGATGATGAAGGAATGGGTGCCTCGTAGCATCCAGCCCTGGCTGTACGTGCTGACCGCCTTTTGTTTTCAGTTCAGCGGAGGTGTTTACCTCGGTGCCTTAGATAGCATCCGAGGCACCACCAACTTCATGATTGAAGACATTCTCTTCCTGCTTTATGCCACCCTTGCGGGCATGGCTGTCTATTTTCCGATGCTCTTCCGCATGAAGTTCCGTTTCACCAACCGGCAGCTGCTTTGTGGTTCAGCCATTATGCTCGGCGTATGCAATCTGCTGACCATGTATTGCCAGTCGATGCCGGTACTCACGGTGGTGTGCTTCATGGCCGGAATGGCCAAGATACAAGGTACGTTCGAGTGCATGAGCAACATCCAGCTTTGGATTACGCCCCGACGTGATTTTGCCGTATTCTTCCCCGTGCTCCACATCATCCTGCTCACGGCCATTGAGGGTAGCGGATGGCTTGCCGCCTGGTTCGGCCATCATTTCACCTGGCAGATGATGCACGTCTTTACGGTAAGCACCATGCTGTTCGTATTGTGCACGCAAACCATTTTCTGCCGTCCGTTCTGCCCCATGCCCCAGCGGCTCTCGCTGAAGGGAATAGACTTTCAGGGAGCGTTGCTCATCTGTGGGTTGATGCTGGTGGTGTCGTACATTGCGGTGTATGGCGACTATTTCATGTGGTTAGACACGCTCCGCATTCGCCTCCTGCTTGGTGTGGCCATGGTGCTGTTTGGCCTTGTGCTCTACCGTCTGCACTACAACCGTTACCCTTACGTCGAACTCACTCTTTTCACGCATCGTAACGTCGTTCTCATTCTCATTGTGACCTTCTTCGCCGAACTTGCTTTCGGTGCGGAACACACCATGGAAGAGATCCTTTACTGTGAAGTCATCCGGTTGGAAGAACTGACCAAAGAGGTGCAGTTTATGTGGGCACTTCCCGGCATGTACGTCGGTATCCTGCTGGATCTCTATTGGTTGAAAGTCAGGAAATGGAAGATCTGGAAACTCTTTGGAATCGCCTTCATTTGCATTGCATTTTATGGCATGTTGATGTACTTCACGCTGGATATGCAGGTCAGTATCGAGCAGTACCACCTCGCTATCTTCCTTCGTGGATTGGCTTATGCCATACTTGCCCCCGCATTGATGTGGGCTTTAGACGAATCGGTTCCCAGCCTTGAACAGTTTTTCATGGGGTTGTTCGTGTTCAATATTCTCCACATGTATCTGGCTGGAGCGGCAGGTTATGGCATTTATACCACCCTCTTCTCGCATTTTCTGAACGATAACATGGTGAGCTACGGACAGCAACTGACGCTCACACAGTTGGATATGGCACACTTCCATATCGGCGAGTACATTGGGAACGACTTCCTGCACTCCATGATGATGGTGGCCATCAAACAGGTATATGGCTATGTCATTTGGTTCGCCTTAGCGCTTGCAGCCATCTTCCTGCTGTGCGACATTCCGGCAGTCCGTACCAACATACGGAAAGTACCTCGTTGGCCAGTTTTTGCTATCGAGTATCTGGCCAGGAAGAGGTAAGACCTACACCATATACAAAGGGAGGCAGGTCATCTGCCCCTGTTCCTTGTAGGGCAACATGGAGTAACGGATGGCGCGTAGCTCTGGCGTGTTTTTCAACAAGGCAGAGAGCGAGTTGGCACGGACATTGCCTTCAGCTTTCACTTCAATGGGAAGGATCTGTCCTTCCTGTTGAAGGATGAAATCCAATTCCAGTCGTGAGTCGTCGGTCTTGTAGTAGAAGATCGGATCGATACCATGTGATTTCATTTGTTGAAACACATACTGTTCCGTAAGACCTCCTTTGTATTCGGTGAATGCTTGGTTCGAAATCAATGTATGGGCGGCTTCCGTCTTAGCCATTGCCCCCAGAAGTCCTACATCTAGCATATACAATTTAAAGGCAGTCAGATCTTCGTAGATGCTCAGGGGTAAGGCCAGTTTGTTGCATCGGGGCACTTTATGTACCAGTCCGGCACTTAACAGCCATTGGATGGCCATCTCAAAATCCTTGGCCCTGGCTCCATCACGTAAGGTACCGTATATAAACTTTTTGTTTTCCTTGAACAGCTGTGATGGCATACTCTTCCACACCATACGGATGCGTTGAACTTGCTCTTTGGGGGCATGTTTGGAGAAATCAGCATTGTAACCATTCAATATGTCGGTTTGCAGACGTCGTACCTCCTGGAGTGCCCCTGTCTGGATGTACTTCAAGACAACTTCGGGCATTCCACCCACATAATAATATTGCCGCAGCAAGTCTATTATTTTATCGTGCAGTATATGGATCGTATCATAGTCTTTTGATAGGATGGCCTGGAAGATCCATTTCTCTCCTTTCGCTAAAAGGAACTCTTCGAAATTCATGGGGTACAGGTTGATTTCGTCCACCTTACCGACGGGGTAGGAGACACCTTCGTGTAAGGATATGCCAAGCAACGATCCTGCTACAGCTATATGATAGTCTGGAGCTTGTTCGTGAAAATACTTCAACGATTCAATGGCTTCAGGTATCTCTTGCACTTCGTCCAGAATAATGAGTGTATCACCAGGGGTGATGTCCGTAGCGGTCATGGCACGAAGACCCCTTAAGATCCGTTCAATGTTGAAGTCCTTGGTGAACAATGCTTTGGCATATTCATTCTTTCGGCATATCACGTAGGCCTCCTTGGCGTATTCCTTTTGGGCAAACTCTTTCAATAACCATGTTTTTCCTACCTGTCGTGCACCATTCAGAATGAGAGGTTTTCTACCCTCTCGATTCTTCCATTCGATAAGTTGTTTTAATACAGTTCTTTCCATATATTCGACTACACTTTTCTGCACCTGTTTTCAATGCAAAGATACACTTTTCCGCACATAAAATTGTTAATCAACTACACTTTTCTGCATCTATTTTCGGTCTGAACATACATTTTTCTGCACTTCACTGATTCTTCCGATTCCCCAAGAGGCCCTACCCTACATCTGTTTCTCGATCCATGCCATCAATACGGCAACGGCATAGTCCTGTTCCGCTTGGGTCAGGGCTCGGCCTGCCGGTATGTGATGCCACTTGGAAAAACAGCCGCGGCAACAGCAGCCGGTGGCATGTTGGGCCAGGAAAACGGGATGCCCACGCATAGGTGTCTGCTTCCCGTCATTCGGAATAAAAGCAGGTGCCAGTCGTTGGGCCACGAAATCTGCGGCATGCTTGCGGATGACAGGCAGCCCCTTTTCCGCCACATACGCCTTGTCCTGCTCAGACAGATGAAAACGACGCCGGAAATCCGACTGCGACAGCCGCGCGAAGAGATCCGTCAGGTCGTACGTCTGATGCTCCAAAGAGACACTATCCGGCACATCCGACGCACCGATGCGATAGTTGATATGGGCCTTGCGAGCCTGACTGTGCTGAAAACAGCGGGGTATCCGGTAGCTCTTCCCATCCTTGATGAGACAGGCCCCCGTCTGATGGAACCGGAAGGGGATATCAGCCTGCACACACTGATCCCGAATGGCAAGAATCCACGCATAGTCACAGGGGCGTGCCTGCTGGCCCGATTCACCGCCCACACTCACCTCCTCGATGCTACTGTCGAGATAGGGAGCGAGGTCAACCGGCCCTATCAAGGGGGCAACGATGATGCTCTTGTGCTTGATGGGGAGCGACTGGAAGATCGGCAACCGGTAGTCCGCCATCTTCTGGTTTTCCACCGTGCAACCCACCAGCACATTGTCATAGCCGTCACCCCAGTCATCCGGCATGCAGGCCCGGAAACGGTCGATACGCTTCGTGAAGAAGTAGAACCACAGGTCGCTCCGCTGCTTCATCATCTGCCAGCACTCCGGGCGCCATTCATCGGCATCGGAGAGCAGAAAGTCGGAGGTGAAACAGGTGAACACCACCTTGCCGCTCCCGATCTTCCACGACTTATCACGCTTGTGTTTGATGGGAAGGTAGAAATTGCCGGTCTTGCGGCATTCGCTGCTCGACACCTCACAGCCATACATCTCGTCCTGCCGATAGACATAGCAATACTTACACCCCGGACTGACCTTGGTGCATCCATGCCAAGGATTCCAACTTTCGTAGATATCGTTTTGCTCTGTCATCGATCTTAAAAATTCACATCAACTGTTTTTGATAACGTTCAATCTTACACGAATACTTCTTGCTTTTCTTGTCGTAATTAATACCCACCAAAAGCACATCCCCCACATAATCCGTTAGCACACCCACGTAGTTCTTTTCGAGAATCTGACGAATGGCCGTCTCTGCGTCCTGATTGTATTTGAGTTCCAGCACGATCGCAGGGGAATCGACATGACGCCGGGGAATCAATACGATGTCGGCAAATCCCTTGCCAGCAGGCAATTCCCGGTGAAAAATATAGTTGTTTTTGGCATAATAATAGGCAAGTGACAGGACACACGAAAGCGAATTCTCGTTGTTATAAGACAAGATACTCGTCTCGGCATCGTGTACTTTCTCAATTCCAGCCGCAACGGCTTCTTCGTCTCCGGCCAACGTGGAATTGAGCAGTTCCTCAGAGGCCGCAAGCGCATTCGACACCACCGTCCATTTGTTGGCGTTCACGGCATTGATCATTTCTCTCCCCACCTCTTTGTTGGGAATGTAACACTCCTCACGCTCCCGGTCGTAGGAAAGATAGCCCAGATGGATCAACACGGTGAACACATCATCCTTGTTGTTGATGATGGACATATCGTTGGAGAAACTGGTGGTATTCACCTTACACCGTCCGCCAGCCAACATCTTGATGATGTCATCTTTCAGTCCATCAAAATTCATCCCGATGTATTGAGCCACGCTGTCGTAGGCCCCGGTCGCCGCCCAATAACTGTCGCATTCGCCCGACAAGATGGCCTGCATCACCGAGCTGGGATTGAATATCGACGACTGCTTGCCGATGCGATAACCGTCATACCATTTTTCCATCTCGTCGAAGTCCATCGCATAGTTCTCGCAAAGCCTCCGGACCTCCTCCTTGGTGAATCCGAAAAACGAATCCATCCGACGAGGCATCACCATCGAGTATTCCCAGAAATTGTTCAGCGCAGACTGCGTCTTGTATTTCTTGATTGGCAGAATACCTGTCAGATAGACGCCCGCAAAGACCCGGGTAGCCTGTATGCTCTTGAACGTACTGCGCAACCAAGTGATGTACCGGTCAACCTGAGGCGAACCGGGTTGGGCATCACGGCAAATCGTGTCCCACTCGTCGATGATCAAGAAAAACTGTTCACCCGTCTGCTCGGCTATCTTGAGCAGGGTGAACAGGAAGCTATCCTTCTCCTTGACCTCCTTCACAGCGGGAAATGCCTGCAACAGATCCTCCTTCAGATCCTGCTGGATCACATCTACGACATCTTCCGTGTCAGAGAATCTCAGCGAGAAATCGGTCATATCAAGATAGATCACCCTGTATTTGTTGAGATGCTTCTCGAACGAGGGGCTTTGGGCAATGCGCAGATCGCTGAACAGCTGGCGCGAGTCGCACGATTTGTCATAATAGGCACACAGCATTTTTGCCGCCATGGATTTACCAAAACGGCGAGAACGCGTGACGCATGTAAAACGGTGCTCCGTGAAAAGGGTGCTGTTGACCACGTCGATCAGTCCCGACTTGTCGGTATATTCACCGTTTCGGATGCTTGCGAATGCCTCATTGCCTATATTTACGTATGTTCCCATGATCCATCTTCAATTTGGCGGTAAAGATAAGGAATTTCCAGCAACCATTTCTATGAAATTCCCTATCTTTGTCATCCGATAGGGATCGGTACAGATCATACAACAAATAAATAGATAGAGTTTTCATGAGCAACATATACGATATACTCAAATTTTTCTTGCGCATCAAAAGTCGGAGACTGAAGCTTTTTGGCCTTTGGCTTCTCCATTGTTCAGGTAGAAGGTACATCGGTATCTTCTTGGACCCGGTATTAGCCTGTAACTTACGTTGCAAAATGTGCTATTTCAGTGATGACGAAAAACGGAAAACCTATCATGGTTCGCTGACTTATGAAGCAATAGAACTGATTGCCAGCAAACTGTTCCACCGAGCTCTCAAACTTCAGATCGGTTGCGGGGCAGAACCTACATTACACAAGGATTTGATTCAGATAATCGCTTTAGGGAAAAGGCATCAAGTACCCTACATCTCATTGACGACCAACGGTCAGTTGTTGACGAAAGAGTCACTCTTTGCAGCTGCAGCCAACGGGTTGAATGAATTGACGCTGTCCACTCACGGATTGACACGTTTAACCTACGAATCATTCATGACTCATGCTTCTTTCGACCGTTTTTGCAGTTTGCTGGCAGACGTTGCTGACGTGAAAAAGAGTTACCCCACATTCCGTTTACGGATCAACTATACGATGAATGTGGACAATTTCCGAGAACTGACCCATCTGTGGGAAATAGTGGGAGACACGGTGGATATTCTTCAGATCAGACCTATCCAACAAATCGGGGAAAGCGCCTACCAAAATTTTGATCTCTCCCCCATCTATGAAGCCTACGACGAGGTAATTGCCCCCTTGATTGATGCCTGCAAACAGAAAGGTATCATCTGCTTGGCTCCGGAGAAAGAGAATCTGCAAGTTTTAGAGACTACGCAGGAGAACGACAATAGTATTGAACAGTTCACCTATTGTTATGTCTCAGCCAAAAGCTGTTGGCAAGAGGACTTCGACTATCATTCGGAGTCGTTCGAAACCTATGCTTCGTCCCATCATTGGGGCAAGCGCATCCTGGAGAAAGTACTCCAAAAACCGCACCAAACAAAAATCTGTACTACCCGAAAAATGAATTATACGATCAAATAGGGCTTGGATCCATCCATTGAGCTCTTTTCCCCGACCACGGGAGGCACTTTCCGCAGCCATCTGGGGATGCGTCTTTGGCACATCGGCTTACAAGGGCATTTCCGGAGGGGCTCCTGCAGGCGTTTTTGCTACCACGCGTGGTAGCAATTGTTACCACCCCGTAGTCGCACAATTTCCATCGCGAGGGAGCAAGTGATAGATCGCAGGAGACCCATCCGAAGGGCAAGTTCCCCGGTTCCCGTGGTTCCCACACAAATTCTCGGACTAAGCACCTAAATAGTTAAAAAGCACTATATTATATCTATATAATAATATAATTATATTATATTATTATATATGTTCGATTTGGACTTTTTGCGCAGAAGTTGAGCACTGCGAAAAATTGGGTGGGAACCGCGGGAACCGGGGAACCGAGTCTCGAAAACTGCTTAAAATTTTTATCATTATTTTACTGATTTTCTTGCATATATACTAATTATACCGTAACTTTAGAATGCCTTCTTTTACCCTTTTTCAAGCCGGCAAAATTGATCAAAAAAGGGCCTGTGGAAGGCAAAGCCGGGACTGATTGACGGATTTTGCAGCCCGAAAGCAGCATCGATGCGCGATCGTGAGAAAAAATCCTGAGTAATCAACACAAAAAAGTATGTTATGGTAAAACATTATCATCCGGTGGACCCGGAAAAAATCGACTATCAACAGTTTTTGGAACTGGCAAAATCAGGTAATTTATATTTTGTTAAGTATCCAAAGAAGATCCCTGTGTACACTACAGAGCCTGTAAGTCAACTTTTGGAGTATGTAGCACGCATTTCACCCTATGCTTCCTCCAATTTTGCACCTTGGATAGCTGATTTGTGGAATGACATCGTCTGGCACCCTCGGATCTTCCCTCTGTTCTTCATTCGGAAAGGTAAAGATGCCGGTGAGATCAACCGTTACCGGGTGCTGGCCTACGTCAATTTCCTGCTCAACAAGGGAGTCTATGACCAGCGTCGGTCGCTCACCTTCCTACACCTCCAGTTGGAGGGGATCGAGCGGACGAACCAATATTATAGCGCATACAGCAATTATGCCCCCGACAAGTCAGAGCAAACCAGACTTGAGCAGCTATACGAGACGTACAAAACTAAAAAATGAGTCCGTTACATCGGTTTCGTTTATAAAAAACCGGACTGATTTTTATTGAACCACAGCCCCCTATCTTTGCGCCATAAACAATATACAAAATATCATTTATGGCTTCAATAGATTTCTGTGCCATGTGCACAAATGGATGGCTGAAGAGAGACCCTCCACGCGCGGGTTACGCATCGTGGCCCGTTGCCGGGAGGGTTCGGCAACGATCGGCGAGCAACAGGCCTGGTTGGCGCAACAGATCGGAGTGGAGTATGATGCCGTGACACGCGACTTTGCACGCCAAAGCCAGCACCTGTTGTGATGTATGAAGGGAGTTGTAGATTTGCGACCCAAAGATTTTGTCAGTCCACTATAAATCCATACATTTGCAGCCATATAAACATTGTTTAATCAAAGCGTTTAGCTATGGATCAGAAAACAACAACAAATTCAATGCAAGAGGAGTCTCGTCCGACGAGTGACGAGCGTTTCATCAATCCTTTCACGGATTACGGTTTCAAACGGATTTTTGGTACGGAACTTTCAAAGGATCTGCTGATCGAGTTCCTGAACAGCCTGCTGCCAGAGGTACACATTCAGGATCTGACGTTCTGCAATGTGGAGCAGTTTGGTCAGGTCGAGAACGTACGGAAGGCGGTATTTGATGTACTCTGCCGGAACGAGGAGGGCGAGTATTTCTTGGTGGAGATGCAGCGGCGGCCGCAGAAGCATTTCCCGGACCGGATCCTGTTTTATGCTTCTTTTCTGATCCAGAATCAGATGACGAATACACAGACTTATTTCCGGAAGATGAACCGGAAGAAGAGGCGGAAGGGTTTGTCGTCTGCCGATCTGTTACAGTGGGATCCGAACTGGATCTATCGGATGAAACACGTATATGTAGTCTGTTTCCTGGATTTTGAACTGGTCAAGGGATATCCAGAGAAATACAGATGGGATGTGGTGCGGATGGACAGGGATGAACATGTGCAGTTTGGCGATGCTTTGCAGGAAATCTATTTGGAGATGCCGAAATTTCAGTTACCTTTGCATCGATGTGAGACATTAGCAGAACGTTTTTTATATGTATTGAAGAATATGGAGATACTGAACAGAATGCCGGCAGAGCTGAACAACCAGATATTCCGCAAGCTCAAACATATCGCATCCATGTCCCGGCTAAGTCCGGACGAGATGCTGGCTTACCAGCTGAGCATCTCTAACGACATGGCTCTCTTGGATTCTATGCGGACCGAACGTGAGGAGGGCGAAGCTACCGGACTTAAGAAGGGCGAAGCCATCGGACTGGAAAAGGGTCGTGAGGAGGGTCGTATGGAAGAGAAACGTTCCATGGCTCGTAACCTCAAGTCCATGGGACTCGATCCGCAGCAGATCAGTCAAGCATCGGGATTGACTCTTGAAGAGATCGAACGGTTGTGATCGTTATCATACTTCAAAGGGTTCTCGCCTCTTGAGTTCCCTTTGTTAATGCCATGCGCCACACAATACACGACAGCATCCTCTACGAGGTGCGCATGACGGAGATCCGCAAGGTGCCTCGCAAGCGAACGGTTTGGGACTGCTACATCGGCGGACTGGATGCGAATGTCGATCCGAAGGATACGCGTACGCCGGCCCAGCGGGAGCAGCTCCGCCGTTTAGTGAAAGAACTCGAGCAGCAATTTCCCGCTGCCACCCTCCACGGCCACCGCGATTTCGCCACCAAAGCCTGCCCCTGTTTTGATGAGAGGAAGCTCGGTTGTTTTCGCCCGCTTGGCATCGTAAAATTTTTGATTTTTTCAATCAATTCTGCTTGCTGATACAAAATAATACCTATTTTTGCGGCATAAAGTGGTTAAAGACAAAGAGCTGTTGAGTCATCCCCTGCAACGCCAAGGGACGAAGTGAAGTGGAAAGAAACACAGGATGACTATTATCGATAATCATCTCGTTGGAATAAGAAAGCCTTGTTTGACCTCTTTTAGGGGATGAATATGTTCAATTAATTTGTTATACTTATGAAACAAAGTTTACTTAAACTCCGCCTGTTCATAGTATCCCTATGTCTATGCTCAGGCTTGCCAGCCCTCCATGCGACGGCAGATGCAACAGAACCCAATGGGAGGGGGGGGGTATTTCTCTGATGAACAGAGCAATACCATTCTGATCGGCCAACTGGCTGAAGTGACGTACGAGAGAATTTATGGAGGTTCCAGTGATTCTCGTACCCCATTCAAACTATCGGGCTATGATAGTAATATGGCCATTCGTACCCAACTGGAAGATGTATTTAACAGGTGTGATTGTAACTCTAATTTTTCATTTAAAACAATATTATCATGAGAACGTTATTTCTACTTATCTCGTTCTTGACGACTTCTTGGATCAGTTTGTTTGCTGACCGAGTCGATGTCGTCACTGCCAGAAAGGTGGCAGAAGCAGCGTCAAGCAATCATCTTCGTTCTTCCAGCGAACTGACTCTAAGTTACGCAGCTGCAGCAAACTCAGAAGGTATGTTACGAAGTGCAAGCGCTGAGGAGCCTACAGATTATTATGTATTCAATATCGGTAAGAATGATGGTTTTGTCATCGTTTCCGGTCTTGATTGTACAGCCCCGATTTTAGGTCGAGCTGATAAAGGATTTTTCGACCCCGATCATGTCAACCCAGCCCTCCGGTCGATGCTGGCCTACTATCAACGCCAGATCGGTTATGCAGAAGAGCATGGACTTGAACCCTCTGATGAAGACCGCGCAGCTTGGTTACAACTGAAAAGCGGGATTTCCTTGAGAAGTGGAGAAACACTCCATCAAACAGCCAAGTGGGGACAGAATGCCCCATATAACACATACACACCCGTTTTTGGAGAAACGCACAGCCCGACGGGATGTGGTGCCACAGCAACTGCGATTCTGTTACAGTTCTTCCACACAACCACACGTTGTGAAAATGGTGTCACAGAACAGGCCGGACAGCCGATTACTTATCTGGATCACAACTGGAACGTGATGACAGTTGAGAAACCGGAAACTGATGAAGGAAAAGAACAGGTTGCCCGACTTATGAGAGAGATCGGGGCTAACTTGAATATGGAGTACGGAGTAGGTGGGAGCATTTCAGATGCCATGGATATACCCGAGATTCTGAAGAACAATTACGGGTTCAATAGTGGTGCATTCTATTATTTTAAGGAGGATTTCTCGTGGTCCACTTGGCACGATATGCTGCGAAGCCAGCTGGACCAATATCCAGTTGTATATCGAGGTGCCAGCGTTAACGAAGGTCACATTTTTGTCATCGACGGGTATGCAGAGGACGAAACCTACCATATCAATTGGGGTTGGGATGGTAACAATGACGCATGGTTCCGACTCACTGTCATGAATGAAGTAGCACCTTATACAGAAGGCCAAGGTATGGTATATAATGCTTATCCAACAAGCCTTTATAGCGAACAAGAATCCGTGAACATGCAGATTATGAAACTGACATACAGCGGTAGTTATCCCATCCAAGCCGAGACGGATTATCAAATAGGTGTAACAGTATACAACAATAGTTCCTTACTGTATAAGGATGACATCAATCTTGTCCGTTTCAACCCAGAAACCGGCGAATCGATAACTCTCGCTTCCACGGAGATTAAACTGGATATCAGGTATTCTGTTCAGGTGCTTTTCAACTTTCGTTTGAACAGTGAACTGGGAGACAACGAATTTTTGCTTTTCACGGACAAGGATGGTAATCTGCTGAATGCATTGCCAAAAGTACCCTTCGGTTTCTCGAAAAATGGAGCTATGTTTAACGGTGATGATGAACCGGAAAACCCGATGCCTGGAGAAGAACCGGAAGTAAGGATTTCTACTCATTCTCTTTCTCAAGATTTTTACCAATCAGGGTTGGAACATGTAGGACATGGAAATACTTCATTTATACTATTCACGACCGGAGAGACAACCGAAGATATCACCGTACGGTTCGAACTGAAGGATTTTGCGGAATCGTGGCAAAACAAAGTCAAGTTCAAATACCAAATTACCCAACCCGATATCAAATCGCCTAACTACCTAAAATATATAGATACCAATATTACCGATGACGGTATTGTGGATATTAGAATTCCCTATACTGATTTCGAAAAGCTACAAAGTTTCCGACTGCATCTACAACTCCTTTTCGGTCAAATCGGATCCCTGAGATATGAACTATCCGTTTTGACAGGTTCAGAGACACTGACAGAACAGTTTAGAATGCACGAGAGGACATTTAATGTCATGACCCCGCCGGAAGCTACGTTTGAGAAAAGTATAATGAGTCTGAATGTCGATGTCCCCAGTACTATCAGTTGGCAAATAAAGGACATGCCGGAAGGTATAGTTGATAATGAGTTGCACTCTTCTATTGTAGTTAGCAACCTCATGCCAGAGGATTTTGTTTTGAAACACAACGGAGAAATCATTTCATTTACACCTTTTGAACAGGGTTTCGGTTGTTACGCTGGCGACTTAATACTCACAGAGACTCTAACAGCAACCACCTTCCAAACGGAATTCGAACTGACCGTAGGGAAAGAGGTTACAGAGGCAGACCAGGTTCATCTGACAATAGAACCCGGATTCAGTATCATGAAGAACCAGTATCTCACAATTGTCTGCCATGCAGCAGATGTCACTCTCTTTAAAGTGAACTGCCAGGGACTTGATCACATCCTGATAAAGAATCCGGTAGATCAGGTTGGTGAAGGCGAGACTCTGGAACTCCAGTTGCAGGCATCGCCCGGATACATCCTACCGAAGGAACTTGCCGTTAAGATGGGAGAAACAGAGCTGACAAATGTCTATGATGTAAACACCGGGACGATCCGGATCGAACAGGTAAACGCAGATATCGAAATCTCGGGCAAGGCGGAATTCCAGCCTGGATTCAAATATAACGTAACGGTTGATTTGGGAACAGGCGTGCACCATGATTTGACTGAAGTCGGCTACGAAATCGGCAAGGAACTCAGTTTCAAGATTACTGCAGACGACGGATACCAGATTCCATCAAAACTGACCGTCACAATGGATGGAAATCTTTTGGTGGCCGGTGTGGACTACACATACGAAAACGGTGTATTCTATATTGGACAGCTGCTCGGAGAACTCATTGTAAAGGCTGCACAACAAACCGCCAAGTACACACTGACATTCGAACTGGATGGTCTCACTTGGGAAGACCAGACTATTCCGAATCAGATTGAGCTGGAAAGTGGTTCAGACTGGGAAGGAACCCTCAAGGTAATCGATCCGGTCAATTACAAGCCAGCTTCCTATGTCTTTGTTTCTACGCAGGCAGATCCAAACCAGCACTGGAGCAGAGCAAACTACAACTCAGAGACCGGAAAGCTAAGCTTGACGAATATCGATGCGTCACTGACGATCCGTGCCCAAGCACAGGAGAGATCGAAGTTCACCGTACTTCCTAACCTGACCTATGCAAAACTGTATCAGGATGGAGCTACATTTGAATGGGACTATAGTCGTGACAAAATCGTAGAGGGCCAATCAGTCACATTGAAACTTGTACCCTGTTCACAGGAATATAAATTGCCGGAATCCATTATCTTATCCAATGGTCTGCAAGAACTCAAAAGTGACGAATTCACCTATGATTCGAGCACAGGTTTGATTGTTATCAAACACATGCGCTGTAGCTTATCGCTTACAGCAAAGGCAATTTGTATAGTAGAGTCGCATATTATCGTCACACCTGGAAACAAAATATTAATCATACGTGAAGAATCTGAGGGAGCACTCCCTGGATTCAAACCCGGTTCAACTATAACAGTCCACTTGGATCCGCTCGGTGAATACGAACGTCCAAAGACGTTGGCAAAAGTAAGTATGGGACAAAACCGCTATCTGTCTCCTGACGAATACACTTATGATGCATCAACAGGATTTTTCGAGGTCAAAAACGTACAAGGTCACATTAATATTCAGCCTTGGCCTCAAGAAGGTTGGCACTACATCCATGCATCTGTAGAGAACATAGCAAACCTCTCGACGCAGCCTAATCACGTTGGTAGTGTTAGAGAGGGTGAGACATCCGAGCTCTTTATTTATGCATTAGAGGGATATATATTGCCGCAAACCATTCAGGTATGGAGTGATGGAAGTCTATTGAATTCGAATGAATATACATATGAGAGGATAGGCGATGGGCAGAATGCAAAGCTTACTATTCCTTTTGTCACTGGTGAAATTTTCTTCAAGGTATCAGCCTACAAAGAACTGGATAATACAGTGACTGAAGTATCCGGAAATACCGGGCCTATTGTTATTGAAAGCTCCAAAGAACTGACGATGTCAACCATCGAGACTGGAACAGTCTCTATCTCACAAGGTGCGGAGGCTACACTCACACTGGAGAATCGCAACACTGTCAAAGAGTTCAACAATGAGGGAAAGACAACGATAACCGGTACAACTAATGTTTTCATAACCATTGAGAATCTCACAAATAGTGGGACTATGTCCATTAAAGATGTCGAACTTAAGATTAATGAGAATCTTGTTAATTCCGGTGATCTGACAATTCAAGAAGGAGCAAAAGTACATCTGACAGAGAATAAAACGATTGAGAATAACGGTAGATTCGAGGATCTGTCTGGAACGGTTACAGAAGTAACAGGCAACGCAAACTTGAAAATCGGAAAAATGGATAATATTGACCTCTCGACGGGTACCAACCACGTTTTGAGCATTGAATACAGTAGCTCGTCACAAAACGTGACAAACCGGTGGTACAAAAAGAACGGAAACTCATGGCAACCCCTTCCAACAACACGTGCTTTACGAAGTGATGGATTAACAACCCTGTCACAAGCCGTAAACGAGGCCGGAAACTATCGTTGTGATATTACCGTAAAAGAAGGAGAATATGAGACGACGACCCTAGTAGCATATGCCACTGTATCCGGATCTGCACCTTCAGACCCTGAAGAACCATCAGAACCTTCCGATCCAGGAACACCTGACGAACCGGGTACTCCAGACAATCCGGGAATCCCTGATAACCCAGGAACTCCAGAAACACCGGGAACTCCGGAGATACCAGTCAATCCAACACCAACCTATACAGTAACACTTCCAGTAGTAGAGGGAGCTACTGTTTCAGCACTTGGAATCACAACGTTGGAAAAAGGTGAAACGTTCAAGTTCAAGATTGAATTGGCTAATGGTTATACGGCAAAGAACATGGTAGTAAAAGCTAACGGCATAATCATCCTGCCTGATGCTAATGGCATCTACGTGATTACGAATGTCACCGAGAACATTATCGTGACAATAACGGGTATCGAGACAGAAGCCACTGCCATTGAATCCATGAATAGTCCGGTAACAGTCTGGGTTGAATCAGGACAAATCCATGTCAGTATGACTGATACAGCCATGATTAAAATCTATCATACATCTGGCCGTATGGTAATATCTCAAACAATGGGCACAGGACGATATGCCTTCACTGTACCAAATGGAAACTATTTCGTACAAATCAGCCAAGGCAATGCTGTACAAATCGTGAAGTGTTTGGTTCGTTAACAATTCACGAGATGTCCTTTGTTTAATTCTATTAAATTCAGTACAAGTCGTACAATTTGTACTTGCCGGGCTTCCCTCCCACTGTCGGATGGAAGCCCGACTTTTTTATGTACCTATAACCGACTCGCTTCACCGACCTGTGTAACAAGTATAAAACTAAAAAATGAGCCCGAATAAACCCGATATTTTATAAAATTCGGGATCGATTTTTATTGAACCTCAGCCTCCTATCTTTGTGCCATAATCAATCAAACAGATATCTATTATGGCAATATTGGATTTTTGTCCCCAATGTACGAAGGCTCCCAAACCGCTCACGCAGTCGCTACTGAAGAGCCTGATTGAACAGCCATGGCTACAGCGGATGGCTGATGAGATTGCAGCAGGCAATCTGGAAAAGAAGAAGGAACTGCCGGCGGCATGCTGGCAGGCCTCCTTCGGCGGCAAGCGACGTAGTAACCAGCATGCACGTCCCAGCGGACTCTTTGCGTTGGACGTGGATCATATCGATCATCCGCGGGAGATCTATCAATCCTTTGCGGACCGCATCGATGAACTGGGCATCTATGTCGTACACATCACTCCCTCCACGCACGGGTTACGCATTGTGGCCCGTTGCCGGGAGGGTTTGGCAATGATCGGCGAGCAACAGGCCTGGTTGGCGCAACAGATCGGGGTGGAGTATGATGCCGTGACGCGCGACTTTGCACGGCTCTCCTTCTTGGTACCGGCCAGCTATTTCTGTTATCTGAATTGGAATCTGTTCGACGAGGAGATGCCGGTCATCCTCCCCAATCCGGACTACTGCGAGGAAAATGTAGCACCGACCGCCGTACCCCGTCCCAAACAGCCGAAAAAGAGATCCACTCCAACGAAACAGCCGACAGCGGACACAACGGGTGCGCCCCCATCGACACAGCAGGCTGCGACTATAACGGCTGTTGTTCCCGAATCTACACAGCAGGCTTCCCAATCGGTACCGCGGGCTTCCCAATCAGCACCGCAGGCTGCGGCTGAAACGACCTCTTCGCCGGATGCGGAACTGCCCCTCACCTATCATGATATCCCCTACGCCGCCATCGTCCATGCACTGGTGCAGGAGACTGGCGGTGAACCCCAGTTAGGCGACCGCAACAGACGGCTCTACACCATCTGCCGCATGCTGGCCTACATCACCGACCGGCGCAGTGACCTGATCTTCCGGATTTGCCCCCGCTTCACGTTAGACGAAGAGGAGGTGCTCAACTGCTGCAAGAGTGCCTGCCGATGCCATCATCGCGAGCGGCTTCCAGATCCCCTTTTCAAGGTGTTGCAGAAATTAGGCATCATGGAGCAACAGAAGAGCAGTACAGGCGATGCAGCGGACGAAACGTTCCATTCGGTACATGAATTGAAACTGCCACCCTTGAGCCACCTGCCTCCGCTGATCCGGGAGTTCACGGAGACCGCTCCGGAAGATTTCCAACCCGCCACCATCATGACCTGTCTCGTCATCTGCGGATTTCTGGGCTCCCGCCTGCGGGCGGTCTATATCGACGGAGAACTGCAGGCCCCCTCCTTCATCGTCAACATCATTGCCCCGGCCGCCAGCGGCAAGAGCTTCCTGCTGCGCATCCCCAACATCTGCCTGGCCAAGATACGCGAGCAGGACCGCAAAGCGCGGGAACAGGAGGCGGAATACCAGCGCGAACTCAAACGGGTCAAGAACAGCCGGCAGAAAAACAAGGAGTTTCCGCAGGATCCCTGCCCGATCATCCGCGAAGTACCGGCCAAGATCTCCGTGGCCATGCTGCTCAAACGCATGGTTCAGGCCCAGGGGCTCCACCTGATCTCCATCACAGCGGAGGCCGATACACTGACGGCCAGCAACAAGGCGGGTGCCTGGTCGCAGAAGACCGATATCTACCGCGTGGCGATCGACAACGACGGGGGTACCTACGGCCAGGACTACCTGAGCGACACCTCCTACTCGGCTACCTGCCAGATGCGCTACAACATGCTGACACTCGGCACACCGAGAGCCATGGACCGTGCCTTCTACGACACGGAGGACGGGCTCATCAGCCGCTGCATCATGGTCGAATTGCCCAGCCAGTTCGGCAAAGAACTGCCTCCGAGGAAGAAATTCACAGCCAAACAGGAGCAGGTGGTCGATCAGAAGATCGAGGAGCTGATGCGGCTTAGCCAAGATGAGCAGCAGCAGGTATTGCCTGAACATCACCTGTCGCTCGAATGGTTGCAGAAGATCATCCTGAAATGGCACAGCAAGCAGATCAAGCAGTCTGTACGCGACGAGGACCATGCCCGCGACCAGTTCCGCCGTCGGGCCGGAACCATCGCCTTCCGGGCCGGGATGTTGGCCACCGTCCTTTGGGGAGAAGTGAGCCGTCATCGGATGAGATTCGTCCAGGAGTTTGTGGAGTGGGTGGCCGAATACATGCTCCGTTCGCTCTACAACCGCTACAGCAACAATGTCAATGAGGAGGCCCAAGCCTACGAGGCTCCGAAGAAGATGCGTTATTCTTCACTCTTCGATGCCGTGCCGGAGGTCTTCACGTTGCAGGATTTGCACAATGCCATGCAGGCGAATGGAATCCGGTCGGAAGACAAGAAGATCATCCACCGCTGGTACACCAACGGCTTCATCGACAAGCAAAAGAATTGTTATTACAAATTGACGGAATAATCATCTTACAAAAATACGACCCATTATGCTACTGACTTTGAAACGTCATCATCGAAACGAAACGACCTATGACGGTCGTATCTACATCCGCGGACAATTCGTGTGCGACACGGTCGAACACTGCCGGAGTGCCCTGCCGGTCGGCACCTATCTGCTCGTCAAAGGGGTCTGCAAGGCCCACATGAAGCAGGTCTTCTTCATCCAGCCTCCCCTGCCCAAGCTATGCGAGGGGTGCATGTTGGAGACCAGCGAAAGTCTGAACCAACGGCTCTATTGCCGTACACCGATGCTGAAACCGGGCAACGGGGCCTATCGGCAAGATGACCGGGGCATCCGCATCGGTCAGCGACTGATTCCGGGTTGTCTCATACAGCCCAACAGCCATTTCAAGCGGCTTTCGAACCGGTTGTCGAAGGCGTTGAAACGCCAAGAGGAACTGTTGTTCACCATTGTGGAGGAGCTGCAGCCATGAGGACGAATCCTGACCTCTCAACCCATCCGACGGCCGATCCGGCACGAGCCGCTCTAGATTTGCGGAGAGTGGTTGCCAGATCGTGTGCGCGGCAGCTGTATGCAGTGGGGTGTGTCAGCGGGTTGCTGCTCCCCCTGCTCATCGGCTGTTCCACCTCCCGTCCGGTACGTACGCAACTGGTGCAGGAGACACTGCACGATACCCTCATCCAGCAGTCGATCCGGCATGATTCGGTCTATATCTACCGGGAGCGTCTGCAGGATCGTACGCAGGACACCTGCTACATCCATGACCTCTCGGTGGAGTATCGTTACCAGCTGCTGCACGACACCGTGCGCCAGACAATGCGCGACAGCATCCCCTACGAGGTGCGGGTGACGGAGGTGCATGAGGTGCCCCGCAAGCGCACGGTCTGGGACTGGTTCAGTGACGGGGTGACCCTGTTGGTCTTCCTCCATCTCTATCAGCGACTACGTATCAAGTATTAATCTTTCATTTGAAAATCATCATGAAACGAAAAATTACAGAGATCATCATCCATTGTAGTGCGACCCGCGAGGGTCAGCACTTCACCGCGGCCGACATCGACCGTTGGCACCGGGCTATCAACTACGACTGTATCGGTTACCATTTTGTCATCCTGCTGGATGGCACGATCGAACGGGGCCGTCCGTTGGAACAGAAAGGGGCACATTGCAAGCACCACAATGAGCAGTCGATCGGCATCTGTTACATCGGCGGTCTGGATGCGAACGGTGATCCAAAAGATACGCGTACACCGGCCCAGCGGGAGCAGCTCCGCCGTTTAGTACAGCAGCTGATGGAGCAGTTTCCCGCAGCCACCCTCCACGGCCACCGCGATTTTGCCGCCAAAGCCTGCCCCTGTTTTGATGTACGGAAGGAGTTATAGGAGGCTGCGGAACAGATCATCGAGGGTTACTTCGTTACGTACCGCATCGCTATACAGATTCTGTTTGACACCGAAGGTGGAAATAAAGGTGAGGTGCAAACCTCCTTTCGTCTGTGTCTCCTCCCGAAAAGCACCCATCCGATTACGCAAGCGCATATCCTCGGCCTTACTGATCACGTAAGGAAACTCACTGTATTTCATCTCACAAACATTGACAATCTGGTCTGCCCGCTCAATGATCAGATCGATCTGAGCAGCAGATAACAGATAGAAGTGCCAAAACGATGATTTTTTCGCTACTTTGGCACTGAAATCCCATTTTACCACCAACCTATCCCCTCCACGACCACCACGATTTTGCTGCCAAAGAAGGAAAGGTTGAGGTGGAACTTTTCTTCAAAAAGTTTGGCTATTCCAGATTAAAGCAGCACCTTTGCTACATGAGAACCCGCCAAGCCTCTTTACAATGCTTTAATCGGAGGGTCGTTTTTTATTATGGCAAGGTATTCAAAATACCAAATTCTATTAAATAAAAGCTCATGTTACATTTGAACAAAGTACATCACATTGCCATCATCTGCTCCGATTACCAACGGAGCCTCGACTTCTATACCCATGTGCTCGGTCTGCGGGTCCTTGCAGAGCACTATCGGGAGGAAAGGCAGTCGTACAAGACCGACCTCGCTTTGGGCGATGACTATGTCATTGAACTGTTCTCGTTCCCCTCTCCACCCTCGCGGCTGACTCGTCCTGAAGCGGCAGGCTTGCGGCACTTGGCTTTCGAGGTAGATAATATAGATGAGTCAGTCCGTGAACTTGATGCCCTCGGAATTAACCATGAGACGGTGAGGACGGATGAATATACAAGTAAAAGATTCCTCTTCTTCCAAGACCCCGACGGTTTACCGATTGAATTGTATGAATATTAAAACTAGAGAAGTGATGAAAACAGAATTTGAGAAAATGAGAAGTCAGGAACTTTACGACTTCTCCGACAAAGAGATTGAAAAGAGTCTGATTCATGCGAAGAAGACATGTGCCCGTTTGCAAACGATGACTATCTTCGACGATGACTATCAGGAGGTGATTTCTGACTTGATTCCAGGCGTTCCTGCGTCAGTGCGGATCTGCCCGCCCTTTCATTGTGACCACGGAAATGGATGCCGACTGGGCGAGAATGTCTTCTTGAACTATAATTGTGTGTTGCTCGACGGAGGCTATATCACCATCGGAAAGAACACTCTGATAGGTCCCAACTGCCAACTTTACACGCCGTCGCATCCGATAGACTATGTAGCCAGACGTGAGGACAAGGAAACGGCATATCCCATTACTATCGGTGAGGACTGTTGGCTTGGCGGTGGTGTCATCGTCTGTCCTGGAGTCACCATTGGCGACCGTTGTATCATTGCAGCAGGCAGCGTAGTCACCCACGATATTCCCAGCGACTCTATGGCAGCGGGAATTCCTGCCAAGGTGAAGAAATCATTGAACACAAACGGCTTACCCGAAGGGAATTGAAATTGAACGAAGCCCCTCTGAGAATCAAATAAAAAGAATATCCCCCAAGAACGGTCAGAACTCGGGGGCTACTTCAAAGTGAACGGGACTACCTGTGATCGGGTGAAAAAAGGTGATCTGTTCGGCATGGAGATAGAGCCGTTCAGCCGGTCGGCCGTAAAGAGGATCACCAAGAATCGGCAGATTGAGTCCCAACGGAGCCGCCGCATGGACACGTAGCTGATGCGTACGTCCCGTAGCCGGATAGAAGGCCACGCGCGTGGTCTTTTCGTTCCGCTCCAAGACCTCATAGTGCGTGAAGGCTGACTTGCCATGCTCCCAATCGACCACCTGACGCGGACGGTCGAACGGATCGGGAATCAGCGGCAGGTCGATGTCGCCACTATCCGGTCCCGCCAGTTGCCCGTCCAACAGGGCGATGTAACGCTTCTTCACGCGACGGTTGTAAAACTCCACCTGCAGCAGCCGGTTGGCCTCGCGCGTCTTGGTAAGGATGAGCAGGCCCGACGTAGCCATGTCGAGCCGATGCACGATCATCGGTGGCTCCGCATCGGGATAATGCTCACGTGCCCAGTCATAGACCGAGTAACCAGCTTCACGTCCCGGTACCGTAAGCATGCCGGACGGTTTGTTGATGACCAGGATCCAGCTATCCTCATACACGATCGGCGGATTCCAATCCTGCTGGCCCACCAACGGGCTGGGATCGACCTCCAGTCCCTGCAACATGAAACGGAGGATGGGGCCACACTTCCCTTGGCAAGCCGGATAATAGTGGCCATGCCGACGTAGTTCCAGTTTGGGTGAATTACCCCACCAGAACTCCGCCATGGCTAACGGATGCCACCCCTGGCAATAGGCATATTGCAACAGTTTGGGAGCTGCACACTCACCCGCACCACCCGGAGGCAGCCGGTGCAGTTCGTCATCGAAGATACGGAAGAGATCACGTTCCTCCCCGAAAGCGT
Source organism: Parabacteroides distasonis (assembly GCA_021531775.1). GTDB lineage: Bacteria > Bacteroidota > Bacteroidia > Bacteroidales > Tannerellaceae > Parabacteroides. Next base: position 67,385 of record JAFBIU010000013.1, on the reverse strand, counting down.
TGCGCAGGTGGAACTGTTGGAACAGCCATTGCTGAAGCGCGGCCGACCGCTGTTGTCGTTCCTGCTTCAACCCTTCGATCCGTTCGAATAGTTGGTTTTTCCGTTGGAGGCTTTGGTTCAGACGCTCCTCCCACTGGGTACGCAGGCGCACTAATTCTGCCTTTTGGAACTGGCTCTCCCGGATCAGTTGCTCCTGGATGGCCGCATCGAGCGCTCCAGACTGCCGGATGGCATCCCGTTTCCGTTTGGCTTGGATATTCTGCTGCTTGAGAGCCTCCAGCTCCTGCCGCTTCTGACGCGAGAAGACCTCATACTGCTCCTGGGCCTCCCGCCATTCAACACTCTCCTCCAGCTCCCGAATCTGTTGGTTAATGGCCGAGATCTGCGCCTCCTCGGCCCGGAAATGTCCCTCCGGCTGCATCAGGTCATAGACAGGAGGCACAAAAAAATCGTGGTGATACGTTCCAAAAAACTGACCGGAAAAAGCGGCCAGAAACCCCACCTCTCCCGAAGGTTGTTGCACCAGGAGCACCCCGAACATCTTCCCCTTTTGCAATTCCTCCTGCCAGTCTGTACGTGACACCAAATAGTCCTGGAGTTGGTTGACAGCCTCAACCGTCAATGGATGAGGCGAATACTGGAAAGGATACGTAAAGCGACGAGGCAAACCCACACGCGCAATCGAGGCCATTGGCAGTGGATGAAAGAGCGTGTTCTGTCGAAAATTCATCGTAGTATTATCCATTTGAATCGTAAAATTCTTAAATTTGTCGGCAAATATACATTCATAATTTCTAATTCTCAACACCTAATATGAGTAAACTGATTATTAATAGTTACGAAGACTTCGAACAGTGGGTCGGAAAGCAGTTAGGTATTTCCGACTACCTGGAGATTCCGCAAGAGCGGATTAATCTATTTGCCGATGCGACGCTGGATCACCAATGGATTCACGTGGATACTGAACGTGCCAAAGTGGAAAGCCCCTTCAAGAGCACCATCGTACACGGTTATCTGACCCTCTCTCTGTTGCCCCATCTGTGGGATCAGATCATTGAGGTGAACAACCTGAAGATGATGATCAACTACGGCATGGACAAGATGAAATTCGGTCAGCCGGTATTGTCAGGCCAGCGTATCCGCTTGGTGGCAAACCTGCAATCGCTGCAGAATCTGCGTGGGGTTGCCAAAGCGGAAATCAAATTCTCCATCGAAATCGAAGGAGAGAAGAAGAAGGCCCTCGAAGGAGTTGCCATCTTCCTCTACTATTTCCAATAACCGAGTGCGAACGGATCAGACATAGATCATCTTCTTGGTCATGCCGCCATCGATGGTGATGTTCTCTCCATTGATGAAGTCGTTCTCCTCCTGACACAAAAACAAGCACATGCGGGCAATGTCTTCCGGGCGTCCGACACGTCCCGAAGGATGTTGCGCATGGTCAGCTGTTGTCAGTTGCGCATAGTCGCCCGTCTCGATCCAGCCCGGTGAGATGCAGTTGACCGTTACATGTAGCGGAGCCATTGACAGAGCCAAGGCATGGGTGAGCGAGTAGATGGCACCCTTCGAGGCAGCGTAGGCTTCGGTGCCCGGTTCACTCATCAGATAGCGCGTCGAACAGAGGTTGACGATGCGTCCGAAGGGATTGGGATCGGTCTGCTGTTGGCGATGCAATGCCAAGAGACGTGCCGTCACAAACACCGGGCGCACATTGATCGCCTGGACCCGGTCGAACGCTTCGACGGTCATCTCTGTCAGGGGCCGGAAGTCCCCGACACCTACATTATTAATCACCATGTCCAAATCGCCCCATTGCTCGAAGAGATGCTGCACGCACTGTTCCAAGGCTGCCACATCGGTCACGTCCAGCGGGAAGAAGTCGGTGCCGGTATGCAGGGCCAATTCACGTCCGGCCGTTTCATCGACATCACAAAAGGCCACCCGATGGCCTGCGCTCCGGAAGGCCTTCACAATGGCTCTTCCGATCCCGGCGGCTCCTCCGGTCACAAAGACACGCCGGGTCTTCGCCACACCGGTCCGTTTCGGAGTTTTACCGCCTGCCTTCCGCGCTTGGTAAGCCTCCATTTTCCGTTCCAAATAGTTATCTGCCATATTTCATTTCCTGTTTGTCATACAACCGTACAAAAGTACAGAAAAAGTCATCATCCGTACAAGCGTACCCAAACAGTTCACGTATGTTTCCAGCCGTTTCGACACCCTTTTTAGACGGTTGAAGGTGGGCAAACAATATACTCCACGCCATCCAACTAACTTTGTAGTAAAAACAATATGTTTCAAGCCATCGTTCAATTTTCCATTCGGAAGAAGCTTTTTGTAGCACTTACCATGCTGATGCTTCTGGCAGGAGGTCTCTACTCCATGCTGACGCTTCCCATTGATGCCGTACCCGACATCACCAACAACCAGGTACAGATTGTTACAGTCTCCCCCACACTGGCCCCCCAAGAGGTGGAACAGCTGATCACCATGCCCATCGAGATTGCCATGAGCAACATCATGCATGTGGAGGAAATCCGTTCCGTCTCCCGTTTTGGTCTCTCTCTTGTCACGGTGGTCTTTGACGAACAAGTACCAACCCTGGACGCACGCCAGTTGATCAACGAACAGATTCAGGCAGTGGCAGGCGAGATCCCATCCGAATTGGGTACACCCGAACTGATGCCTATCACGACGGGGTTGGGCGAAATCTACCAATATATTCTGCGGGTGGATCCCGGCTATGAAAAACAGTATGACGCCATGGAACTACGCACGATTCAGGACTGGATCGTGAAGCGGCAGTTGTCCGGTATTCCCGGCATTGTGGAAATCAACAGTTTTGGCGGTTACCTGAAACAGTATGAGGTGGCCATCGACCCCGATGCGCTGTACTCGCTCAACATCACCATCAGCGAGGTGTTTGATGCCTTGAGCCGAAACAACCAGAATACGGGCGGCAGCTACATTGAAAAACGTAACCGTGCCTATTACATCCGTTCGGAAGGTATGATCAGCAGCCTACACGACATCGAACAGATCGTTGTGGCCAACCGAGGCGGTATTCCCATTCATATCAGCGACTTGGCGGAAGTACATTTAGGTTCACCCAAACGGTTTGGAGCCATGACATGGGACGGCACAGGCGAGTGCGTTGGCGGGATCGCCATGATGCTGAAAGGGGCCAATGCCAATCAAGTAACGCAAGAACTGGAACGCCGGATCGAAAAGGTGCAAAAGATCCTGCCCGAAGGAGTACATGTCGAACCCTACCTGAACCGTTCTGAACTGGTCAACCGGAACATTTCGACCGTAATCCGGAACTTGGTGGAGGGAGCCCTCATCGTCTTCGTCGTCTTGATGCTGTTTTTAGGCAATATACGAGCCGGACTGATTGTCGCCTCTGTCATTCCATTTGCCATGTTGTTCGGATTTATCCTGATGCGCATCTTCGGTGTATCAGCCAATCTCATGAGTTTGGGAGCCATTGACTTCGGCATCGTGGTGGATGGCTCAATCGTGATTCTGGAAGGTATCCTGGCCCACCTGTATGGCCGGGGACTCCGCAAAAAACTGACACAGGAAGAGATGGACGCAGAGGTAACCAAAGGAGCCTCGAAGGTGGTACGGAGTGCCACGTTTGCCGTCCTGATCATCCTGATTGTCTTCTTCCCTATTCTGACCCTCACCGGCATTGAAGGAAAATATTTTACACCCATGGCCCAGACACTCGTGTTCTGTATCATCGGTGCCCTGCTACTCTCCCTCACCTATGTACCCATGATGGCCTCCAGCTTCCTCCAACCGGACATGAACGGAAAACCCACGTGGGCAGACCGTTTCTTTCACGGACTGAACAAACTATACGAAAAGGCTCTGCAGATATGCTTACGGCAGGTAGGCATGACGGTCGCTGCAGCCTTCGCCCTGTTGGTGGCCTCACTCTGGCTCTTTACCCGGTTAGGTGCGGAGTTTATCCCGACACTGGATGAAGGGGACTTTGCCATGCAGATGACCCTACCCGCCGGTAGTTCACTCACCAGCAGCATAGAGACCTCTTTAGAGGCCGAGAAGCGGTTGAAGGAGCGTTTTCCGGAAGTGAAGCATGTAGTGGCCAAGATTGGTACAGCGGAGGTGCCGACCGATCCCATGGCCATCGAAGATGCGGATGTGATGATTGTCATGAAGCCCTTTGCCGAATGGACGTCGGCCAGCAGCCGGGCCGAAATGGTCGAAAAGATGAAAGCGGCTTTGGCAGACATCCCGAATGTCGAGTTCAATTTCAGTCAGCCTATCCAGCTTCGTTTCAATGAGTTGATGACAGGCGCGAAAGCTGATATCGCCATCAAGCTCTATGGCGAAGATATGGCCGAATTGTATGCCAAGGCGAAAGAGGCCGCCCGTTATGTGGAACAGGTACCCGGGGCAGCCGATGTGTTGGTAGAGCAGGCGATGGGTCTGCCTCAGTTGGTTGTCAGCTACGACCGGAACAAGATTGCCCGCTACGGCATCAACATCGAGGAACTGAACAGTCTGATCCGTACCGCGTATGCAGGTGAGACGGCAGGTGTGGTGTTTGAAAACGAACGCCGGTTCGACTTAGTGTTGCGCCTTCACCCGGAGAAGGTACAGGAACTCAACTTAAACAAACTTTTTGTCCGCACCAACGAAGGCGTTCAAATCCCGGCCAGCGAAGTGACAACCATCACCCTCGTCGATGGTCCCTTGCAGATTAACCGGGATGCGACACGCCGACGGGTGGTCATTGGTGTGAATGTCCGTGATGCCGATATCCAGCAAGTTGTCGCCAAGATCCAACAATCCCTTGACGAACACATCCAGCTCAAGCCGGGCTATTATTTTGAGTATGGCGGTCAGTTCGAGAATTTACAGCATGCCATCCATACACTGATGATTGTCATACCGATTGCTCTGATGCTGATCATGCTGTTGCTGTTCTTTGCCTTCAAGAGTGTCATCTATTCATTGGTCGTTTTCACCACCGTCCCGCTGTCGCTCATCGGTGGTATCGTGGCTTTGTGGATACGCGGATTACCCTTCAGCATCTCGGCAGGTGTAGGTTTCATTGCGCTGTTCGGTGTGGCTGTACTCAACGGTATCCTGATGATCAACCATTTCAATGCACTTAGACATCTATCCCCCTATACAATGTGTACACATCAAGTCATTCGAAAGGGCTGTCCGCACCTGTTGCGTCCCGTCTTCCTGACCGGCCTGGTGGCTTCGCTGGGCTTCGTACCCATGGCGATTGCCGAGACAGCCGGAGCTGAAGTCCAACGCCCGTTGGCAACGGTCGTCATCGGTGGTCTGATCCTCTCCACCCTCCTTACCTTGCTCATCATTCCGGTCTTTTACCGGATGGTGGGTGGCTTTACTGTCCGTTGGAAACGTTGGCATGGAAGGCGGTCTCATGGGATGTCGGCGAATATGCTGCTGGTGGTACTAAGCCTATTGCCCCTCTCTGTATCGGCACAGATGGCATCGCCCGTTTCACCCCAAGTTAAGACTGTGACTTTGCCAGAGGCCATTGAGGTGGCCATCCAACATCATCCACGACTGCAGCAAGCCTCCATTCAGATCGAACAGGCTCGCGCGGCCAGAGGAACGGTTTGGGACGGGGCATCTACCAGTGTCCATTATGCCTGGGGACAGCTGAACGGCCCAGACCGTCACGACAATGAATTGAGTGTGGAGCAATCCCTGGGATCGTTCATCACCCCCATCTACCGAAACGCACTCGTTCATAGTCAGATTCAGACCCAAAGCCGCTACCGGGAACTGGTAACCCGGGAGATCACAGCAGAGGTGCGCCATGCCTGGAGTGCCTACCTGTATGCTCGTGATCTGCTGTCACTCTACCAGCACGAGGAGGCAACCGCCAATCAGTTACGCAAAGCCGGGGAACTGCGACTACAACAAGGAGATATCGACCGGTTGGAACGGGACATGATCAATACCTTGGCCACCGACCTCCATACGCGCCGGCTCCAAGCAGAAAAGGAGTTGCAATTGGCCACTCGTCGTTTCCGTTGGAGCTGCTACGCCCCCGAAGCGTTGATTCCGGCCGATACCACCCAACGACCGTTCCTCCTCTCGACCGAGCAACGGCAAGCCTCATCCATTTACCTGCACTATTTCGAGAGTCAGGCACAGGAGAAGAAATGGATGTGGCGTATCGAACAGAGCCGTTTCTTCCCGGAACTGAGCATCGGCTATTCGCGCCAAAAGATCGCTCCCCTCACGGGACTGGATTCGTGGATGGTAGGTGTCTCCTTCCCGCTCCTCTTCTGGCCGCAACAAAGCCGGGCCCGACAAGCCAAGATGGACTGGCAGATTGCCCGCCTCCAGGCTGATGACCAACGTGTCCAGCTGGAACGACGCATCGACGAGGCTTACATGCGGCTACGCCAGCAAGAGGAACAGTTGCGCTATTACACGACAGCGGCGTTGCAGGAAGCGGATGCCCTGCAACAAAGTGCCTTGCTGCAATTCCGCGAAGGAGAGATTGACATCACGCAGTTGGTACAGAGCATGAACAGTGTCCGCGACATTCGACGCAACTACTTGGAGACGGTATTCAACTACAACGTCACCCTCGTAGAAATCGAACTCTATACGGAATAAATGAATTGAAACAGATCCAAACAACGATAAAAATGAGAATCATGATGAAACAGATGCTTATACTGGGTGTTGTAGCCACCTGTCTCGCAGCATGCCAACAGGAATCGGCCAACACCTCTACTCCCGAATCAACTGAAACAGCAACCGTGGCTCCGGCTGCACAAGTGCCGGAACAACCGGCCGAAGCGACGGAAGTCACCGATGCTACCAGTGGAGCCACCCAACAAGCCCATGAAGGCTCGTTCAACGGTGTACTGATGGTTCCGCCCCAGCAACAGGCCAGTATCACCCGCTCCATGAGTGGCTCGATCCATGAGATCTTTGTCCTGCCGGGACGGTTCGTGCAACAGGGCGCACGGATTGCCACCTTGGAGAATCCAGAATTTGTCGAGTTGCAGCAGAGCTATCTGGAGGCTGCCGCCGAATGTGAATTTTTGGAACAGGAATACCAACGTCAGCAGACACTGGCCTCGCAGGAGGCAGCATCTCGTAAACGGCTCCAGGAAAGCAAGGCAGCGTTCCTGGCGGCACAGAGCCGTATGCAAGGTTCCAAGACACGACTGCAACTGTTAGGTGTACAACCCGACCAACTCACGGCACAAAGTATCCTGCCCTATTTGGAGATCAAGGCTCCCATCAGCGGCTACGTCACCCAGATTCAGGTCAATTTAGGTACATTCGTGCCGGCTGGAGAGACCATTTGCGAGGTGGTCAGCAAGCAGGAGTATTGGCTGCAACTCACTGCCTACGAAAAGGACTTGTCTCAATTGAAAGAGGGTAAGGCCATCGCCTTTACGGTCAACGGTCTGCCCGACCGTACCTTCGAGGCCAACCTGCTCAGCATTGACCAGACCGTTGACAAGACCAACCGCTCGATTCGGGTCTATGCACGTGTCAAAAAAGGGGAACTGCAATTTCGTCCGGGCATGTATGTGCATGCGTGGATAGACAAAAAATAACTACATTTGCCGACATAAAACAGTTGCTTCCACCTAAGTACCGGCTGGCAATCCACGCCATCTCCGCCATCGTCGCACTTTTGATCCATTTTCCGGAGTGGATGGTTCTGACAGATCTTTTCCATGAACTGCCTCTGCCGGGCATTCATTTAAAGGAGCTGTTAGGAGAAACGTTTTTTGCCTATTTCTCGCTGCTGGTTCTGTTTCATTTCAATGCGTGGCTGTTTCGTTTGCAAGATCCGATGGTCCATTGTTCGTGGCGCAAGTTGGTCTTGGCTTTCTTGCTCACCTGGTTGCTGAGCAGTCTTATGGGACAGGGATTCATCTGGGTGCACCACCATTTCGGCATACCCGCTATTGATGCACAACTACATCAGTACCTGCATCCGTTACGCGATCTGCTGAATACCCTCATCGTGACCGGCTGTAGTTACCTGTTCCATCTGGACTGGAAAAGCCACAACATGCAATTGGAAAACGAACAACTCCGCACGGAGAACCTCCGGAACCAATTCGAGTCGTTGAAGAGCCAGCTCAATCCGCACATGCTCTTTAACTCCCTCAACACACTCTATTCGCTCATCCGCGAAGAGCCAGAGAAAGCTGAACACTTCGTGCAGGAGCTATCGAAAGTGCTACGTTATACCTTGCAAGACAACGAAACGCACTGTGTGACCCTGCAAGAAGAGATGGCTTTTGTGCGGTCATACCTGTACCTGTTGGAGATGCGCTACGAGGATAACTTACACTTCAAAATCGACATAGATTCCACCCTGATGGACTGTAAACTACCACCCATGTCCGTACAGTTGCTGATTGAGAATGCTGTCAAGCACAATGAAATCAGTAACCGTCGTCCACTCACCATCACCATCCAAAATGAAGGGGAGCAGTTAAGGGTCAGCCATGTGCTACAACCCAAACGTAGTGGTCACAACGGTTCAACTGGTATCGGACTATCCAATCTGAACCAACGTTTTCAGCTGCTGTTCCAACGCGAAATTGAGGTAAAGGAGGAGAATCATTGTTTCATCGTAACACTTCCATTGGCATGAAAGCACTGATTATTGAAGACGAAAAAGCGGCTCTCCGTAACCTGAAGCGACAGTTAACCGTCGTGGCACCTGATATGCTGATTATCGGTGAATTGGACAGTGTTACAGACAGCATCGAATGGTTAGATACGCATCCCCTGCCGGATTTGGTGTTTCTCGATATTCATTTGGCAGATGGTTCTGCTTTCGAAATCTTCGAACATACAGACATCCCCTGCCCCATTATCTTCACCACCGCATACGATGAGTATGCTCTTCGGGCATTCAAGGTGAACAGTATCGATTACCTGCTCAAACCGATCGGGGAAGCAGACCTACGCCATGCACTCGATAAATGGGCTCGCTTCCAGCAAAGCCGACCGATAGCAACCGATTATCAGCAGATTATCCGTGCACTTCGAAAAGAGGAGAACTATCGCAGTCACCTGTTAGTGCCCCTGAAAGGGGACAAGCTGTTGCCGATCTCGGTCGATTCGATTCAATACTGTTTCATCTCGGAGGGCCATGTTCAAGCCATGGATGCCGATGGGCATGCCTATCTCTTTCAGCAGACGCTGGATGAGCTGTCGGAACAACTCAACCCCCGTCTCTTTTACAGGGCCAACCGGCAATACCTCATTGCCAAGCAGGCAGTCGCAGAGATAGACCTCTGGTTCAACGGTCGCCTTGCCGTGACGCTCTGCGTACCGACACCCGAACGCATCATCATCAGCAAAGCGAAAGCGACCGAATTCAAGACTTGGTTAGTGGGGGAATGAACCTCTTCAGAGATGGTATGCGTTATTCCGCATACACGCTTCCGATCTCCACCACATACAGATCGTGGAATCCTCCGTGCGAACCACCGTACCACTTCTCCACCAATTCCTTGTCGATGAAGTTGGCCTCTTCCATCGATGTCTTGAACAGCTTCCGGCAATCGAGGGTCAGACGAGCCTCGGCAAAGGAGATGGCACCGCTTTCCAGTGTCACCGGTGTGAGCCCCGTAGCAGCCACCTTATCTGTATCCCGTCCGCTCTTGGAGCCGCACAACTGCAGGGCTTTCCGATAGTTCTCCCCGTAGAACGAGAGGGTGAAACGTTCGTTCGCCTCGACGAATTCATGGGTGTAGCGTTCCGGACGAATAAAAACGAATGCAACGGGCTTGTTCCACAACCACCCGATTCCACCCCAGGAGGCAGTCATCGTGTTGAACCGTTCCTGATTGCCAGCGGTGACGAGCATCCACTGTTTACCAATCAAGTTGAAAATATCTTCGTTATTCAGTAGATCAATTGTTTTCTGTTCCATAACTCTATATTTACTAATCATTATTTACGATCTCTATTAGAAATGCAGGATCACCTCTTTCCCGAATGGGGTCAGGGACATACTTCACTCTTGTTTTTAGAGAATTTCGGCAAATGTACTCCTTTTTTGTGAAAACAGACCCTTGGATTCAGCGGTAAAACAGATACAGCCGATAGGGTGTGCTGTGGGTAGAGGTGGGAATCGTAAAGGCCAACCGCACATACGGCGTATCAGTCGGCACCGTACAGACCGGCTTACCCTCCTGGGCAGAAGCGTCTTGCAACGTGATTTCGATATCTGTTGCCCGACGGGTAGCCAAGACTTTGTAATGTGCCTTACCTTCGGCATTTCCGATATACAGGTAACGGCTATCCCCTTCGGCAATCTGCGTCAACGGCAGGAGATAATTGGTCATCGCCTGATGGGTTCCTCCCAACACGCAGGCTTCACCCTCCGTACGCAACTCCCTACCACACTGTCGCACCTGACCGATCACACACGGGTAACGGTTGCCATGGGGTGCCAGTGCCGGCATACTCAGATCGATCTCAGCCAACGGGAGTTCATCGAAGAGCGGATGCAATGTGGCCATGCGACGAAAATGGAGCTGTGTCAACGAAACTGTAGTGGCCTCCTGCGGATGGATGTTAGCGGGTTGAACCAATTGCCCTGCCCGATCATACACCGCAAATTCCTGACCGGCATTGGTTTCAGCCGAATAGTACAGGTAGAGGTTGCCGTACGTCCAATTACTCTCGTCTGTCGCACGCATGCGGTCGAACGTCAACAGCACATAGCGTGTACGGGGTCCTTCGGGAATCGGTGTCACATTGTTCCATCCGCGGAAACCACCATCTGTCAAGTCAATATCCAACCGGCCAGCTGCCTGAAACACTACCTGTCCCTGCTGTAGAGCGTAGGTATAAGCCCGATAGACATTCTGACCATCTTGCGCATTATCACCCGAAAGTACGTATCGAATTCCACCGATGCAACTGGTCGTAATTCCCGTGGCACTCAGGTCGGTCGCACAGGTCGATCCCCGGAAGCCACCATCCGGTCGTTGGCTAGTTTGCAGCCGCAACACGTAATGAGGAGCCTCCTTGCCGTCTGGCAGATGCGTTGAGGCATAGATCAGAATCCAACGTTGCAAATCGGCATCGTAGAAAATCTGCCCATCCTCATCCCCTACAGCGGCTCCTTCGTAATCGAGCGGAGTGAAATCAATCGTCACGGCACCGAAACGTACATCCTGTAGTGACGAAGCGGCATACAACCGGTGAATCCGTTGCTGGCGATTGGCCACCTCTCCGGCATGACAAGACATACACAGTTGCCACTGGCTCCGTTTCCGGTCATACATGATATGACCAGCCGCTACGCGCCAGAAGGCAGGTTCCTGTCCCGCTTCAACCACACGGCCTCGGATGATGCCACACAACTCCAGTTTTCCTGTCCCCAACAAAAGACGATAGATGCAGAGTCCTGCCCCTGCCGTACGGGAGGTCATGCTATAATAAAGGTAGCCCTGCTCAATCAGTGGCGAACCATCCTCATAGGTCAAGGTGCGAATATCCGACTGGGCTGCTCCGCTGCTATAGGCAGCCCGCATACCTACAATGGGGGTGCCGGCATGGCTGATAACTCCCTCTCCCCAATAAAGCGACTGATCCTTGAAGACATCGTCATATGGATCCATGGCTGTCCAGCCAGCCACCAACCGCGGTTCTTGTGCTCCACAGTAACAACAAAACCAAGCCAGCAAACAGCCGGTCCAAGCCCAACGATTCATCACACATTCCATTCCTTTCTTGACAGCAGTACCCCATGTTCCTACCCATTTCCAGCGAGTTTTCATGCAATTTGCAGTTTTTAGATTTAATTATTTGGGAGCAAAGGTAGGATAATTCACAATTCCTGCCTATCTTTGCACATTTATTATTGTAAAGATTTAATTTCATCTACTAAATAAAGATTCTTATGGCAGTTTATTTAAACGATGTTTCCAGAACTTTTGGGGAATATTTGCTCATTCCCGGGTTGACAACAACCAAATGCATTCCATCTAACGTGTCGCTCAAGACACCGCTCGTTAAGCATAAGGCGAATGAGAAGGCCGCTATTGAATTGAATATTCCGTTCGTTTCTGCAATCATGCAGTCTGTTTCGGGTCCACGGTTGGCTATCGAATTGGCCCGCAACGGAGGTTTATCGTTTATTTTCGGTTCTCAATCCATTGCCAGCCAGGCTGAAATGGTACGCAAAGTAAAGAAATTCAAGGCAGGATTCGTCATCAGCGACTCCAACCTGACTCCTGAAAATACCTTGGCTGATGTTTTGGCATTGGTGCGCCAGACAGAACACTCGACCATCGGTATCACCGACGACGGAACGCCCAACGGCAAGTTGCTCGGTATGGTTACCAGCCGTGACTATCGGATCGAAAAGGATTCACCCGATATGAAGGTCAAAGAATTCATGACTCCCTTCTCCAAACTGATCGTCGGTCAATTGGGTATCACGCTCTCAGAGGCCAATCAGATCATTTGGGAACACAAATTGAACACACTGCCGATCATCGACCAGGATCAGCATCTGCAATACTTCGTTTTCCGTAAAGACTATGACAGTCACAAGGACAATCCTCTGGAACTTTCTGGAGCTGACAAGAAACTGTTGGTCGGTGCCGGTATCAACACCCGCGACTACAAGGAGCGTGTGCCGGCCCTGGTAGAAGCAGGCGTCGATGTATTGTGTATTGACTCTTCAGACGGTTACTCTGAATGGCAGAAGGAGACACTGACTTGGATCAAGGCCAACTATGGCGATCGTATTCCTGTCGGTGCAGGTAACATTGTGGATCAAGAGGGTTTCAACTATTTGGTTGAGGCTGGTGCCGACTTCGTGAAAGTAGGTATCGGTGGTGGCTCTATCTGTATCACCCGTGAACAAAAGGGTATCGGTCGTGGACAGGCAACAGCTGTGATCGACGTGGCCCGCGCCCGTGACGAATATTTCGTGAAACATGGTGTTTATGTGCCTATCTGTAGTGATGGTGGTCTGGTACATGACTATCACATGGTCTTGGCGTTGGCTATGGGTGCTGACTTCCTGATGATGGGACGCTACTTTGCCCGTTTCGACGAGTCTCCCACGAAGAAGTTGACAATTGGCAACCGCATCGTAAAAGAGTACTGGGGTGAAGGTTCAAACCGTGCCAAGAACTGGCAACGCTACGACCTGGGTGGCAACGAAGCGTTGAAGTTCGAAGAGGGTGTAGATAGCTATGTACCCTATGCCGGTAAGATGAAGGACAACTTGAACGTGACACTGGGCAAAATGAAGGCTACGATGTGTAGCTGTGGCTCCATCTCCTTGAAAGAGTTGCAGCAAAATGCCAAGATCACGTTGGTTTCATCGACCAGTATCATCGAGGGTGGTGCTCACGATGTGATCCTGAAAGAACAGAGTTAATCGATCTCTGTAACCTATTTACATGATTTAAAAGGTGCGTCCACATAACCTCGTTGAACGCACCTTTTCATATGAAATCTCTAAAACAAATAGCCACCTTGAAAAAGATACCTCTTTTACTAATTGCCTGCTTTTATGTACTGGCAGCCAAGAGTCAAACCGTACCTAACCTCTTCAAGCAGGTCGATCAGGCACAGATGAATCACTGGATCGATTCGGTATTCGATGCGATGAGTCCGGACGAGCGCATCGGACAGCTCTTCATGGTGATTGCCGACCCCAAGAATGACACCCGCAACTTGCAGAAATTGACACGCTACGTGAATGAACTCAAGATCGGCGGCATCCTGTTTCACAAAGGAAATCCAGAGACACAAGCGGATGTGACCAACCGTATGCAGAAGATATCCAACGTACCCCTGCTCATTGCCTTGGATGGCGAATGGGGGCTCTCCATGCGTCTGAATGGTACCACCCGTTTTCCGAAAAACATGATGTTGGGTGCCATTGAAGACAATCGCCTCATCGAACAATATGGTGCGGAAGTGGGACGACAATGTCGCGAAATGGGTATTCACATCAACTTCGCTCCCGACATGGACGTCAACAGCAACGTGGACAATCCGGTCATCGGTCTCCGATCGTTTAGCGAAGACCCATCAGCCGTAGCCGACAAGGGGATTGCCTACGCCCGTGGACTGGAAAGTACCGGTATCCTCTCGGTGGCCAAGCATTTTCCGGGTCATGGCGATACGTCAGACGACTCCCACAAGACCACCCCTATCATCCGCCATTCCCGGGAACGGTTGGACAGCATCGAACTGCTTCCTTTCCGCAAATATATCGAAGCAGGATTTGCCGGCGTCATGACCGCCCATCTGCAGGTGCCCGCTTTAGACAAAGCCAAAAAGCCGGCCTCTTTTTCGCGAAATGTCGTCACAGAGCTGTTGGAAAAAGAGATGGGTTTCTCCGGTTTGCGTTTCACCGATGCCCTGGCGATGAAGGGGGCCACGACACGTCGGGCAGACAACCCCTCAGTGATGGCTCTGAAAGCAGGCAACGATATTGTGTTGGCCCCAGCCTCTCCGACCACTGATTTCAAAGCGGTCAAAGAGGCCTTGGAGGAGGGACTGCTCTCACATGCAGAGATGGAGGCCAAATGTCTGAAAGTGTTGCGCTACAAATACCTGGCCGGACTGCATCACTATCAGCCGATCGAACTCAAAGGGTTGAGTGAACGGCTCAACTCGCCTCACGCTGCCTGGTTGGCTGCCAAACTGAACGAAGAGTCCATCACGCTCTTGAAGAACGAGCAACAGACACTTCCCTTGAAAGAATTAGACAAGAAAAAAATAGCGGCTCTCTCCATCGGTAACGATGCCGGAAATGAGTTTCAGCAGATGCTCAACCGTTACGATTCAGTGGCGTGCTTCAGCATCGGGCGTAATACCTCAGCCGAACAGGTGAAACGTGTTTACCGGAAACTGGCCCAATATGATGTCATCCTGTGCAGTGTACATACCGTACGCATTCCGGAGAGTCATGCCCTCCGCCAGTTGGCCGAGAAGAAGAAGGTCATCTTCACCTTCTTCACCCTGCCCTATTTCTGTAAGGAATATAAGCAATCGATCCTCCATGCCAAGGCGGTAGTCATGGCCTACGAAGGAACTCCCTTGGCTCAGCAATATGCCGCCCAAGCCCTGTTTGGCGGTATCGGTGCCAAGGGAAAACTACCGGTAACCATTCCGAATTTGTATTATGCCGGTAGTGGCGTATTCACCACCCCTACCCGCCTGGGTTACCACGAGCCCGAGGAGGTTGGTTTCGATGCTGCCCGTCTGGATGAGGTCCGTCGAATTGCCCAAGAGGGTCTCGATCAACAAGCCTATCCCGGCTGTCAGGTTTTAGTAGCCAAATCGGGTAAGATAGTCCTGAATGAATCGTTCGGTTATTATGATTTCCACCATTCGCAAGCCGTGGAAGAGGAGTCGATGTACGATTTGGCCTCCTCCTCCAAAGCGACCGGTACCCTGCTGTCGGTGATGAAAGCCTACGATGAGCACCTGCTTACCCTCAATAGCAAAGTCAGTGAGTTTATTCCAGAATTGGAGTCGTCCAACAAGGCGGATCTAACCATCAAAGAATTGCTCTATCACCAGTCGGGTCTCGTCCCCACAATCCTCTTCTACAAGAAAGCACTCGACAAGAAGGCCAAGAAGGGTACGATTGCCTTTGACACTACACTGGTCTGTACAACGCCCCGCAAGGGCTTCGAGGCACAAATTGCCCGTGGGTTGTATCTGAACAGTTGTTTCCGCGACTCCATCATCCAAGGCATCAAAGAATCGAAATTGGGCAAACGGGGCTCTTACACCTATAGTTGCGTTAATTTCATTCTGTTACAACACATTACCGAACGGCTGTTCCAGGAATCGATGGACCGCTTGTTGGACCGTCGCTTCTTCCAGCGTTTGGGTGCTTGGCACACGCTGTACAATCCCTTGTCAAAAATGGATTCGACGTTGATTGTACCTACCGAACAGGACGATTACTTGCGCCATCAACTGGTACGTGGTTACGTACACGATGAATCGGCCGCTTTCCAGGGAGGTGTATCCGGTAATGCCGGACTCTTCTCCAATGCCAACGACCTGGCCAAGATCCTCCAGCTCTACCTCAACCAAGGCACATACGGTGGAGAACGTTACCTGTCAGCCGAGACCATGCGACTCTTCACACAAAGCAAGAGTCCGACCTGCCGCCGCGGATTGGGCTTCGACAAACCGGTACCGGGCAATCCGAAAGCCTCGCCTTGTGGTAATCTGGCCCCCATCTCGGTGTATGGTCATACAGGCTTTACAGGGACCTGCTTTTGGGTGGATCCGGATCAGGATCTGATCTACATCTTCTTGAGCAACCGGGTGTATCCGACGCGCGACAACAATAAGTTGAGCAGTTTGAGCATCCGCAGTCGGATTCAAGATGCCATCTACAAAGCATTGGTCAAGTAAAATGAACAAGAATACATTGCATTTGATGATTTATATGTACATTTGTCCCATCACAAAACAAAAATAAAAACGAATTATGCTACTCGGACACGGTGACGATTTTTACAACTCGACAAACGAGGTAAAGATTAATTATAGTTCTAACGTTTGGCATGGTGCCAATTTGGAGAAACTGGAAGAGCATCTGAATACGCAGTTTGAAAAGCTGACACGCTATCCGGAACCCGATGCAGCCACGCTGAAACGATTATTGGCTCGTCGGCTGGACATCAGCGAAGCCAACATTGTCGTAACAAACGGTTCTGTTACGGCCTTCTATCTGATTGCGCAAACTTGGCGTGGATCCAAGTCCACCATTGCAGTGCCCTCGTTTGCCGAATATGAGGATGCCTGCCGTCTGCACGACCATCAGATTACCTTCTTCTCCACTTCAGACGATTTGACAGAGGTGAACCTGGAGGGACAGGACTTTTGCTGGATCTGCAATCCGAACAATCCCGACGGACGACTCCTCCATCGACAGGAATTGCTGAACCTGATTTCGCAGCATCCCGACACGACCTTTATCATCGATCAGGCCTATGTGGCTTTCACCACAGAGGAGCTGTTGAAACCAAGCGATGTAAAACATCATCCCAACCTCATCATCGTCCAGTCAATCTCGAAGGCTTACAACATTCCGGGATTGCGCATCGGTTATTTGGTGGCTTCAGATGAGAAGATCCAGGCCATCAACCGTTACCTGATTCCCTGGTCGATCAATGCCATTGCCATCGAAGCCAGCAAATACATTCTGATTCACCCGGCGCAGTTTACCTTGCCGATCCGCAAGTGGCAACGTGAGACGATCGATTTGATCTACCAGCTTCGTAAGATTGACGGTCTGGAGGTGTTGCCCACAGCGACCACCTTCTTCCTCGTCCGACTGAAACGGGGTACGGCAGCCGCTTTGAAGGAGTATCTGATGGAACATCACGGTATCCTGATTCGTGATGCTTCGAATTTCCGGGGACTGGACGAGACCTATTTCCGCCTCTCTACCCAGCGTAGTGAAGAAAATGAGGAGCTAATTGCGGGCATCAAAGCATGGATGAAGAGCCTCGATGCCTGATACCGACACATCGATTCATAAAAAAAGGGTTGCCTGCTACAGACAACCCTTTTTTATCTTCGTCATTGTTGGATTACTCAAACCTCTTATTCAAGGCAATGTGTCCTAAATAACCCAAAATAATCAATCCAATGCCCAACAACAGGACAGAGTTTGACATTCCACCTGTCAATGCAGGTACGGCTAAAACGGCTACGCCAATAAGAAGTACAATGACTCCTAAACTCTTCATCAATTCGTTCATGGTTATAGAAATTTATAATTATTCTTTTCCTACCGCAAATAAAGCAATAATAAGCCGATTGTAAAAATATTTTAGAATAAAAATCATCAATCGATGAAAATTAGCTTCTATATTTGTGGTGAAAAATGAATTTTACTATGATACGCGTACTATATATCATCTATACATGGCTTGTTTTCGTGCCAATTTTTCTTGTACTGACCGTAATCACAGCTGTGACGGTTACTGTAGGATGCCTCTTGGGTGGTGAGCGAATCTTCGCCTACTACCCGGGAATGATCTGGTCGCGCCTCACCTGTTGGCTGGCTTTATGTCCGGTTCAAGTGGAGGGATTGGATCAGATTGACCGAAACCGTTCGTATGTGTTCGTGGCGAATCATCAAGGCGCGTTCGACATTTTCCTTATCTACGGTTTTCTAGGGGTTCCCATCAAATGGGTGATGAAGGCGGGTATCGGTAAGATTCCTTTCGTGGGAACAGCTTGTCGGGCTGCCGGCTTCATCTTTGTCGATCACTCTTCCCCGAAAGCAGCTGCCCGGAGTGTACTCGAAGCGGAACGGCAACTGAAGAAGGGGGCATCCATCGCCATCTTCCCCGAAGGTTCGCGTACCTATGACGGACGGATGATCTCCTTCAAGAAGGGGGCGTTCCAAATGGCGGTTGACCAACATTTGCCCATCATCCCGATCACGCTCAACGGACCTTTCTATGTGCTGCGGATCGGATCGCTCAACCTGCATCGACATCCGATGAAGATGACCATCCATGCTCCGATTGAAACAACGGGGTTAGAGGCGACCCATCAGACGTTACAACAATTGGCCAACCAGACCCATGCCATCATCGAAGCGGATCTGACGGTGGAATAACCAACCTGCATTTATCATCATTAAATACATAGCTTATGTTACGAAAAATTCGAACAACACTTGGACTCCTGTTCTTTGTAGGCATCACGTGGCTGTTCCTGGATTTCACAGGACTCGCACATACCTACTTGGGATGGATGGCCAAAATTCAGTTTCTACCGGCCGTATTGGCCTTGAATGTGGGGATGATTGTGCTGTTACTGGCACTGACCCTCCTCTTTGGACGTATCTATTGCTCCGTGATTTGCCCGTTAGGGGTTTTCCAGGATATCATAGCCTGGTTCGGGAAAAGGACAGGCGACAAAAAACATCGGAAGATGCCCTACTCCTATTCACCGGCCAAGCAGACACTTCGCTATTCGATCTTAGCCATTTTTGTCGTGGCCCTGGTAGCGGGATTCTCCTCCATCGCCTTGCTGTTGGCTCCATACAGTGCCTACGGACGTATCGCCAGTACCCTATTACAACCCATTTACCGCTGGGGAAATAATCTCTTGGCCCTCTGGGCAGCCCATATCGAGAGCTATGCGTTTTACGAGACAGAGGTATGGTTCCGATCGCTGCCTACCCTGCTGGTGGCTGTTGTCACCCTATTGGTCATCGGCTATTTGGCCATGCGTCATGGACGAACCTATTGCAACACCATTTGTCCGGTAGGTTCGGTGTTGGGTTTCGTGGCACGCTTCTCCCTGTTCAAGATCCAGTTAGATACCGAACGTTGCAAACAGTGTGATCTGTGCGCCCGGAATTGCAAGGCAGCCTGCATCGACACTCGGCAAGGAAGCGTCGATTATAGCCGTTGCGTCACCTGTGGCGATTGCCTGGAACAGTGCAAGCATGATGCGATACATTATATATATGTAAAGCCAGGGAGCAGTGCACCTGCTACTCAAACGAAAACAGATCACAGCCTGCGTTCGTTCCTGACCCTGCTGGGTGTGGGAGCCACAGCTGCTTTACGGGGACAAACGATTCCCAAAGCGACAGACGTGAAGATGGATGGTGGTCTGGCTCCGTTGGTTCCGAAAGAGAAACCGCATCGGGCTACACCGGTCACACCTCCGGGTGCATTGAGTGCACGGAACTTAACCCAGCACTGTACCGGATGCCAGCTCTGTATCTCGGCCTGTCCCAACCAGGTATTGCGTCCGTCAAGCGATCTATCGACCTTCATGCAGCCGGAAGTATCCTATGAGAAGGGCTATTGCCGTCCCGAATGTGTGAAGTGTTCGGAGGCATGTCCCACGGGAGCCATCCGCCCGATCACCGTGGCAGACAAGTCTGCCGTCCACGTCGGTCATGCGGTCTGGATCAAAGAGAACTGTTTGCCTATCCGGGACAACCAACCCTGTGGCAACTGTGCCCGCCACTGTCCGGTCAATGCCATCGAAATGGTTCCGTTGGATGCCAATGATCCGAAATCACACCTCATCCCAGTTGTGAACGACGAAGCCTGCATCGGATGTGGTGCCTGTGAACATCTCTGTCCTTCCAACCCGCTCAGTGCGATCTATGTGGAGGGTTATCAAGTACAACGTGTCCAATAAAAAAAGCAATGACAATGAATTCAGATAAACAACAAGGCTTGAGCCGACGCCGTTTCCTGGGTGTCATGGGAACCGGTGCTGCTGCCATGGGAGCCTCCTTGATGGGTTGCCGCCCCAAAACGGCATTGGAATATGACCCGGCCGGACATCATACCAGTGAAGTGCCGATCGGCCAAATGACTTACCGTCAGTTTGAAGGACTGAACGATTCGGTTTCCATCCTGGGGTATGGCTGTATGCGTTGGCCAACCGTACCCGATGCCAACGGGAAAGATATAATTGATCAAGAGGCGGTCAACGAACTGGTCGATTATGCCATCGAACATGGCGTGAACTACTTCGATACATCGCCTGTTTATGTACAGGGACAATCGGAGGCAGCGACCGGCATTGCCCTAAGTCGCCATCCCCGCGAATCCTATTACGTGGCCACCAAGCTGTCCAACTTTTCTCCTTCGACACAGACCTTTGAAAATTCCATCGGCATGTATCATGAGTCCATGAAACGGTTGCGTGTCGAATACCTCGATTACTACCTGTTGCACATGATCGGTCCGGGTGGCGTCGGTGGATTCAACCAACGTTTTGTCGATAATGGTGTACTGCCCTACCTGGAGAAAGAGCGGGAAGCCGGACGTATCCGCCATTTGGGATTCTCCTTCCATGGTGAACCGGAGGCTTACGATTGGGCGCTGCAGGAGCATGACAAAGGGAATTTCCATTGGGACTTCGTGCAGATTCAGATGAACTATTTAGACTGGCGTTTCGGAGGCGAAGGGGCAACCGTTGACGCCCATTATCTCTACGAAGAGCTGGAAAAACGGCAGATTCCCGTCGTGGTCATGGAGCCCTTGTTAGGTGGACGTCTCTCGAATCTGCCCAACCACATTGTGGCTCGTCTGAAGCAGCAACGTCCGGAAGACAGTGTAGCCTCTTGGGCGTTCCGTTTTGCCGCTTCACACAAGCAGGTGCTGACCTGCCTCAGTGGCATGACCTATCTGGAGCATTTGCAGGACAACATCCGCACCTATGCCCCCTTGGTAGAATTGAAGGAAGAGGAGAAGCAGTTCCTGTATGAAACGGCCGACCTGATCCACGAGTATCCGACCATTCCGTGTAACCAGTGCAACTACTGTATGCCCTGTCCCTACGGGCTGGACATCCCCGCCATCCTGACCCATTATAATAAATGTGTCAACCAAGGGAATGTACCCGAGAGCAAACTGGATCCGAACTATGCGGAGGCTCGTCGTGCCTTCCTGATCGGCTATGACCGGAGTGTGCCGAAATTGCGTCAGGCCAGCCACTGCTCCCATTGCAACCAATGTTCACCCCATTGTCCGCAACGGATCAACATTCCCAAGGAATTGGATCGGATCGACCATTTTGTCGAAGCGTTGAAGCAGGGCACGCTGGGTGACCAGGCATAATCAAAAACAACATTGAACATGATTGATCAGACAGTATTCAATACGAAGAAAGCTGCTTATTTTACATTGGGATGTAAACTGAATTTTGCAGAAACATCCACCATCGGCAAATTGTTGGCCCAACAGGGCGTACGGAAAGTACGCCCGGGCGAACAGGCCGATATTTGTGTTGTCAACACCTGTTCCGTCACTGAACTGGCCGATAAGAAATGCCGACAGGCCATCAGGCGGATCAGCAAGGAGCACCCGGGAGCCTTTGTGGTCGTAACGGGTTGCTATGCCCAACTGAAGCCGGACGAGGTGGCCCACATCGAAGGGGTCGATTTGGTGCTGGGTGCCGAACAGAAACTGGATCTGCTTCAGCATCTGGAAGCCCATTGGAATGACTCACACGAATCGGGTCCAGGAGCCATCATCGCTTCGCCCAGTAAGGACATCCGTACCTTTTCGCCCTCCTGTTCGGCGGACGACCGTACCCGTCATTTCCTCAAAGTACAGGACGGGTGTGACTATTTCTGTTCCTATTGCACCATTCCCTTTGCCCGTGGCCGAAGCCGAAACGGTTCGATTGCCAGTCTGGTACAACAGGCACGCGAGGTAGCGGCAGACGGGGGTAAAGAGATTGTGCTGACAGGAGTCAACATCGGAGACTTCGGCAAAACCACCGGTGAGCATTTCATCGATCTGATTCGTGCCTTGGATGAGGTAGAAGGGATCGCCCGCTATCGGATCTCTTCCATCGAGCCCAATCTGATCACAGACGAAGCGATCGACTTCGTGGCGGGCAGCAAACGCTTTGCGCCCCATTTCCACATTCCGTTGCAGAGTGGCAGTGACAGCGTCTTGAAACTGATGCGTCGCCGGTACGATACGGCCCTGTTCCGACACAAAGTAGAACGGATCAAGACGATCATGCCCCATGCCTTCATTGGTGTCGATGTCATAGTCGGCACACGGGGTGAAACCGACGAGCTGTTTGAAGAGACACGGCAGTTCATCGAGAGTCTCGACATCACGCAGCTGCATGTCTTCAGTTATTCGGAACGACCGGGCACACAAGCTCTGAAGATCGATTACGTCGTAGATCCACAAGTCAAGCATCAACGAAGCCAACAGTTGTTGGACCTGTCAGACCGGAAATGGAAAGCCTTCTATGAGGCACACATCGGACGCGAAGCCCACGTACTTTTTGAACAAGCGGAGAAAAAGGGAGTCATGCACGGTTTCACCGAAAACTATATTCGGGTAGAGGCCCCTATCGGAGCCGCACAAGTCAACGAAACGCTCCCAATCCGGTTAGGAGCCTGGAATGAAGATCATACTGCATTAACGGTAGCTGCTCATGGGAAATAGAATGCTCTATTGGTTGGTCTATGGATGGGTCAAGCTCCACGCCCTGTTGCCCATGCGAATCCTCTATGGATTCTCAACCCTCATCTATCTCGTGGCTTATCGGATGCTACGGTATCGGGTCAAGGTGGTCCGACGTAATCTATCAGCCTCCTTCCCGGATAAAACAGTTGCTGAACGGTTAGAACTTGAACGAGCCTTCTACCATCACTTTGCAGACTATGTGGTTGAAACCCTCAAATTGGCACACATCTCCTTGGAGGAATTGCTGCAACGGGCCAAACTCAAGAATCCGGAACTGATCGACCAATTGCAAGATAAGGGATACCCGCTCGTCATCATGCTCATGGGACATTATGGCAATTGGGAATGGTTCACCGGTTCCTCTCATGCGTTTGCCCGAACGAATCTCTATCAGATCTATCGTCCCCTCAACAACCGGGCCTTCGACGATCTGTTCATTCGACTGCGTACCCAATTCGGATCGTTCGGCATCAAGAAGAACGATACAGTCCGCGAGATGATCCGTCTCAAGAAAAAACAAGAACGGAGTGTCGTTATCTTCATAGCCGACCAGACTCCGAGTCGCAACAACCTGCATTACTGGACCGACTTTCTGCATCAAGATACCCCCTTCTTGACTGGTGCCGAACGGATTGCCCGTAAGCTGGATGTGCCGGTCATCTACGTGGATGTCGAACAACCCAAGCGGGGCTATTACACGGCGGAATTTGAGATCTTGACCAAGCATGCCAAGGAGACTCCGGAAAATTGGATTACAGAACAGTATGCACGTCGGATGGAAAAGAACATTTTGCGTGCACCGGAGTATTGGCTGTGGACCCATAAACGATGGAAATATACCCGGGCAGACATGCCTCAAACAATCGAAGCGAAAGGATGAAAAAGATAGCAATCGTAATTTTAAACTGGAATGGGCAGCAACTGATGGAACAGTTCCTGCCCTCTGTACTGGCTCATAGTCCGGCCGAACTGGCTGAAGTGGTTGTGGCAGACAATGGATCGACAGATGGTTCCATCGCCATGTTGCAAGCCAAGTTTCCGATGGTCCGCCGGATTGTTTTTGAACAGAACTGGGGATTTGCCGAAGGATATAACAAAGCACTCGAACAGATTGACACTCCTTATACAGTCCTGCTCAACAGTGACGTAGAAGTGACGGCCGGTTGGCTGAATGCCCCCTTGGCAGCTATGGAACAGGATGAACAACTGGCCGCTGTCCAACCCAAGATACGCGCCTATCGTGACAAACGCTATTTTGAATATGCCGGTGCAGCAGGCGGTTTTATGGATAGCTATGGTTATCCCTTCTGCCGGGGACGTGTGTTGCACATCGTGGAAGAGGATCGCGGCCAGTACGATCAGCCGACGGATATCTTATGGGCCACGGGAGCTTGCCTCTTCATCCGGACGCAACTCTATCGGCATGTCGGAGGCCTGGATGCCGGATTCTTCGCACATCAAGAAGAGATTGATCTCTGTTGGCGTTTGCGTTCACGTGGGTACCGGTTGCGTTGTTGTCCGGAATCGGTCGTCTATCACGTAGGTGGCGCTACCCTCCATGTGGAAAGTCCTCGGAAAACCTTCTTGAATTTCCGGAACAACCTGTTGATGTTGTACAAGAACCTGCCGGAAAACCGGCTCCAACCGGTGATGCGTGTCCGATTCTGGTTGGATTATCTGGCTGCTTTGAAATTCCTGTTATGCGGGCATCCCCAGAATGCTTGGGCTGTGTATGAAGCCCGTTCGGCCTATCAGGCATTGAAAGTTCAGTATGCCCCCAAACGGCAAGAGAATCTACGGTTGACACGGGTCAAGGAGATTCCTGAAATACTGTCCAAAAGCCTCATCAAGGAGTTTTACCTGCATGGAAAACGCTATTTCCCGGCTCTGATGAAGGGGAAATAGCCCTTTTTTCTAAATAATCCGAAAATTTTTGGCTAAATATTTGCACTTACAAGATTTTTCTCTACTTTTGCAAATAAAGAAAGAAATTAACACTCACTCTCTTATTTAAGGTACACAAGAGTAATTTACACGTCGATGAAAGGCTGGCTAGTGATAGTCGGCCTTTCTCTTTTTGGGTCCTACAAGTCCCCTGCTCTCCTACGGATGCTGAGAGGAGATACCCAACAAAAAAAGGGGCCCTTCCAACGAAGAGCCCCTTTATGCAGGAGGTGTTCCACCCGAAATGGAACACCCTTTTGTTTTTTAAGCAACAATTAGAGTTGGATCCAACGAACGTAAGCGAAGTCCATACGGTGCGGCAACTCCTTGTTCTCCGGATGAACACGGAAACCGATACGATGGTTACCAGCCACAGTCGGAGTAGCTTTCAATTCGAAATAGAGCTTAGAACCCTCTTCCTTCATCAACTTGAACTCGCGAACCTTGACGATATCCGTTGTATGTTTCTCGACATTCTCCTGTGTAACCACAAAGTCAACACCCAACATACCCTGCAATTCGTGACGATCGATCACCAATTGGAAGTGATACGGTTCGCCCACGATCGGGCCGTGCTCGCTGAATTCCTGGTTGCATGTGAATGACTCAACTTGGAAGCAATCCCAGTGCTGAGCCACCTCCTCTTTCCAGCTGGCGATTGACTTGGCAACAGCGAAGTTGTCAGCCTTCAAATGAGCGGAACGAGTAGCCAACTTGTTGTAGAAACGATCCACATAATCATCCAACATACGCTTCATCGTGTAGTGCGGAGCGATTTGAGAGATCGAGTTCTTGATATACTGGATCCATTCCGGAGAATAACCCTTGCTGTTCTTAGCGTAGTAAGTCGGGATGACCTCAGCCTCCAACATGTGATAGATGGTTGCTGCATCCAACTGATCCTGATACTGCTGGTTCTCGTAGGTACGCTTGTCGGTCAATGCCCAACCAGCACCTTCACGATAACCTTCGTACCACCAACCATCCAATACAGAGAAGTTCAGTACACCGTTCATTTCAGCCTTTTCACCAGACGTACCTGAAGCCTCCAACGGACGAGTCGGTGTATTCAACCATACATCCACACCAGCGATCAAGTGACGAGCCAAACGCATGTCATAGTTCTCCAAGAAGATGATCTTGCCCTGGAATTCCGGACGGCGAGAGATCTCCAAGATATGCTTGATCAAGCCCTGACCACCACCGTCTGCCGGGTGAGCCTTACCAGTAAATACAAACTGGATCGGGTATTTCTCGTTGTTGACAATCTTAGACAAACGATCCAAGTCAGTGAACAACAGGTGAGCACGCTTGTAGGTAGCGAAACGACGACCGAAACCGATCAACAAAGCATCCGGATTGATCTTGTCCAAGATAGAAACCACCTTTGACGGATCACCCTGGTTCTTCAACCAAGTCATACGATACTGCTCCTTGATGTATTTGATCAACTTGCGCTTCAAGGTCTTGCGGAGTTCCCAAATCTCATCATCGGGTACATTCTGGATAGCCTCCCAGATCTTTTCGTTAGACTGATCGAAGAAGAAGTTTTCATCAAACTTCTCAGCGTAGAACTTCTTCACTTCTGTAGAAGCCCAAGTAGGCATGTGTACACCATTGGTTACATAACCTACGTGCAACTCATCCGGGAAGTAACCCTTCCATACCGGAGCAAACATACGCTGAGATACCTTTCCGTGCAACCAGCTCACACCGTTTGCTTCCTGACAGGTATTCAAAGCGAATACACTCATAGAGAACTTCTCGTTCGAACCCGGGTTCTCACGACCCATGTCGATGAACTCCTGCCAGCTGATACCCAACTTGCCCGGGAATTCACCCATGTAACGGCCGAACAGACCCTCATCGAAATAGTCATGACCTGCCGGAACCGGTGTATGAACCGTGTAGAGAGCAGAAGCTCGTACAACCTCCAATGCCTGGTTGAAAGAGAGACCATCCTTCTGGATGTAGTCCACCAAACGCTGAGCGTTGATCAAAGCAGCATGACCCTCGTTGCAGTGATAGATCTGCTTCTTGATGCCCAACTTGTTCAACATCATGATACCACCGATACCCAGCAAGTATTCCTGCTTCATACGGTTCTCCCAATCACCACCATACAGCTGGTGTGTGATCGAACGATCCCATTCGCTGTTCATCGGGATGTCGGTATCCATCAAATACAAAGGTACACGACCTACGTTTACCTTCCAAATATACGCATATACAACGCGACCCGGATAGGGAACCTCCAATACCATCGGTTCACCGTTTGACTGAGTCACCTGCTCCAGCGGCAACGTGTTGAAGTTTTGCGGTTCATAGTTGGCAATCTGCTGTCCGTCCATAGACAAAGACTGTGTGAAATAACCGTAACGGTACAAGAAACCAACGGCACACATATCCACATTGCTATCGCTGGCCTCCTTCAAATAGTCACCAGCCAACACACCTAAACCACCAGAATAAATTTTCAGTACATTCGTCAAGCCATACTCCATGCTGAAATAGGCAACAGAGGGCTTTGCCTTATCCGGCTTCACACTCATGTACTCCTTAAATGCCTTATATACACGATCAATCTCGTCCATCAAGGCCTTGTCGTTGATGATTTCCTCCATACGTTGGTAAGACAGGTTCTGCAGCAAGACTACAGGATTGCCTTCCGACGATTTCCAAAGTTCGGCATCAATTTTACCGAAGAGTTTAGCGCCTTCGTAGTTCCAAACCCACCAAAGATTGGTTGCAATCTCATGAAGCGGTGCCAACTGCTGCGGCAGCTTCGAATGTGAGTACACTTCTTTCCAAATAGGATTGTTTGCGTTATTCGCTTTGATTTTCATATTGTGAAAATTAAAATGGTTCAAATTGTAAAAAACGGTTGCAAAGATAATATAATCCGGTTAATTACTACGTGTTATTCAACCTTTTCTCATCTTTGCATGCTGTAATGCAATCTCAAATGCCTGCTGATAATACCGGATAAACTTGCTCCATTCCGCTTTCTCAGCCAGGGCAAAACAGTTCTGACGAATGGCCTGCACTTCCCGTTCATCCGCCTTCGACAGCGTCAGAATCTCCTGCTTAATGGCATCCGCCACCTCAAAATAGTTGAAATCGTCACGCTGGACAACGGCAACTCCTTCACGAATATCCTTTCCAGACAACGATTGTTCAGCCCACAAGCCAAAACCGGCCAGGTTAGTGGTTACTGTCGGGATACCGAATGCCACACTTTCCAACGGTGTGTAACCCCAAGGCTCATAGTAGGAAGGATAAACCGTAGCATCCATACCGATCAACAGATCATAATAGGGCTTGTTGAAAATGCCGTCACGACCATCCTGATAACAGGGAACAAAGATGATCTTCAATTTGTCGGCAGCGATATTGGTAAAGCCTGCATACGAAATGTAGTTCAAGACCTTATCCTCATCCATATTGTGAAGCCAATGCGTCACAAAAGGCATCTGCATCGGAACTGTCGTCGGAATCTGCTTCTCAATGACCTCCTTCAAGTCGGCACGTGCCGCACGGACCCAAGCCGGTACCATGATGAATGCCACCACTTCCCGTTGCAACTGTCCCGACGTACGTACACGGTTCATGGCCTCGATAAACACATCAATACCTTTGTTGCGATACTCATACCGGCCACTGGTCGAAACCAGCAAGGCATCTGGACTGATCGGACAGCCTAACAGCTTCTCAGCTACATTAATCAATGTATGACGTGCCTCCGCCCGCTTCTGGTCGTAAGCAGCCCCTTCCGGTACAAAGTTAGGTTCAAAACCATTGGGGGTGACGATATCCGGTTTCTTGTCCAACAGCTGTTCGCACTCGCGAGCCGTAATGTCACTCACTGTCGTGAAGCAATCGACATGATGAGCGGCCTGCTTCTCTACCGAGTGTTTAGCCTCCATATTCAGTTCGCGTGCCATCTGGTCGCCATTGTAACCATCCATATAGGCATACAACGCTTTGTTGTTACCGGCAATCGAACGGCCAATCGAGGTAGCATGCGTCGTAAACAGAGTGGCAACAGCCGGCAACTGTTTCTTCACATACAAAGCGGCCATAGACAACATCCATTCATTGAACAAAGCAGCAACCGACTTGTTTTCCAACTGGTAGTAATGATAGAAACTTTCGATCACCTTACCTACCGCATACGCAAAAATACAAGACTCATCGTAGTCGCCATAGGCATGGATCGAATCTACCCGAAAGTTCTCCCACATCGAATAGAAAAAGACATCTCGTTCTCCGAAGTAGGGTTTAAAGTCCACCAAGATAACTGGAGGCAGACCTGGCACATTCCAGCGACCAACCTTGATTTTCAGTTGATCAACCGATTCTGCATGTTTCTTCCAATCTGCAAATAAAACCGAATCCTCCTTAAAATCGACAATTTCCTTGTCGCCCCAGACATCCGGACCAATGAAGATCAAATTGTCATGGAACATTTGATGAAGCGTCTTTGCTTTAGTTGAAAGGACGGTATAGATACCCCCTACCTTGTTGCAAACTTCCCAGCTACTTTCAAAGAGAAATTCAGGTGTCTTTACTGTTTCACTCATATAATGCTTCTATTAATCTGCTTTTGAAGGCGCAAAGATAATCATTTTTGTTCTTTTTTTATCCGTTTGAATGATTTTAATCCTAATATCCCTATATTTGTACGTTCATTAATACAAACGAATATGGCAAAGAGACGTATTTTAAAGAAAGAAATCAGTCAAGTGGCCGGTGAATTGTTTACCGAGGCCTTGATCTTCAAGTTGTATGTTCCGCAGGTGGATATCGAAAACGCAGAGAAACTGATGTCGCGCATCTTGGACATGCAAGACCAGTTCATAGGACGTGCCGGATCTCCCGATGGCAAAGATAATCCAACGTTAGTCAAGCAGTATTACCGTAAATTGCGTGCCGATCTGCAGGCGGAAGTCAATGCGATCGCACAAGCAATCGGAGAACTCAACAAGTAAGCAGGCGGATGAAAAAATGGATTTCTCAGACACTTCTCCGTCTGTTCGGTTGGAAACTCGGATCGACGGAGGGTGTTGATTTGCCCAAGTGTGTGATCTGTGTTGCACCCCACACCAGCAATTGGGATTTTATCATCGGCAAGCTCTTCTACACAGCCATCGGTTGCCAAGCCGGATTCCTGATGAAGAAAGAATGGTTCTTCTTCCCGTTGGGTATCTTGTTCAGAAGTATGGGAGGCGTTCCTGTTGATCGGGGCAAACGTACCTCCACCACCGAGCAGGTAGTGGAACTGTTCCGTACCAACGAACGGTTCCAGATCGCCATCACACCGGAAGGGACCCGCAAAGCACGTGCTGAATGGAAAAAGGGGTTCTACTACATCGCCCAGAAAGCAGAAGTACCCATCATGCTGGCCTATTTTGACTACGCCAAACGAGTGGTCGGCTCAAAGGGAGTATTCTACCCAACCGGTGATGCTGAAAAGGACATCCGTTACATTCGGGAACAGTTTCGTGATGTAACGGCCTGTCATCCGGAGAACTTTGTTCAAATTTAATCGCAAACACATTACATTATATATATTATGGAAGCAGACTTACGCATCAGTATGGTCCAGTCCCACATCATCTGGGAAGACCGCGAGGAAAACTTAGGCTATTACGGTGAATTGTTGCGCCGGGTAAGCGGCCGTACCGACATAGCCATCCTGCCGGAGACCTTCACAACCGGTTTTTCCATGAATGTCGAACAATTGGCCGACACCTGGGAAGATGGCATCACCCTCTCCACCATCCGTTCGTGGACGAAGAAATACAAATTAGCTGTTGTAGGCAGTTTTATTTGTAAAGAGGGAGATCAGTTCTTCAACCGGGCCTTCTTCGTGACACCCGAAGGGGATGCTTACCACTACGACAAGCGCCATCTGTTCCGGATGGCCGGCGAAGACACCCACTTTACAGCAGGACAGAACAGACTCATTGTCCCCTACAAGGGCTGGAACATCTGCCTGCAGGTCTGCTACGACTTGCGATTCCCCGTCTGGAGCCGGAATGTCGGCAACGAATATGACCTCTTGATCTATGTGGCCAACTGGCCCGAACCCAGACGGAAAGCCTGGAAAGCACTCCTGAAAGCACGTGCCATCGAGAATATGTGTTATGTCTGTGGTGTCAATCGGGTTGGTATCGACGGAAAAGGCTTCACCTTCCGGGGTGATTCACTCGTCTATATGCCTAAGGGCAACAAATTGGCCGATGCCGGCAAACGGGAAGAGATCACACGCACCTGCACCTTGTCTCGCAAGGAGCTGGAGGACTTACGCGAGAAGTTCCCGGCTTGGCGGGATGCCGATTCATTTGAATTGTTATGAGAAACGGATGGAAATGGGTCCCTTCGCTCTACTTGGCGGAGGGACTACCCTACGTGGTGGTGATGACCCTGTCCGTCATCTTGTACAAACGGATGGAGATCTCCAATACCGACATTGCCCTCTACACCAGCTGGCTCTATTTTCCCTGGGTCATCAAACCCATCTGGAGTCCTTTTGTCGATCTGATGAAAACCAAACGGTGGTGGATTTGCGCCATGCAGCTACTGATCGGTGCCTGTATGGCCAGTGTCGCGTTTCTGCTGCCGGGCGACCACTTCTTCCAGGCTACATTGGCCCTGTTTTGGCTGATGGCCTTCAGTTCAGCCACGCATGACATTGCTGCCGACGGTTTCTATATGCTGGCACAAGATACCGACGAACAGGCCTTCTTTATCGGCATCCGCAACACCTTCTATCGGATTGCCATGCTGACAGGCCAGGGTTTGTTGGTCATGTTGGCGGGTTGGCTGGAGGAAACGACCGGACAGATCCCCTTAGCCTGGTGTTTGGTCTTTCTGCTGCTGGCCGTCATCTTCATCGTTTTTGCCGGTTGGCATCGGCTGATTCTGCCCCATCCGGCTACCGACCAGTCACGCTCCCAACAGTCTGCCGCATCCTTGTGGAAAGCCTTCCGGCAGACCTTTGTCAGCTTCTTCCGTAAACCGGGGATTGGAGTTGCCATCCTCTTTATGCTCACCTATCGCTTAGGCGAATCTCAATTGGTCAAGTTGGCCTCTCCCTTCCTGTTGGACAAACGGGAATTGGGAGGCTTGGAACTCAGTACGGCCGAAGTGGGATTTGCGTATGGGACAGTCGGGGTCATTGCTCTCCTATTGGGAGGTATCTTGGGCGGTATTGCCTTGGCGCATGGCGGGTTGAAACGGTGGATTTGGCCGATGGCACTGGCACTCACCCTTCCCAACTTGGTCTATCTCTACATGGCATATACCCAGCCTGACAATGTCTGGATGGTCAACGGCTGTGTGGCTCTCGAACAGATTGGCTATGGATTTGGTTTCACAGCCTACACGATGTTTCTGATGCAGTTCGCACAGGGGAGCTATACCACCTCCCACTATGCCTTGGGCACCGGATTCATGGCGTTGGGCATGATGCTGCCTGGGATGATCTCCGGCTGGATGCAAGAACAGTTGGGCTACCCCCACTTCTTCCTTTGGGTGATGGGATGTTGCCTCCCCCTGTTCCTCATCCTACCCTTCTTGAAACTATCCGACACACCTTAAATCCGATCCAACACCTGCTCGATCAAGGCAGGCAGGGAGGATTTATAGTCGGTATTCATCTTCCGGTTGAGGCGGTCGGCAATGATGTAGCAGACGGTCAAGGCCCGATGTCCCATCAAGGCCGCCAAACCGGCCACCGCCGAACTCTCCATCTCGAAATTGGTGATCCGATGTCCTTCGTAGGCAAAGGCCTCGATCTTCTGGTTCAACATCGGATCCGCCAACGGCAAGCGCAACACACGCCCTTGGGGTGCATAAAAGCCCTCTGCAGCAATGGTGAGTCCCCGGACCATATCCGTTCCGGCAATCTGCTCCAGCAAGGCCGGATCCGAAGAGACCACATAGGGAGAAAGTCCCTTGATCTGCCAATCCAGTTGTTCACGCAAAGCCTGTTCCAAAGCTAAATCCCGTACCCGCTCACTTTGGGCATAAAAATAGAGCACTCCATTAAAACCAATCGATTTCTCAGTAGCTACAAAGGTACCGACCGGTGTATTGGGCTGCAGACCACCGGACGTGCCGATACGCACCATCGTCAGTTGCCGGAACTGTGGATGAACGGTACGTGTTGCAAAATCGATATTGGCCAACGCATCCAACTCGTTCAGCACAATCTCGATATTATCCGGCCCGATCCCATGCGAGACCACGGAGATCCTCTTTCCTCGATACGAGCCAGTGATCGTGTGAAATTCGCGATTCTGCACCTCACACTCCTGTTCATCAAAATAGGAGGCAACCGTCGTCACCCGAGCCGGATCGCCCACCAGCACAATCCGGTCGGCCAACTGTTCCGGTTTCAGATGCAGATGGAAGATGCTCCCATCTGCATGGATAATGAGTTCTGATGCTGGAATGACTCTCATTCTTTTAACGGTTTAGAGGGTGTAGCAACCGGCTTGGCAATCGATTCGCGCATCGACGTGTCGGCCTCGATATTCTTCATCTTATAATAATCCATGATGCCCAAGTTGCCGGAACGGAATGCCTCTGCCATCGCCCGCGGCACTTCAGCCTCCGCTTCAATCACCTTGGCACGTGCCTCCTGAGCCTTGGCTTTCATCTCCTGCTCGACAGCCACCGCCATGGCACGACGCTCCTCGGCCTTGGCCTGGGCAATGTTCTTGTCTGCCTGGGCCTGATCCATCTGCAGGTAGGCACCAATATTCTTACCGATGTCGATATCGGCAATGTCAATGGAGAGGATCTCGAAAGCGGTTCCTGCATCCAACCCCTTGCGCAACACCAGCTTCGAAATTGAATCCGGATTCTCCAAAACACTCTTGTGATTCTCCGAAGAACCGATGGAGGAGACAATACCCTCACCGACACGGGCCAGGATAGTCTCTTCACCGGCACCACCTACCAACTGCTTGATGTTGGCACGAACCGTCACACGTGCTTTGGCAATCAACTGGATACCATCCTTCGCCACAGCAGTTACCGGAGGCGTATCAATCACCTTCGGGTTGACAGACATCTGTACCGCTTCAAACACATCACGACCCGCCAAGTCAATGGCCGTTGCCATCTGGAAGGGCAAATCGATATTGGCCTTTGAAGCAGACACCAAGGCATGCACCACCTTCTCGACATGACCACCAGCGAGATAGTGGGCCTCCAGCTCATCGCGGGTCAATGATTTCAAGCCCGCCTTATGCGCCTCAATCATGGCACGCGTAATGATCGAAGGGGGAACCTTTCGAATACGCATCAAGAATAACTGAATCAACGAAATGTTGACTCCTGACACTTTGGCCGAAATCCACAAGAGGAACGGCACATAATAAAAGAAAACCGACAGTAGCAAGACTGCCGCCCCAAGCATCACCAAGGGGAATAAGGTCGGATCATCCATACGTTTACTTGATTTAATGGGTTTCTATGTTTACGATTTCTTTTTCAGATAAATCAACTCGCTGTTACGCGCATTCTTTTCCAACGGATCCAGTTGCGAAAGGCAATCGTTCAGTTGGGCTTCCGCCGCCAAGATGGTCGGTTTCAATTGTTCACGTTTGGCAGCACCCGCCTTGTGCCACGCCATCCGCAAATCATCCAACTTATTGTTCAAGGCCCGAATCTGCTTTTTGACTGCCAACAGCTTTTCGTAGTAATTACGGGCCTCCTTCGAACGGATCTCCTCCAGCGTATAATAGGTGATCTGGTCATTCACCACAAAGGTAAAATCACGCTTCACCTCCTCCTTGCCGAAAGGAATGGTCCGATGCGCCAAGGCAATCTGTTCTGTATAATCGGCCTGCGGCTTCCAGGAATCCCGAATCGACAGGATCCGTGCACGCGAACGTTTGAATTCCGTATCCTCCGTTTCAATACGTCCATGCTCCTCATTGGGGATAAACAGATAGACGCACACCTTGTCGGCCGGCTGGAACCGATCGGTCACAAACCAGCCCAATCCCTTCACCTCATCAATCACCAACAGGTAATCATTGTAGGGCGAATTGAAAGGCATTCCCAACTGTTCCGGAGCGAGATAGGCATCACTGGAGGTATTGTACCGGGTGACGAACAGGTCATAACCGCCCAACGATCCATTACCTTTCGAGGCAAAATAGAGCGTAACTCCATCCGACAGGACAAAGGGGTAATTGTTGTCCGCCTTTTCCTCTTTATTAATTGTCAAGAGACGTTCATCCCCCCAGCGGTCCATCAGACGCGACTGGCTGAACAGTTCGAACCGACCGCTATCGACCGGATGGGCATAATAGATCATGTCCCCCTTCTGGTTCTGATAGACCGTCGAGAACTGCGGCTCCACCGTTTGGAAAAAGTCCTGGAACAGCTGTATCGATCCGCACTCTTCACTCAGCTGATAGGCCGATACAAAATCATGCCGATCAACCACCACACTGTCGATCACCTGCACATCCTCCACCTTTTCCATCAGCCGGAGGGCATTGTCCGCCAGATCCAACTTGGCCTCCACATCCTCCACCGGCTGCTTCTTTTTGGTGCGCAAATCGATATAATCCTCATACATCTCGATCGCCTTCTCAAACCGATAGGTCTTGTAGCACAGATCACCCATGTAGCGATAGGCATCAATCACCCGTCTCTTGACAGCCACCGACAAATGTTTTTCAGCCGTTTCCAAATCACCCGTTTCATAACAGCACACACCGTACCATAAATTATAGGAAGCATTGCTCGGTGTCTGTTTCACCAACTTCTCGAAGGCAGGCTTAGCCTCGTCATATTTCCCTTCGGAATACATCTTTTTGGCCTGATCCAAGCTCTGTGCATGCAGATATCCCGCACAGAACCAAACGATTCCAGCGGCCAGAAACAGTTTCTTTGATAGTTGTTTTCGAATCTTCATTTCTTCAGTTTACTAATCCAGTTTTCAAAGGTAGAAATATTTTGATGAATTTTTGTCGGATTATTGCAGAAACGTCAAAATATAGTCTTAAATTTGCACATCTCTGAATTTTATAATAAACAAACTATGCAGAACAGACGTAACTTCTTAAAACAAGCAGGTATGATGCTTGCAGGTGGCTTGGTTGCCCCGCAGTTATTATCTTCTTGCAGCGGTAAAAGTGCTTCTACAACCGAGGCTGCTGCTACCGAAGCTGTCAAGAAAAACATTGGCCTCCAGCTGTACTCTCTCCGCGACGACATCAACGATTTAGGTATTCAGAAAGTATTGGAGATCGTTTCCAAGATGGGTTATGTAAACTTGGAAACTGCTGGTTACAGCGATGATGGCAAGATCTATGGTTTGGATCCGGCCGAACTGAAGAAGATGTGTAAGGACCTGGGCATGAAGTTGACCAGTGCTCACCTTTCTCACTTCATGAGCGACGACATCAACAAAGACCTGTCATGGTGGAACACCGCTATCGAGGCTCACAAGAAGGCAGGTATGAAATATATGGTAATGCCGGTTTCTCCGATCAACGAGAAGGCCTCTTTGGATACCCTGAAGAAATACTTCGGCGACTACTTCTACCAGATTGGTTTGGCAGCAGCCGGTGCAGGTATCAAGTTCGGTTATCACAACCACGATTATGAGTTCAAGCAGATCGAAGGCCAGACTATTTACGACCTGATGTTGGAGAACTCAAGCCCCGACCATATCATGTTCGAAATGGACGTATATTGGGTAATGCGTGGTGGTAAGGATCCGGTAGAGTATCTGAAGAAATACCCGAACCGCTTCCCGATCCTGCACATCAAGGACGAAAAGGCCATCGGTGCCAGCGGCAACATGGACTTCAAGCCCATCTTCGATCAGGCATACGCAAACGGTATGAAGGACTGGTACGTAGAGGTTGAACGTTACGATGGTACTCCCCAGGAGGATGTACAGAAGAGCTTTGATTACCTGAACAAGGCTGATTATGTAAAGTAATCGAACCCTATTCCTGCAAATAAAAAACCGATGCAACTGGATGGACAGATGCATCGGTTCTTTTTTTGTCGATTCGAGACTTACCCGTCCGGCAGATTGCGATTTGAGCCGACTCGAACCACCTTCCGAGGCCGCTCCTATCGTCACTTGAACCGGCTCAACAGGCGATCTGACCCCCCCCTTTCCACCCCCGACCTTACAGTTCTTACAGATTACAGTTACCCCAGACGCACCGTATGGAGGAGAAGAACGAGATATAAGATATTATATATTTTAATATATTATATAATATATATATTAATATAGATTATACATCTATGTCAACAGGATGCATGGGGTGTGGATCTAGGGGAACTGTAATCTGTAAGAACTGTAAGATTTTTTCAAGATCACGTCCAGTCTCGGATATTTTATGTATTTTTGCCGCTAAAAAACAGAATGATCGATTTTGTCACCTTTTGTGATTATACAGGAACGTTTGCTTTTGCGATAAGTGGTATCCGGTTGGCTTCTGCCAAACAATTTGATTGGTTTGGAGCCTTTGTTGTGGGAGTCGTTACCGCTGTAGGTGGTGGAACGCTGCGGGATGTATTGCTGAACAGTACACCCTTCTGGATGCTACAGCCCTCCTACCTGATCATCTCCGCCTTAGCCTTGCTCTTCGTCATCATCTTCCGCAAACACATGATTACGTTGAACAACACCTTCTTCATTTTCGACGCCATCGGCTTGGGGTTGTTCGGCATGGTTGGTATCGAGAAGGCCTTGGCATTTGGTTTCCCGATGTGGGTCGCCATAGTCATGGGTACCATCACGGGGGCTTTCGGCGGTATGACCCGCGATATCCTGATCAACGAGGAGCCCTTGATCTTCCGGAAGGACATCTATGCGTTGGCTTGCGTTTTCGGTGGACTTATTTATTATGTATGTACACTGGTGGAGGTGCTGCCTCCCTCCCTGATCCAACTGATCTCGGCCACCAGTATCTTTTTGGCCCGCGTACTCTCGGTGAAATATCACATCAGTGTGCCGGTCCTGAAGGGAGAGGATGAATCACAAACAATCAAAAAATGAATGCAGACATGAACACACAACAAGAACTATCCCCCATCTTACTGATTTATACGGGTGGAACCATCGGCATGATCCAGAATCCCCAAACAGGTGTGTTGGAATCGTTCAACTTCCAGCATCTGAAGGATAATGTGCCGGAATTGACCAAACTGGGTTATGAGGTGACCACCATCCAGTTCGATCCCCCCATGGATTCTTCGGCCATGGGACCGGAATCGTGGATCAAGATCGTTCAGATCATTGCGGAAAACTATCAGAAGTATGACGGGTTTGTCGTGTTGCATGGCACGGACACCATGTCCTATACAGCTTCTGCCTTGAGTTTCATGTTGGAGAATCTGAGCAAACCGGTCATCTTCACCGGATCGCAATTGCCGATCGGCATGCTGCGGACGGATGGCAAGGAGAACCTGATCACGGCCATCGAGATTGCAGCCGCCAAGGAAAACGGCCTGCCCATCGTGCCGGAGGTCTGTATCTTTTTCGAAAACGACCTGTTACGCGGCAACCGAACCAGCAAAATCAATGCCGACAATTTCAATGCCTTCCGCTCGTACAACTACCTGCCGTTGGCTCATGCCGGTATCGATATCAAATATGACATCTCGCAGATCTATCATCCGGTTTCACGCAAGCCGCTGAAGCCGCATTATCTGCTGGACCGTAACATTGCCATCCTCAAACTCTTTCCGGGTATCTCGCCCCAGGTGGTGGAGAGTATCCTCAACATACCCGGCCTGAAAGGGGTGGTCATGGAGACCTACGGCAGTGGCAATGCCTTGAACGACGAGTGGTTCCTCACCATGTTGCGGGAGGCTGTCGAGCGGGGGATCGTCATTGTCAATGTGACCCAATGTGCAGCCGGCAGTGTCGAGATGCATCGTTATGAAACCGGACACAAGCTGTTGGAGGCGGGTGTCATCAGCGGCTTTGACAGCACCACGGAAAGTGCCGTCACCAAATTGATGTTCCTGTTCGGCCACGGGATGACGCCCGAGGAGGTGAAGGAACACATGAACTGTTCATTGATCGGCGAAGTGACCATTCCGGACACATTCCGCCCATAAGCGAAAAAAAAGAAGGAGATATGAAAATACGATTTCTCAGTTTAGCAAGCGGCAGCAGTGGAAACTGCTACTATTTAGGCACCCCAGAATATGGCTTGCTGATCGATGCCGGCATCGGCATCCGCACCATCAAGAAGGTGCTGAAGGATCATGAGATCGACCTGTGCCAAATCATGGCGGTTCTGGTCACCCACGATCATGCCGATCATATCAAGACAGTCGGCTATTTGGGGGAGAAACTCAACCTGCCCATCTATACGACCGAAGGGGTACATCGGGGTATCGAGAAGAGCCGGTATGTAGAGGAGACGTTGACCCATTCGCGCCACATCATCGAAAAGGAGGTTCCCTTCACCCTGCGTGACTTCCGCATCACAGCCTTTGAAGTGCCGCACGACAGTACGGACAATGTGGGCTACATGATCGAATTCGGGAACCACACCTTCACCTTCGCAACCGATGTAGGCCACATCACCCCGACCGTCAGCCGCTATATGAGCCAGGCGAACCACCTGATCATCGAAGCCAACTACGACGAGGAGATGCTAATCCATGGTACCTATCCCCCCTTCCTGAAGGAGCGGGTGGCCAGCCAGACGGGTCATTTGGGTAATCACGACACAGCCGAATTTTT
The DNA here is from genome assembly GCA_021531775.1 of Parabacteroides distasonis. Taxonomy (GTDB): domain Bacteria; phylum Bacteroidota; class Bacteroidia; order Bacteroidales; family Tannerellaceae; genus Parabacteroides. The sequence goes on along the minus strand of JAFBIU010000013.1, from coordinate 27,680 downwards.
GGCTACGCACTACGATCCGAAGCTGACCGATATCTGGCTTTGTCACCTAAGTCGGGATAACAACCATCCCGAACTGGCCTACAAGACTGTAGATGAACGGCTTTACCAAGAGGGAATCCGGGTCGGAAAAGATGTGCGGCTGGTGGCACTCAAACGGACAACCCCCTCCGAATTATACGAATTTGAAATTTCTTGAAAAAAAGTGGGCAAAAAGTTTGCAGTGTCAAAATAAAGCTCTATCTTTGCACCCGCAATCGAGAAACAAACGATCGCAATCGAAAATGACTTGGTAGCTCAGTTGGTAGAGCAAATGACTCTTAATCATTGGGTCGAGGGTTCGAGCCCCTCCCAGGTCACTCGAAGAAAGTGATCGAAATACTTGAAAGCGACCTGACTTGGTAGCTCAGTTGGTAGAGCAAATGACTCTTAATCATTGGGTCGAGGGTTCGAGCCCCTCCCAGGTCACTTGAGAAAAGCCTTTTACAGATAATTCACTGTAAAAGGTTTTTTTTATGCCTTTCAGAGTATATTTCCACAACTTCTTGTTACCTTTGTCACCAAATAAAATCTATGTTGATCATTTATATAGTTAAACCGAATGAAAAGAATACTCTTCTCCCTATTCACGACTGTACTGCTTCTGGCAGCCTGCAGTAATGAAGAACTGATAGAAAGGTCTTCCTATTCTCCTGAAGCGATCTTCGAGAAAACAGGTTGTCACCCGACGGATGTCCAGACCATTAAAAGTTATACCCTTTTCAAGGATACCATTCATGGCCTACACTACCTCTATGGTTCGCGTCTCCAAAACGAGAAAGAGTGTTTTTGGGTGGCTCAATATGATCAATCGGGTAACGAAACGTGGAGCTATGTCAATCCGGCTGCCCGGCAGAACAGTTATGCAGACCAACCCGTCCTGTTGGCCAATGGCAATCTGCTGATCGCGGATGTTCGTCGTGATACCCTGGACAAACAGCAGATCCGGGCCAAATTGCCGACCATCTTTTCGCTGCAAAATGGCACCATGATACCGGTGGCTGTATCTGACACATTTGCTTATACACACGTGCACACATTTGCTGATTTCTTCTTCTGTACACTCGATCCGAAAGAGGAGAAACAACTGATGACAATCAACCCCTGGAGCATCGAAGTGCGCAACAGCACAGGCAAGATCATTGCAGAAGCGGAAAAGCTCTACATTCCGCAACCTGTTGCCGGTTCGTGTGAGGTAACGTGGACCAACGATACCACCTATATCCAGCAGACACCTCTCCTCATCGAACGTTATCAGGTGCGTCAAGGTGAAATCTGGTCGCAAGAGATTTCGCTGCCGGACTATCAGGATTGCACGATGCATGCCAAGGAGGCCAACAACATCGTGGAGGCTACCTACCTGCTGACCGACAAAGCAGGCAACCAGCAGACGGAGGTGTATCATCTCTATTACGATACCGGCAAGTTCTTCATCCAGACAACGGGCATTGCCATTGCTCCGACGAGCCAAATCTTGTATGTGGATGAGACGTATCAACTGAAGGCTACGATCGAACCAGCCAATGCCAGCAACCAGGAGGTGGTCTGGAGCAGTTCAGACAAGCAGATTGCGACCGTCAGTGCCACCGGTCTGGTCACTGCCGTTGCGCCCGGTACCTGCCAAATCAACGTCACGACCCCAGATGGACGTCATCAGGCCGGTTGCGTTGTTACGGTCAAACAGAAATGGGTGGCAGATATCACCCAATATATCTCCCTCGAATTTGAATACCAGAATATCCAATGGAACGGGAACATTGTATCGGGCAGTATCTACAGCAAGCTGATCAACAAGAGTGACATCGCCACCATCCAGGTGACCAAATTCCAGATACAGGATAAATTCCACAATTGGAACTACCAGGCCGATGCCTCCCTGCTGAACAAAGAGGTGGCTCCCCTGTCGAGCTATCGCTTGGGAAGCAAGAACATCAGCAATCTCTATGCACCGGTGTTCATCTGGGAATATGAGTATCATGGCCAAAAGCACACGATCCAGGCGACCTTCTCCAATCCCAATGCAACGACGGATCCAGATTCCTCGACGGAGACCAAGACTCCGCCTGTGATCATCATTACCGAATAATCTTTGTCGAGACAATATAATAAAGTCCGTTTCTCATCGTTATATATACAAAACAACAACGATATGAAACGGACTTTTCTTATACTGGTTTCTGCAGCTGTCTTGTTGGGCATCCAACAAGGATATGAGTATTTCTCCTCATCCAAGGAGTTAGCCATGCCGTTACACACAGATGACGGACAGTGCATCCAAACGGCACGTGACATTCAACAGGAGGGAAAGAATCTGTTTCTGATCAGTAATGGGATTCTCTACCGGTTTAACCGTCAAGGAGACTTCCTGTGCCAGATCACGCGACCCGAAGAGATCGTAGTGGCCGGTTATGTGGTCAGTCCTGCCACCAAGCAGATCATCGTCTTGGGCAACACAAACGATATTTTCTACTATTCGTATGGCGGGAAACTGCTCTCCAAAAAGAAATTGAAAAGCGACCTGACTACCCATCGGATGTTGTCGGCCACCAACCACCCCTACAAGCAACTCTAAGACAAAAAAAATACCCCCATATTGCGATCTCATCAACCATCGCAATGTGGGGGCATTTCTGTTCCAACGTATGCTTTATCCCAGATAAGATTTCAATAATTTACTACGTGAACCCTGTCTCAACCGACGAATCGCCTTCTCCTTGATCTGACGAACACGCTCACGAGTCAGTCCAAACTTGTCTCCGATCTCCTCCAACGTCATCTCCTGACAACCGATCCCAAAGAACATCTTGATGATATCACATTCCCGTTCCGTCAAGGTGGCCAGTGCACGGTCAATCTCTTTGGACAACGATTCATTGATCAATGAACGGTCTGCAATCGGAGCATCATCGTTCACCAATACATCCAACAAACTGTTATCCTCACCCTCTACGAAGGGAGCATCTACCGAAATATGACGTCCGGATACTTTCAACGTATCGGAAATCTTATCGACCGGAATATCCAACTCATCCGCCAACTCTTCCGGCGAAGGACGACGTTCATTCTCCTGTTCAAACTTCGAGAAGGCCTTACTGATCTTGTTTAGTGAGCCCACCTGATTCAACGGAAGACGAACAATACGGGATTGTTCCGCCAATGCTTGCAATATCGACTGACGAATCCACCATACGGCATAGGAAATGAACTTGAAACCTCTGGTCTCATCAAATTTTTCAGCTGCCTTGATCAGACCCAAGTTTCCTTCATTAATCAAATCCGGCAAACTCAATCCCTGATTCTGGTATTGCTTAGCCACTGATACAACGAAACGGAGATTCGCTCTGGTCAGTTTTTCCAATGCCCTGCGGTCTCCCCTTTTAATAGCCTGCGCCAATTCAACCTCTTCTTCGACCGTAATAAGATCTTCACGACCAATTTCCTGAAGATACTTATCTAACGAGGCGCTCTCGCGGTTGGTGATGGACTTAGTAATCTTTAATTGTCTCATTTAATTCATTATAATCGAGAATACGAGGTGCAAAGATAGCACTTTTTCTTATAAGAATTGGCCGATTATCAACGATAACCGGCCAATTTAAAAACCTTTAACTTATTTAGGACAACAAACCATTCACCGCCTTATTCGGACAAATCGATGGCATAATATTTCGTGCGTCCGTTCGGATAGAAGCCCTTGATGAAGAGTCCCTGATCCTCACTACGGCCCTTCAGAATACTATCCACGATGCGTTCCAAATCTTCCGGGCTGGACACCTTCTGGTTATTGACAATCATGATGATGAAACCCTTCTGAATACCAGCCTCTTTCAACTTGCCCGAGGTCAAGCCTGTCACCTCAATACCGTAGCTGACACCCATCGTCTGCTTCTGTTTGTCGGACAGAGTCTTGAATGCGGCTCCCAACACTTCTGCCGTATCGCCACCCTTGACAACCTTCGTGCTGCCCTGGGCATTCTTCAGTTCCACGGTCACCTTCTTGGTCGTGCCTTTACGGTTCAAGGTCAGTTCCACCTTGTCGCCCGGACGGTATTTGCTGATCTGCTCCTGCAGGGCACTGGCTGACTTGATCTTCGAACCATTGACAGCGACAATCACATCACCCTTCTCAACACCGGCCTCCTTGGCTGTACTCCGCTCTGCAAAACCACCTACGTAAGCACCCTCCAATGCCTTCACATTCTCCTTTTCCTCATCGGGCACATTCTGCGGATCCTGAATCAAGACACCCAAGACGGCACGTTGTACCGTACCATACTGCTTCAAGTCGTTGGCTACCTTACCGGCAATGCTGATGGGTACGGCAAACGAATATCCGGCAAAGTTACCTGTTTCGGAATAGATGGCCGTATTGATACCGACCAACTCGCCCTTCGTGTTCACCAAGGCACCACCACTGTTACCCGGGTTGACTGCTGCATCGGTCTGAATAAAGGACTCGATCTTACTCCGGTCACGACCCGCTGTTCCGATGTTGCCACGGCTTTTGGCACTTACGATACCGGCCGTTACGGTAGAGGTCAGGTTGAAGGGATTACCGACAGCCAATACCCACTCTCCTACCTTCAACTTCTCGGAATCACCAAAGGGGATAGCCGGCAGATCCTTGGCATCAATCTTGATCAAGGCAATATCTGTCTGCGGATCGGCACCAATCACCTTAGCCGCAAATTTCCGGTTGTCATTCAAGGTGACCTCCAATTCATCCGCACCATCGATCACGTGATTATTGGTCATGATATAACCATCCGTTGAGATAATCACACCCGAACCAGCCCCAACGCGAGGTTGCTGCTGCGGACGTTGGTAACCGCCTCGGCCGCCGAAACCGAAGAAGTACTCAAACGGATCGACATATTGTTCCTGACCACTGCTCTGCACATTGGCCGTAGCCTTGATATGCACCACGCCATGTACCGCACTTTCTGCAGCGACCGTAAAATCGATCTGCTCGGCTGCAGCGGAGGATCCATAACTCGTCAAACGCAACGGTTGCTTAAAAGTATTCTCAACACCTGTTGCCAACTGTGTCGTTTGTCCCGGTTGATTGAACAAGTAAACACAAGTTCCAATGGCAGCTCCGGAGCTCATGGCTGCGATCAGCACGGCACCCAGTACATTTTTCCAAATTGTCTTCATACGTCTATGATTTATTAAACACTTAATTTTAACAGTTTCGATACGACAAAGAAAACTCAAAAATCGTTCGGATATTCTATTTGAGCCCTCTTTTTTATCACTTTTAACGACCCATTTCTCTGGCTTAACCGCGGTTAACGGTACCCTGCATTACAAAGTACCTTTTTAACAATCCAATTCTGCCATTTTGACAAGGTCAACAGGCCGTTTCGTCAGACCGACTGACAGGCTGAATGGACCTAAAAAAGGGATAACCTTTGCAAGAAGACAAAAAAAGTCCCATCTTTGTTGCATGAATAAACAGTTACTTGCATATACATTATATATAATGGCTCTTTGCACCACCTCAACAGGGTGGGGGCAAACTCTCCGGAACCCATTCGACTTTCCCATCCGGTTGAGTGGCAATTTCGGTGAATTAAGAAGCAACCACTTCCATTCCGGGATCGACTTCAAGACCCAAGGAGTGGAAGGAAAGGCGGTCCATGCCGTCCAGGAGGGGTATATTGCCCGGATTTCAGTCAGTCCTTGGGGGTATGGCAATGCCCTCTACCTGGCACATCCAGACGGAACAACTACCGTCTATGGACACCTGCAACGGTTCATACCAGCGGTGGCGGCTTATGTCAGGGAACAGCAATATGCACAAGAGCGTTTTCAGGTGGATCTGCAGCTGACACCGGAGCAGTTTCCGGTCGAGCAAGGTGCGATCATTGCATACAGTGGCAATACAGGCAGTTCGGGCGGACCACACCTCCATTTTGAGTGGCGTGACACCGAAACGGACGATCCGATGGATCCCATGGAGCCCTATTTAGCACAAATCGAAGATACGCGGGCCCCCCAAGCCCAAGCAATCCGTATCTATCCCATCCAGGGGGAGGGCATGATCAATGGGAAATGTGAGGCTCAGACCATCCCCATCCGACAGCAGGCCGGCAAGCCTCAGTTGCAAAAAGCCATTCAAGCCTGGGGAAAGGCGGGCTTAGGCATACAGGCGCACGACCTGATGGATCAGACGACCAATGTCTATGGGGTACGCAACATCCGATTGTCCGTAGATGGACTGGTCATCTTCGAAAGTGATCTGAACCGTTTCTCCTTTGCCGAAACCCGTTACCTGAACAGTTTCACCGATTATCCGGAATGGATCCGGCATCACACCTTCTTCGTCAAGAGTTATGTCGAACCGGGCAACCGCTTGCCCTTTATCGAAAGCCTGCAACGAGGGATCCTCACCATAGACGAAGAGCGACGGTATGAAGTGGTCTATACCTTGACCGACCTGGCCGGTAACCAGACCCGTATCCCCTTTGTCATCGAAGGGAAAGAGCAGACCCTTCCGGAACCAGACGAGTCGGGTGAACTCTTCAACTGGCGTGATGAGAACCATTTTGGTGCTTCGGGCATCCGTCTGCAGCTCCCGAAAGAGTCGCTCTACGACTCGTTACGTTTCCGATATCGGGCTGAAACGGATAGTACCCGACAGACTACCCGCCACTATCTCCATGACGAGCCGGTCGCGCTTCATCGGCCTGCCCGGCTCTCCTTGCGGATCGTACAGGATACCTTGGCAGACAAACAGCAGTATGGCATCGTTCGGATCCACAAAGGAAAACGGACGTGGGCTGGCGGAACTTACCGGAAAGGTTGGGTGGATGCCTCCATCCGTGAATTGGGATGCTACCAGTTGGCGACCGATACGGAAGCCCCACGCATTACCCCCATTGACACCAAGTTATGGAAACAAAAACGGATGTTCCGCTTCCGCTTGACCGACAACTTGAGTGGGGTAGCTACCTACCGGGGAGAGATAGACGGACAATTCGTCCTGTTCGAAATGAACAACCGATCCGTCATCACCTACATCTGGGAGGCAGGCCAGTGGAATCAGGGCCGACACACCCTGAAACTCACGGTTCAAGATGCGGCCCACAACGAGCAATGTTATATTTACGAATTTTAATAGGACATTTTATCTGATATTTCATTATTCTTTTATATTTTTGCAGACATGATATAATTGTTTTTAGCATGGAAAACAACGAATTATTAGAAATGGTAAGAAGTAAGGCACAAGGATGGCTTACTGACAGTTATGATGAGGAAACGCGTGCCCAAGTGCAGGCCCTCTTAGACAGTGAAGATCCGACTGAGTTGATCGAGTGTTTTTATAAAGACTTGGAATTCGGAACGGGTGGTTTGCGTGGTATCATGGGCGTAGGTTCTAACCGTATGAACATTTACACAGTCGGAGCCGCCACCCAAGGTTTGTCCAACTACCTGAAGCAGGAATTCGCCGAACTAGATCAAATCAAAGTGGTGATCGGTCACGACTGCCGCAACAACAGCCGCAAGTTTGCGGAAATCTCTGCCGACATTTTCTCGGCCAACGGTATCAAGGTTTATCTGTTCGAAAGCCTTCGTCCGACACCGGAAATGTCTTACGCAATCCGTAAGTTAGGTTGTCAGAGTGGTATTATCTTAACCGCTTCCCACAACCCGAAAGAGTACAACGGATACAAAGCATATTGGAATGATGGTGCACAGATGATCGCTCCGCACGACAAGAACACCATTGCCGAAGTGAACAAGATTCGCAATGCCAGCGATATCCAGTTCAAGGGCAATCCGGATCTGATCGAAATCATTGGCGAAGAGATCGATGCTCCTTACATTGAAGATCTGACCAAGATCTCCTTGTCTCCCGAAGCAATCGCTCGTCACAAAGACATGAAGATCGTCTATACTCCGATCCACGGTACAGGTGTGAAACTGGTTCCGAGAGCATTGGCTGCTTACGGATTTACTAACATCATCCACGTACCGGAACAGGATGTAGTCAGTGGTGACTTCCCGACCGTTATCTCTCCGAACCCGGAAGAACCGGCAGCTTTGGCCATGGCAGTTGAAAAGGCCAAGGAGATGGATGCCGAACTGGTAATGGCTTCTGACCCGGATGCAGACCGTGTAGGTGCTGCTGTCAAGAACGACAAGGGCGAATGGGTATTGCTGAACGGTAACCAGACCGCTTTGATGTTCGTTTACTACCTGATCACCCGTTGGAAAGAACTGGGCAAGATCCAAGGTAAAGAATACATCGTCAAGACGATCGTAACCACAGAGACCATCAAGACAATTGCTGAACGCAATGGTGTTGAGATCTATGATGTTTATACAGGCTTCAAATGGATTGCCAACGTTATGCGCATGAACGAAGGCAAGAAGAGCTACATCGGTGGTGGCGAAGAGAGCTACGGTTTCTTGTGCGAAGACTTTGTTCGTGACAAGGATGCTGTATCAGCTTGCGTAATTTTGGCTGAAATTGCTGCTTGGGCAAAGGATCAGGGCTTGTCGCTCTACCAGTTGCTCCAGAAGATTTATGTAGAGTATGGCTTCTCGAAAGAAAAGGGTATCTCGGTTGTCAAGAAGGGCAAGAGTGGTGCTGAAGAGATCGAAGCCATGATGAAGCAGTTCCGTCAGAACCCGTTGCAGGAGATTGCCGGTTCGAAGGTAAGCCTGTTCCTGGATTATGCAACTTTGAAGGGTATAGATTATCTGGCTGGTGAAACGATCTCATTGGATATGCCGACCACTTCCAATGTACTTCAGTACTTTACAGAAGATGGCACCAAGATCTCGATCCGTCCGTCAGGAACAGAACCGAAGATCAAGTTCTATTGCGAAGTTCATTCAACCGTGAAGGATGCCAGTGAACTGCCGGCTGCTGATGCTGCCGCTGCTGCAAAGATTGAAGCCATCAAGGCATCTTTGGGTATTTAATCATCACATCCATACGGATTGACCTCATTCAAGCCGGGTCCACATCATAATGCACAATCAGTTGCTTAAAGGTGGGCTCGGCTTGCATTGTTTGGTAGATCTGCTCCAGCAAGTCCCGCATGGGAGCAATGGCTGCTGTCGCTTCGATCTTGATGACAATCTGTCTCAAATGGAGCGTCTGAATACGGGTAATGGGAGGCGTGACCGGTCCCAAGACACGTGGTCCCAACCGATCGCGCAAGAGGTTGGCATAGCGTTGCGCCAAAGGGTGCAATACCTTCTCGTCCCGACAACGCAAGTGCAACACAATCAACCGGAAATAGGGCGGATAATGAAACTGGCTCCGTTCGCCCAACTGCCAACGTACCATCTCGCGATAGGCAAAACGACAAACCAGCTGGATGAGAGGATGATCGGGATGGGAGGTTTGCAAGACAACACATCCAGGTTTCTCCCGACGGCCGGCCCGTCCACTCACCTGCACCATCAACTGGTAAGCATGTTCATGTGCCCGAAAGTCGGGAAAATTCATCAGATTATCGGCATTCAAGATACCTACCACCGTCACGTTGCCAAAATCCAATCCTTTCGAGAGCATCTGGGTACCAATCAGGATCTGTGTCTTTCCACGTTCAAAGTCTTGAATGATCCGTTCGTACGAAGTACGTGTGCGAGCCGAATCCATATCCAAGCGGGCCACTTGTGCTTCCGGGAATAGGGAGGCTACTTCCTCCTCCACCTTTTCCGTACCAAAGCCCATCATACGCACCTCGCCCTCGTGACAGGCGGGACAGCTCTCCGGCAGCCGGATCCGATAACCACAATAGTGGCACACCAACTCATTCCGGTATTTGTGGTAGGTCAGACTGACATCACAATTAACACAACGAGGTACCCATCCACAGCTCTTGCACTCCACCATGGGAGCAAACCCCCGACGGTTCTGAAAAAGAATGACCTGTTCCCCCCGTTGCAAGGCGGCCTGCATCTTTTGGACCAAAAGGGGAGAAAAGAGGGTATCTTTCATGATCCGTTTCCGTCTGAGCTCACGGATATCGACCGGAAGCATGGTCGGCAGCTGATAGTCACCATAGCGGGTGGTCAACTCCACATATCCATATTTGCCCGTAATAGCATTGTAGTAGGAATCGATCGAAGGGGTAGCTGAACCCAACAAGGTTTTGCCACCATGCATCTGGGCCAAGACGATAGCAGCATTTCGCGCATGATAGCGAGGGGCGGGATCCTGTTGCTTGAAGCTGGTCTCATGCTCCTCATCCACAATGACCAGTCCCAAATCGCGAAAGGGCAAGAAAAGTGACGAACGCACCCCCACAACCACCCACGGCTCTTGGCTATGGAGCAGTTTGTTCCATACCTCCACCCGTTCGTTGTCGGAAAATTTGGAATGATAGACCAAGAGCCTATCGCCAAACACCCGGGCGATCCGTTCGGTCAGTTGGGTGGTTAAGGCAATCTCCGGCAACAGATAGAGCACTTGACGTTCCTTCCGTAAAACAGCCTCCATCAGATGGAGATAGATTTCGGTCTTGCCGCTGGAGGTCACCCCATGCAACAGGCAGACCTCTTTGGTTCGAAAGGCCTCTAAGAGGGCATGATAAGCCTGGGTCTGGGCCTCCGACAAGGGACTCAACGGTTGCAGACGGCAAACGGATGTTTGCAACCGGCCCACCTCCTTCTCGTAACAGGTCAGAATGCCTCGTTTGACCAAAGCGGTCAAGGTGGCTGCCGTATCACCACTCTTCTCCAACAACTCCCGTTGGGAGATCTCTTTAGCCAAAGCGGGATTCAAGGCATGGGTGAGTTCCAGGAAAGAGAGTAGCAGATGCTCCTGTTTGGGAGCACGCTTTAACACGTCAAAAGCCTGCTGAAGTGGAGAAGCCCCCTCCACCTCAACAGGCTGATAACTATCTGACAAACGGACGAATGTCTGCATCTTGGGGGTAAAACCGGACTTGATGACTTCACTCACCTGTACCGCTCCCCGGTTCATCAAAGAGACAACCACCGGCATCACGTTGCGTAATCCTGTACGCTTGGCCAGTTCGGAAACCGTCAGTTTCTGATCCTGCCGGAAGGCATCCAAGACGCTCTGTTCGGCCGGACGCAAAGGCACATCGGCCTCATAATCGGGCAGACAGGTGACAGCTGTTTCACTTTCCAGTTTCAATCCGGAGGGAAGTGCCGCTTTATACACATCCCCCAGTTTGCACAGGTAATAGGAGGCGATCCATTTCCAGAACCGAAGTTGCGGACGACGGACAATGGGGGAGGCATCCAATAGGGCATAAATCTCTTTCACCTCAAACGCCCCCTCCGGTTGCCGGTCGTGTATCTCCAATACGATGGCCGTATAATAACGCTTTGCCCCAAAGGAGACAATTACCCGGCAGCCCACCGTAACGGTCTGCTCCATATCTTCCGGAATCCGATAGGTAAAGCTGTTCTCCAACGGAAAGGGAAGAATCACCTCTGCAAATTTCATCCGTTCACCAATTACCATTAATCCTCTTCGGCAAACATGGGATCCCAAGCCGGCAGCCGAATCGGCTTCTGTTTCAAGATCTCCTTCACCTTGTCGGTAATATACTTCTTGTTGACCACCAAACGGAACATGTATTCATTGAACCACTCGTCCGTCATGATCAGGTGACCACTGTTGGCGCCAGGACCCCAGCTATTCTCGACCATCCATTTCTTCGGCTGACCATTGGCGTCCAAATCGACCGCCATCAAGGTCATGGCATGCGAAGAACCACTGGCAAACGTCTGGATCCGTTGTTTCTTATCCATACCGAAGGTGGTGCCCATCAACGAACCATAGTCGTAATAATTCACATCCAGCACACCTCGCTCGCGATCGAAGAACTTGCCCACATCGCACGAGAAATAGAGCATCGTACTGTCCTTGATCGAGGCAATACCCATCTGCTTGATATCCTCTACCGGCAGATTGACATAGGTCCAGTTGGCCCCATCATACACATGCCGGTCGTAATCAATCTCGTACAACTTATAATAGTCACGACTCGGGTCGTTCATCAGCATGACATAATCCTGCTGGAGATTCTCGCCTACAAAGGTCTGATAGAAAGACTGTGGCGTATATTCCTTCGTCTCCACTGGATTGCCTTTGGCATCCTTGCGTGTCCAGGTGAATTGCGTAGGAGGCTCGCCCAAGTTCAACACCAGCATCCGATACACCTCGCCCAACATGGCCGTCTTGCTCTTCAACAGATCAGCCGGTTTGGCACCCTTGGAGGACTGTTCCCGTAACTGCAAGCCGAACTCTTTCAGCTTCAAACCGATCAAATTGCTCATCCGGCTCGTATGCTCGCTACTGTAGGTTTCTGTCATCACTTCGGCAGGAACGATACCATACTTCATCACCAGATCAGACACTCCTGTAAACTGGCCACCATCCCCAATCGGATTCTTGAACAGCCATTCCACCATCTGATCGCTTTGCGGCTTCTCGCGCGTGTCAATGATCCCTTGCAGGAACAGATTAGCCTTCTCCAACTGATCCCAGAAGAAGAGGTAGTTCTGCGAAAGATAAAACTCGCCCAACTGATGCTTGGCAATCATTTGCGAACGCAATACATTCAGACCGGTAAACAACCAGCAACGGCCCGAAGATTTCTGATTCGTGATACCTTTGCTCTCCACCTTGTGCGAAAAATGGGTATCAAACTGGTTCAGACTCTCATGATTGACCGCCAACTTGTTGATGTCATTGTTGCTGATCGCATTCTGAATGGCCCGATCAGCAGCCGTATGCTGATAAGCCTGTTTGATCTGTCCCAACATGGCTGTTGAGATGCCACCCTCCTGTTGTGCCTCTGCCGTCCAGCAGAAGCCACAGGCCAGAGCAGTCCATGTACAGAAAGAATAGATTGTTTTCTTCATGTGCTTACCTATATTATATGAATTCCTTTTTACTTCCAGACCCATCCATCCTGACGGATATGCCACAAGGCCCCATCCGAAGCAGGCAACGTAATCTCATACATCGAAGGTGTTGAATAGATCTTCAACTGACCTACCTGTTCCGCCGGACAAACTTCTTCCGGTCTCAAATCGGCCAAAGTCGTTGCGTAACTGCCAAACTTCTCCCGATACTGAGACTGACGATAGTAGAGATTCCGCAAGATCCACTTGGTCGCTTCGGCCGGCTGTTGGACGAAGAGTGTCTCCCCTTGGCCAGCCACCTGATCGGAGAACTGCACATACCCCCAGTATTCCGGCATGTGAATGTTGATCACACCCGTAGGAGCCCATACCCAGTTATTCTCCCGAATCTTCTCTTCGCCCGGCAAGGGCACCTTCACATACTTGCCATCCTGCACTTCACTGGCCCATTCCACCCGGGAGAAGTTCACACGGAACTGGTCACCCGCAGCCGGGATGGTTTTTCCTCGATCCACCTCGAAAATGCTCTTCCACGGGAAGAAGACCTCCACACTCCACGAGCGGTCGGTATCCTTCGGATTGTTCAAGGTACCATCGACCGAGATGCCCTGGCGCATTCCCATATATTCGAAATTGTTCATCACGACCGGATTGTCCCGATAGGGACGGCTGAGATAGAGTTCCCAATTGGTACCCAACGCATTCACCTCATATTCGAGGTAGTTGTGCGTATCACCCGTCGGGTCGATGAAAATCTCAAAGTCATTGTCGTGATAGATCACGCAATCATGTTCCGTCAAGGTGGCCCACACATGCGGCTCGATCAATTGGGCAGCAAAATACATACCCTCTTCATCGTAGGCCATCTTCACACGGGTCGGCCAAGTGGGTTTCGGACGTTTGTCGCCCTCGATATCCACAAACTCGTCTGTCCAAGGAACGGCATCCCACTCATCCGAATCCAACTTGCCATCCACCCGAATCGAGGCCGGAGCCTTGTAGCACACATAGGTGGGCGGATCCAGAGCGGCAGGCTCGTTGTACGTAATCTCTTTCGGTTGAGGCGTCTGTTCCGTACAAGCCAAGAAGGCTGCCAACGGAACTGCAAGTAAAAAAGTTTTTTTCATACCATTTGTGTTTTCGAATGAATACTATTCTTGATACCAGGAAGCATACATGTGATAGTTCCGGGCAATCTTCTGATTGATCTCTTTTGCCTGTTCCGGATCCACCTTCTTGACGAACTTGGCCGGTACACCCGCATAAATACTGCCCGGTTCCACGATGGTCTTGCTCAACACCACCGAACCGGCCGCTACAATCGCCCCTTCACCAATGACTGCATGATCCAGCACAACAGAGCCCATACCAATCAAAGCCCCATTGCAAATCTTGGCCCCATGAATCGTCACATTGTGGCCAATGGAGACATCATCCCCAATCTCAATGGTCGATTTCTCATACAAGGTATGCAGGACTGAACCATCCTGTATATTGACCCCATTTCCGATCCGGATCGAGTTGACGTCACCACGCAATACGGTTCCAAACCAAATGCTGCAACCCTCACCAATTTCCACATCGCCAATGATCGAGGCGTTTTCTGCTAAAAACGTGTTCTCACCAATCTTGGGTGTAAAGCCACGTACTGATTTTATCAATGCCATCGTTTCTCTATTAGATTTCTGCTGTTTTTTCTTTTAACCATGCACTCTCTTCTGCCGTCAAGTGCGGACTCAACTTCTCATAAACCTGCTGATGGAACTTGTTCAGCCAAGCCCGTTCGCGAGCCGACAACATGCCCACCACCACCAAACGGGTGTCGATGTAGCACAAAGTCAAGGTCTCGAAGCTCAAGAACTTGCCATATTCCGTCTCACTATCTTCCCGAATCAGGATCATGTTTTCGGTACGGATACCATACTCGCCCGTCCGGTACATGGCCGGTTCGTCACTCATCACCATACCGGCTTCCAGGATGACCGGATTCTCCTCCATGCGGATGCTCTGCGGCCCCTCATGCACATTCAGGCAATGGCCGACCCCATGACAGGTTCCATGCAAATAGTTGATGCCGGCATCCCACAAAGCCTTGCGGGCAAATGCATCAATCAGACATCCACGGATACCAGCCGGGAATTTACACTTCGCCATGCTGATGGTTCCCTTCAAGGCCCGTGTGAAATCCTTCTTCATCTGTTCGGTCGGTTCGCACAAGGCAATCGTACGGGTGATATCGGTTGTACCGTCCAGATACTGGCCACCACTATCCAACAGATACAGGTTGTCCGGCTTCAGTTCCGCATCCGTTTCCGGGGTGGGCGAATAGTGCACAATCGCTCCATGAGGGCCGTAGCTGGAGATGCTGGCAAAACTGTCCATCACATAGCCGGGCTGTTCGGCACGCAAGCTGGTCAGTTTGGCAGAAGCACTCAATTCCGTCACCTTCTCACCGGCAGCCATCGCCTTCTCCAACCAATAATAGAACTTGGTCAAGGCAATACCATCCTTCACCATCGCCCGACGGAAACCTTCGATTTCGGTCGGATTCTTGATACTCTTCAAGTGGTTGGCAGGTGAAATGCCCTCGACCAAGACAGCTCCCTTCGGCAGGGCATTGCAGATCGACACATTCGTACGCTTGCTATCCACCAAGACACGAATATTGTTCGGCAATTTCGACAGATAGGTCTGCAACATGCCATAGTCCGCCAAGATCACACCCTCTTCGCGCAACTGTTTTGCCACCTCTTCGGGCAACTTTTTCGGATTGACGAAAAGTACATTCTCCCGTTCCGACACGAAAGCATAACTGATCACCACCGGATTGTAGGCCACATCCGTACCCCGGATATTGAAGGTCCAAGCCACCTCATCCAAGGCAGACAAGACTGTACAGTCGGCACCCGCCTGTTGCAGGATCTCATAGATGTCGGACAACTTCTCATGTACCGACTTACCGGCCAATTCGACCGGCATCTCGAACAAGGGAGCATCCGGAATGGCCGGACGATCCTTCCAGATCGGATCGATCAAGGAGAGTTGGGTATTCAAGTGGATGTTCTTCCGCTTCAAAGAGGCTTCCAAGGCCTGGGCATCTGCCAGACTGTAGGTCTCGCCATTCAGACCGACCGTACCGCCCTCCGGCACCTCCATCTGCAGGAACTCGGCAATAGAAGGTGTACCGGCAATCATCAGCTTGTACAGGTCAATGCCGGTATTCTCCAATTGGATACCAGCCTGCAGGAAATAGCGCGAGTCGGTCCATAAGCCTGCTTTATGGGTTGTAACGACAATCGTTCCAAAAGAACCGGTGAAACCGGAAATCCATTCCCGGTATTTCCAGCAAGCAGCCGGATATTCACTCATGTGCGGATCCGATGTCGGAATGATATAAGCATCGATCTTCTGTTGTTTCATGGCCTCCCGTAATGCGGCCAAGCGTTCAGGAATATTCGTTTTCATCATACTCGATTTATTTTGTATCTATACTCTGAAGGGCAAAGTTAGTCAATTTTTTTTACCTCTTTATATACGGTAATGGCTTTTTCAACGTTATAACAATCATGACTGATCAAAAAAGCGTATGAAGATACATCTACTCATAGGATTCCTCTGCTTGCTGAGTGTTGCTTTTGCACAGGACCAGAAGCATATCAAGATAACCGGTTATGTGCGGGATGCCGATGGCAATCCGTTGGAACTGGTCAATATTCGGGTCAAGAACAGCCTGATCGGGGCCATGACAAATGAAAAGGGGTATTATTCCTTGTCCATTGCTCCGGGCGATTCGGTCGCTCTCATCTACTCCTGCTTAGGCTTCAACAAGGCCGAACGCATCATTCCCGTGGCGGCAGCCGACATGCGGCTGAACGTGCAGATGAACTATACTGCCCTGGAATTGGGGGAGGTGGCGGTCACAGCTATCCGCAAACAGACCTCCACCATGGAGCGTATCGAGACCGACCAAATCAAATTGCTGCCCGATCCGGCAGGAGGCAGTATCGAGAGTCTGGTAGTCACCTTTGCAGGCGTCACCTCCAACAACGAATTGAGCTCGCAATATTCAGTCCGTGGCGGCAGTTATGACGAAAACATCATTTATGTGAACGGGCTGGAGGTATTCCGTCCCTTGCTAATCCGCTCCGGACAGCAGGAGGGGTTGAGCTTTGTCAATCCCGACCTGACCGAATCGGTCAACTTTGCCGCCGGAGGATTCGAAGCACGTTATGGCGACAAGATGAGTTCGGTTCTGGACATCACCTACAAGAAGCCCAAGACCTTTGAAGGATCGGTCTCGGGTAGCCTTTTGGGAGCCAATGCCTATGTGGGCAGTTCCATCGGCAAATTCACGCAAGTGACCGGTTTCCGCTACAAGACCGGCCGCTCCCTCTTGGGCTCGATGGATACCGATGCCGAATATGAACCCAATTTCATCGACCTGCAAAGCTACATGACCTACTCCTTCACTCCGAAATGGGAGGTCAACCTCTTGGGCAATGTGGCCGTCAATAACTACAAGTTCATCCCGCACACCCGCGAGACCTCTTTCGGTACGGTCGATCAAGCCCAACAGTTCAAAGTCTTTTTCGACGGACAGGAGCGCGACAAGTTCCAAACACTCTTCGGAGCCTTGACCCTCAAATACCGTCCCACGGAGAATAGCGAATTGGGATTACAAGCCTCGGCCTTCAACAGCCAGGAACGGGAGGGATACGACATTGCAGGCGAATACCTCTTGGGAGACCAAGGAGCTGACGGACTGGAGGGTGGCAATGAGATCACGCTCGACTTGGCCAAGTATCACGAGCATGCCCGCAACCGCCTCAACTCTACTATTCTGAATGTGGGTCATTACGGAAATATCCGGATGAACAACCATACGGTCCGTTGGGGTGTCACCTTCCAGCGGGAGAAGATTTACGACCAGATCAACGAATGGGAGAAACGGGATTCGGCCGGTTATTCGTTGCCCCAAACCGGATCGACCGTCAATGTGATTGCCAACCTCTATGCTGACAACCGGTTGGAGAGTTCACGCATCTCCGGCTACCTGCAGGATGCTTTCAAGTTCCGGACCGAACAGGGACTCTTCACCCTCGTGGGAGGTGTGCGTGGCAGTTATTGGGACTACAACCAAGAGTTCATCATCAGCCCACGTGCCTCCATCGGATTCATTCCCAACTTTGATCAGGATCTGACCTTCCGGTTGGCTGCCGGTCTCTATTACCAGTCCCCTTTCTACAAGGAGTTGCGTCGGATCGAAACGGATGCCCAAGGGAATGACATAACGGTACTCAATCCGGAGCTGAAGTCGCAACGCTCCATCCATGTGATTGCGGGAAGTGACTATACCTTCCGGGCGATGGACCGCAACTTCAAGCTGACGGCAGAACTCTACTACAAAAAGCTGGACAACTTGAACCCCTACACGATCGACAATGTGAAGGTGCGCTACTATGGTGAGAATTGTGCCAAAGGATATGCGATGGGATTGGATGTGAAATTCTTCGGGGAGTTCGTGCCGGGAACCGACTCCTGGATCAGCTTCTCCTTGATGAAGGCCCGTCAGACCATTCGGGAAACGACCGAAGTGCCCCTGCCCAACAGCCCGGGATATAACGTCTCCCTCTTCTTCCAAGACTATTTCCCCGGCTACAAGCGAATGAAACTCAATCTGAAAGGGGTCTTGGCGGGCGGATTGCTCACGACCGCTCCCCACTCCACTTACGAAGAGGGCAAATGGTTTCGAATGCCTGCCTATAAACGAGTTGACATCGGTCTCTCCTACCAATTGGCAGGAGGAACCGATGCCATCATGGATCGCGCCTTCTTCCGTCACTTGAAGAACATCTGGTTAGGCGTCGATGTGTTTAATCTGTTCGACATCAAGAATGTCAGCTCCTATTATTGGGTGACAGATGTCTATAACCGGCAGTTTGCTGTTCCCAACTACTTGACCGGACGACAACTCAACGCACGTATCATTGTCGATTTCTAAGGGATCACTTCTTCTCCAGTTCCGGGAAATGGTTGTAGATAACCACCGGACGTGTCCGACGGATGCTCATGGAGGGGAACCACAGGTCGTCCACCGTAATGCCACATTGCTGGATCGCTTCAACTGCATACTCCAACCGTCCGAAGTTGGCATCCACATTGTTCGTACCGAAGGTGAACTTCAACCCTCTTTCCTTGGCCATCCGGATGATCTTCAGACTCGGAATACGGTACCGGGGATTGATTTCCAACGCGATCTGGTATTGCTGCATGACGTCCAACACCCGATTGATACGCTCGTCTGTCCAGTAGGTATCATAATCAGCCTGCATATCCTCCGGCAGGTAGGTCGGGTTGGCAAAGATGTCGGCCGGTTCGTTGGTCAGGATCTTGACTGTCTGATCGACAATTTGATCCATATACTGCTCCTTGGTCACGCCATCATAATGCACCTCTTCAGCCCGATAGATGCGGGAGTTGCGCCCCTTGTGGTCGATAATGGTCATGGCATCCGTAAAGAGGTAGTCAAAAATACCCAAAGCCTCTTGCGAGAAGGTAGCAGTCCATTTACGGCCTTCACCTTGCACACCACACAAGAAGGGCAACGGTTTCACCTCTTCATAATAGGCATATACCTCCTCATCATTGGCCAGCATACGACCGACACCCCCTTCGCCCGCATTGGGAGCTACCCCATAGTTGATGCCATAGTTCATGGATTGGGCATGAGCGATCTCTTTGGTCAACCCACCCTTCAGATGGACATGATAGTCAATGACCGGGAAAAGCTGTTGTTGCAGACGGATGATGGCATCCTGCTGCTCGTCCACAGGAGGCAAGGTATCGTTCGGATTGACGGCATCGGCAGCCAAGGGAGTCACGCTCACCTGCCGGAACTGAACCGTTCCCCGAATACCCTTCAGCAACACCTGTCCCTTTCCCAGCAACCGTTGGGCATAGGCTTCCGTCCGATAGGGCTGGTCCGGTTCCGTGTAGCACACCACATCCGTATCGTTGATCCGGACAGCAATGTTCTTCCCGCGAACGGCCACCTCAAAACGGAACCATTCCCCATCATTCACCAACGAGCGGTAGAGGTTACGGACAGCCGTCAAGCTACCCGTCTTGCGCGTACCATCAATCGGTCCCCCGTGAAACAGCACCTCATAGCCCGAAGCCTTCCCATCGGTATGAAACCACAAGGCCGCTTCGGCATCCTGTTCCGTCAAAGCCTCACCCGTCACACAAAAGTTCTCATAGGGTCCGGCTGCCTGCCAACTTTCTCCGGCAGCCAAGGCCAATTCTTCCACTTGAGCTGTCCGGTTTCCACAGCTCATCCAAATCAGACTCACCAGTCCGATCCATAACCGGTTCCAATGTAAATGTTTCATGATACTTGTTGCATTCGATTTTCCTGCAAAAGTATAAATGAACTTTGGGATTATCTATACGATTCGTTACCTTTGTCAGAAAAATCGACATCATGAACATCAACAGACGACAATTCATCCAAGGATCCGCCTTGGCAGGCTTGACTTCACTGGTCAGCCAACCGGTATGGAGCGCATCCGAAGCAGCTGCCATACCTACCGAAGGCGTTGCAGCAAAAGCAACCTCTTTCTCCTTCAATACAGCCGGCAAATTCAAAATCCTGCAACTGACCGACACCCACTACATCTCCGGAGATGCCCGTTCCCAACGTGCATTGGACAACGTAATCTCCGTATTGGATGCCGAGAAGCCCGATTTGGTCATCCACACGGGCGACATCATCTTTGGCAAGCCGGCCGAACCCACCTGCCGGGAGATTTTGGCCCCCATTGCCGAACGGCACATCCCCTTTGCAGTCGCTTTTGGCAATCATGATGAAGAGTTCGGGAAGACACGAGACGAGATGCTGGAGATTGTGCGAACCATTCCCGGCAATGTCAATACCGTCAGCCCGGGCATCCATGGAGCCGGCAATACCGTCTTGACAATAGCCAACGGACAAGGCCAAGTAGAAAGGGTCTTGTACATAATCGACTCCCTTGCCTACTCCCAAATCGAAGGCATCAAAGGCTACAACCACATCCATTTCGATCAGGTGGCTTGGTATCGCCAGCAAAGTGAAGCCTTCACGAAAGCGAATGGAGGCAGTCCGATTCCCTCCTTTGCCTTTTTCCACATTCCGCTCTATGAGCACAAGATGGCTACCGAAGATCCGAAGAATAGTGAGGTGAGAGGAACGCGTGGGGAGGAGATCTGTAGTGCCCCCATCAGTTCCGGACTCTTTGCCTCCATGCGGGAGTTGAATGATGTACAGGCCATCTTCTGCGGGCACGACCACAACAATGACAACGTGACGATCTGGAACGGCATGTGTTTCGTCTATGGTCGCTATAGTGGTTGCGATACGGTCTATAACGACTTGAAGCCCAGTGGTGCCCGCATCATTGAATTGACTTCCGGATCCCGCAGTTTCCGTTCATGGATTCGTCTTTCCGACGGAAGGGTCATTCAGGACTTACGTTATCCGGAAGATTACATGAGGGGGAAATAGTTGCATAGTAATACAACTTTTACTTACTTTGCGATATGAGAAAGATTATCGCCTACAAAGATTATTTTGGTAACTTCTTGAAAAAGCAGCCTAAACAGAATCAACTGAAGATTTTGAGTTCATTGGATCTGCTTTCCAGTAACGATCGAATACCGGGGCATTACATCAAGTATATCAGAGATGGACTGTATGAGTTTCGAATTACGTGTATCAATACGGAATATCGTGTGTTTTTTATTTACGATGGAGACACGTTGGTCGTCTTGTTCAATGCGATCAAGAAGAAGACACAAAAGTTACAGAATAGCGATATCGACCAAGCATTACGATTAAAAAAGGAGTATTATGGAACTAAAGGAAATCAGTAAGGATATTTACGATGTGAGCGCAATGCTCGATGAGGTATTGGGCAAAGAAGGCAGTCCGGAACGTGAGCGTAACCGAGAAAGAGCCTGGGAAGAGTATAACGCACAAATCCTGTTAGACGCACGCAAGAACGCTCATTTGACGCAAAGCGAATTAGCGCAACGGATTGGTGCCAACAAAAGTTATATCTCCAAGGTAGAGCGTGGCCTGATCGTTCCAAGTGTAGCCACGCTCTACAAGATAGCGGCCGCAATGGGTCTTACTATCGAGTTGCGACCGATATAAGTTATTTGACCTCCGGCTTCTTGGTCAAGGTGCCCCCTTCGTTATACTGCTGGTTATTGGGCAGGCCTTGTTTGCCGACACCGGTTCGCATCAAGGCCTTCAGCTCCTCCAAGTGGCGTTGATAGACCGCCCGGGGCTGTACCTGATGCTGCTTGCAGATAGAGGCCGCCATACCGACCACTTCACCCATCATGCCGGTCGTTCGCATCACACGTACCGTACCCAAGGCCACATGCGTCACACTAATGTCTCGTCCGGCCATGAACAGATTGTTCACATTGCGCGAATAGAGACAACGGTAGGGAATCGGATAGGGATAGATGTTGATGTGCTTGGCAATCGACTTGAACTCCCGCTCCGGGAAATTTTCCGTATTCTTCGGATCGGGATAGTGCAAATCGATACTCCAAGTGGATGCAGCCGTACCATCCTCATGCACCACATGCCGACGCAAGTCATCCTCCTTCAGGATGTAATCGCCCAACAGACGGCGGGACTCCCGTTTGCCCGACACGTAAGCCACCCAACCCAACTTCCGGTTCTTGTAGGGACCATTCTCCTTCAGCTGGTTCTTCAGGTAGCTCCAGTTGGAATAGACCACCAGCAGACCATAATCCCGGATCTGTTCAAAGTCATGAATCTGATCCCGGTTCATACCCGTCTCCCACGTCCATTCGCCCATGGTCACCTTCTCGCAATTCTGCTCGTTGAATTCCACCCCATAGTTGAAATCGGGAAAATGGCTGGGGCGTTTCGTATCTTCGGAATACCACTGGACAGAGGCACCCATCGTCATGGCATCGGCCTTCTCCGGAGCTGTACTCTCGCCAAACTCATCTCGGGATTCACGACCCATCCGGTAGTCTGCACCGGCCAGATAGCCGACCGTTCCATCGCCCGTACAGTCCGAAAAGAGGGGAGCCTGCAGACAAAGCTCCTTGCCACTCTCAATGTGCTTGACCACCACCCCTTGGATGGTCTGTCCCGCCATCTGTACGTCAATCGCCCGATAGTTGGCAAAGAGCGTGATGTTCGGTTCGCCCGCCACAATGGCCGCCTTCTTGTCATCTTCATAAAAGTCGGCCGGCTGGGCATTGCCACCTCGGGTCGGTCCAAACTCCTTCTGCAGGTTGCCCAACTCCTTGTAGGGACCCGCCTCAATGCGGCCGCCCAAATGGACACGCACCTCCGAACTGTTGTTGCCACCCAAGACGGGCCGGTCATTCACCAAGGCCACCTTACAGCCCAAACGGGCTGCCGAGACAGCCGCACTAATGCCGGCAACGCCACCACCTACGACCACCAGATCGAAACCGCCCTCCTGAGGAGGCACGTCGGGCAACTGAAGCGCCTGCCGACGGAAAGCCGCCAACTCCTTTGGATCAGACGGAGGCAACTGCTGGGCATCTGTCGTGAAATAGATGGCATCACAACGGCCATCAAAACCGGTCAAGTCGTGCAGCCGGAGGATGGTCTGCTGCTGACGGACCGTCACTTTACCAGCCACCTGCCACATCCATTGCTCCCCCTCGGCACCCAAGGGAGAGGTCAGTTTCTTGCCACCCACACTCAAGCTGAACTTGCCCGGACCCTCCCCCTTCTTCCAGGGAGCGGTCCAGTTATAGGTACGTACATAGACGTAATAATCGCCCGTTTCCGGAAAATCGACCGTTGTCTGGGCATCCTCCACCGGGGAGCCCATCCCATGGGCCAACAGATAGGGCGAGCCCATCAAATCCATAAACTGCTGATCGACCACCCATCCGCCTTTGTGGGCAAAGCTCTCTGCCTCTACCAGCAGGTCAGCAGCTTGGGCGGACAGACTGCCCGCCAATAGCGCCAATGCGCCTAACCATTGTCTCGTTTTCATATCTGTATGTCTATCTTTTTTTCGACTATATCTATCTTTTCGGCTGATTTCATTCCATTCAACCATCATCTATTTACCCTTATGGGGCTTCCTGTTCCTATCCAATCATGTGGGGTAACCGGAGTAACCGAGGTAACCGTTATTGGTAGATTAGCCAAGTGGTCACCTGAGCATCCCGATCGGACACGAAGCGAATCCAACGTGCCTGGAATCCGGCCGGGAAGTCAAATTGACAAGCCTGGCCAGCCGATAGGTTCCACTGCTGGTAAGCCATCCAGTCGCCATTGCCTGTCGGATCCACCTCCAACGTGATGGTGGCTGCCCGATCAGCCTCCAGGGTCAACGACTTCTGGTCGTAACAAGCCATCAGATAGGGATCGGACTTCTCACCAGCCTTCACCTGGGCATCCTTCCACGGACCGCCCTGGCCCACCGGCTTGCCCATCTCCCACAAGTCGTCAATCACACCTACCCATACGGCCGCCTTTCCATCCGCAGAAACCACCACATGCGGATTATCCTTTCCCTCTTCGGGTGTCACACCCGTCAAGACCAACATACCCCGGTAGGAGGCATAATCCTGAATCCGGAAGGGATGAGTTGCCACCGGACGCATCTTTGCATAACCGTCGGCATTCTCAGCCGGCAATTCGTAGAAGGTACCCATGCAGGAGAAGAGGTCGCGTTCCGTAGCCACCTCCCGACAGATGCGCAACTGCCCTTGGTCGGTCAACGGACGATAGAGATCTTGGCCCAACGGCAGACGCCAACGACGGCCTGCATCATCCACCACCAAGACCGAACCAGCCTCTATGCTGACCACCTGTTGCGGAATGGCAAACTGCTCCCGCACGAAGGTAGCCGTCTCCGGATCCTCCTTACGCACCAGCTCCAGCCGGTCGCCCATCTCGTAATAGCCTACTTCGGCCGTCTGTCCATCCGTTGTCCGGTTGGCCAAGAAGCCCAATGCCCGACGGTCATTACCCAAGCCATACAGCAGACCGCCTGTGGTGGTCGAAGAGGCAACCGGAGTTAGTCCGCAGAACATCGCATCATAACCGGTCGGACGCTTATCATCCGACGTATAATTGAAGCTGACTGTCGTTTCGGTCGTCCGGTCACAAATCACACGGACCCATTCGCCCTTCTCTTCCGATGTAAAGGGAACCGCTACCGACTGGCCGGCCTCCACCCGAACCTGCTTCAAGCTCGTCCACTGGCCATCACCAGCCCGATCCACTTCGAAGGTAAAGGTAGCCGCCTGACGGCCCTTGTTCTGTACCCAAGCCATCCGTTGCGGCCAGCCACTGAACAGGAAGGGTTCGGAAGGCTCGTTCGCCCGAACCGTCTCCTTGGCCCAGACAGCCCCTTCGGCTGTAGCCGGTCCCAATTCGTCCGGACGACTCAAAGAGGTGAACCAAAGATTTGAATTGGACTGTCCCGGTCCCTCAATCTGGCCTTTGGCCTTCCGCTTGTTGAGGAACTCCTTCTGGGCCGAATCGTCACAACCGAACACCAGCTGATCCTGCCAGCGGGTAAAGTCGCCAATCACCTTCAGATAGGCCGACCGAGGACGAATACCGGCCGCATGGGCAGCCGTAAAGTCGCCCGGGAAATGCCAGAACAGGCCATGCATGGTCATCAGATACTCCGGCTGATCCGGTGTACCCACATTCCGGATGCGAGGCCATTCCGTATTCCAGCCATGGGCTCCATCGTAACTATGGCTCGCTTTGGGCAACCGATAGAAGGTCCAGCCCGTTTGCGCATCCCGCACGCCCAACAAAACCGACTTGTAGTCCCAACCCGTGGCCCAAATCGGATCGGTCTCGGGATTCGCATTGCCATAGATACCGCCCGGGCCTGTCACTTCGGTAAACTGATTCCGTCGAACCAGCTTCCAATCCGTTCCATCCCATTCAGCCAGACAGCCCGCTTCCACATCAAACTTCTTCAAAGCCTCTTGCGTACCCTCACCATTGTTGGTGAAATAGAGATGGCCCTGGCCCGAATAGAGCCCCTTGCCATGGACACCCGGCAGCAGGTCATTGATCGGACCGGCATCCGTATCGTTCTGTTTCTGTTGCTTCCGGTTGCCGTCCGGATAGAGTTCATGCACCTCCAACGTGTGGACATCCACCTCATAGAAGCCCTCCTCCATCGTACCGTAATAGATCTTGCCAGCCGGATCGGTCAAGTGGCGGGCATTGCCCGTATGACGTCCGGACATCTGGTCGTAGGGGATCACCCGCACCTGACCGGTCTTGTCGATCGCATAGGGACCGATGAAGAGCTGTTCGCTCTCCGGATGGATCATGCGGTTGGCAGGCGTGCCTCCGATACTCTCGGGATAGACGGTCTGCTGATAATCGGGCGAAACGGAATAGAGCTTGTCGGACGAACCGTTGGGCAAATGAGGCCCGTAGGTAATCACCCACAGGCGGTCTGCCCAAGGCACGACGGCACCCGTACCACATTCACCCTCGTTGTTGTAATAGGCCAACCAGGGATAAATACCGGAAATCGAATCCGGCTTGTTTTTTTCGTTGGGAGCGGTCGAACATCCCACCAGACAGGACGCCAACGCTATCATCCAATAATTCAATTTCATACTATACAACTAATTAGATCACGTATCTATACAAAATAGGCTCCTCATCTATCACGTGAGTATAAAAGAGGAGCCTAAAGGTAACAATAAAAAACGATTACCAATTTGGATTCTGAGTCAAACTTTCATGAATCAGACGGTCAGCAGCCGGAATGGGCCACAAGTAATCCCGATCTTCGTTGAAATTCCGCTCGGTAGCCACAACGATATAGCCTGCATCCACCATCGGTTGCATGTCGGCAATACCATCTTCGTCAATCTGCGGCACACCCCCAAACGGATAGTTGCCATCCTTCCAGTTCTGGATCAACTGTTTGTATTCGTTGTTGACACGACCGGCATACCGCTCGTAGGACTTGTTCTCGTAATAGCCGTCGGCTTGTTGATGGAGTATCGGGTAGCTTTCGAGATGAACCGGCTGGAGGGGCACAGCCTCGAAGAGGTGGCTGCCCGCCTGAGTGTTTCGGTCCGTACCATCGAGCGTTATCGCGACAAGGCGCTGGCTATCCTCCAAAAGGAGCTGAAGGATTATCTGCCTTTACTCCTCTTGTTGATGTGGGAGTGAGCCTGATTACGCAAGTCCACCATTGCACATACAAACATGTGGGGTAACCGGAGTAACCGAGGTAACCGGAGTAACCGCTACTGAAAAACGATTCCCTCGTTTTAGGCATATATGGTGACATGACACAAAACAGATGCCTAAAACAAGGGGTTTCGGGATGTAAAGGGAATAAAGGTAACGCCTCTACATCTGTAGTGTAGCGGATAGCTTGTTGCCCATCAGGATAGATTCTCTATCTCTTGTATGGACAGGCCGGTACTTGACGCAATAACATCCAATGGAACATGTTGGGCCTTCAAATTGAGGGCTACAGATGCCAGGGTTTGTTGACGTCCAATCTGTATCCCTTGATCTCGTCCAATCTGAATGCCTTCATCTCGTCCGATCTGTATCCCTTCATCCAACTGACTTTGCATAACGCAAAGCGTATCGCGATACTTCCGGATGGCTTCGTCATATTTCATCCGTTCCTCTCTTGACAACGAACCGAGGTCGGATATCTCAGCCAATCGTTGAAATACCGGATTCTTCT
>JAFBIU010000139.1 GCA_021531775.1 Parabacteroides distasonis | reverse complement strand
GTTTCGGGCCCTGTTTGGCCTTGCCCTGAGACTCCCACGCCGCCAATTCGAGTTTATAGGCGGCCATCGCTTGAGCATATTTTTGGCGCATCTCCTCTACAATCGGTTGGGCCAACTGTCTGCAGGCATCCAGTTCTCCCTTGGTAGATGCGAAAGGACCAAATACAATGCAATAGCAAGGAGCGTAAACAACCCGCTTGTCATACATACCAAAGACCGACGGGGGGATGATACCCGAAACTGCATTGAGTGTACCGAGCAGCATTTTATCGCGATCGGCAGGATCCGTATGATGTTCCCAAATCAGGTGCAAGAAGAGGGGAAGATCATTCACATCCAGTTTATCCGAGAAGGTGTCGGTGGGACTTTTTGCCACTTTTGCCATTTTGCCATTTGGCAAAATATAC
>JAFBIU010000138.1 GCA_021531775.1 Parabacteroides distasonis | reverse complement strand
GACTTGCATCCCTCGCTCCAGAAAGGAGGTGTTCCAGCCGCACCTTCCGGTACGGCTACCTTGTTACGACTTAGCCCCAGTCACCAGTTTTACCCTAGGCCGATCCTCGCGGTTACGGACTTCAGGCACCCCCGGCTCCCATGGCTTGACGGGCGGTGTGTACAAGGCCCGGGAACGTATTCACCGCGCCATGGCTGATGCGCGATTACTAGCGAATCCAGCTTCACGGAGTCGAGTTGCAGACTCCGATCCGAACTGAGACGTGGTTTCGGGATTGGCTCCTTGTCGCCAAGTGGCTGCCCTTTGTCCACGCCATTGTAACACGTGTGTCGCCCCGGATGTAAGGGCCGTGCTGATTTGACGTCATCCCCGCCTTCCTCACAGCTTACGCTGGCAGTCCCGCCAGAGTCCTCAGC
>JAFBIU010000137.1 GCA_021531775.1 Parabacteroides distasonis | reverse complement strand
GTATATACAAATTTGATAACATTGTTTAGCAAAAACTGATAAAATCGGTTAGTATGAATATGAAACTTAGAAACATTCCGTTCTCTCCGCCGGACATGACGGAGGCGGAGGTGAGTGAAGTGAGGGAGGCTATTCTCTCAGGTTGGATTACGACGGGTCCGAAGACCAAGGAGTTTGAACGGCTGATTGCTATTTGCTGTCAGACGAAACGGGCGGTGGCACTGAACTCGGCTACGGCTGCCATGGAGCTGACATTGCGAGTACTGGGCGTGGGTCCGGGTGATGAAGTGATTGTTCCTGCCTATACCTATACGGCTACTGCCAGTGTGGGTTGTCATGTAGGGGCTAAACTGGTGATGGTCGATGTGGGGAAAGATTCCTTTGAAATCGACTATGACCGCATTGCCGATGCCATCA
>JAFBIU010000136.1 GCA_021531775.1 Parabacteroides distasonis | reverse complement strand
GTATATACAAATTTGATAACATTGTTTAGCAAAAACTGATAAAATCGGTTAGTATGAATATGAAACTTAGAAATATTCCGTTCTCTCCGCCGGACATGACGGAGGCGGAGGTGAGTGAAGTGAGGGAGGCTATTCTCTCGGGTTGGATTACGACGGGTCCGAAGACGAAGGAGTTTGAACGGCTGATTGCCATTTGCTGTCAGATGAAACGGGCAGTGGCACTGAACTCGGCTACGGCTGCCATGGAGCTGACATTGCGAGTACTGGGCGTGGGTCCGGGTGACGAGGTGATTGTTCCTGCCTATACCTATACGGCTACGGCCAGTGTGGGTTGTCATGTAGGAGCTAAACTGGTGATGGTCGATGTGGGGAAAGATTCCTTTGAAATCGACTATGACCGCATTGCCGATGCCATCA
>JAFBIU010000135.1 GCA_021531775.1 Parabacteroides distasonis | reverse complement strand
CGGAATATCCTGAAAGGATTCTATTCCGTCTTCAAAGGAGCTGATGCCCATCTGAAGTTTGTCCTTCTGACAGGTGTGACCAAGTTCTCACAGGTGAGTGTCTTCAGCGGATTCAACCAGCCGGAAGATATCAGTATGACACGCGATTATGAAGCCCTATGCGGAATCACGAAGGAGGAGTTACTTTCCGTCTTTGCCGAACCCATCCGACAACTGGCAGATGATCTGAACCTTGATGTCGAACAGACGATTCACGCCCTCAAAGCCCAATATGACGGGTATCATTTCAGCAAGCGGATGGCAGGTATTTTCAATCCGTTCAGCATGCTGAACTGTTTCAAACAAACGAGCATAGAGGATTACTGGTTCTCGTCGGGTACCCCTTCTTATTTGGTTCGTCTGCTTAATCATACCCAAGA
>JAFBIU010000134.1 GCA_021531775.1 Parabacteroides distasonis | reverse complement strand
AACGGAAAGGGGATCCCATCGAATGCGAACGCTATTTCCAATACACGATCTACTTGGTCCTGCGGATGATCAGCATCTATTCCGTCTTCATCGAGAAGGAACAAAGCCAAGGCCGTGTCGATTGCATTGTGGAGACGCCCGATTACGTCTATATCTTCGAATTCAAGCTGGACGGTTCCGCCGAACAGGCATTGCAGCAGATCCAGGAGAAGGGTTATGCCAAGCCCTACCTGACTGATCCACGAAAGCTCTATCAGATTGGGGTGAACTTCTCCTCCGAGACGGGAACGATTGAGGAATTTGAATATGTATAGGGTCAAAGATAATCCTTACATTTGTCTTGAAAATTAAAAAGAGAGCATGAAAATCTTATTCCGATTGACATATTACGTGTGGATGTTGTGTTTGTTGTTCACCTCCTGCCGTTCCGACAAGGATTATCC
>JAFBIU010000133.1 GCA_021531775.1 Parabacteroides distasonis | reverse complement strand
TGTATTGGAAATAGCGTTCGCATTCGATGGGATCCCCTTTCCGTTGCATCCGGTAAGAAGTTTCTGACAACAAAGCGGTCAGGAGGCGTTCTAACCTGTCCAAATCACCCGATTCCAGGGCATCGATTACATCCTGAATCCAACTGTTTCCGGGAGTAATTGTCTTGAAATAGCCGGCTGACAGAACAGAGATGAAACCGTTCTGCACCTCCCTATTCGGGAAATCCAGCAGGTAGGTGTTGCGTCGGGGATTGTAATCCTTGATGGTCAGATAACCGCTTTGGTAAATCATAGGCAACGGTTGCTCCACATCCGCCTTGTAATCGACAAACTCTTCCGGACGGTAATAGCGATGTACCAGTTCGTTGATGTGTTCTTGGGTATGATTAAGCAGACGAACCAAATAAGAAGGGGTACCCGACGAGAACCAGTAATCCTCTATGCTCG
>JAFBIU010000132.1 GCA_021531775.1 Parabacteroides distasonis | reverse complement strand
TGTATTGGAAATAGCGTTCGCATTCGATGGGATCCCCTTTCCGTTGCATCCGGTAAGAAGTTTCTGACAACAAGGCGGTCAGGAGGCGTTCTAACCTGTCCAAATCACCCGATTCCAGGGCATCGATCACATGCTGAATCCAACTGTTTCCGGGAGTAATTGTCTTGAAATAGCCGGCTGACAGGACAGAGATGAATCCGTTCTGCACCTCCTTGTTGGGGAAGTCCAATAGGTAGGTGTTGCGTCGGGGATTGTAATCCTTTATCGTGAGATAACCGCTTTGGTAAATCATAGGCAACGGTTGCTCCACATCCGCCTTGTAATCAACAAACTCTTCCGGACGGTAATAGCGATGTACCAGTTCGTTGATGTGCTCTTGGGTATGATTAAGCAGACGAACCAAATAAGAAGGGGTACCCGACGAGAACCAGTAATCCTCTATGCTCG
>JAFBIU010000131.1 GCA_021531775.1 Parabacteroides distasonis | reverse complement strand
GTCGGGAAATGGATGAAACTCGCTTCGCTCAAACAGCATCCATTTCTGTTCCGCCCTCCGCGTCGCTCCGCTTCACGCCCATCCGCTGAAGGCCGGTCCTTTCTTGCTGACTTCGGACTGTTCTTGCTCCAGGGCTGTTCCTAATTTCTGGATCAGAACCTGCTTTATACCGAGATTAAACTTTGTTACCCACCTCATTTTCATTTTGACACTTTGACATTTTGACATCTTGACACAATTTGGTTGTGAGGCCAATTCCTGCTTTCTCATTATAGCCTGTTTCTGAGCTAAGGACAGTTCCTTGCTCCCTCGCTACAAACTTGCTCTTCCGGATGAGAACTTATCTATCTTAATATTTGCTAATTCGATAACTTCGGACCGATTCTTGATGGGATATTTGAGACAAATTGATTATGTTTGCCTGCGAGAATTTATTCAATTGATTTATAAACCTATTCA
>JAFBIU010000130.1 GCA_021531775.1 Parabacteroides distasonis | reverse complement strand
TCAGATACTTCACATCCTTGATCACCTGCTTGCCGTCAAACAGGCTGTTCAGAAAGCAGATCAACAATTCCTTGTTGGGTGCCGTCCCGAAAATTCGTTTGAAGCCGAAGTCGGTCAACAAACTGATGTATCTGTCTTCTATCTGTCCCATGTGCATCTATTTTTGTTCTGTTTTCAAAATTAGATACTCTATTTGAATCTACCAAATAATCAGCCTTATTTTGTCACATAAATTCTCTACAGGCAACAGGCTTGTAGAAGTTACCTAACAATATCCAAAATCGTTGATAGTACCCGTTTCAGACGAAAAACTGATGCCCACCTTGTAGAGTTTGCGCGAGTCTGCGATATACGGCATGGCATAACCCTTCTCCTCAATCTGCTGGAGCCAACGACACCATACCGCTCCGAACCTCCTCATTGGGGAAGTCAAGACGGTAAAGGTCAAACTCAGCGTCATAG
>JAFBIU010000012.1 GCA_021531775.1 Parabacteroides distasonis | reverse complement strand
CGGTAAAGATGAAGGCCAAGGCAGATGCACTCGAGAAGGAATGTGAGGAAAAGGACCGCTATATAGCGGAACTAACAGCAAAGGTAGAGCGTATAAAACGCGAACTGGGTATTATATAGCAATTAACTATGCCCTGAAGGAATATCCGTGTATGTTGCGTTGTCTGGAGGATGGCAGCCTCGACCTGTCGAACAATATCTGCGAGCGTCAAATCCGTAGGATAGCAAAGTACCGGAACAACAGTTTGTTTGTGGGCAGTCCCGAATCCGGAGTCCGCTTTGCTCGTCTCATGTCAGTTTTTGCCAATATCAGGAATCATCATTTGGAACCGATAGAGTACTTATGCGATGTGTTCTGCCGTATAGGCACGATAGCGAAGGAAAAGCTGGTCGATCTTCTTCCTCACAGATGTCAGCCGGCCACTGTGTGTGCATGGGTTTGATTTTGCACATCAGTTCTTAAGAAATAATAAAACTTTTCGTTTTTATGGGTCCTGCGGGTTCTAAATGACCGCTTACAACTTTAGATAGTTACAAACAAATTAAACGTAAGACAATATGAAAATGACAACTAGTGAAGGGGCTACACCTTTAGTATCAATTATTACAAATACTCTTAACAGAGCTGCATTAATTCATCGGTGTATAGAAAGCATACAGAAGCAAACCTACCAAAATTATGAGCATATTATAGTTGATGGTGCTTCTGATGATAACACAGAGGGAGTTGTAAAATCATACAACGACCCCCATATCAAGTATTTGAAACTTGATAAAAGAGGGCCTCAAATCCAGATGCGTGCCGGTATGGACATTGCACAAGGCAAATACATAACGTTCCTTGACGATGATGATGAATATTTGCCGGAAAAACTTGAAAAACAAGTGGCACTATTCGAAACAGAACCAGATGATGTCGGAGTGGTATATTGTTGGATGAGTTATTATAATAATGACGATCCTACAACTTGTATTAGGATTCATAAAACAGAGTTGCGCGGATTTGTTGGTGATATAGTAGTCAAAAAACCATTAATATCTGGAAATCCAACAATTATGCTTCGTAAGGAGGTATTTGAAAGCGAAGGGGGTACATTTGACGATAGTATAGGCGTCATAATGTCAGATTGGGAACTTATGGCTCGAATTTGTCAGCATACGAAAGTGGACTATGTGCCAGAGTCTCTGGTCAAGGTATATGTGAATCACGGTTATGCAAGGCTTTCGACGAATCTGCTCACAATTAAAGCGGAGAAATTCATAAAGTTTCATACCCACTTCTTGACGCGGTTCAGGGATATTTTTGAACGTCATCCAGAATATGCAGAGAATCATCTATATGCCTTAGTTCAATATAATTCCGTTCTTAAGAATAGAAAAGAAGCAATCAAATACTATAAGCAATATTTAAAAATCAAAACACCATTAAAGAATAAGGTGATGGCATTATATCATATATTATTTGGCAAATAATTTTCTTGTTATAAGTGTATGAGGGATTCCTTCAATGCTTATAATAATCCTATTAACAATAGCGGCATGTAGATGACACTCTATATTTTCTTTACATATAAGTTCAATAAAAATCAAGTGTAAAGTAACGATGTATAGAAATCTTTCTATGAGGCTGCGAGCGGTCGCTTAGATAATAATGTCATTATGAAATATCAATAACAGGTATATAAATAAAAAATAAAACAATGATTAACGTTGGAATTATCGGATGTGGCTTCGTAGGTGGAGCCTTGAAGGATTGGTTGGAGCACAACAATCCTGAGTGTAAACTGTTCATCAGCGACCCTGCAAAGGGTTATCATGATGACCTTAGTAATATCGACATCGCTTTCTTGCAGATTCATGTGCCTACGGAGGATGATGGTACACAGGATTTGACACTCATGAAAGAACTGATCACGAACCTTCCTGACGTGTCTGTGTTTGTGCGTACCACTATTCTCCCAGGAACGAGCGATATGCTTGCTCGAGAGACTGGTCATAAGGTGCATTATATGCCTGAGTTTCTCACAGAGCGTACCCACATCGAGGATTTCAAGAAGCAGACGATGGTATTCACAGGTGCTCATGAGCTGCTAACCAAAATCTTTGTAGGCAAGAAGTTCACTGTTATGACTCCGCTTGAAGCAGAGTTGACAAAGTATATGCACAATGTGTTTGGCGCATATAAGGTGACTTACTTCAATGCTTGCCGAGAGTACTGCGAGCAGATGGGTGGTGACTGGCGCAAGGTGCATACAGGAATGCTTCTTTCTGGCTACATCAACGACACCCATACATACGTTCCGGGTCCTGATGGCAAGTTTGGCTATGGCGGCAAGTGTTTCCCAAAAGACGTGAATGCTTTTGCTAAGATGACCAAGGGTACTCCTCTCGGTACGCTCCTTGAACATCTACATGAACTGAATGTTCACTTCCGTGGATTTGAGGAGCATATCTAAGCGACATTGTTTAATGGTAAAACTTGTCGAAGTATTAAAGCGACCATTTATGATTATACCCTATTCTCCTACTTCATATTAAGAAATGTAATTTGAATAGAAATAGTATCAAAGTTGGAAAGTTTATGATAGACATCAAATCAGATAAGTCCACAATTGCAATTGTAGTTGTATGCTACAATAGGCCTGTAGCCGCAAAACGTCTTTTGGATTCGCTGAATACAGCAAATTATCCTCATGACGACGTGCCACTTATCATTAGTGTTGATTGTAGTAACAATCATGAGATGTATGATCTTGCTCATACCTTTGATTGGAAACATGGGCCTAAGTATCCTGTCATCCATACAGAACGTCTTGGCTTAAAGAAACACATCTATGAATGTGGTGACTATACAGAAAAATTCAAGGGTGTAATCATTCTTGAAGACGATCTATTTGTGGCAGAGGATTTTTATAACTATACAGTATCGGCAGTGGATGCCTACTATAATGAAGATAAGGTGGCAGGAATTGCGCTTTATGCCGACACCATGAATGGTTATGTGGGTCTGCCCTTATACTATTGGTATGATGGCTCCGATGCCTTTCTGATGCAGTCGGCCATCACCTCTGGAGAATGTTTTACGGATAAGATGTGGAAGCCATTCCGTGAATGGTATAACAAGCATGAAGATGTTGATCCAGAACCATATTTCATGCCTCGTACCATAAAAAATTGGCGAAGGGCGTGGTCAAAATATTTCAATATTTATCTCGTGGAGAAAGATTTATATTTCGTTCATCCACATTTCTCAACAACAACTAATTGTGGTGAAGCGGGAGAACATGGTAATGATATCAACATGATTCATTCTCGTATGATACTTGGTTCAAAAGAATGGAAGTTCAAATCCTTTGAAGATTCCATCAAATATGATATCTATGCCAACTATATAGGGCTGGGTAAACATCTGGGCATAAACGAAAACGACCTGTGTGTGGATTTATATGGAGATAAGCGGAACGAACAGAAACGTAGATATTGGCTTTCACCTTACAGACTTCCTTATAAGGTCCTTGATAAATATGCCTTGAACCTCGAACCAATGGAGGCAAATGTTATTTATGACGTGAAGGGTAACGATTTATTCCTTTATGACACAACAATTCCTGTCGAAGTAAAGTCAACAGACAAATTGACTTTACACCAGTTTACTTACCACTTTAAGAATGTTGATTATCGAAAGGTAATAAGATACATCTGGCTATTGGTTAAGAGAATGGCAATAATAAAATTATATAGAATGTTTAAGAAATGATGCCTCCAGGATTTTATATAAACTTGCTTAAAGACAAGTATGTTCGATGGAGGTTCAACCGGCATAGTGCTGAATCTGGACAAGGCTCTGTCATACTGATGTTCCATCATGTAGCCGAGAAGTGTCCTGAAGGAGTAAGTGAATCTTGTTATAGCTCAATAACAGATTTCTTGAATCTTTTGAATAAACTCAGCAAGTCCAAGCAGTTTATCTCGCTTTCAGAATTATGCAAGTACCTGCAGATCGGAGTCGTACCCAAGGATAAAGTGGTAATTACTTTTGATGATGTTCCTGTGGATGTTTATCACAATGCTGTGCCGGTATTAAAAGAGCTGCGTGTGCCTTATACGCTCTTCATATCTACACGCTTAATTGGGACTAAGGGGTTCTTGTCAAGTAAGCAAATCGTAGAGTTGGCAAATGACCCTTTATGTACTATCGGTTCTCATACAATCTCGCATTGTATGCTTAAGAAAAAAGGTCTAAATATTCAGAAGGAACTTCAAGGGTCAAAAGAAGTTTTAGAGCAGCTCATTCACAAGCCAGTAGAGCATTTTGCTTACCCATATGGAACACCCTTCGCTATATCGAAGAAAGTTATCAAGCAAGTAAAGGAGTCTGGGTTATACAGAAGTGCAGTATGTACCATTCCTGCTTATATTAATGATCATTCCTTGGAGCACAGATTCTCTCTACCAAGGATTCATAGCCAACTATTTTGTAATGAATATTTAAAAAACAACAAACAATAACAATTATGGAAAAGTTATTTTCACAAGCTAATCTTCAGAAGATTATTGTCAAACTGGGAAGACCTGGAATCTATTTTTGGCATGCGTTTGTATATCGCATGAACAGAGGTTACTGGCCCAATTTCCGTCATCCCAAGAATCTTTCAGAATTGATACTTTCTTCCATGAACAAGAAGGAATTTGAGAGGTATGCCTACTATGCCGATAAATGGAAAGTTAGAGAGTATATAAAGAGCAAGGGCTTGGGTGAGATTCTCCTTGACGTTTATGGCGCATGGGACAAGGCAGAAGATATCGACTTCAATGCGCTACCAGATAAATTTGCCCTCAAGCCCAATAACGGTTCTGGCGGTCACTTTTTTTGCAAGGATAAGAGTAAAATTGATATTCCTGCAGTGCGCAAACAGATGAACCAATCAATTATATTGGAGCGTCTTGGTTATCATTTTGAACCTCATTATGGAAAGATAGAGCCAAAAATCTACGCAGAGGAACTTATCGACACTGGTTCTGATGCTTGGCCTACTGACTATAAGTTCACTTGTGTGAATGGCGTCATTGGTGATGTCTTTGTATGTGGTGAACGTGAGACAGGTTCTACCAAGTATATCACTCTTGATACCGATTGGAACATTCTTCCTTATACCAAGAAAGAGTATATGCCAGAATGCATTCCTGAGAAGCCCAAGCATCTTGATCGAATGATTGAGATTGCAAAGATTCTTTCTGCTGATTTCGATATTGTACGCGTAGATTTATATGAGTATAAGGATAAAGTATATTTCAGTGAGTTGACCTTCTCTCCTTGGGGTGGATATATGTATTCATACAATCTTGAAGGTCTTAAGAAACTTGGAGACCTGTATTATCAGACCAAAAAGAAATGATTGACATTGAATAGAATACATATCAATTTTGTGATGAATGCTTATTTAAGTCGAATAGGTACTTTTTTACAGTATTTCGGTTCTACTCTCGCTGTAGCCGTCATACAAGTGTGTATCAATCCAATGATGGCGAAGAATCTTTCCCCGGAAGATTATGCCACCATTGGCTATTTTTCTTCATTTAATCTACTTCTTACCCCTCTGATTACATTCTTTCTGACAAACTTCTATACACAGCGATATTTTAAGGTTAGTGAAGAGGAAAGGGAAAACATCAAAGCAACAATTCTCAAATTGTCAATCTATTTGTCGTTTGCAATGGCAGTAATGTCTATTGTTGGCTTGTTTGTTTATCATGTCATCATTAACAAGGCCAGTGACATACCATTTTCTCCATACGCATTTCTTACAGTGTTTGCGATACCGCTCACTGGTTTATACTCAATAAAGTTGACTGAATATCGTCTGCAACGAGATGCTAAGAATTTTGCCTTAGTCACCATTGGGAATGGTGTTCTTGCTGCTATTCTTGCAATAGCCTTTGTTGTCATTGTTAAGTGGGGTGCATTTGGGCGTTTGTTTGCTACAATTCTTGGAAATGGTCTTGTTTTTGGAATAATGGTAAGGATGGAAAGAACGTATCTAAAAGGAAGACTTGACAGAAAGGTAGTTAAGGAGGTTTTTCAGTTCTGTTGGCCGCTGGCTATAGCTGGAATGTTGAGTTTCTTCAATACTGGGTTTGACAAAGTATTGCTTGAGCGTTTAGGAAATCTATCAGAACTTGGGTATTATAGTGTGGGAGTTCAGATTGCCGGATATTTGACTATTTTCAGCAATGCGGTTAACGCCACTTTTCAGCCGGATATCTATGAGTGTTATGCGAAAAAAAACTTCAAGAAGCTCTCAATGTATATCGGATTAAT
This sequence comes from Parabacteroides distasonis, assembly GCA_021531775.1. GTDB lineage: Bacteria > Bacteroidota > Bacteroidia > Bacteroidales > Tannerellaceae > Parabacteroides. The sequence continues at coordinate 98,097 of JAFBIU010000012.1, read as the reverse complement.
AATAGGCTCCATTACTGTATGTGCTACAATTTACATTGTTCTTGCACCTTATATTATCGGCCTCTTGACAGCAGGTAGGTATGTATATTCTGCTCATTACTCTCAGATAATAGCACTATCGACAATAACGGCTGCAATATATTATTCTTCCAGTCAGATAACTATAGCAATGGGGTTCACAAAGCTTCTGATGTGGGTAAAAATTATAGGTGGCGTTTTGTCCGCTATATCTTTTGTTCTTTTGATAAAATACTATCAGTATGAAGGAGCTGCAATAGGGAATGTGATGTCTTATCTGTTGTATTTCTTAATAAATGTTTTTGCACTTTGTACTTTCAAGCGTAAGGAATTAAAACAAAAATGAGAAAAGTAGGATTGTTTACAATTTACATCTGTAATTATGGTGCTGTATTACAGACGTATGCATTAAAGCGATGCATCAAAGATTATAATAAAAACATTGAGGTGTCAGTAATTGATTTTTATTCATACGAGCACTATCGGATATTCAAAGTTTCTACATTGAATCCTATCAAGAAGTTGATTAAATACGCCCTGATATGTTTCCACTATCTACCTCTTCTTACTCGAAATAGAAGAGAAAGGAAATTTATTTCTGAGGAATTTAACCTTTCTAATAGGTACTTGCAAGTGAACGATCTTTTGGAGAATGTACCTGCATGCGATTATTATCTTACAGGTAGTGATCAAGTATTCAATAGTAATTCTAAGTACGCTCCAGTTTTCTTTCAGCAATTCAGCATAGATAAGGGCATAAAGGCCGCTTACGCACCTAGTTTTGGTCAAAGCGTATTCTCAAAAGCAGAAAGAGACAGAATCAAAGATCTTACAAAAGGATTTGATTATTTGAGTTGTAGAGAAAAAGATGGTGCAGAGATGCTATCTCAAGTCCACGGAAAGGATGTTCCTTGCGTTATAGATCCCACCTTGCTGTTGACTGCTGACCAATGGAGTTCAATGTTGAAGGTTCCTGACACCAACGATAAATATCTCCTTGTTTACGATTTAAATGGTGGTGTACCAATGCTGAATATAGCAAGAAAGGTTGCTGCGGATAAAGGACTTAAATTATATTGTATTACGCGCCATCCAGATATCAGCTTCATCTATAAAGGTTTTGACAAGGTAATATTTGATGCAGGTCCTCGCGAGTTTGTTGGGTACTTTGCTAAGGCTTCGTACGTGATTACCGATTCATTCCATGGAACAGCATTTTCTCTGATTTTCCGCAAGAATTTCAATACATATATAGCAATACCTAAATCATCACAAAGAATCGAATCGCTTTTAAGTGTATGCGATTTGACAAACAGGATAATAAAAGAAGGTGTCACATATGATACTTCTGAACGCTGTTTACAACAATTAGATGAGACTTCTTTTAATGCGTATAGGAATTATTCAATAGATTATTTATGCAAAATTTTCAAATAAACGAATGAAAGAAAGAGCAGATATATTCATTTGTGGAGATATTATCAATCAAACTGTAGACGAGCAATTTATTGATAATAGTCTAATAGAAATAATCCAGAGTTGCGAACTTTCTATTTGTAATTTTGAGGGAACGTGTAAATCGGAGACTTTACAACAAGGGCAAATGCTACAACGAGTATCTACTCTCAAATCATTAAAAGATGCGGGGTTTGATATGCTTTTGCTAGCTAATAATCATATTACAGATTATGGGGAAAGCGGACTTAGAAACACCATTGATTCTATAGACAGATATGGGTTTGACAGAATGGGGGCAGGTTTTGATTATAATGAAGTATATAAGCCTTACGTTCGTGTTATTAATGGGTATAAGCTTGGAATTATCAATCTATGTGAAGCACAACTTGGTCAATTTAAGGAAAAAGAGCAGTCGTTCGGTTACGCATGGCTTGGCGATTATGAACTTGAAAAGCGCATTAGTGCTTTGAGAGCAGAAGTTGACTATTTGATTGTCATACCTCATGCGGGTCTTGAATGCTATCCTGTTCCTCTCAACCAATTTCGCTTACTTTATCGTCACTGGTGTGATTTGGGTGTTGACGTAATAGTTGGTGGTCACCCACACATTGCTCAGGGAGTAGAAAAATATGGTAGATCTATCATATTTTACAGTTTAGGAAATTTCTTTTTCTCTGGTTTTCAAGGTAGTAGTGAAACCTGGAGAAAGGGAATATCATGCGTTCTTCATTTTTCTGAAAGCGGTATAGAATATGAGGTGATTCAGCATGAGATGAATGATAAACATGTCGCATTAGTTGATACTGATATTAATGACATCGAAATAAAGAATAAAATTATTGCTGATGAAGATGCTTACAGATTAGCATTAAAGGATCAGAATGTTGTTGCTTTTCATGCTTTACCTTTGAGATTGTTTACATCTGCTTTGAACGCTACATCGTCACATGATTCATTTGTAACAAAGATCAAGAAAGTAATATACTATTTAATGAACAGAAAGTCCTTGTATTCAGGGTCTGAGAAGTACCGAATGTTAGTTCTTAAGAGATTAGTGGAGAATGAGACATATCGTTTCTTGACTATTTCTGCAATTGAGGATCAATTTTCTGATAATTAAAACAGCTTATGGAAAGAATAAAAAAGAACAGCTCGTTTTTGATAGTTATTTTTATATCATATCTTTGTTTGTCACCAACACCCATAGTGGAATCTGGGCTCATGCGATTTATTCCTACGCTTGCCTTAATGTTTGTGTGTTTCTTTGGTATTTGTGGTTTTAAGACTGGAAGGAATGCAAGGATGGGCACAATCGTATCATTGTTTTTAGTTTATATAATCTTTTCCGCACTGATTCATCCTTCAATTGAGGGGAACAAGATTATGACATTACTTAAGTCATCTTATTGGTGTTGGGTGTACATGGTTGCTTATTCTTTATTCACATATAAGAACAGTAACGATAAAAGAAGAGATTTGGTTATTATAATCGCAACTGTACTATTTTCCATTTCTTTCAACTATTCGCATGTTTATAGAGCATTTAATTTTGAATTAATTGGCGATAATGCTGTATTCTTTCCTCTCATGATGTTACCATGGATAGCTTGTATGTCAAATACAACTAAGCGATGGATGATGGTGGCTATTATAGCAATATGTGCTATTACAGCATTGAAACGATCTGGCATAATTATTATTTCTGTTAGTACTACGGTTCTTTTTTATGGTGATTTTATATATCGAAAACGTTTGAATGTCAAGAAAATACTTGCGGCCTTGTTGGTAGTTACAGGCATATTTTTGATATTCCGGTATAAGGCGGATTCTATTACTGATGTGAACCAGCGATTTGATATGCTTCAGGAAGACGGAGGTAATGGTAGAGACTTGATTTATGAGGATGTAATTGACAGATATAGTAAATCAGACTTCATATCGAAGACCTTCGGAAGAGGATTTGATACTGTAAAAGGTAAGGATACTAACATGGCACTCAGTGCCCACAACGATTTCTTAGAGGTGCTCTATGACTTCGGTGCAATAGGTTTCGTCTTTTATATACTTATTCACTTTTCGTTAATTAAGTGGACATTTCGTTTGTTTAGAGCATGCAGTCAGTTGGCATTTCCTGTGCTAATATCTTATGCCTGTTTTATTGTAATGTCTCTGGTGAGTCATTTAATATTATACCCTACATATTTTGGTCTCCTCGTGTCATTTTGGGCTTATGCTGAAAGCAAAGACCGGGAATTGCAATATTCGTGAGCATAGCGGATAAAAATTTAAATGAAGACATATATATTCTTTAGCATTTATGTGTAGTGTCCACGAGGCCTCATATAATATCTTTGAACAATATGAACATTACATCTCGCAAACAACTCCGCTTCTATTTGAAAGCGGATATGATGATAAACAGGGGGTGCTTCAAGCCAACGTTAAAACAGAAACTGATTAATCTTATATCTCCTGATTATATTATGGAGTTCCTGAAGGCGATGAGAAAAGTGCAGTACTATTCTTGTACTCATAATGTAGTTGGGGGGGGGTATTTTATTGATGATCAAAAAATTGAAATTCTTTAGATTATCTCGCAAACTTGTTTTCAGTATTGGTTATGCAGCGTGTGATTATGGTCTTTGTATTCCACATTATGGTACTATTGTAGTTGGCAATTCCAACCGTATAGGTCCGTATGCTACATTACACATTTCTTCATGCATTACAGATACAGGTAGAAAAATTGGTAAAGGGCTTCTTTTAGCTACTGGCGCAAAGATTACTGGCGGTGATATTCTGGGAGATCATACTGTAGTTGCCGCCAATTCGGTCGTTACCAAGTCATTTCCTGAAGGGAATGTTTTACTGGTGGGGATGCCTGCTTCGGCAAAATCAGAACTTCCAGATTGGTATTCATCTCTTAAAGGGGAAAGTAAACAAAAAGTGGATGCAATTGAAAAACTTAAAATTGAAATGCGAATATGAATAAATTTTATGTGGTATGTAATTCATACCATCCAAATACGGCATACACTAACCGGGTCTTTAGTTTTCTAAGAGGTTTTTCGGAACTCGGAGTTGATACAGAGGTGGTGTTTCTTGCGCCTGACAAGGACAGAAGTAAAGTGCAGGATTTGTTCCCTCATATTACCTTTCACTACATGTGGGAAAAAATGCCGTTCTCAAACCGAATAATTAACAAGTTGGCTGAAGAATATTATGGTTGGAAGTTTTCCAGAATGCTAAAAGCTGGGGATGTGGTTTTTCTAACCAATTTCGGTAATATTTTTTTCAGGGTTATCGGAAAAAGAGGTGTGAAAGTCATTCATGAAAAGACTGAACATCCTGATGTATATAGTTTCAAAGGATTTAATGTGGCAAGGTACAAGCAAGAAGTTCCCAAAGTTGATGGTTTGTTTGTTATATCAACTGCGTTACGTGATTATTTTGCCTCTCTTGGTGTGGACAAAGCCAAAATTGAGATTGTCAATATGACAGTTGATTACAACCGTTTTGCTGGTCTCATAAAGCAGCCTACTGAAAAATATATTGCATATTGCGGGACAGCCTCAAACAATAAGGATGGTGTGGATGAATTGATAAAATCCTTTGCTATTGTACACCAATCATATCCAGAAGTGAAGCTGTATATAATAGGGGAAACCCCTGATAAGGAGGATGTTTCTGGAAATCTAAAACTAATAAAAGATTTAGGACTGCAAGATGTGATAGTGTTTACGGGGATTATATCTTATGCCAATATGCCTCAAGTGCTCAAGAACGCCACGATATTGGCTCTCGATCGTCCTGATTCCTTGCAAGCTAAATGTGGTTTTCCTACAAAGCTTGGGGAGTATCTGCTAACGGAGAATCCTGTCGTAGTGACTAAAGTGGGTGATATACCTCTTTTCTTACAGGATGGACAGTCTGCTTTACTGGCAGAAGAACGTAATCCTGAAGAATTTGCATCAAAAATAATTTGGATATTAGAGCATCCTTCTGAAGCTGCTGAGATTGGAAAAAAAGGAGCAAAAGTTGCTCTATTAGAGTTTAACTATCTTACGGAAACCAAGAAAATTCTAAACATGATCAATAAACTATAGATATGAGTATTGTAAATTTTGTAAAGTCTGCGTTACTCGGACTAATAAAGATGGTTTCGCCTGAAAGACATGCTCGAGCGATTGGGGTAAAACTTGGCAAGCATTGTCTAGTCTATCGCAGTATGGAATGGCCTTCTGAACCCTACTTGATTACTATTGGGAATCATGTACAACTTACTAGAGGTGTGGCAATTCACACACATGGGGGGGGGTAATATTATCAGACGTAAAATAGCTGATTTTGACTCATTTGGAAAGGTAGTAATCAAGGATTGGGCATACATTGGAGCACATGCACAAATCATGCCTGGAGTAACGATAGGCGAGGGTGCAATAGTAGCAGCGGGTTCGATTGTCACGAAGTCTGTTCCTGATGGGATGGTGGTAGGTGGGAATCCAGCAAAGGTTATTTGCTCTGTAAATGATTATCTTCAACGAAACTTGAAATATAATCTGCAGACAAAAGGAAAGAGTATAAAAGATAAAAAGCGCTATTTACTTTCGTTAAATGATGATGCTTTTATGAAGAAATAATCATTATATGTGGTGGCCCATACAAGATCTTTGGTTTCGGCTTTTATATGAGTGGTCAAGAAACAAACGTAGAAATTTACATGATATAATGACAAAGAAATGAAAGTGACTGTTTTTACGCCGGCTTATAACAGAAGCCATACGTTACCGAGAGTGTATAAGAGTCTCTCTCAACAAACAAACCAAGATTTTGAGTGGATTATTGTGGATGATGGTTCAAAGGACGAAACAGCAGAACTGGTCAACCGATGGAAAGAAGAAAAGAAACTCAATATCTGTTTTCTTCAACAAGCCAACAAAGGTAAATTTAGGACACTCGTTGATACTATCGGACGAGCAAAAGGTGAATGGTTTCTTATTGCAGATTCTGATGATGAATTCGTATCAAATACTATTGATGTATTTTTGAATACGTATCATAGAATTCCTCATGACATTCAAAATCAATTGGCGGGGATATCTTGTTTAGTGAAAGACTCTGTGACAAATGAGGTGGTTGGTGATCTTTTTCCGATTGCAGAAGGTAAGGAATATCTGATTTCAGATGTAAATGAGATATCCTTTAAATATGGTATCAGAGGTGAGAAATGGGGAATACTGAAAACCGCTGTATTGAAAGAATTCGTTGGTAAATTGCCTGACTTGGCAGAGTCAAGGTACATTGGTGAGAATATTCTTTGGATTCCCATTGCAAGTAAGTATAAGACTGCTTTTATCAACATACCTTTAAGAATATATTTTCAGGGGACGAGCGACACATTAAGCAGTAGGAATATAGCAGGTCGATATCCACTTGGGGCATGGGTTACGGAAAGAACTATTTTACCATTAACTTTTCGATATTTCAGTTATCAGCCTAAGGCCATAGTAAAGTCTGCCATCAAATTAAACTATGCCGCCATTGCTGCTGAAAAATCTTTGACTAAGACAATCACCGGTTTCCAGTTCTTATTGAAGTTATTGGTAATAGTAACAAAACCTCTTGCATATATCGCTTTGTTGAAATATCCAGTAAAGTAAGTAAGAGAATACAATGCTTTGATTTGTATAATAGGTACAATACTGGCATATATGGTTCATTGTATATGTAAAAGATTATTCTTCAAATATTAAATCAATAGTTAATATAGGAATGTCTATAAAACATTTTTTCGAAGTGTATTCTCCCAAACGTATGTGGAGAAAGTTGTGGTTGGGACTTGCCTCCCTTCCTATGTTACCCCAACATAGAGCTAAAATTTTGAAATTGGGGGGGGTGAATTTTAAAGGACGGGCTTTGATATATGGTGGTGTCGTGATGGATACGGTGGCTCCTGAAAATATTTATATTGGCAAGAATGTCGCGATAACAGCAGGAACAACGATTCTTACTCACTACCTTGATCCTACAAGAAAGGGTCGGATGTTCAGAATTGGAGAGGTACACATCGAAGATGATGTATTCATTGGTGTGAATACAATTATCTGTAACTCTGTGACCATCGGTGAGGGGGCTATCATTGGAGCAGGGAGTGTGGTGACCAAAGATATTCCACCTTATCAATGTTGGGCAGGGAATCCTGCAAGATATATTAAAGATAGAAATCATTAGTTTTTCAAGAATATGGCATATAAACATTTGAAATTTCCAAAGGGATCTATGTTCCTCATTACAGGTGCAGCCGGATTTATAGGTAGCAACCTGTGTGAAGCCATTTTGGATATGGGGTATCGTGTACGTGCACTCGATGACCTCTCTACCGGCAAGCAGAAGAATGTCGATATGTTCCTTAACAACTCCCGATACGAATTTGTCAAGGGGGACATCAAGGATTTGGACACCTGCATGAAGGCTTGTGAAGGAGTCGATTTTGTACTGAATCAGGCAGCTTGGGGTTCTGTACCTCGTTCCATCGAGATGCCCCTGTTCTATTCCTTGAACAATATCCAAGGAACATTGAATATGTTGGAGGCTGCCCGCCAGCAGGGAGTGAAGAAATTTGTGTATGCTTCTTCAAGTTCAGTTTATGGAGACGAGCCGAACCTGCCCAAGAAAGAAGGGGTGGAGGGTAATCTGCTTTCACCATACGCCGTGTCCAAACGGTGTGACGAGGAATGGGCTAAGCAATACACCCGCCACTATGGCCTTGATACCTATGGTATGCGCTACTTCAATGTATTTGGTCGTCGTCAGGATCCGGATGGGGCATACGCGGCGGTCATCCCGAAGTTCATCAAACATCTCTTGAACGGACAGAAGTGCCGGATCAATGGAGACGGCAAGCAATCAAGAGACTTTACCTATATTGAGAATGTGATCGAGGCCAATCTGAAAGCCTGTTTGGCTCCGAGTGAGGTAGCCGGTCAAGCCTTTAATATTGCTTATGGTGGACGTGAATACCTGATTGATATCTATTACGGTTTGACTAAAGCCTTGGGCATAGAAGAAGAACCGGAATTTGGTCCAGATCGGGCCGGAGACATCAAACATTCCAATGCGGACATCAGCAAAGCCAAGCAGTTACTCGGATATGATCCGGAATGGTCGTTTGAGCGGGGTATAGCAGCTGCAATCGACTGGTACAAAGCAAATCTATAATAACAATCCTTAAAACAAAAGCGAAAGAAAGATGAAAGAGACAAAAATTTGTGTGATCGGTTTGGGTTATGTGGGTCTTCCGTTGGCCCGACTGTTTTCAACCAAGTATAAGACGGTTGGTTTCGATATGAATCAGAAACGTTGTGAAGCCCTGATGGCAGGTCATGACGCAACGCTTGAAGTATCAGATGAACTTCTTCAAGATGCCATCAACAATCATGGCTTTGTCTGTACATCAGATATCGAGCAAATCCGTGATTGTAACTTCTATGTAGTGGCCGTTCCTACGCCTGTTGACGAGAATAACAACCCTGATCTTACTCCGCTCTATGGAGCTTCCACGACTGTTGGCAAGGTAATCTCCAAAGAAGATGTAGTGGTCTATGAATCGACAGTTTATCCAGGTGTGACTGAAGATGAATGCCTACCTGTGGTTGAGAAGGTCTCTGGTCTGAAGTTTAACGAGGATTTCTTTGCCGGTTATTCACCGGAACGGATCAATCCGGGAGACAAGTTGCATACGGTCGAGAAGATCAAGAAGGTGACATCGGGCTCTACACCTGAAATTGGAACTTATGTCAATGAGGTCTATTCATCGGTCATTACAGCCGGGACACATTTGGCACCTTCCATCAAGGTAGCTGAGGCTGCCAAGGTGATCGAAAACAGTCAGCGCGACATCAACATCGCTTTTGTAAACGAACTCTCTCATATCTTCACGAAGATGGGTATCGACACGTTGGATGTCTTGGAGGCAGCTGGAACGAAGTGGAACTTCCTTCCGTTCCGTCCTGGTTTGGTGGGCGGTCACTGTATCGGTGTTGACCCGTATTACCTGGCTCAATGTGCACAACGTCATGGGCACAATCCGGAAATCATCTTGGCCGGTCGTCGGATGAACGATGGCATGGGTGAGTATGTCGCTACGGAAACGGTGAAGTGTATGCTCAAGAAGGGCATTCAGGTTCTAAATTCTGAGGTTCTCATCCTTGGCTTCACTTTTAAGGAAAACTGTCCAGATGTTCGCAACACCAAGGTCATCGACATCTATCGTGCCCTCAAGGAGTATAATGCCAATGTCACAGTGTACGATCCTTGGGCTAATCCAGCCATTGCCAAACATGAGTACGGCATTGAGGTTGTCAACGAATTGCCGAAAGAGAAGTTTGATGCTGCCATTGCCGCTGTGGCTCATAAGGCATTTGAGGGAATGGATGTACTTGCTCTACTCAACGAGAAGCATGTTATTTTCGATGTGAAATGTACCCTTGACCGAAGTATAATAGATGCACGTCTGTAAATTGATTGATAATTCTTCGAGAAGATTCATCTATTTGGAGAATTATTTAAACAGGAATATTTCATGAAGAATATATCAATACTAGTATCTACGTTAGATTCTGGAGGAGCAGAAAAGCAGGCAGTATTACTCTCTGTCATGTTATCATCTATTTATTCTGTCAGTCTGATAGTTTTATTTGGAGAGTATCCCGAATATCAACAAAATATTGAATTACTACGTGATAGTAACGTTAGGGTTTATAAGCTCAAAGGTAATATTGTATCAAAAGCAATAAGGCTTCATTCAATATTAAAAGATTCTGAGACCTCTGTTCTGTTCAATTATTTATCTCTACCAAATCTAATAGGAAGTATTATCGGAAAGATAGTTCATGTTCAAGTATATAACGGAATTCGTTCCTCAAAGTTATCTGCAACCAAGGAATTTTTTGAAAAATGGGCTCACAATGTTTTTGCAAATGGAACTGTATTTAATAGTTATTCGGGTGCTATTTATTTTGGTGAACGCGGATTTGCAAAAGATAAAAGTTTTGTTATTCCCAATTGCTTTCCAAACATAGCAGGTTCTATTCGACGTGCAGACAGAGAGGTAAAGACGATAATTACAGTAGGTAGATTCGATGAGGTTAAAGACTATAAGACCTTGATTGCGAGCGTCTCGAAAATTGATCGGAATGACTTCAGGCTCTGTATTGTGGGATATGGAGTGTTGGAAAAACAAATTCGCGAATGGATAAAGCAATATGGGATTGAAGAGAAAACCGATATTCATATCAAACCTAATAATGTCGCTGATCTGGAGCGTAATGCAGACATCTATATATCCACCAGTCTCTTTGAAGGTACAAGCAACAGTATTATGGAAGCAATGAACTGGAGTCTGCCCATTGTGGCAACTAAAGTAGGCGACAATGACCATTTGGTTCATGAGGGAGTGAACGGGTATCTGCACCCTGTGGGTGATGTGAGCGGGATTGCTGGTTCGCTTCACAGACTGCTATCATCAGTAGAATTACGCAATAGGCTGGGAGAGAGAAGTAATCAGAACCTAAAGGACAGTTATTCCATAGAAGTGTTTAAAAATAGATATATTGAACTGATTGAAGGAAGCATATGAGGACCTTATTTATTGGTGCACATGATACTCCGGATGGTATTAACTCATACACGTATAGTTTGGCTGTAGAACTCTCCAAAAGAGGATACAAGTCTATGGTTTTGGCATTCGGTTCCTGTGACAAAAAAACTGAATACAAAGGTATTGAAATCAAACAATATAAATGCCCGGGTAGTACTATCACCAGTTTACCCGCATTGTATTTTAAGTCAATCCCATTTGTAATTAAGCATCGTAAGGAGTTTGATATGGTGATGTATCAGACTGTAACTTATTCTGTGATACCAGCTTTCATAGCGCGGCTTTTCGGCTTAAAAACAAGTGCTGTTATTCATAGTCTACCTGAGGATAGTCCGAAGCATAATTGGATGAAAAAAAAGTTGATGATTGTTTCTATGCACTTCGCTGTGACTTTCACCAAAAATATCTTGGCTGTTAGCCAAACGAATGCAAAGGTGGTATTGAATAGATATGGCAGAACATGCAAAGTGTTACCTTGTGGTGTCTTTTTGCCTGATGATAAGGTTTTGAGTACGGAGATTCTAGCAAAGAATGGACTTATGAAGGGTAAATATTTCCTTACCATCGGACGTATTGACCCGATTAAGAATCTTGAGGTTATGATTGATGCTTTCAAAAATCACAACCATAGAGATTTTCAATTAGTTATTGCGGGTAATGTGGACAGTGCCTACGGTCAAACGATAGTCAAACGTGCTGCAGATTGTAAAAACATAATCTTTCCCGGTATTGTATATGGAGATGCTAAAGCCGAACTTTTAAGGAATGCCATGGCTTATTGTCTTGTCTCCTCTTCTGAGGGTCTGCCTATAGCCCTTCTTGAAGGTATGGTATATGGCAATGTACCTGTAGTAACTGATATTCCATCCATTCGAGAGGTACTGGATGCTTATGGAATAGGCTTGTGGAATAGAGTGAAGAATGTAGAAGATTTGTCGAAGTCGATGCAGCGGTTAGAATCTGAGTATGAATCCATAAAGGAACAAGGAATTTTGGTTAGAAAGATTGTAGAAGAAAACTACACGTGGCAAAAGACTTGTGACCGGTATTTGGAAATCGTGAAGACATTGTAAAATTGGTGGAAATGAATATACTGATTACTGGAGTCCACGGCTTTGTGGGCTCGAACTTAGTGAAATATCTTTCGGAAGGAAACACTATATATGGGCTTGATATTGTGCAGCCTCAGAAAGATGGTGTGAAGTGTACTTTTTCCTGGGATGCTCTTGACCAGCCCAATGCCATGCCACAGATAGATGCCATTATTCATCTGGCAGGAAAGGCTCACGATACGCGCAATAAGAGTGCGGCTGATGTGTATTTCAAGGTAAATACAGATTTGACGAAGAAGATTTTCGACTGGTATTTGGCTTGTCCTTTTGCTAAGAAGTTCATCTTTTTCTCGACGGCAAAGGCTGCTGCTGAATGTGTGCCTGAGGTACTGTTTGAGGACGTTACACCTACTCCTAAGGGCCCTTACGGAGAAAGTAAAATCAAAGCCGAAGAGTATATCATCGAGGCTTTGGAAAAGCAAGGAGTGTCGCGTGCATCCATGGCATCTCGAACTCCTGGAAATGAGCGTCCAGCTAACGGAAAAGAGGTATATATCTTTCGTCCTTGTATGATTCACGGTCCAGGCAATAAGGGAAACCTCAATCTGTTGTATGGTGTGGTGAGTAAGGGCATTCCATGGCCTCTCGGTGCTTTTGACAATCGCCGAACCTTCACTTCTGTCGAGAATGTCTGTTTTACGGTCAATGGTGTCCTTACTCAGGATGTTCCGTCAGGTATTTACAACATGGGGGATGACGAAGCTCTCTCAACCAACGAGCTCATTGAGGTAATCTGTCTGAGCTTGGGCAGGCAGACGCATATATGGCGTATTCCAAAGGGCTTAATGAATGGAATGGCAAAAATTGGAGGCTGGTTGCATCTCCCTCTTAATCCACTACGAATGCAAAAGCTGACGGAGAATTATGTAAGCTCTAATGCGAAAATCAAGAAGGCTCTCGGTATCAATAGATTTCCTGTAGATGCTCGCGAGGGATTGAAAAAGACGATAGTGTGTTTCGCGGAAATGATTGATTAAAATATTGATGTATGAGTGTTTTAAGGGATAAGGCGAAGGAGAATCCCGGACTTGCGAAGATAGGAATGACCCTTTACCAGCAGATATATGCCGTGGAGGACATGATAAAGGCAGAGGAGAAGTCCATGGGCCGAAAAATGACTTCCGAGGAAAAGGTCTAGTTCCGCAATGACAATGCAAAGCCGTTGTGGACCAACCTCAAGCTGTGGTGTGAGAAGGGTATCCGTGACATGGTCATGGGCAAGCAGGCCCAAAGAAGATTTACACAAGCTTCTTCCTGAAGAGTGGGAAGATGCCTAAAGAATAACCTCTGATTTTTAATAATAGGGTGATTCCTTGCGGCCTTAATCCAAACCGAAAGGTTACTGATCGTATCGCTTATGCTCAAAAAAGGCGGAATACCCCCACTAAGGTACTCATGAACTCTGAGATAGGCAATACACGGATCACCGAATACTTACTACTATTCGATAAAACTCTATCTCTCAATAGTATATTCTGACTTTTGTCAAACCACAAGAAATGAGTGCCTTAGGAGAGTGAACTGCACAAAATAGAAAGTTTCTGAGGGTATAAACTGCACTAAATGGAAAATAAAATTTTGATTCCGAAACTACAATAACCATATAGGATTATGCTTCATTATGTATTGATTTTCCTGCTTTTGCTGGTGGCAGAAGTGGGGTATTTCCGTATTGCGGATAGGTGTAACATCATTGACAGGCCGAATGAGCGGTCGTCACACGCGTCCATTGTGCTTCGGGGTGGCGGTATCATCTTTCTGGTAGGATTGTGGCTCTGGGCTTTGAAAGGTGTACTGGTAGATGGGGTAGGATGGATGGACTGTTATCCCTTTTTCCTGCTGGCCGTCACGTTGGTGGCGGGCGTGAGCTGGGCAGATGACATCCGTTCGTTACCCGACTCGGTACGGTTGGTGGCACAATTTGTGGCGATGGGGCTGATGTTCTATCAGCTTGGCCTTTATGAGACGTTTCAGGTTTCAGAAAGTTCTGTGGTTTCAGGTATTGTTGTTCCTGCATTGATTGTACTATTGGCTATCATCGTATGCGTGGGAGCTTCGAACATCATCAATTTTATGGATGGTATCAATGGGATAACAGGCGGCTATGCCTTGGCTTCCCTACTACCTATCTATCTGCTGAATCAGGAGATGGGCTTTGTGGAGGAGTCGTTGGTGGTGACGGTCGTGCTGGTGGATGTGGTGTTCTGCCTCTTCAACTTCCGTCCGAAGGGAAAGGCGAAATGCTTTGCCGGAGATGTAGGGTCGATCGGTATGGCCTTTATCCTGCTGTTTCTGATCGGACGCTTGGTGATGCAGACGGGAGACATGACCTACCTCATCTTCCTGGTGGTGTATGGGGTGGATGGCTGTCTGACGATCATCCATCGGATCCTGCTGCATGAGAATTTGGGCGAAGCACATCGGAAACATGCCTATCAGCTGATGGCGAATGAGCTGAAGATCGGACATGTGAAGGTCAGTCTGCTGTATATGGGGCTGCAATTAGCCATCTCCTTGGCATTTGTCTTCTGGGTGCCCAATTCGGTAGGGGCACATTGGCTGTTTCTGTCGGGCAGTATGGTCGTGCTGTCCATGGCCTACGTGATTTTCATGAAGAAGTATTATCATCTGCATGAAGCCTATTTACAGCAAGTAGCCAACAAGTCCTGAGTGGATTCCTATGCTGCGGGATTATCAGCAACAGATATGTGAACAGGTCCGTCTGGCTTTCGGGCGTCACCGGAGTGTTTTGGTGCAGATGCCGACCGGCACCGGCAAGACGGTCGTATTGGCTTCACTCATCGGGCAGGAACGAAATGCCGGAAAGGGGCCGTTGTCGGTACTGATTGTAGCACACCGGCGGGAACTCATTGAACAGATCAAATCCACCATCCGGAGGATGGGACTGGACACCTCCCATCTATGGGTCGAGTCCATCCAGACCGTTTCACGAAGGATTACTTCGGGCCAGATGCAGATCCGACCGGCTCTTATTGTGATCGATGAGGCCCATCATGCGTTGGCCCGTACCTACCAGTTGCTTTGGCAACAATGGCCCAAGGCCCGCTTTTTGGGATTGACGGCCACCCCTTATCGGTTGAATGGGGCGGGTTTTACCGATCTGTTTGACGAACTGATCTCATCGGCCAGTGTCGCCCGTTTCATGGCTGAAGGCTGGCTAAGCCCGTTTGACTACTATTCGATTCCTCCGGAGAGTGAGGAGAGTCGGGCGATAGCCTCCCTCCGCAAGCGGAATGTGGATGGGGATTATCAGACCAAGGAGATGCGGGAGCTGTTGGACGTACGGCCTACTCTCGAGCGGTTGTATGCCTCCCAGCGGGAGTTTGCCCCAAATAGGAAGGGAATTGTGTATGCCATCGACATTGCCCATGCCGAACACATTGCCGACTTCTACCGTTCGAGGGGGCTCTCTGCCAAGGCCATTAGTGCCGCTACACCCAAGCAGGAGCGGGCCTCCGACTTGGAACGGTTCAAAGCTGGAGCGATTGAGGTGCTTGTGAATGTCGATCTCTTTTCGGAGGGGTTTGACTGTCCCGATGTGGAGTTTATCCAGCTGGCACGACCCACGCTCTCGTTGGCCAAATACCTGCAGATGGTGGGGAGAGGGTTGCGTCGGTACGAAGGGAAATCCGGCTGCATCATTCTCGACAATGTGGGTCTGTACAGACGGTTCGGGCTCCCTTCGGATGAGCGGGACTGGACCTCCAGTTTCTTGGGCGGGCAGAAACGTCCGGAATCGTTGGAGCAGGCGTTGTTCTCCTTGCGATGTCTGGATGGATCGGAACGGTTGCGGGAGCAGTATGAGCAGGAAGATACCCCCTTGATCCGGATTGTCAGTCAGGATCGGATGAATCAACTGGCCAAAGAGGGAAGCGATTTTGTCCGGCAAGGAAAGGTCTGGACCGACCCACGGAATGGCATCACCTTCCGCTCCAGTCCGGTTTCGCTTCTGTTTCGGGGTGTGGAGCTTTCGACCGACGATGGGGAGACCTTCTATCCCCGGATCCGTTCCGTTTACGTGCGTCCGGATCGAGGAATCAGCCGAAGATGTTTGGAGATGCAGATGGGGAAGGGGCTCTTCTGGCAAGGGCTGCTGATTCCGGCTAACCGACCGGACTCTATCTTCAAGATGGAGAAACGGCTTCCATCAGGCATACGTATCTTTCAAAGTGCAACTGGAATCCGTTGTTTACAGGAGACACCGGATCATCCGGTACGTGTGGTCCAGCATCAAACAGAACAGGACCAGTGGGTGGAAGCCTGGGAGATGGCTTTGGAAAAAGGAAATCGGGAGATCGACCGGCTGGTTCAGGAGCGGAAAGCGCGTTACCATCGGATCATGAAGGAGGTACATCAGAAAGGGTCTCTGAAAATCACCTATTTGGAAGGGGATATTGCTCGTGTCTGTTCAGAAGAGGGGCGTCTCTGTTGGATCGACCGGCGGACAGGCTTTGTGCATGACAGCCAGCCCCGGCTGTTCAAACGCGGGTTCTTGGAACTGTTGCAGGAGGGGGAGATGCTGTTTGTACGCAATGTGCGGGATGCCACCTGCTATCCCTATCCGAGCTATCGGGTAAGTGCGGACGATGAGGTCTGCATCATTGGAGATCGGCTGTTCCTGCGGCAGGAGTGTTGCATGGGCTCCTACAAGGTGAAATACCGGAGTGACGACTTCACCTACTTCCGGACCGGTACGAACCGTTATCAACGGGATTATGAAACGGATGTGGAGATCACGCACAAGCCGGGAACGAATCCCATCGTCAAACTACACTTGAAACCGCACGCTACTTATCCCTTATAGGGGAGGCATGGCCACACCTCTCACCCCTCCATAACCGCCTGATCGGCAAAGAGGAGGGTATTTTTCAGATAGGGAAACTCCATTTCGAAATACTCGCTAAACACACCTTTGTGCAGATTCTCTTCGATTTGTCGGGCCATCCAGAATTTTCCGGCAGGCAGTTTAAACCAGCTGATCTGATCTTCCGACTGGAGGTGGATCACATAGAGCGACACCAAATGCTTCACGCGACTGTTCTCAAAGACATAGCGGATCAGGAAGCGAGGCGTCAAGGCATCTTGCTGTTGGCAGGCCTTTTCGGTCAGATCCAAGACCGTCTCCTGAATGGAATGTCGGAACACCACATAACTATGCAACGGATGATCCAATAGGTCGGGCGACAGAAACTCGTCGGACGGACGTTTGACCAGATAGAGCATCCCCTTGTAGGAGAGGATGATGCGGACTATTGGATGGAAGTATTTCTTGGGGAGGATGCGGCTGACCGAACGGGCGATACACCCCACCACTTTCCCCTCGTCATTCAAGACAGGTAGCCACATCTCCTTTTTGAGGCTCCCTTGCATCAAGGCCAATCGGATCTGTTCATAGACCAGCAGGAAGAGCCCCAGCAGCAGCCCGACCTCCCGATAGAGGAACTGTTGGGTAGTGGGATGCTTCATCTCGTCCGGCAGGATGCTGTAAAACAGGATCAGGAAGAGGTGGAGCGTATAGATGTTCTGGGTCATCTGGGCCATGAAAAAGTATTCGTTGAGAGATGTACGCAACGAAGCCCGTTGGTAGATGGGCATTTTCGACACCCGAATGGAGCGGTACAGACGGTTTTTGGTGAGTCCCGAGACGGCCAATACCACCACCAACAGCAATTCGGCAATGAGGGGCGAATGGGTGAACAGGACAGGCTCCAGGTGCATCAACAGAAAACCCGAATAGCAGATGAAGGTGGCTGCCGTGGGCAACAGCATGAACTGATAGACCCGTCCCTGTTTCAGCAGATGGTAGGCTAAGAACGATAACAGACAGAACAATGCCGCTATGGAAAAAGAGATCTTATAGGAAAAGAAATTATCCAAAAACATAAACAGCAGTAACGGCAGCAAACCGATCGCTTGATTATCCAGTCCTTGTCTTACTTGATTCATAACGGCATTCTTCTTTCAATTTTGTTATCCATTTAAATATGCCTTTCGGCATGATACGAAGAACGAACCAGTGGCGCACTCTCCACTTTGGGGATTCCCTTCTCCAAAGCCCGGAGGCGGTAGTGTTCGAACTTTTCTGGAGTAACATATTCCTTGACCGGAATGTTTTTGCGGGAGGGCTGTAAATACTGTCCGATGGTCAAAACCTGCACGCCCACGGCCAAAACATCCTCCATCAATTCTTCCACTTCGGCTTCCGTTTCGCCCAATCCCACCATGATGCCGGTCTTGGCCACCACACCTCCTTCGGCAATCCGTTTCAGGACAGATAGACTCACGTCATACTTGGCTGCACTTCGTACCTCCGGGGTGATGCGACGGACCGTCTCCATGTTGTGCGAGATGATTTCCGGTCTCGCCTGGACAACCTGATCCACCAGCTCCAGCCGGCCTTGGAAGTCGGGTATCAACACTTCGACCGTTGTTTCCGGGTTCACCCGCTTGATGGCTTCAATGGTCTTGACCCAATGGCCGGCTCCCAAGTCGGGCAGGTCGTCCCGATCGACCGACGTGACCACCGCATGCTTCAACCCCATCAGCCGGATGCTCTCCGCTACATTCTCCGGCTCTTTCGGATCCAGCGGCAGCGGCTTGCCTGTCAAGGTGTTGCAGAAACGGCACGAACGCGTACAGATCTCCCCTCCAATCATGAAGGTGGCCGTTCCCCGGCTCCAGCATTCCCCCATATTCGGACACTTGCCACTCGTACAGATGGTGTGGAGACAATGCGTCTCCACGATCCGTTTCGTCTGGGTGAAGCGTTCATTGCCCCCCAGACGAATCTTCAACCAGTCCGGTTTCCTCAGATGTTCAGCCATTACAAATTGTCGAAAAGATAGTTAGACATCTTGGTGTAGAGGTGGTAGCGGGTGTTGCCGCCCGAGATACCATGGTTGCGGTCCTTATAGACGTGCATGTCGAACTGCTTGTTGGCCTGTACCAAGGCCTCGGCATAGATCATGGACTGCATGAAGTGGACATTGTCGTCTGCCGTACCGTGGATCAGCAGCAGCTTGCCTTGCAGATCCTTCACCCGTTCCAGGGGAGAAGTGGCCTTATACCCTTCGAAATTCTCCTGTGGCGTGCGCATGAACCGTTCCGTATAGACCGTATCGTAGAACTTCCAGTCGGTCGGAGGAGCCACGGCAATACCCACCTTGAAGGTGCCATGGCCGACGCTCAAGGCCATCAACGTGTTGTAGCCACCGAAGCTCCAGCCCCAGATGGCCATCCGGTTCTTGTCGATGTAGGGCAGTTTTCCCAATGCCTGGGCAGCCTCCACCTGATCTTGCGATTCGAGGACCCCCATCTGCATGTAGGTGCATTTGCGGAAGGCCTCGCCCCGGGCTCCTGTGCCTCGTCCATCGACACACACGACCAGAATGCCATGGGCCGCTAGATACTGCTCCCAGTCGAACCCGTAGCTGTCCAAAGCGGATTGGGAGTTGGGACCGCTATATTGCGTCATCATGACCGGATACTGCTTGTTGGGGTCGAAGTTGGTCGGCTTCACCATCCACATATTCAGCTCATAGCCCGAAGCGGTCGTTACGGTCATGAACTCCTTCGGAGAGAAGCGATAGGAGGCCAGCCGGCTCTTCAAGGCAGCATTGTCCTGCAGGACACGCAAGGTCTTGTTGCTCTTCGTCTCGTTGACCGTAATCTGCATGGGGGTATTCACGTTGGAGAAACGGTTGACATAGTAGGCAAAGTTGTCGCTAAAGACCGCACTGTTCGTACCCACCTGGGTCGATAATTTCGTCTTTTTGCCTTTGGCGTCAATCTTATAGACCGAACGACGGGTCGGATGCTCTTCGGCCGACTGATAATAGACCGTACCGGTGGCCTCATCCATTCCGATGAAGTCGGTCACGTCCCAGTTGCCTTGCGTGATCTGCCGTTGCATGACACCCGTGGGCGAGTAGAGGTAGATGTGGGCATACCCATCCTGTTCGCTCACGTAGGTAAAGCCATTCTTCATGAAATGGATGGACGTGAGCCATTCCGAATCCACATAATACTTGTTGGTCTCCTGCAGCACCAGGCGGAAGACGCCACTCTTCGGGTTGGCATAATACATGTTGAACTGATTCTGCTGACGGTTCAAGGTCATGACAGCCAGTTGGTCGTCCTGTGTCGTGAAGGTGATGCGAGGGATGTAGTAGCCATTGTTGTTGGGCACCTTCAGCTCCTTCGTGTCCTTCGTCATCACGTCATAAGCATGGAGCGTAACGGTCGAGTTGCGTTCGCCAGCCTTCGGATATTTGAAGTTGTAGTAGTCCGGATAGGTACCGTTGCCATACATCTGCATGGAATATTCCGGCACTTCCGACTCATCAAAACGGACGAAGGCCAGACATTCGCTATTGGGCGACCAGGCCATCAGGTTCGTGACCGAAAACTCCTCCTCATACACCCAGTCGGTAATGCCGTTCAGCACCTTGTTGATGGCTCCATCCTTGGTGACCTGCACTTCGGTATCGAAGTCGAACTTGCGGATCCAGATGTTGTTGTCGCGTACGTAGGCACACATGCGGCCGTCGGGCGAGAAGGTGGGGATCATCTGTTTGCTCTTGGAGTCGGTCAGCGGCTTGACATAGTTCCGTCGGACGTCATAATCATACACGACCGCCTTGCGTGAACGACGGTAGATGGCCTCCGTCTCGCGCCACACCAAGATGTGGTGGCCCGTACTGCTGATCGTATAACCCTCGAAATCGTCAAACGTACATTCGCGGGCTGTATGCGTATTGAACAGGGTGTCAACCGGTTCGCCTGTCTTGTAGGCATATTTGACAATCATGGTCCGTTCCGGATTCATGGCTGTATAGTAGTTGCCGTCCGGGAGCGAACGCATCTCACCTACGGCTGTCACTTGACGGAACTTGCCGTCCGTCACCTCTTTCAGTTCCACCTGCTTGCTGCCGTTCTGGGCCCAAAGGGTTGTACAGCAGCAGAGTGCGAGCAGAACTCCATAACTCAACTGTTTCATTTCGTATTGCGCTATTAAAATTTTCTATTCTTGTATGCAAAGGTAACGATTCTTTGTGTGACTGCCAACTGCTGTTTGGTGATTATTGTTTACCTTTGCGGCAAACCATAAATCATCATCAAATGAACAAACATTTATTGACTGGATTGCTGGCCGCTTGTACCTGCCTGGTGTCGGCCCAATCCAACGAATGGCTCGACCCGCAGGTAAATGCCGTGAACCGTGCCCCCATGCACACGCACTATTATGCGTTTGAAAATCAGGAGGTGGCTCAGAAGGGTTGCTGGCAGCAGTCTGCCAATTACATGTCGATCCATGGACAGTGGAAATTCAACTGGGTACGCTCGGCTGATGCACGTCCGACCGATTTCTACCGGGTCGATTACAACGACAAGGGGTGGGACTCCATGCCGGTTCCGGGGCTCTGGGAGCTGAACGGTTATGGCGACCCTGTCTATTCCAGTGGAGGGTATGCCTGGAGCGAACAGTTCGAGAACAATCCGCCACAGGTGCCTATCGAGAACAATGCCGTCGGTTCCTACCGTCGGGAGTGGATGATTCCCGCCTCGTGGGCAGGCAAGGAGATCCTGATCCACTTCGGTTCCGTCACCTCCAACATTTATTTGTGGGTCAACGGACGTTATGTGGGCTATAGCGAAGACAGCAAGTTGGAGACGGAATTCAACCTGACTCCCTACCTGAAGCCGGGCCAGAAGAACCTGATTGCTTTTCAGGTGTTCCGCTGGTGCGACGGTACCTACTTGGAAGACCAGGATTTCTTCCGCTACAGTGGTGTGGCGCGCGAGAGCTACCTCTATGCGCGTGACAAGCAGACGCAAATTGCCGACATTCGGGTCACACCCGATCTGGACGCTAACTACAAGGATGGCTCCTTGGCCGT
Organism: Parabacteroides distasonis; assembly: GCA_021531775.1. Lineage (GTDB taxonomy): Bacteria > Bacteroidota > Bacteroidia > Bacteroidales > Tannerellaceae > Parabacteroides. The sequence continues at coordinate 75,931 of JAFBIU010000012.1, read as the reverse complement.
CGAACTGACCATGAAGGGCAAGGGTACGGTCGAGCTGGAACTGTTGGATGCAGCTGGAGAAAAGGTGGTTGCCGAAACGGTACAGGCTTCCGGCAAGAGCACAACGACCTTGCAGGTGGCGGCTCCCCGGAAATGGACGGCCGAGACGCCCAACCTCTATACGTTGCGTGCGACCTTGAAGCGCGGCAATCAGCTGATTGAGGTGATTCCGGTCAAGGTGGGCTTCCGCAAAATCGAACTGAAGAACGGACAGCTGTTGGTCAATGGCCAGCCGATCCTGATCAAGGGTGCCAACCGGCACGAGCTGGATCCCGACTATGGCTATGTCGTTTCGCGCGAGCGGATGATTCAGGACATCCAGATCATGAAGCAGTACAACATCAATGCGGTCCGTACCTGCCACTATCCGGATGACAGCTTCTGGTATGACCTGTGTGACGAATATGGTATCTATATGGTGGCCGAGGCCAATGCCGAATCGCATGGTATGGGCTATGGCGAAAAGACCTTGGCCAAGAACCCGGCCTATGCCAAGGCGCATTTGGAGCGCAACCAACGGAATGTACAACGCAACTTCAACCATCCGGCCATCATCTTCTGGTCGTTGGGTAATGAAGCGGGCTATGGACCTAACTTCGAAGCCTGCTACGACTGGATCAAGGCCGAAGACCCGAGCCGTGCCTGCCAGTATGAACAGGCCAAGGTGGAGGGCAAGACCGACATTTACTGTCCGATGTATGCCGGCTATGAGAAGAGCGAAAAGTATAGTGCCGATCCGAACAGCACGAAACCGTTAATCCAGTGCGAGTATGCCCATGCAATGGGTAATTCGGAGGGTGGATTCAAGGAGTATTGGGACTTGATCCGCAAGTATCCGAAGTTCCAGGGTGGCTTCATTTGGGACTTTGTCGATCAGTCGTTGCGTTGGAAGGGCAAGAACGGTACGACCATCTATGCCTACGGAGGTGACTTCAACAAGTTTGACGCAAGCAGTACCAACTTCTGCGACAATGGTTTGATCGGTCCGGATCGCCAAATCAACCCGCACATGTACGAAGTGGGCTATTACTACCAGAACATCTGGACCACGCCGGCTGACTTGAAGAAGGGCGAAATTAATATTTACAACGAGAATTTCTTCCGTGACCTGTCCGCCTATTATCTGGAATGGCAGGTGATGAAGGGTGGCAAGCTGATGCGTGCCGGTCGGGTCGATCAGCTGCAGGTGGCTCCCCAGCAGACCGCCAAGGTGAAGCTGGATGTGGGTCCGATTTGTGCCTGTGACGAGTGGTTGCTGAATGTCACCTACAAACTGAAGAATCGCGAAGGTCTGTTGGAACCGGGTCATGTCGTGGCCAAGGATCAGCTGACCTTGAATCCCTATCAGGCTCCTTCGATGGAACTGAAGAATGTGGAACGTACGAATATCGAGACGGTCAGTCCGAAGCTGATCGAGAACGACCGCAACTACCTGATCGTATCGGGTTGCAACTACCGGCTGGAATTCAACCGGAAGAGCGGCTATTTGGTGCGCTATGCGGTCCATGGACAGGAGATGATTCAGGAGGGTGAGGCCTTGACTCCGAACTTCTGGCGTGCTCCGACCGACAACGATATGGGTGCCAATCTGCAACGGAAGTATGCCGTTTGGAAGAATCCGGAGATCAAGTTGGTTTCCTTGACGCAACGGATGGAGCAGGGCATGGCCCTCGTGGAGGCTGCCTACGAGATGCCGGAGGTGTCTGCCAAACTGAATCTGACCTACCAGATTAACAATGTGGGTGCTGTCAAGGTGACGCAACAGCTGACAGCCGACAAGAGCAAGGAGGTTTCGGCCATGTTCCGTTTCGGTATGCAGATGCCGATGCCGAAGTGCATGGAGACAGTCGAGTATTATGGCCGTGGTCCGATCGAGAACTATAGCGACCGCAAGAGCAGCATGGATCTGGCCATCTATCGCCAGCGCGTGGATGAGCAGTTCTTCCCCTACATCCGTCCGCAGGAGAACGGTACGAAGAGCGACATCCGTTGGTGGAAGATGCTGAATGCAGCCGGCAATGGCCTGCAGGTGGTCTCTGAGGCTCCCTTCTCGGCTTCTGCCTTGCATTATACCATCGAATCGTTGGATGAGGGCTTGGAGAAGATCCAACGCCATTCTCCGGAGATTCCGCAGGCCGATCTGACCAACCTCTGCCTGGACAAATTGCAGACCGGTTTGGGATGTGAAGACAGCTGGGGTCGTATTGCCCGTCCGGAATATCAGGTTCCCTATGGCGACTACACCTTCACCTTCATCCTGACGCCCGTCCAGCATCAGTATTGATGGCTACTGCCCTCGTGGGGTCATCCATGGGGGTAGCCCTTCGCTACATACAAACATGTGGAGTAACCGCGGTAACCGGAGTAACCGGTCTTGCCGCGGTTATTTGTTTTGTTGCATCTCGAATAGGATGTCATGCGATCTTTTATCTACCAAACATGGGACTCTATTTTTGTGAGATATTGAATTGCTTTTTCTGTTCCAAAATAATATTGGAAAGGATCGTCTGAGATCTATACATTCGATGTCCAGATAGCTTCCATGATATAATTTCATGACAGCAAACCTCCTCTTGATCGGCAAATCCGACTGATCGTATCACAAACATCATCTGTAGGCAAAGTATGGGCAGCACTATAAGCATCCAGAATATCTTGGATGGCCCGATACCGCCACATATACCGAAAGGCTTGTGCATCTGTCAACCCATGAGCCTCGGCATACTCGTGAATCAACATAATGGCATAGTCCAATAAATCAGCTGTATTAACCGTATATTTGTCCATACTTCAATTCCCTTTGTAAACAATCATATACATATACAGCACTTTGTGTGTACAGTTTGCTTCTCTCGTCGCTCAATAACCGATATGTGTCTGACATATATATGGTAAAAAGAGCATCTGCAGGCTCCTTTCCGTCTTCAGAACACAATCGTAAAGCCACATCTCTCACAAGTGCGTCTTGCATATATTTGATTTCATGCTCTGCGTGGATATCTTTTGCCTCCATATTCATTGCTGTCATTTTGAAATACTACTGCAAAATTACATAAGTCCTCCTACCATACAAATTTTTTCGAAGCCTTTTTCCCCATAACCGGAGTAACTAACAGAATAAGCAACAGAAAAACAGTAGTTTGAAAAATAGTCTTATAGGTCTTCATCAGTATCCGTATTTAAAATTGTTTCGTCTAACCTTCAAAGTATCTGTGTAGCCAAATTCTTTTTCTGCAGAAAGATGCTTTTGAATTCATGATGCAAAGTTACAATAAAAATTTTTGATTTCCGACAATTGTGCCAAATAAATGGCGCACTTTCCCACGGTTACTCCGGTTACCTCGGTTACCTCCCATGTTTGTGTGAAGGCGAGGGGCAAGGCTGTATATATAATAATTATAATATAATATATATATTATATTATACTATATATACTACAACACTCTCTTCCGACGCTTGTACATGCAGGCATGTGGAGTAACCGGGGTAACCGCGGTAACCGGTGTGATGCTTGTCGGCAGGGCTCTCTCATGGGGAATCGGGATGCCGCCATTTTTCCCTCACGTGACAGCAAATTCCCGTTCCGATGCCTGCTGGTGGTTACTCGGGTTACTCCGGTTACCTCACATGCTTTTGCGAGCAGATAGTCGTCTTTCCCATTGTAAAAGTGGGATGGATATGTCTTCATTGAAACAGATCATCCATGGTGACAACACTTTGGATCCGTCCGGCATACTCGTTGTGAATGAGAGAAAAAGTGGTGACCAATGTCAGATGAATAGAGTTGCGGCACTTGGTCTCTTCGATGAAGGTGGCTACCTTATGGCGTAGATCTGCATCACACGACTTGTCGATTCGGAAATCGTTGGAGGCGAATTTCATCTCGCAAATGTTCAGCACCCGATCCGCCCGGTCGATGAGTAGGTCGATTTGAGCAGCCGGTTCGGACGATTTGCTTTTCCACGAGGAACATTCCGTATAGACGCCACTGATGCCGAGGGTACGCTTGATCTGTTCAATATGGAGCATACAGACATTCTCGAAGGCAAAACCTCGCCAAGCTGTCAAGGAGGGCAACAGCTGGTTATTCTGCCAGAAATGCGGATCAGTTATCTTGTGCTTGTCCAAAAAATGGGTGTAGAAGAGGCAAAATGGATCTGTCAGCCTGTATCGCAAATCGCGGCTGGAACCCTTGTAGGGAATGTAAGATTCGATGAAACAACTCGCTTCGAGTGCTTTTAGGATGGTCGTAAGGCCTCCTCCAGTACCCATATTCGCCTCTTCCGCGATCTCTTTGCGCGTATAACCGATTCTACGTTGACCTAACAGCCGGACAATGGTCATGTAATCGTCCGGATTGGTGAAAAGTGAATGGAAGAGTCGGGTGAATTCCTGCTTCAATTTGGCATTTTTCGCAAAGAAAAGGTGGTCGATGTTCTGGGCAAGACTATATTTTTTCTCCATCAAGACCATATAATAGGGAATACCGCCTGTAATCATATAGGCTTGTAACTGATCATATCGGTCCATAGCAACCCCCAGATGCTGGTAGAGCTGTTCACTTTCGGCCAGCGTGAAAGGGGAAAGCGTGATTTCGGCCGTCATCCGATTGTATAATCCCCCTTTGCTGTTGATGATTTTGTCGTTGATCCAGGAGGTGGCCGATCCGCAGACAATCAGCATGAGGTCACTTTGGCCAGAGGCCCATCCATTCCAAAAGTGCTCCAAGGCAGGAATGAAAAAGGAGCGAGGTATATCCATCCAGGGCAGTTCGTCTATGAACACGACCTGTCTTTCACCATTGGCTTTCGATTCGAGCAGATCGCGTAACTGATCGAAGGCTTCGAGCCAGGTCTGGGGCACTGTTCCGTGAAAACCGTAACGGACGAGTGAAGAGTAGAAGCTGGCCAGTTGCAGTCGCAAGAGTCCTTCGGCTTGGTCGGGAACTTCAGCGGACGATAATCCCGTATGATAGAATGTCATTCGTTGGTCAAATAGTTCTCTCACCAAGTAGGTTTTGCCTACTCTCCGTCGTCCTTGAACCACCACAAATTCGGGTCGTCCTGAATGGTATAAATCCAGTAATTCTTGCTGTTCCTTGTCTCTTCCGATGATGATCTGTGCCATATTGATTAGGTTTAACTTTGCCGCAAAAGTACAAAATATAGCTATTCTGGCAAAATAGAGGGGTACTATTTCGCCGGAATCGGGTTGTTTTATGCTATTCCGGCAAAATAGCCGGTTTTTATGCAGTTATTTGGATTTTATGCAGTCTTTGTTTTTGCTGTGAGAAGTTGGATTATCGGAAGAAAATGGGTATTTTTGCAGGAGAATAGCAAAACAGAAGAAAGATGGAAGCAACATTACCATTAGAGACGATTTATCAAATGCTCTCCTCCTTGAGTGTGAGCAACAAGAAGTGGTTGGCTGACCATTTGTATGCCGATATCGAGCAAAGTACAGGAGTGAGATCCAAAGAACAATTGCTTTCGGATATGGCTGCTGCTTTGGATGAAGCCAAGGCTTTCAAAGAGGGGAAGGTCATGTTGAAAACTGCTGATAGCTTACTGAATGAATTGTAATATTCTCATTTCCTCCGTGTTCGCTCGTTCTGCCAAGAAGTTGGCCAAACGGTATAGTTCATTCCGTAATGACTTTGCTACGTTTGTGTCTTTGCTGAAAGACAATCCTTTTGTGGGAGTTGATCTTGGACATGGAATGCGTAAGATCAGGATGGCAGTCCAATCGAAAGGTAAAGGCAAAAGTGGGGGTGTAAGAGTGATCACCTATTTGATTGACCAAACGAATGAGCAGGTAACGATTGAATTGCTGGATGTTTATGACAAGTCAGAAGTATCTTCACTTTCTGATAAAGAGTTACGTGATCTGCAGAAACGATGTGGGTTATAGTAGATAACCTCCTGCAGTGGGAAGCCGGAGAGTGCAGGAGGCTGTAAGAGGAAACGGGGAGGTGGGTCACTTTCGGAAGATTCCAACAAGTCCTTGCAGGTCATCGGCACCAATGAGATCGACACCCTCCTGGAGGAAGAACTCCTTGAATGGAGGCGTGTCCGGTGCACCCCACCAACGGAAAAGCTTACCCTCCGCATGCGCCTGCCGGATATAGCCACGCATCTTTTCGAGCTCCTCAGCCGGAATCTCTCCCTCGCCCTTCCAAGATAGATAATTGCCATAATTGTCACTGATGACAGGCATTTGGGCGGCAGGAATGCCCTTCCCTAAATCGTCAATGCGCCCATCCAGGAAGATGAAACGGTTCGTCTCGGCTGCCACTGCCTTCCGGGGACTACGTCCCGAGAGATAGAACAGGATGGCACCCGCTTGCAATTGGCCCTCCTGCTCGTGACAGAAAAGCGATTCGTAGGGCTCCAGTTTCTTTTTCAAGACGGGATACATAGCCTCTCCATCCGTCTTGCAATCGACCATCAGGTAAAAGGGACGATCGCTCTCCGGATAAACCTTGCCCCCGTTTTGCCGGATCCGTTCGACCAAGGGCTGGAGATACATCTTCTCGAACGTGATGTCGGGATGGGGCGTCACGGTATCGTGCGACACATACAGTTCCCCCTCGATCAGCCAAAGGTCTGCTTCCACACAATTGAATCGTAGGTCGAGCGCATCGAAGAGAGGCTGTGGCCGTTCATAATCGTTGTGCGAGAAGGCATTATAATGGATGGGCTTGGCAACCGGCCGGGCAGGTCCGGAGCTTTGCAATCGGAAGTTGTCCACCGGCTGTCCGGAATTATGCAATCGGAAACTGTCCACCAGTTGTCCGGAGGTGGCATCGAAGGTCTGGACGGTCAGCCCCTCCCGGTTGATGCGGACCTGTTGGTAGTAGCGACTCTCCAGCCCGTACACATCGTAACGGCCATCCGGATGGATGTCGTACCGTTTGGGCGAACAATGGCTGACCAAATAGGCGGGTCCGGAACTGTCCGTAGGGGGCAGCTGACGGGCGAAGGCATGCTCATGACCTTGCAGCACCAGCTGCACGTTGTGGCGACGGATGATGGGATCGAACATCCATCGCTGGATGAGGTTGTTGCGCGGTCCCTTCAACGAATGGAGGGGGTGATGCAACACGACCACCTTCCAAGGGGCATCGCTGGCTGAGAGCGCCTGATCGAGCCACTGCCGTTGTTGCCACAGGTAGGGCAGCTCTCGGTTGCTGTCGAGCAGGAAGAGTTGCAGGTCGTTGTAGCGGACGGTATAGACCTGATTGACGCCTACTTGGGAATCCAGAAAATAGGAGAAGATAAGCGGGAACCGACGCTCCAGATGGACGGGTAAGGATTTCAGGTAGTCGTGATTGCCCGTGATATTGAGTACCGGACAGGTGGCCGCATAGGGACCTAATTCGCGAAAGGTTTCCGCCCAATAGCAATCCATCGGACGCTCGGTCAGATCGCCTCCAAAGAGGAGAAATTCCGTTTCCGGATGCCGTTCCATGGCCGCTTGCAGATACTGACCGAAACAGCCTCCGATGCTGTCCTGTACGTCTCCAAAATAGAGAAACGAGAAATCCTCCTTTGTCGAGCTGTTGTAGGTGTGGAACGTTTGCCAGTCGCTTTGTTGGGAGCCAGTGGCGACCCGATAGCGGTAGGTGGCATCGGCCTTCAGCTGACGTAGGAGGGCATGGTAATAGGCCATCTCTCCGCTTCGCGAAACGAAGGTCTCGCCCTCAGCCGGCAGGATAACGGTATCTCCGGCTGCCACATCCACCAGCTCCAGCTGCGAAGGGAGCAGCTCTGTCCCACATTGCCAGGAGACATTGCGCGACAAGGCATCCTCCGTCCCGAAGGTGAGCAGGATACGGCCGGGGGCTTCCAAGGCTTTGTAGGGGGGCTCCGGCAGGTTCTTGAACCAGGTGTCGTAACGGGCATGGATCCAAATGGCCAAAGCGGCCAGGATGCACAAACTGACTATCTGAACTTTTCTTGATTTCATCGGATTGCTATTTGTTTTTCTCTGACAAAGGTATAGGATGGTTTTGAAATAGGCAAATTCTGACCCGATTGCTTCGTAAAAACGATCAAATGTCCCTACAGGAATCTGCAAAATAACGCAATCTAAAAGCCGAAAACTTGTAAAATAACGCAATCCAGAAGTCGAAAAATGGTAAAATAACGCGTTTTGGAATCGCAAAAACGGTAAAATAACGCAATCTAAAGAAAGAAAACTTGTAAAATAACGCAATCTGGCTGCCGAAAATCTGTAAAATAACGCGTTTTAGCGGAAAAATTCCTATCTTTACGGTCAAAAAATGAGCGCAAATGATCGATAAAAGAACGTTGGAATTTATCCTCATCGACCAGCAAGAGGAACTTGAGGCGAGAGAGGCAGATACACTTTGCCGCAGACCGGAAGAACAGCTTGTTGACTTAAAAAGTACACAAGCACAAGTCGTTATCGGAGTGAGGCGAAGTGGAAAGTCCACCTTGTGCTATCAAGCCTTGCATCATAGTGGTGTGAAATTTGCCTACGTTAATTTTGATGACGAACGGTTGGCAGACATGCAGGCATCCCAATTGAATGATTTGCTCGAAATCCTCTACAAGATTCAGGGAGATTTTTCCTATCTGTTTTTGGATGAAATACAGAATGTGGAGGGTTGGCATCTGTTTGTCAATCGGCTGTTGCGAAAGAAAATGCACGTCATCATAACCGGTTCGAATGCCAAACTGCTCAGTGGCGAACTGGCCACACATCTCTCGGGCCGCAACAAGGAGATCCCACTTTTCCCCTTCTCCTTTGCCGAATACTGTACGATGCATCATGTTGATACCGAGCGTCGGAGTACAAAGTCGGAGGCTTTCAGACGGGCAGCTTTTGATCAATATATGAAGCAAGGGGGATTTCCGGAAATGTTGACGATAATTGACAATCAGCTGTATGTCAGAAATTTGATGGATAACATTCTCAAACGTGATATTGAGCAAAGGTATAAGATACAATACAAGGCGGCTTTTGAACAGCTCGCCCATCATATCCTCAATGTTGCACCCACTATCGTCTCTACTTCTGAGCTTTGCCGGATCTTTGGCCTGAAGTCTGAGCATACCGTCAAGAACTATATCGACTATCTCAAACAGGCATACATGCTGGTCGGTATCCCGAAATATGCCCAGAAAAGCAAACTAAGGATGGGAGCGGAGAAACTTTACCCGATCGATGTGGCTCTGATGAATCAACGAGACAATGCCTTTGCCGGAGAGAATCTGGGCCATCGGCTGGAAACCATTGTGCTGGTCCACCTGATGAGAAGTTGCAAGTTGAAGGGCTATGACATCTATTTCCTGAATGAACGAAGTGGCGAATGCGACTTCCTCGTGTGCAACGGTAACCAGGTGAAGCAGGCCATACAGGTGTCGTACGACATCTCGTCCGAGAAAACCCGCAAGCGGGAAATCAAGGGGCTGCTGTTGGCTGCCACCAAGACGAACTGTACCGATCTGCTGTTGCTGACCGATCATGAATATGCCGATCGAGAGGAGGCTGGATACACCATCCGGATCAGACCTGTTTATGAATGGTCTTTGGAAAGGTGATCGTTCGTCAGACGGAGGAAAAGTACGTTCACACTCGTGGGAAAAAAGTCTGCGTGTCCGTAAAAAAAGCTATCTTTGCACCCGGTTGAATCAGATAGAAATTCGGAAGTAATGATGGCTTATGTGAAAAAATGGATCGGTCAGTTCTGGCAAAGCCCGTTCGGGTGTATCGCGTGGAATGTGGGTATCGTTTATGTCTGCTATACGATCTGCCGACTGCTGTTTGTGCTGGTGAACCAGTCGCTCTATGGCAACCTGTGGTGTACGACCTACGGCCTGTCGCTCTTGGGAGCCGGCCTCATTTTCGACACGACCGCCATCCTCTACATCAACAGCCTCTTTATCCTGCTCTTTCTGTTGCCCTTCCATTGGAAAGAGCGTCCGGTTTTTTACCGGGTGGTACGTGCACTCTATACCGGCATCAACCTGTTGTTTCTCCTGACGAATCTGGCCGATTGCATCTATTTCCCCTATACCGGCCGTCGGACCACCATGAGCGTATGGGACGAGTTTGCCCATGAGACAGGCGGCAACTTGGGGACGGTATTCCTGCATGAAGCCTTGAACCATTGGTATTTGGCCCTCGCATTCCTCTTCTTGGGCGGGCTGCTCTATCGAGCCTTCCGGACACCTGCTTGCCAGCAACCTGCTGTCCGTTGGCACTATTACCTGACGCAAACCTTGGCCTTGGTGTGTGTGGCTCCCTGGATCGTGTTCGGGATGCGAGGGGGCATGACGACCGCTACCCGTCCCATCACGTTGAGCAATGCCAACCAGTATGTACGTCGGCCGTTGGATGCCGGAGTGGTGCTCAATACCCCCTTTTCGCTCTTCCGTACGTTGGGCAAACGAAGTTTCCGAGTGCCCGATTACCTGCCCGAGGCAGAGGCCCAACGCTACTATACGCCCCGGCATGAGGGTGCAACCGACCGCCCCTTCCGACCGCTCAATGTGGTGGTCTTCATCTTGGAGAGCTTCAGCCGGCAGTATGTAGGCCCTCTTTATACCCCTTTCCTCGACTCCTTGCAGCAGGAGGGACGCTCCTTCCGCTATGCCTACAGCAATGGGCGGAAGAGCATCGACGGCATGCCTTCGGTACTCTCTTCCATCCCCAGTTTTGTGGAGCCCTTCTTCCTCACTCCGGCTGCCCTCAACGACCTATCTGGACTGGCGGGCGAGTTGGGCCGGCACAAGGGGTATCATACCTCCTTCTTCCATGGGGCGATGAATGGTTCGATGGGCTTTGAAGCCTTTGCCCGGGCCAGTGGTTTCGACAGCTATTGGGGACGGACCGAATACAATGCCGATCCGCATTATCAAGGGGATCAGGACTTTGACGGTACGTGGGCCATCTGGGACGAGGAGTTTCTGCAATTCTTCTGCGACCGCCTGTCCGAATTTCCGCAACCCTTTGCCACTTCGCTCTTTACCGCCACTTCCCATACCCCCTTTGCCCTGCCGGAGCGGTATGACGGGCAGTTTCCGGAAGGTCCGGCTCCCCTGTTCCGTTGCATTGCCTATACCGACTGGTCGCTTCGTCGATTCTTTGAGAAGGCCCAGCAACAGCCCTGGTTCCAGCACACCCTTTTCGTCTTGACGGCCGACCACACCAGTGGCAACTGCTATCCGGAGTATGTGACCGATTTGGGCGAGTATGCCGTACCGATCATCCTGTATGCCCCCGGAATGCCGGAGTTGAAGGGGTATGATGAGGAGCGTGTGGCCAATCAGATTGATATTCTGCCGACTGTCTTGGGGCTCTTGGGCTACGACCGTCCCTATGTGGCTTTCGGACAGGATCTGTTGCAGACTCCTCCCGAAGAGAAGTTTGCCGTCAATTACCTGCCTGCCACAGGCATCTATCAGTTCATTCAAGGGGATTATATGATCCAGTTTGATGGCCAACAGACCACGCATGCGTACGCTTTCCGGCAGGATTCCCTGTTGCAGGAGGATTGTCGGGCACAAATGCCGGCCGATACCTTGCGGCAGATGGAGCTTCAGTTGAAGTCGATCATCCAGCAATATATGCAACGGATGAATAGCAATGAGCTTGTTATCAAATAATTATCTTCTATCTGACTGCTAAGTCCCTTTCGGAATCCGACCGTTGGTTACCCGGTTACTCCGGTTACCTCGGTTACCCCACATGTTTGTATGTAGAAAACTGTCTTTACCGCCGGACCCACCAGCCCATTTTGAGGGAGAAGAGGAGGATGAGGAGGGAGAGGCCGATGCAGGCCAGGGAGAGCCAGAGACCCAATCCGTTGCAGAAGAGAATGGGGACAAAGGTGATCAGCAGGATCTCGACGGGAGCAATGGGGAGATAGGCCATGGCATAATCGTCCATTGCCTTGCTGGCTAACTTGGGATCGACAATCCGCAAGAGCGCAATGCCCATGGCCATGGTTCCGGTCCACCAGCCCCAAGCAAAGATGGTGCGTTCGAACCAGAAGGTACGGCTGAGATGACGGCCTAAGTAGAAGGTGATTGACAGGACAATCACCACACCGGCCACCAACAGGACAATCAGCGGAATGGCATACTGCACAATGACCCCCAATTTGATGGAGGCTACGCCACAAGCGACCAACAGGTCCGTGAAGGAGCTGCTGAGCCGTTGGGTGGTCTGCGGATTGATGTAGCGGGAAACCTGGGTCAGGTCACCCCCCTTCTTCAGCAGCAGTCCGACCACAAAGGCACAACTGAAAACGGGCAGTTCCAGTTGCGGATAGTACTGTTTGACCCCTTGGCTCAACAGGTAACCGCCAAAGGCGACCATCCAGACGATGGACATGTGCAGGGTCAACGAGTCGATGGAGATGGAGGAGGTGGTGGCTTCTCCGATGGAGTCGCGTTTATGTTCGGGCAACAAACCGCTTCGCAACTCATCCGGCAGGTCGTCGAAATCGGCAATAAAGGCCGTCTGTTGGTGACGGGCCGCCCATTTGACCAACAACAATCCGCCAATGATGGCAAAGACGACTCCCATGGTGGCTGTCGTCATGCCCAAGCTGCCTGCATCTTCCCAACCCAATCGGTCGAAAGCGGTACCGATGGCAGCAGCTGTCCCATGTCCTCCGTAGAATCCGGTCGAGAGCATGATGCCGAACGCATCGTGCAGGTCGGGCCAGATCAGATGGATCACACACAGGCCGAAGAGCCCCATGAGGCCCCACTGCAACAACATGCCGACCTGTGCGTAGGCCCACATCGGACCCACGCGTTGCGTGATCTCCTTCATCGAAACGTGCGGAGAGGAGAGCGGCAACGCACCAAACACCCCGGCAATCAGGATGGCCGCATAGGTGCCCAACTCCTGCGACAAGGGGATCCATCCCAGTCCATTGGGCCCCAAGGCCAGTCCCAAGAGACCGGCCAGGAGGCTGGGCGGAATGAACAGCTGCTGGATGAACTTGACCTTCACACGGATCAGCTTACCTACCAGGAGCAGTAGGGAGATGAATCCCATGTCGGTAAAGAGAGTCCAGGGTGTAAAGTGCGTCAGATCGATCATGAATTGTTGTATGTATCAGCAATTTATATTAAGCAACCTTTTCCAGTTTCTTCATGATGGCGAACATGAAGAGGGCAGAGAGCAGACAGAGTACGATCAGTACGCTCCATACCATCCACAACTCCATGCTTCCCCACAAATAACCGATGACGGCTACCAGGTAGTTACCGATGGCTGTGGCTACGAACCAACCGCCCATCATGGCACCCTTGTATTTGGGAGGAGCCACTTTAGAAACGAATGAGATTCCCATCGGAGAGAGCAACAGCTCGGCAAAGGTCAAGACCAGATAGGTGGAGATCAACCAGTTCGGAGAGATCAACACCTGCTTGCTGCTGTCGGCTGCCAAGGCATCGGGTGTCGGCAGACCCATGGAACCCAGGGCCAGGATCAAGAAACCGCAAGCGGCAATCATCATACCTACACCAATCTTCCGGGGAGCCGAGGGCTCTTTGCCCTTCTTGGCCAAGGTACCGAAGATGGCCAACGATACGGGTGTCAAAGCCACCACGAAGAAGGGGTTGAACTGCTGGAACTGCTGCGGCAGGATGGTCAACGTCTCCGGCATGGCACTATATTTATAGCCCAAGATGGCCAAAGCGGCTACGGTCACTACGGCTGCAATGCCTTTGCCTTTGCTCGTTTCGGACTGTACCAAGGCGAAACCACCATAAATGGCAACCACCAGGAGGGCCAGATTGAAGACATCAAAACCGATCCGGTCGATACCTGTCACCTGATTGGCCGTATAGTCGCGTGCGAAGAAGGTCATGGTCAGACCGTTCTGGTGGAAGGCCATCCAGAAGAAGAGTACCACGGCAAATACGAGACAGAGGGCTACGATACGCTCCTTGGTCTGTGCCGGAGTCAGTTCCTCCTGCTGTACTTGTGAACCGGCAGCCTGCTTGGTGTTGATGTCGGCATGTTTAAAGGTCGAACGGCAACCCATGTAGATGGCCATGGAGATGATCAAGGAGATGCAAGCTACACCAAAGCCATAGTTGTAGGCCTCCGAAAGGTGTGCGATATAGTCGTGACAGAACGCCAGCGTGTCGCCACTGTAGTTCTGAGCCGCCTTCAAGCTCTCCAAAACAGCCGTATTCTCGCCCGAGATGGTCTGGTCGATGAACTGATGGGCCAACGAGGGGATCTGGGCGTTGTAGGTCAGACCATACTTGGCCAGCATCCAGTCGGTCATCTTCGTAGCTGCCGTGGGGGCGAACATGGCACCAATGTTGATGGCCATGTAGAAGAGGCTGAAGGCCGTATCACGTTTGTGTTTGTATTCCGGCGCATCGTACAGATTGCCCACCATCACCTGCAGGTTGCCCTTGAAGAGTCCGGTACCACAGGCAATCATGGCCAAGGCTCCGAACATCAACAGTTTACCAGTGGCTGCATCGGTCGGAATCGCTAAGAAAAGGTATCCGAAGAACATGATGATGATACCGGTTGTGACCATCTTGCCATAACCGAACTTGTCGGCCAGCATACCACCAATCAAGGGGGTGAAATAGACAAAGGCCAGGAAACTGGCAAAGATGGTGGAAGTCTCTGCGGCTGTATAGCCGAATTTTGCCTGCAAGAAGAGTGTGAAGATCGCAAGCATGGTGTAATAACCAAAGCGTTCGCCGGTGTTGGCGAGCGCCAGCGCATAAAGTCCTTTCGGTTGTCCTTGTAACATAGTGTTTTAGATTATTAGATGTTTAATACTTATTGAATGATCTGCTTGATGGCACCCGTTTCCGGATAGAAATAGACCTTGACCGGAGCCTTCTTGTCCTCGAACATGACCGGAGCCAGTCCCTCCTGACTACCGAATTGCGTGATCTGAACCTCTCCCTGGAACAGTTTTTTCTTGTTCATGCTGATCTGGATATTGGCCTTGCCGGGCACGTTATAGATGATGCCTTTCATGGATTTCTCCTTCTTCTCGGCCTCTTTCTCGTCCAGCTGGGGAGCCCGTTCGGTGGCCTTCAAGGTCAGATAGACGGGTGCGCCCCCGAGGTCGTCGGAGTCGAGGATGCCCAACTGGGTGGAGAAGCGGAAGAGCACTTCGTCCTGCACATCATCGTGCGGCACGATCTCGATCTCGAACTCGCTACTCTCCTTGGTGGTCGTGCCTGTGAAGAGGTTGGAGAGGCTCTTCTCCTGATCGTCCAATTGCTGGATCACGATCTTCATGGCTTCGCCATCGGGCGGCAGGTTGTCGGCCTCACCCGTCACGATGTTCAGGCGGCTTTCACGGATGCGGTAGATCTGCTTGGCTGCCACTTCGGCCTGCTTGGCGGTCGATCCGGCCATCAGCAACTCTTCCGACAGGACAGAATGGCTGCCGCTTGTCTTGGCTTTTGCCGCAGGAGCTGTCTGCTGTTTGGGAGCCGTCTGTTCGGGTGTATATTCCGCATTGATGGTACAGAGGCGTCCATCTTCGGTCAAGTAGGCATAGGGAGCCACTGTTCCCGGCTTGAATTCGACGATGTAGGTGTTGTCCGGATCGGGCACCCCTTTGTTCTCCAGACGGATCTTCCCCAGTTCGTAATAGACCCGGTCTTCGGTGATGACCTGGTCAACACCTAAATACTTTTGGGCGTATGGATAGTAGGGCCCTGCCTTACAAGTCACTTTGGTCACCTCGGCTACAACGACCAAGGTCGTCTTCGGTAGCGAGTAGGTGATGCCGAAATTGTTGGCTTTAACCGCATTTTTTTTCACAACCTTGGTCTGAGCCCAAAGTGGCGTCATACAGAGTAAGCCTGCTAAAAAAAGTAATTTCTTCATCTTCACTGAATTATGAATTATGAAACTATCTTGTATAAAATGATTTGTACAAAAGTAGCAAAGAATCACGAAATAGTGGCAAAGTTTTGGCAGGATTTATGCTATTCGTTTGGCAGAAAGGGGCTATTTTTGTCCGGAACAATCAAAAAGAGGAATCAGATGAGAATAGCTGTTTTAGGGGCCAATGGGTTTATTGGCCGACGTATCTTGCAACGGTTGGCCGGTTCGGGAGAGCATACCTTGTTGGGCGTTTCGCGTCAGCCGGATCTGCTGCCTTCGTCGGGCTATCGTTTCGAACAGGTGGATCTGTGCCAGCGGGAGGCGGTGGCAGAGCTGTTGGCTCGTTTCCGGCCCGAGGTGGTTTTCAATACCGTGGCAATGTCGAGTGTCGATTTTTGCCAGCAACATCCGGCCGAAGCCTATGCCATCAATGTGGAGGCGGTGGCCACGTTGGCGGAACTTTGCAACCGACAGGCTTGCCGGTTGATTCATCTCTCGACCGACTTCGTGTTTGAGGGTACGCAACAGGTTCCCTATACCGAGGAGGATCGGCCGGCTGCTGTCAATGTCTATGGGCAACAGAAGGCGGAGGCTGAACGGATCCTGCAGAAGGCTTGCCGGGATTATGCCGTCATGCGGGTAGAGGTGGTCTATGGGACCCCTTATCCGGGCCAGCATGGGAATATTGTGCAGTTGGTCAAAACCCGTCTGGGCAACGGTCAGCCGATTCAGGTGGTTTCGGATCAGGTGCGGACGCCCACTTGGGTGGAGGATATTGCCCGTGGGGCGGAACTGCTCTTGCCCTCCGCCCACCAGGGTATTTTCCACATTTGTGGAGGGGAGGCGATGAGCATTGCCGAGATTGCCTATCGGGTGGCCCGCCATTTCCGGTTGGATGAGTCGCTCATTCGTCCGGTCACGACAGCGGCCTTGCAGGAGGCTACCCCTCGTCCTCGTTATACGGCCATGAGCATCGCCAAGGCACAACACTCCATTGGGTATCAGGCCACTTCGTTGGAGGAGGCGTTGGCCCATTGTTGAGAGTAGCTCCCCCTAATAAGAACACCCCGGCTGATGACCAGTCCGGGGTGCTTGCCTATATTATATAATGTATAATCGGCTTAGTTCTTTTTCTCGAACGAGATGGCAAAACCGCCACCCGGAGCCAACGGAATGGTCCGTTTGCCCTTTGCATCACAACGGAACGTGATCTTCTTGTAGTCCGTTGCCTGACGGTCGGCATTCACACCATCCTGGAAGAGGGTCGCCTCATAGCTTCCTTCGCCCAAGAAGGAGAGGTCGAGCGTGATCTCTCGCGGATCCCAGTTGGTCAAGCCACCCACAATCCAACGGTTGCCGATGCGACGGGCGGTCACGATGTAGGCTCCCAATTCAGCTTGCAGGATACGGGTCTCCTCGAAACCGGTGGTTGGCAGACTGGTCAGGAAGTCTGTACATTCCTGCTCTTGGCGGTAGATGGTGGGGTTGTCGGCCAACATGGTCAAGGGCGAATCGTGCACGATATAGACGGCCAGCTGGTGGCAACGGGTACCCTGGCTCAACGGATCCCAATAGATGTCCTTGAAGTTGCGCTTTGAAGCGTTCCGCATGGCTCCCGGCGTATAGTCCAATGGTCCGGCCATCATGCGGATGAAGGGCATTTCTACATCGTACTGCATCATGTCTTTGTCGATCTTGCTCCATTTCATCTCCTCCATACCGAATACGCTCTCGAAGTTGATGATGTTCGGATAGGTACGGTTCAAGCCGGTCGGTTTGTAGATTCCGTGGAGGTCGAGCGTGAGCTTGTGGCGCGCACAGGCTTCGGCAATCCGATAGACCATCTCGACACCTGTCTGGTCGTCCCGATCCAAGAAATCGACCTTGAATCCGCGGATGCCCATGGCTGCATATTTGGAGCAGGCCTCTTCCAACTGTTCGTCCAACACATTGAAAACGGTCCACAACATCAGCTCTACATTTTTCGATTTTCCATAGCGAACCAGTTCAGCCAGATCTACCTCCGGGACGATGGTCAGCATATCGCCCGACTTGGGGTTGTACCAGCCCTCATCCAGCACGATAAAGGGAATATGGTTCTCGGAAGCGAAATCGATATAGTGCTTATAGGTGGCTGTGTTGATGCCTGCTTTGAAATCAACTCCGGAAATGCCCCAGTCGTTCCACCAGTCCCATGCGACTTGGCCTGTCTTGACCCAACTGTAGTCACCAATCCGGTTGGGAGCTGCCAACGCATAGACCAGCGGATTGACCGGCATTTGGGTATCATCTGTTGTGACAGCCATGACACGCCAGGGGAAGGTGCGCTTACCGGCTGTCTTGGCGATGAAGTCGGCACGTCCCTTCACCTGACTCATGTGGCGGGTCGGGTGGTGCTCCATACGCGTCGGGTAGGCCGCAAATTCACCTTCGATAGACTTGGCTGCCCCTTTGGAGCGGACGAACATGCCCGGATAGCTCTCCAAATCCGCTTCGGTCAAGGTCAGTTTGACCCCCTTACCGTAATCGATGGTGATGGGCAGGAAGGCCGGCTTCTCTTGGGTCTGCTGGCTCAAGGCTGCCTTTTCATACAGATTCTGAAAGGCCATGGCATAGGGGTCGCCACCCGGACGGGCGGTCGAATAGGCCATGTAGCTCTTGTAGTCCTGATCGAACCGGAAGGCGGCTGTTTCGTTCCGGATGAGGAGAGAATCCTTCGAGCTGGTTTCGAAACGATAGGCAACCCCTTCGTTGTAGGCCCGGAATACCAAGGCAAAAGGCTCCTTGAATTTCAAGGTCAGCTCGTTGTAAGCAACTGAAATGGAGGGGGTGCGGTAGAAGGGTGATGGGATGGTTTCGGAGGCACTTCGTTCCCGCTTGCCGGCAAAACGAGAGTTGATACCGAAGGTGGTTCCTTTCGTGTCTGCCAACTGCATGGCTACTTGGCTCTTGTCCAGCAGCAGTTGTCCATCCTGTTTCAAGGTGTAGTTGACCTGTTCGCCAACCGATACGTTCACTTCCAAATGTCCGTCGGGCGACCGCAAAACGAAGTGTTTCTCATTAGCTGCCCAAAGCGAGTTGGTCAGGCAGCAAAGCAGAAGAATCCAGATTTGTTTCATGAAAATGGTATTTTAGAGTGGTGGTACAAAAATAGCCACACGGAATGGTTCCGGTGGCTATTGGATGATTTTTTATTACTTGTTTTGTGCTTTGTAGGCTTCCACGTCTTCGGCACGAACCGGCACTTTCTTACCCAACATACGAGCACCATCGGCCGTAATCAGGTAGTCCTCTTCGTTGCGGATACCGGAGAAGTCTTTATAGGTAAACAACTTGTCGTAGTTGATGAATTCGGTAAACTTGTTCTGGCTCTTCCAGAGATCCATCAGTTCGGGGATGAAATAGATACCCGGTTCGATGGTCAGCACGAAGCCCGGCTCCAGCTTGCGGCCCAGACGCAACGACTTGCGACCGAATTGGGTGCTCTTGGGTTGTCCGTCGTAACCTACATATTGTTCGCCCAGGTTCTCCATATCATGTACGTCCAGACCCATCATGTGACCCAGACCGCAAGGCATGAACATGGCGTGCGCACCAGCCTTGACAGCTTCCATCGGGTCACCCTTGACGAAGCCCAACTCTTTCAGACCCTCCATGATGACTTTGCAAGAGAGTTCATAGACATCCACAAACGGAACGCCCGGCTTCAAAGCGGCTACGGCTGCTTCGTGGGCGGCTACCTGAATGTCATAAATCTCACGTTGGCGTGTAGTGAATTTGGCGTCGGCCGGGATGGTAGATGACATATCACCTGCATAACCCATTTCTGTCTCGGCACCTGCATCCAGCAACAGCATGTCGCCACTCTTGATCAGGTGGCTGTGGTCGTGATTGTGCAATGTCTGTCCGTTGATGGTGGCAATGATCGGGAAGGAGAGTTCGTAGTTGTGGCGATAGGCAGCCTCGGCTACGGCAGCAGCTACTTCACATTCGCGAATGCCCGGACGGACCGTACGCATGGCAGCCAAGTGCATGTCTGCCGTCACTTCGCAAGCCTTTTCGATCTCGGCAATCTCCTCTTCGCTCTTGTAGTTGCGTTGGTTGACAACACCCAAGATGAAGGGGATAGAGGGCTGTTCGGCTCCCGGCAATACGCCCAACCACTGGAACAGTTTCACCTGATGTTCGGCCCGATAGGTCGGCAGGTAATGGATCGGCTGTTTCTGCTGTTGAGCCTGCTTCAGGTAGCTCTCGATCTCTTTGAACGGACGTACTTCGGTAATACCGGCCGCTTCCGATTTCTCCTTGAGGGTCGGCTGGATGCCCATCCAGACAATGGCATCGATGGTCAGTTCATCCCCAAAGATGATCTCCCGGTCGTTGTCGATGTCGATAATGGCGGCCAGTCCGGCATACGGCAAACCGAAGAAATAGAGGAAGGTGGAATCCTGACGGAAATGATAGGTGTTGTCGGCATAATTCATGCCACACTCGTCATTTCCCAAAAACAACAGCAATCCGGAACCGATTGTCTGTTTCAGTTTCGCCCGACGGGCGATGTATGTATCTTTACTAAACATGTTATGTGAATTTTTAAATTGGCTCAAAGATAAGAAAAGATCCATAGCGAAGGAGGCTTTTCATGAAAAAGTAAAGAAAAAAGAGTCAAATGTTTTGTATGTAAGAATAAATAGCTAATTTTGCACCCGCTAATACAAACAGCTTAAATTAATTATTCAAACATGGCAACAAAAATTAGATTGCAGAGACACGGTCGTAAGGGATATGCGTTCTATCAGATCGTAGTCGCAGACAGCAGGGCTCCACGTGATGGAAGATTTATTGAAAGGATAGGTTCTTATAATCCGAACACTAATCCTGCTACAGTAGATTTGAACTTCGAAAGAGCTTTGTATTGGTTACAAGTAGGTGCTCAACCGACAGATACAACTCGTAACATCCTTTCTCGCGAAGGCGTTTGCTTGAAGAAGCACTTGCTGGAAGGTGTAAAGAAGGGTGCATTCGACGAGGCTGCTGCGGAAGAGAAGTTCCAGGCTTGGAAGAAGGGCAAAGAGGCTTCTTTGCAGGCTGTGAAGGACAAGGCCAGCGAAGCTGCTCGTGAGGTGGCTAAGGCTCGTCTGGAAGCAGAAAAAGAGGTGAATAAGGCAAAAGCAGAAGTGGTAGCTCAGAAGAAGGCTGAGTTGGCTGCTGCAGCAGCTGCTAAGGCTGCTGAAGAGGCTGCAGCTGCGGCTGCTACGGAAGAGGCTCCGGCAGCAGAGAGCGCTGAATAATAAAATCGGCTTTTCCCGAAAACAGAACTGGGTCGGCAAAATCTTGAAAAAGGTTTTGTCGGCCATTTTTTTTGCTCCAAATTGATGTGGCATTCCTATGATATTTTATAACTTTGTCATTCAATAGAATTAATGTAAGAAAAAAGCAATGTTGACGCTCAAATTAATTACAGAAGAAACAGACCGTGTGATTCGTGGTCTGGAGAAGAAGCATTTTAAGAATGCGCAGGAAACGATTGCCAAAGTGCTCGAACTGAATGAGAAGAGACGTGGTACACAGAATTTGTTAGATAAGAACCTGTCTGAAGTCAATACACTTTCGAAGTCGATCGGTGGTTTGATGAAGGAGGGCAAGAAGGCTGAGGCGGAAGTGGCCAAGCAACGGGTTGCCGAGATCAAAGAGGCCAACAAGTCGTTGCAGGCTACCATGGATCAGGCAGCCGAGGATTTGCAGAATATATTGTACACCATTCCGAATATCCCGTATGATGAGGTGCCGGAGGGTGTTAGCGCAGAAGATAATGTGGTAGAGCGGATGGGTGGCATGGAGACAGAACTGCCCAAGGATGCTCTGCCTCACTGGGAATTGGCCAAGAAGTATGATTTGATTGACTTCGATCTGGGAGTCAAGATTACAGGTGCCGGCTTCCCGGTTTACAAAGGAATGGGTGCCCGCTTGCAACGTGCCTTGATCAATTTCTTCTTGGATGAGGCCCGGGCAGCCGGTTATTTGGAGGTAATGCCTCCGACGGTGGTCAATGCGGCTTCCGGCTACGGTACGGGTCAGTTGCCCGACAAGGAGGGTCAGATGTATCATTGCAATCTGGATGATCTCTATCTGATTCCGACAGCCGAGGTGCCCGTGACCAATATCTATCGGGATGTGATTCTGGACGAGAAGCAGTTGCCGATCAAGAATTGTGCTTATACGCAATGTTTCCGTCGCGAAGCGGGTTCGTATGGCAAGGATGTGCGTGGCTTGAACCGTCTGCATGAGTTTTCCAAGATCGAGATTGTCCGTATCGATACACCGGAACACTCCAAGCAGTCGCATCAGGAGATGCTGGATCATGTGGAGGGACTGTTGAAGAAGCTGGAATTGCCCTACCGGATCTTGCGCCTGTGTGGTGGTGACATGAGCTTTACGTCGGCCATCTGTTTCGACTTTGAGGTCTATTCCGAAGCTCAGAAGCGTTGGTTGGAGGTCAGTTCCGTTTCGAACTTTGACACTTATCAGGCCAACCGCTTGAAGTGTCGGTATCGCGATGCCAACAAAAAGATCCAGTTGTGCCACACCTTGAACGGTAGTGCATTGGCTTTGCCTCGTATTGTGGCTGCCCTGCTGGAAAACAACCAGACACCGGAGGGTATCCGCATCCCGAAGGCCTTGGTACCCTATATGGGCTGTGATATGATTTGCTAAAACTTTCAATAAAAAACTCGAGTTATGTATTTGTTAGGTTGTGACGTTGGCAGTTCTTCCGTCAAGGTTTCCATTGTGGATTCGGAGAGCGGATTGACTGTCGCTTCGGACTTTTATCCGAAAGAAGAGGCTCCCATCAAAGCTGTTCGACCCGGATGGGCCGAGCAAGTGCCGGAAGATTGGTGGAGCTATTTTAAGGTGGCTTTGCAGTCTGCCTTGCATACTTCCGGTGTGAAAGGTGAAGACATCGAGGCCATTGGCATTTCTTATCAAATGCATGGCTTGGTAGTTGTGGATAAGAATCAGCAGGTGTTGCGTCCCTCGATCATCTGGTGCGACAGTCGTGCGGTTACGTATGGCGATAGGGCTTTCCGCAATATAGGGGAGAAACAGTGTCTTTCGCACCTGCTGAATTCACCCGGAAATTTTACCGCTTCCAAGTTGGCTTGGGTCAAGGAGTACGAACCGCAGATTTTCCGTCAAATCGACAAGATCATGTTGCCGGGCGATTACATTGCCATGCGCATGACGGGTGATATCGTGACGACTGTTTCCGGTTTGTCGGAGGGTATTTTCTGGGATTTCCAGCAGAACGGCATCTCGGAAGAGCTGATGAATTACTATGGTTTCAGCAAGGATCTGATTCCGGCCATCCGTCCTACATTCGGTCTGCAAGGCGAGATGTTGGGTTCGGTGGCGGCTGAATTGGGATTGAAGAAGGGTACTCCGGTTACATACCGTGCGGGTGACCAGCCTAATAATGCCTTGTCGTTGAATGTGCTGAATCCGGGTGAGATTGCAGCAACAGGTGGCACCAGTGGTGTGGTGTATGGCGTTAATGGTAAGGTCAATTACGATACGTTGTCGCGTGTCAATACCTTTGCCCATGTCAACCATACGGATGAGCAGACCCGTTTGGGTGTGTTGCTTTGCATCAATGGAACCGGTATCTTGAATTCGTGGGTGAAGCGGAATGTGGCTCCCGATGGCATCAGCTATAGCGAGTTGAATGACTTGGCCGCTTCTGTACCCATTGGAGCCGAGGGCCTTTCGATCCTGCCGTTTGGCAATGGAGCAGAACGTATGTTGCAAAACAAGCAGGTGGATTGTTCGATGCATGGCTTGAACTTCAACATTCACAACAAGGCGCATATCGCTCGAGCTGCTCAGGAGGGCATTGTCTTTTCCTTTAAATATGGTATGGACATCATGAATGAGATGGGTATCGATATCCAGGTGATTCGTGCAGGTCATGCCAATATGTTCCTGAGCCCGATTTTCCGTGAGGCGTTGGCCGGTGTGACCGGAGCCATCATCGAACTGTATGATACGAATGGTGCGGTGGGTGCTGCCAAGGGTGCCGGTATTGGTGCTGGCATTTACCGAACTGCAGAAGAGGCATTTGCTTCCTTGAAGAAAATCGATGTCATCGAGCCGGATGGATTGAAGGCAGACAAGTATTGTGGTGCGTATGATCTCTGGAAAGATCGGCTGAACCGGCAGATCGAAGCGTAAAGCAATAGCGTATAGATTACAACTTTATCAACTAAATAAAATACATTATGGATTATTTTAAAGGAGAAAAAGAATTCTTTCCGGGTATTGGAAAGATCCAGTTTGAAGGTCGTGAATCAAAGAACCCGCTGGCCTTTCATTATTATGATGAGAATAAGGTAGTGATGGGCAAGACCTTGAAGGAGCACTTGCGCTTCTCCATGGCTTACTGGCATACGTTGTGTGCAGAGGGTGGCGATCAGTTCGGTGGTTCTACGAAGGCTTTCCCTTGGAACGCTGGAACCGATCCGATTTCACGTGCGAAATATAAGATGGATGCTGCATTTGAATTCATGACCAAATGTTCCATCCCCTATTACTGCTTCCACGATGTGGATGTAGTGGATGAGGCTCCGACCTTGGCTGAGTTCGAAAAACGTCTGCAGACGATGGTAGAATATGCCAAGGAACATCAGGCTGCTACGGGTAAGAAGTTGTTGTGGTCAACTGCTAACGTATTCAGCAACAAGCGTTACATGAATGGTGCTGCTACCAATCCCTATTTCCCGGCAGTAGCTTGTGCAGCCACTCAGATCAAGAATGCCATTGATGCTTGTATTGCTTTAGGTGGCGAGAATTATGTATTCTGGGGCGGTCGTGAAGGCTATATGAGCCTGTTGAATACCAACATGAAGCGTGAGAAGGAGCATTTGGCTATGATGCTGACGATGGCCCGTGATTATGGTCGTAAGAATGGTTTCAAGGGTACGTTCTTGATCGAGCCGAAACCTATGGAACCGACAAAACATCAGTATGATGTGGATTCAGAGACTGTAATCGGTTTCTTGCGTCATTATGGTCTGGACAAGGACTTTGCCTTGAACATTGAGGTGAACCATGCTACTTTGGCTGGTCATACCTTCGAGCATGAGTTGCAGGCAGCTGCAGATGCCGGCATGTTGTGCAGTATCGATGCGAACCGTGGTGATTATCAGAATGGTTGGGATACAGACCAGTTCCCGGTTGACTTGTATGAACTGACACAGGCTTGGTTGGTGATCTTGGACAATGGTGGTCTGACGACAGGTGGCACGAACTTTGACGCGAAGACACGTCGTAACTCAACGGATCTGGAGGATATCTTCTATGCACACATCTCTGGTATGGATGCTTTTGCACGTGCTTTGATGGTGGCTGCTGATATCTTGGAGCATTCAGACTACAAGCAGATGCGTGCCGCTCGTTACGCCAGCTTCGATAGTGGCGAAGGTAAGGCTTTCGAAGAGGGCAAGTTGACGTTGGAAGATTTGCGTGCGATTGCTTTGCGTGATGGCGAACCGAAGCAGATCAGCGGTCAGCAGGAATTGTATGAGATGATTATCAATCAGTATATTTAATAGCATTGCTTTATTGGGAGAGAGGAGGCTGTAAGGGCCTCCTCTTTCTGTTATATCGTGTCAGACCAAGAAAATGGATCGTTTTATTTACAGGGATTTGGGCCGTATCGCTTATGCGGATGCATTGGCTTGCCAGACAGAGGCGTATGATGCATTGTTGGCTGCCAAGCGGCAGGGCACTACCGCCCCCAATCAACTCTTTTTTTGTGAGCATGACCCGGTATTGACCCTGGGTAAAAGTGGCAAAGACTCCAACTTGTTGGTGTCCGCCTCCTTGCTGGATCAACGTGGCATCAGTTTGTATCACATCAATCGGGGAGGAGACATCACCTATCATGGCCCGGGGCAGATTACAGGCTATCCGGTATTCGATCTGGAGTGTTGGCAGATGGGCTTGCGACATTACATCGAGACGTTGGAAGAGATTGTCATCCGTTTCATGGCCCTTTATGGTCTTCGGGGCGAACGGTTGGCTGGTGCCACAGGGGTATGGATGGATCCGCATGTGCCGGGACATGCCCGTAAGATATGTGCCATAGGCGTGAAGAGTAGCCGCTTCGTGACCATGCATGGCTTTGCCTTGAACATCAATACGGATCTATCCTATTTTTCGTTGATCAACCCGTGTGGATTTACCGACAAAGGGGTCACCTCCTTGGCTCAGGAATTGGGGGCCACCCAAGATATGGCATGTGCCAAAGAGCAGTTGCTTACGCTTTTCAGGAAAGCATTCGGATAGCATTGACGGGCAATTCCACCTCCCCAAAATCGATCATGGCATTGAACAGGCGAATCCGACTGTAATGTGACAGATCGGTATCGTGAATCCTCCTTTCCCGGATCGCTCCGGTAGCCAATAAGGCAGCTCGATGGGTACCTGCCAACAAGGGCTGCTCGGGCGTCCACCAACTAACTCCATCCCACAAGGCAATGTTGCAGATGGTCGTATCGGTCAAGACTCCTTTTCGGACAATGAGAACGTCATCTGCCGTTCCCCGTTGGGCAAATGCCCGATTCAGACAGGAGCGGTCGCTATATTTGTACGTATAGTCGGCCTGGTCATCTTGCACCAGCTGGAGGGAATGGACAGGTCGTATGCGATAGGGATCGTAGGTGATCTCCAGGATCTGGTCGGCATACGCTACATGGCATTTGGTGCGCACTTGATGGGGGGCTGTTTCCAGATAATCCTCCAGATGAAGTTCGTCACGTTTTCCCAAACAGCTTTGGCGTGTCCGATTCATCCGTTTATTATGCAAGTCCAGGCGAAGGGCCTGGCCCGCTTCGATATGAATGGTTTCAATAAATAGGCACATATATCTTTTGTATTAATTCTTCGTACTCTTTGTGACAGTCACTCTTGGCTGTAATGCCTCCACCACTTTTGAAGAGCATACGTTCTCCTTGTTGTTCCATAAAACGGATCATCACGGCACTGTCCAGTTGCTTCCCGTCATAAATCCCCATCACACCGGTATAGAATCCCCTTTCATAACCTTCGGCCTTTGCAATGATTTCCAGTGTCTTCGGCTTGGGTGCTCCCGTGATGGAACCGGCAGGCAGTAGGGTAAACAACAGATCGCCAACACAACTTTGCCAGCTGGCCGGAAGTGTGCCCGTCACCTCCGAACTCACTTGCAACAGTGGCCCGTGATGTGTTTCCAGCCGGTCTATGTAGCGATAACGGGCTACATGCACGTGGGTAGCTATCTGGCTGAGGTCGTTCCGGATCAAATCGACAATGGTGGCATGTTCGGCTGCCTCTTTTTCATCTTGCAGGATGATCTGTTCCGCTTGCGGGATGCGTGCATCAATGGTTCCTTTCATGGGGTATGAGGATAGTTGCCCTTCGCATATCCGTACAAAAATCTCCGGCGAAAAAACGACAAAATGATTCTTCACCCATAGTTTATAGCGCGCTTCAGACCGTTGGAAGATCTCCAAGAGGGTCAAGTCTGTCTCAACGGGTGTTGGTGCTGTCAGGTTCACCAGATAGGAGTTGCCGGCATGAATGGCATCGACCACCTGTTGGAAAGATTGCCGGTATTGGCTCTCTTTGAGGGGATGGACGTGCCAAGAAAAGGGCCGTCTGAGGGGTTGTGTCCGACCTTCCGGCTGATTGGTGGATCCATTCAAGTTGAATTGAATCTCCTGTGGGTCAATTTCTTCTAACCGTTCTACCAGACATGTTTCCTGGGCATAATCAATGAGAAAGAGAAAGGGAGACGACTCGCCTCCCCACTGATTCATCCGACGGATCGCTTCTTGACGGCTACAGAACTGTATCATTTGATGTCATCCAAGAAACGATGGGTCAATCCGTCAAAAGCATCGATCCGACGATCACGGAAGAATGGCCACCAGCAACGTACATGTTCCGTACGCTCCCGATCGATTTCCACCACCTGTACAGCCTCTTCCTGATTGGGCAGTTGTGCCAGCAACTCACCTTGCGGACCTGCTACGAAACTATTCCCCCAGAATTGGATCCCGTTGGTACGTCCGGAGGGATCGGGTTCGTGGCCGGTACGATTGACTGTTACGACAGGCAGTCCGTTGGCAACAGCATGTCCTCTTTGAACCGTGATCCAGGCACCTAACTGCCGTTGTTGTTCCTCGGGTGTATCCGAACTCTCCCAACCAATGGCAGTCGGATAGATCAGCAACTCGGCACCACGCATTGCCATCAAACGGGCTGCTTCGGGGTACCATTGGTCCCAACAGACGAGGACACCCAATCGTCCGATGGAGGTATTGATCGGTTCGAACCCTAAATCGCCGGGTGTGAAATAGAATTTCTCGTAATAGGCCGGATCGTCCGGAATGTGCATTTTCCGATACTTGCCTGCGATACGGCCATCTTTATCCATCACGACGGCTGTGTTGTGATAGAGTCCCGGGGCCCGACGTTCGAAGAGGGAGAGTACGATGACCACCCCCAACTCCTGTGCTAAGGCACCGAAGCGGGTCGTGGAGGGACCTGGAATGGGTTCGGCTTGCGCGAAAATAGCCGTGTCTTCTGTCTGGCAGAAATAGAGTCCGTTGTGCAGTTCCTGCAAGACAATCAGTTCGGCTCCTTGTGCGGCAGCCTTCCGAATGTTTTGTTCCAATTTCTGAAGATTGGCCGCCTGATCAGCCGTATTGCTTTGTTGGATTAATCCGATTCTCATGATGATGTTCCTGTTTTAAATTAGAGAGTTCCTGCTGGATACTGCATCGTGACACAATGCAAGGATCCATGTTGTTTAATCAAAGGCAGACAAGGAATGCCGACTATCTCCCGATCCGGGAAGGCACTTTGTAATTGTTGACGTGCAATGGCATCTTTGTCTGTTCCATAGAAGGGCACCAAAACGGCTCCATTCAAGATGAGGAAATTGGCATAAGTGGCTGGCAGGCGTTCACCCTCCCAGATCACTTCGTCAGCCATCGGCAATGGGATCAGTCGGTAGGGGCTTCCATTCAGTCGGGTGAAGGCTTTCAGTTCCTCCTCCATGGCCTGTAACTCACTGAAATGTTCGTCTGTTTCATCCGTACATTGTACATAGGCAATCGTGTCGGGCGAACAGAAGCGAGCCAGCGTATCGACATGGCTGTCTGTATCGTCACCTGCCAAATAACCATTTTCGATCCATAGTACCCGTTTCAAGCCAAACATGCTCTTCAGATAGTTTTCGATCTCTTCGCGATGCAAATATTCGTTGCGATTGACAGACAACAGACATTCTGCCGTAGTCATTAGGGTTCCTTCGCCATCTGATTCGATGCTTCCTCCTTCCAGAACGAAGGGTTGCATATTGACCAGATTGACCTCTTCCGCAAAGATATGAGCCTGATAGAGACGACGGGTAATGAGATTGTCCCAGTTGGCAGCAAACTTCATGCCCCATCCGTTGAAGACGAAGTCGTACAAAGAAATACCGGTTTCATCGAAAACGGTTATTCCGCCATGGTCACGAGCCCAGGTGTCATTGGTCTCCATTTCACAGAAGCGGATTTGACTGTAGTCGATGTCGCCTAATTGCTCCCTTACTGCTTGCTCATCGGGACAGACAATGATCAACTTTTCATGCTTGACCACTTCGCGTGCGATGGCCACGAAACAGGCTGTCACCTCTTCCAGCATGGGTGCCCAGTCGGTCTCTTCGTGTGGCCAAGTCAGCTGGATGGCACTTTGCGGATACCACTCTGCCGGCAGTCCCACCGGCCTATCGTTGTTGATGATACTACTCATGTATAATGGATTTTTAGGAATTTATATGCAAAATGCGTTTGTCAGTACCCCACATTAGTTTCTCGCGGAGCGTCTGATAGAATGTATGGTTGTAACGTTTCACCACCTGGATGGTGTAATCGGCTTGTTCAATCTGCAGCTGGATGCCCGAAGGGCAGATCTCGGAACGTCCGTCCAACGCTACCAGGAACGAACGGCTCCGGCTCTCGACCGTCAACGAGATACGAATGTCGTCGGGAATAACCAACGGTCGGACGTTGAGCGAATGGGGTGCCACAGGACTCAAGACGATGCTTCGGTTTTGCGGCATGATGATGGGCCCATTGACACTCATGGAGTAGGCTGTCGATCCTGTTGGAGTCGCAATCACCAGTCCATCTGCTTGATAGGAGGTCAGGTATTCATCGTCCAAATAGGTGTGGATGGTAATCATCGAGGAGGTATCCCGCTTCAGGAGAGCCACCTCATTGAGGGCATAGGGATGTCCCTGCAATGCAAACTGTTCACTTCGCACTTGCAGCAAAGTCCGCTCTTCTACCCGGTAATAATGGCGGAAGATCTCGTCCAGCACATTCTCCAACTCTACATTGCTCACATCAGCCAGAAAACCCAACCTGCCGGTGTTGATACCGAGAATCGGTATGTGCTGACGGTTGACCCAAACGGCTGTGCGGAGAAACGTACCGTCGCCTCCGATACTCAACACCAGATCCAATGGAAAATCCTGCTTAGGCAAGATACCTTGAATCGTCGGTTCGTAACCGAACTCCTTGGACAGGAAATGGTAGAATTTCCGTTCCACATAGATGACTGCTTCAATCTCTTGCAGTTTTTCGAAAAGACGACGAATCAAGGTCTGTTTCTCCACCTGGTATTCGCTGCCGAAGATGCCAATTCTCATAAGCCTTTACAGATTCATATAATAATTTACCAACATTTCTCTATGTATTTCCCCAAATACTGCTAATTTTGCCGGTACTTTGATACAAAGTAATGTGCAAAAGTAGTGAAAGAAAAGATATAACAATATACAATGACGAATTTAAGTGTAAACATTAACAAGGTTGCCACCATCCGCAATGCTCGGGGTGGCAATGTTCCCGATGTGCTCAAAGTGGCACAAGATGCTGAATTGTTTGGTGCACAAGGTATCACCGTCCATCCGCGTCCGGATGAGCGTCATATTCGCTATAGCGATGTATATGCCCTTAAACCATTGGTTAAGACGGAATTCAACATCGAGGGAAATCCGATTGACAAGTTTGTGGATCTGGTTTTAAAGGTGAAACCGACTCAAGTTACATTGGTGCCCGATGCACCGGATGCGGTTACCTCCAATGCCGGTTGGGATGTAAAGGCTAATTTTGCACAGTTGAGTGAGTGGGTGGATACATTTACGTCTCATGGCATTCGTACCTCCATTTTTGTAGGTACGGATCTGGCCAATATCGAATGGGCAGCCAAGACGGGTGCCGATCGGGTAGAACTCTATACCGAACCCTATGCTTCGGGCTATCTGGCCAATCGGGAAGCGGCTGTCGCTCCGTTTGTGGAAGCAGCCCGCCATGCCAAGAGTCTGGGCATTGGTGTGAATGCCGGCCATGATTTGAGTCTGGTTAATTTGGCCTATTTCCATCAATGTATTCCTTGGTTGGATGAAGTGTCCATCGGTCATGCCTTGATTTGTGATGCTCTCTATATGGGACTGAAGGAGACGATTGAGGCCTATCGCAATGCTTTGAATTCTTGATTTTAGACTAAACTATACATTATATTATATACATGATGAATTTACTTTCTTTACAATCAGTAGGCGCCCAAGTGGCCGAACAGATGCCTGATTTGACAGCAGTCGCCACGCCGACGGAGACTGAGATTAATGTAATCGACCTCGCATTCAAAGGTGGTTGGATTATGGTTGTGTTATTGTTGTTGTCGTTGATGGCCATTTACATCTTTATTCAGCGATTGATGGTGATTCGTCGTGCTGGGAAGGAAGACGAGTCCTTTATGAATCGAATCAAAGATTATATCCACGATGGTAAGGTGGATTCTGCACTCAATCTCTGCCGGCAGACGCATACCCCTTCTGCACGTATGATCGAAAAGGGTATCACACGTCTGGGCCGTCCGATGAATGATGTGTTGGTAGCCATCGAGAATGTGGGTAACTTGGAAGTGGCTAAGCTGGAAAAGGGATTCCCCCTGATTGCGACAACCGCTGCAGGTGCTCCGATGTTGGGATTCTTGGGAACGGTAACGGGTATGGTCCGTGCCTTCTTTGATATGGCCAATGCGGGTACCAATGTCGATGTGACGTTGCTGTCGAGTGGTATCTATGAAGCTTTGGTGACAACGGTCGGTGGTCTGGTAGTCGGTATCATTGCCCTGTTTGCTTACAATTATTTAGTGTCGCAGGTGGACAACGTGGTGAATAAGATGGAAGCTCGCACCATGGAGTTTATGGACCTGTTGAACGAACCTGCAAACTGATGGTATTATGGCATTGAAAAGAAGAACGAAGGTGAACGAGTCCTTCAGCATGGCATCTATGACGGACGTGATCTTCCTGTTGTTGATCTTCTTTATGGTGACTTCAACGGTGGTGATTCCGAATGCCATCAAGGTGACATTGCCGCAAGCACAAAAGCAGACAGCGGCGAAACCCTTGACGCGTGTCACGATTGATGCCAATCTGAACTACTATGTCGCTTTTAGCAAGGATCGGGAACGGCAGGTGACTTTCGACGAGATCACGCCCTTCTTGCAGGAATGTGCTGCCAAGGAGCCGGAAATGTTCGTGGCACTCTATGCCGATGAGACCGTTCCTTACAAGGAGATTGTAAGAATCTTGAACATTGCCAATGAGAACAAGTTCAAGATGGTGTTGGCAACCAGTCCGAAAAGGAAATGACCATGGGAAAGTGGAACAAAGATGATCTCACAGGTCTGATCGGGACGTTGGCTTTCCATGCGTTGATCCTCCTGTTGCTTTGGAGCTGTGTGTTACGCACACGCATGCCCGAAGAGGAGGGTGGCGTATTGGTCAACTTCGGTAACGTGGATGCTGCGGCGGGTCTGTTCGAACCGAAATATACGGGACAGGAACTCCCGCAGGAGACCACACCCCCTCCACCTCCTGAAACGCAACCGGAGACACCCAAAGAGGAGATGATCACCCAGAACATCGAAGAGAGTGTCTCTATTGACGAGGAAAAACAGAAGAAGGAGGAGGATAAGAAGAAGAAAGAGGCCGAAGAAAAGAAACGGAAGGAAGAGGCTGAGAAGGAACGGATCCGCAAAGAGCAGGCCGAGAAAAAACGCTTGGCTGAAGAGCAGCGAAAGAAGGAGCAGGCTATCCAGAATAAGGTGGCAGGTGCCTTCGGTATCGGCTCGGCAGAAGGCAATAACCAGGGCGATGCTACCAGTGGATCAGGCAATCAAGGTAGTCCTTTCGGTAATTCCGATCATGGAGCCAATGAGGGTATTGGCGGTATGGGTACGTTTAGTTTGGCCAATCGACACATCATCACGGGTAAGGTGGCAGAACCCTCCTATACGGAAAAGGAGGAGGGGAAGATCGTGATCGACATTGTGGTGGATACCAAAGGCAATGTCATCCGTGCCGACATTGGTCGAGGAACGACCATTGATGATGCTTCGATGCGTACAAAAGCCATTCAAGCTGCCAAACGCAACAAGTTCAATGAGATTTCCGGGGTGAACAACCAGAGCGGAACTATTACGTATCGTTACAAACTTAAATAAATTGAATCAGTCATGAAGAAAGCATTCTTGTTTTTAGCGCCTGGCTTCGAAGAGATCGAGGCTTTGGCAACCGTCGATATTCTGCGTCGTGGCGGAGTAGATGTAAAGATGATCTCTATCACGGACAGTCGTACAGTGAAGGGAACTCATGGTATTGAGGTTGTTGCAGATGCCCTCTATGGCGATGCCGAATATTCCGATGCGGCTGCCCTGATTCTGCCGGGTGGAATGCCTGGTGCCACCAATTTGAATGATTTTGATCCTTTACGTGAACAGCTGTTGGAACAGTATCGTGCCGGACGTATTGTAGCGGCTATCTGTGCAGCTCCCTTGGTGTTGGGCGGCTTGGGATTGCTGAAAGGACGTCGTGCCACCTGTTATCCGGGCTTTGAGGAACGGCTGATTGGAGCAGAGGCCACAGGGGAGGCTACTGAAACGGATGGTCCGGTGATCACAGGCCGTGGACCCGGTTTGGCTTTCAATTTTGGTTTGGCTATTCTGTCTGCTATCAAGAGCGAGGCTGTTGCTGATGAAGTAGCTGGCGGCATGTTGTTGTAACATGTGGCCTGATCATAGATGAGGGACGTATGGTGTTGGACAGTGGGAGGACAAACTCCTTGTTCAACACCATGCGTCCCTGTTTTATGGTTCTTTATTTAACGAAAGAGGCACTTTGCAGATATTTGGCACTCTCTTCGACTCCTAAGAACTGCGGACGACCCTTGCGGTCACCTTCCAATTCTACATAATAACCGATGATCTTGTTCTCATATCCCTTTTTGAAGATATTGGCAAAGTTCATCATGCCCGATGCTCCGATAATCCAACGGTCTTTGATGTGCAACAATTTGAAACGGTCCGGATAATTCTCCAACCATTCGATCGGATCCTGCTGACCCATTACAGTCCAATACACATCCAATTCGAACATCACCTTGTCCGGATCGGTGTTCTTGAGGAAGAGCTCTTCGATGTAGGTACCTTGCGGTTGCCATGGATTGGCTTTCGGATTAGGTTGTTCGCCCGCCTTCAGTACACGTTTGAACTCGTTGCTGTGGTTGTGATATCCCCACTTGATGCCCGCTTTTTTGGCAATTTCACCAGCACGGTTGAAGATGTCGCACACTCTCTTGGCATCATCTTCGTTCTCTACCTTCGGCAGACTCGGCTGAACCATACAGGTCACGCCAATTTCAGCATGCAGGTCGGTCGCTTTTTTCCAGAAGTCGTCAAACTTGGAAGCGTTGGCCGGAATATACTCCCGGAGATTGGGTGTCAAGTGTGAACTGGTAATCTTCAGCCCGTTGTCCTCAGCCAGTTTCTTGTAATCTTTGGCTTTGATGAAGATGGAGTTCTCTTTCGAGTAGGTACCGAACTCACCCGTATCCTCTTTATAGCCGAACAGTTCCAATTCGGTATAACCCATCTTGGCCAACCGGGCCAATCCATTGGGCAGATCCTTGAGCAGATCACTGCCTAACGAGTAGGTTTGCAAACCCATTTGCTTCTTGGCTTGCGGAGCGGCTGTGTATTCGAATGTGTTAGCGGACGCCCTGTTCGAGGCCGACAACTGTTGGCTGACGGCTCCTCCTATTGTCAGTAAGGAGGCACTTTTGAGAAATGTTCTACGATTAATCATGGTACAATCTTTTAAATTGTTAATGTTATTTCAGCCGATAAAGATAGTTCATTTTTTTGTTGGTTGGGAGAGAATGTTGTACATTTGTTGGTAAGTAAATGAAAAAAATGAAAGAGTCTGTACAAATCATTCGGTTTATGATTGTAGGCACCTCTAATGCCGTAATTGCTGCAGGGGTGATTTGGTTGATGATGGAGGTGTGCGGTTGTGATTATCGCCTCTCGAACATCGTGGGTTATATAGCCTCTTTGATCAATAATTTCTTTTGGAGTAAGTATTGGATTTTCAATGCTCCAGGTCATCGGTTTATGCGTGAGGTTCCACTCTTTCTGTTGGCCTTTGGAGTTGCCTATCTGATGCAGTTCCTCTCCTTGTTAGGTATGGTAGAGCTCTTAGGACTGCATGAATATTTGGCCCAGTTCTTGGGTCTGTTTGTCTATGGAGCGGTCAATTTCATGATGAATCGAAAAGTTACCTTCCGGAAGCCCTCCGAAGAGTGATCTCTTCGGAGGCTGGCATATGCCGGAATAGAGCGAAGGCTTGCAGTGCCTTCAGTTGGTTATTCGATTCGTTGGAGCAAGGAGCGGAACAGGGCCGTCATGGTGGTTGTGGCCCGATTGGCCGCCTCAATTACATCATTGCCATCGTTGACAAAGTCGTCTGCAAAATGATACCCCTCGTTGCTGATGACGGACATACCGAAGACCCGCATCCCGCAATGGCGGGCTACAATCACCTCAGGAACGGTACTCATACCGATTGCATCTCCTCCCACTTTGCCATAGAAGGCGTATTCAGCAGGTGTCTCGAAGGAGGGACCGGTCAAGCCTACATAAACACCTTTCTTTAATGCAATACCCTGTTCGGCAGCAATCGTCTCCATGAGCTGGATGAACTCCCGGTCGTAAGCACGCGTCATGTCGGGAAAACGTTCCCCGAATTGGGCCTTGTTGGGACCGATCAGCGGATTGGGCATCATGTTGATGTGGTCCCGGATGATCATCAGATCCCCCATCTTGAAGGTGTTGTTGATGCCACCTGCCGCATTGGATACCAGCAGGTTCTTCACGCCTAACAGGTGCATGATCCGGATGGGGAAGGTGACCTGTTCCATGGTGTATCCTTCGTAGTAATGGAACCGTCCCTGCATGGCCAGCACCGGTTTTCCTCCCAATGTACCGGCAATCAGATTTCCTTTGTGACCCGCAACGGTCGATTTGACAAAGTTGGGGATCTCCTTATAGGGAATGATGCTGGGCGATTCGATTTGGTCGGCCAACGCTCCCAGGCCACTGCCTAAGATGATGGCTGTTTCCGGCTTACTGGTGATACAGGCTCTCAGATAGGAGGCCGTTTCTGCATATAGATCCTTTATTTCTTTCATTTATCGCTTGATTTATGGATGTTTCAACTAGTTCTTCTTGGCAGGCCTTTTGACCAAATCATAGGCGATCCGGGCTGCCTGTTCTAAAATCTCCGCTTCTCCGGGTACCTCCCGGTGTTCCATCAGGATACGTCCGTCACAGATCACGGTGTCGATGCAACTGCCATTGGCGGCATAGACCAAGTTGGAGATGGTGTCGAAGTTGGGGGTGAAGGCCGGTTGCTTCAGATCGATCAGACAGAGATCCGCCTTGTACCCCGGTTCAATGCGTCCTGTCTGGAGGCCCAACACCTGAGCTCCCTCCGTGGTGGCTGTCCGATAAATATCGTACGCCTTGACAGCTTCGGGATTCTTCCACTGCACTTTACCCAAAAGAGAAGCCAGCTTCATGGCCTCTACCATATCCAGATTGTTTGAAGAGGCACAACCGTCGGTACCCAATCCGATCAGCACGCCAGCTTGGTGTAGGGCGTCATATTGAAAACAGCTGCCTGATGCGAGCTTCATGTTTGAAGCGGGGTTGTGTACCACCTTCACACCCTGGTCGGCTAACATACGGATCTCTTCCGCATCCAGATGCACTCCGTGTGCCAACACCAGGCGGGGTGACAAGATACCCAACTGATGAAGATAACGTACGGGGGTGAGACCGAACTGTTTCACACTGTTCCGGACCTCCTCTTCCGTCTCTGCCAAGTGAAGGTGAATCAACGCATCCCCGTTTGCTTTTGAAAACTGATCGATCCATTGCAGGAAGGGGCCGGAGACCGTGTAGATGGCATGAGGCCCTAACGCATAGTGGATCCGGTCACTATACCGACCCAATACACCTACCAACCGCTGATTGGCCTCCTTGCATCGTTCGGCCAGTTCCGGTCGGAAATGGTCGAAGCAGACGCCGGATAGGACGGCCCGCAAACCCATCTCCTCGACGGCATCGGCCGTAGCCTCTAAATACATGTACATATCAAAGAAACTGGTTGTTCCGCTTTTGATCATCTCCAAGCAGGCCAACTTGGCTCCCCAATAGACATCTTCGGGTGTCAGTTTGGCTTCGTTGGGCCAAATCTTCTCTTGCAACCAGGGCATCAATGCCATGTCGTCGCCAAACCCCCGGAAGAGGGTCATGGCGGCATGGGTATGTCCGTTGACGAAACCGGGTGTCAAGGCTTTCTGTTCCCCTGAGAGAACCCGGTCGGCAGGACGCTCGATCGAACGTCCTACCTCGACAATTTGCGATCCTTCGATATAGACATCGGTCGGTTGGCCTTGCCATAAGGCCCCTTTGATTAATAGACTCATGGCACCCTGTTATGAAAAGATCCGGTAAAACTCGGCAACCGATTCGATGCCTTTGAAGAAGAAATCGAGCCGTTGGCTCTCGTTGGGAGAGTGGATGGCATTCTGTTCCAACCCGAATCCCATCAAGACGGTCTTGACACCCAGCACCTGTTCGAACGTAGAGATGATGGGAATGCTACCTCCGCGGCGCACTGCTAACGGCTTTTGTCCGAAAGCAATGCCGACGGCTGTTTCGGCTGCTTGGTAGGCGGGCAGATCGATGGGGCAAACATAACCCTGACCTCCGTGGGCGGGTGTCACCTTGATCTGTACGCTGGACGGAGCCATGCGGGTCAGGTAGTCAATGAAGAGTTGCGTGATCTTCACCCGATCCTGATGGGGCACCAGGCGGCACGATACTTTGGCATACGCCTTGGAGGGCAATACGGTCTTGCTGCCTTCCCCGATGTAACCACCCCACATGCCGCAGATATCGAACGAAGGACGACAACTGTTGCGCTCGAGTGTCGAATATCCCTTTTCACCAGCCAGTTCCCGAACACCAATAGCTGCTTTATACTTGGTCTCATCAAAGGGAATCTGTGCAATCATGGAGCGTTCTGCTGCGGATACCTCTTCGACATCATCGTAGAATCCGGGGATGGTGATCCGTCCGTCTGCGTCGGTCACATCGGCCAACAGTTTGCAAAGCACGTTGATGGGATTGGCCACTGCACCTCCGAAATGACCCGAATGCAGATCCCGGTTGGGCCCGGTGACTTCAATCTCCCAGTAGGCCAACCCGCGCAAGCCGGTTGTCAGAGAGGGCGTTTCTGCACTCACCATGCTGGTGTCGGATACCAAGATCACATCGCTACGCAACAGTTCCCGATGCGTCATGCAAAAATCTTCCAGACTGGGCGAACCAATTTCTTCCTCCCCTTCGAAGATGAATTTGACATTGCAATGCAACAGATCCAATTGTAGAGCTGTCTCAAAACCCTTTACCTGAATCATGCCCTGTCCCTTGTCGTCATCGGCACCTCGTGCCCAAATGCGGCCGTCGCGGATTTCCGGTTCGAAAGGATTGCTTTTCCACAATTCCAAGGGCTCTGCCGGCATCACATCGTAATGGGAATAGACCAAGACTGTTTTTGCCTCCGGCGAGATGATCCGTTCGGCATAGACAACCGGATTGCCGGTCGTAGGCATCACTTCGGCCCGGTCGGCACCGGAGGAGACCAGCAATTCGGCCCATCGCTTGGCACATGCCAACATGTCCGGTTTATGTTCTGACTTCGCACTGACGGAGGGAATGCGAATCAGTGAGAATAACTCTTCCAAGAATCGAGCTTGGTTGGTTTCAATATACGATTTAACAGTACTCATACTTTTCTGATTTGATTTCATGGCTTCAAAGATATTAAATTCTAAATTTGCAGACAAATCTAATTAGCAAAATGGACAATTCAACAAAAACTCAAATTATCAACTTGATTCATCGTGAAGTGGTTCCAGCCATAGGCTGTACCGAACCGATGGCGGTAGCATTGGCGGTGGCTAAAGCCGCTGAACTCTTGGACAGGCAGCCACAACAGATCGAGGTGTGGCTCAGTGCCAATATCTTGAAGAATGCCATGGGGGTAGGTATTCCCGGAACGGGCATGGTGGGGTTGCCAATCGCGATTGCCTTGGGAGCCTTGGTGGGTAAGTCGGCTTACGGTCTGGAGGTGTTGCGTGATTTGACACCGGAAGCGTTGGAGGCTGGTAAAGATTTGATAGCTCAGCAGGCGATCACAATTCATCTGGCTCAGCAGACTACGGATAAATTATACATCGAAGCCACTTGTTCGGCAGGGGGAGAGCGTTCCACTGCCATCATTTGTCATGAACACACGCGGTTCATCTATTTGGAAAAACCAGGCGAGGTGTTGCTGGATGAACGGGCGCTCTTTGCTAACAGTCAGGAGACGGATGAGGGGGATGAACTTCAACTTTCGTTCGATCTGGTCTATGCGTTTGCTACTGAGATGCCGTTGGAGGAGATTGCCTTTATTCGTGAGACAGCCAAACTGAATGAGGCGGCGGCTCGGATTTCCCGGCAGGGACATTATGGTCATACGGTCAGTCAGACCGTGACAGGTGAATTGGGTCAGCGTTATTTGGGTCATTCGGCCTATACGCGGATGCTGGCCATGACGGCCGCTGCCTGTGATGCCCGTATGGATGGGGCGATGATTCCGGTTATGAGTAATTCGGGAAGTGGAAATCAAGGAATTGCAGCCACTTTACCCGTCGTCTCTTTTGCCGAAGAGATTCAATGTTCGGAGGAGCAGCTGACACGTGCACTCATGTTGAGCCATCTGATGGTGATTTATGAGAAGCAGAGTCTGGGCCGTCTGTCGGCTTTGTGTGGATGTGTGGTAGCGGCAACAGGTGCCAGCTGTGGCATTACCTATCTGATGGGAGGCACGAAGACGCAGATCTCGTATGCCATCAAGAACATGATCGGGAACATTACCGGCATGATCTGTGATGGAGCCAAACCGAGTTGTGCGTTGAAGGTGTCGAGTGGCGTCTCTACGGCGATGCTTTCCGCCTTGATGGCGATGGAGAACAAGGTGGTTACCTCGGTGGAGGGAATCATCGACGAGGATGTGGATCGCACGATTACCAACTTGACGTCGATTGGTTCGAAAGGAATGGACTCGACCGATCGTTTGGTGCTGGATATCATGACGAGCAAGTCGCATTGATCCGTGATCGAAGTGATATATTTCAAGGATTCGATGGTCTATTCGTCAGATTTGGGACTAAACAAGCCGATCTTTCGTGGCGGTTTGCTGTGAAATCGTTACTTTCGCGCCCGATTGATGAATTAAAATTGGAAAGAAGACAACATGAAAAAGTGTTTATTGTATTTGTTGACAGTTCTGTGTGTCTCTTCACTGCTGGTCTCCTGCAGTGATGACGACGACAATAAGAGTGGGTGGGAAAACGTATCCGGCACGTATGATTCGACTCGTACGTTGTCCATCCATTTAGATGACGCAACCCTACCCTTGGGCAATAAGACTGTAGAGGTCTCCGCTTCATCTGCGGATCAGGTTGTACTTACATTATATAATGTAGTGCCGGAAACATCCACGTTGCAGGTAACGGCTTCGTCGCAACAGACCGGTGATGTGTTGAGCCTCTCCGGTGAGAGTGCGACTACGGATGGATCGGTTCAGGTAACCGGTACATTTGAAAAGGGAAAATTGTCGTTGGTGGTTCATCGCCAGATCACGGCCGATGTAGCGGGTCAGTGGAAGGTGAAGATGACGGCTGCCGGAGCCGGTGTGTATGCCAATTTGGTGACAGGCAATCCGCAGTTAGATGCGTTGTCAGCCATGGCTGGTCCATTGGTAGGCGGCTTGATTGCCCAAAAAGTGGAGTATGTCTATTCGGATTTGCAGGCCAATGGCGTGATGGGCGTAGCGTGGAAGTCACGTGCCAGTGACCAACCGGTCGATCTCTCGATGTTTACCAATGCGTTGAGCTTGCAGTATTGTGTACGCGACGGACAGTTGCTGATAGCGATCGACAAGGCTTATACCGATTTGTTGGCCTTGGCAGACAGTAAACTGAGTGAATTTGGTCTGAGTGCCGAGATGCTTACCTCTTCATTGATCGACTTGGGTGGCTATTATGCCTTGCCGATGGGTTATCAGATGAATAATGGTGACGCAACCTTTTATTTGACCAAGGAGGTGTTGGTACCCACCATGCAGATGGCGATGCCACTGTTGATGAATAAGATCCCGGAAGCCTATCAGGGATTGGTGAGCAGTCTGCTGCCAGCTTTGCAAAATGCCGAATCGTTGGATTTTGGCCTTGTGTTCGAGAAGCGATAATGCAACGTAATGCTATAAAAGGGGGATGATAGCCGGTAGAAACGGTTGTTGTCCCTCTTTTTTTTGTCTGATCTTCAACGATGGAAGAGGGGAGGAGTAGGCATACAAAAAAAGGATGCATCTGTTAGAGATACATCCTTTTTTTTGTGGGCAGTGATGGATTCGAACCACCGAAGGCGTAAGCCAGCTGAGTTACAGTCAGCCCCATTTGGCCACTCTGGTAACTGCCCTTTGTTTTGAGCCTCTTGTCGGATTCGAACCAACGACCCCGAGATTACAAATCACGTGCTCTGGCCAACTGAGCTAAAGAGGCATTGTTTGTTGTTTTACTCGTTCGAGTAGCATTTTCTCTCAAATGCGGTGCAAAGGTACGGATTATTTTGAACTTTGCAATAGTTTGGCCTGTTTTTTTCAAAATAGGCTTGTATTTCTTGTGAAGAGGCAACGGTTGGGATGGCTTTTTGTCTGCATTTCCGTCGAAATGTCTGCTGGATTGTATCGGATGTTTGGATTGTTGTGACAAAATGTCAGTTTATTCTCAAAGAATGGCTTTGGCATTTCATTTGTAGATTCTTTGGTGAATGTAATTGAATGAATAGGAATAAGAAAGGAGATTAAGTATATGAATTTTAACAACTTTACAATTAAAGCACAAGAGGCCGTACAGCAGGCAGTGCAGTTGGTAACGCAACGGGGCCAACAGAGCATTGAGGCTGTGCATTTGCTGAAGGCTGTCATAATGACAGGCGAAAGCGTGACCAATTTCTTGTTTCAGAAGTTGGGTGTGAACATTACCAACCTGAATCGGGTATTGGATAATGAAATCGCCTCCCTGCCCAAGGTATCGGGTGGAGAACCCTATCTGTCGAATGAAGCCAACCAGGTTCTGCAGAAGGCGATCGACTATTCGTCCAAGTTGGGCGACCAATATGTTTCGTTGGAACCGATCTTGTTGGCTTTGCTGACCGAGAAGAGCAATGCTTCGCAGATCTTGAAGGATGCAGGCGTGACGGAGAAAGAGTTGCGGCAGGCCATCTCCGAGCTGCGGAAAGGCGACAAGGTGACGAGCCAGTCGGCCGAAGATACCTATGAGGCATTGAGCAAATATGCCATCAACCTGAACGAGCGTGCCCGTAGCGGCAAGCTGGATCCGGTGATTGGACGTGACGAGGAGATTCGTCGGGTCTTGCAGATCTTGAGCCGTCGTACCAAGAACAACCCGATTCTGATTGGTGAGCCGGGTGTAGGTAAGACCGCCATTGCCGAGGGTTTGGCGCATCGTATCATTCGGGGTGATGTACCGGAGAACTTGAAGTCGAAACAGATCTTCTCGTTGGATATGGGTGCCCTGGTAGCCGGTGCTAAATACAAAGGAGAGTTTGAGGAGCGTCTGAAGGCCGT
The DNA here is from genome assembly GCA_021531775.1 of Parabacteroides distasonis. Classification (GTDB taxonomy): domain Bacteria; phylum Bacteroidota; class Bacteroidia; order Bacteroidales; family Tannerellaceae; genus Parabacteroides. Next base: position 32,817 of record JAFBIU010000012.1, on the reverse strand, counting down.
TGTCAACGAGGTGATGAAATCAGATGGTGAAATCATTCTGTTCATCGATGAGATTCATACCTTGGTAGGTGCGGGTAAAGGTGAGGGTGCGATGGATGCAGCCAACATCTTGAAGCCGGCATTGGCCCGAGGCGAATTACGGGCCATCGGTGCCACGACCTTGGATGAGTATCAGAAGTATTTCGAGAAAGACAAAGCCTTGGAGCGTCGTTTCCAGATTGTCATGGTGGATGAGCCGGATGAGATGGATGCCATTTCAATCCTGCGTGGTCTGAAGGAGAAATATGAGAATCACCATAAGGTGCGGATCAAGGATGATGCCATCATTGCCGCTGTGCAGTTATCGACCCGTTACATTTCCGACCGTTTCTTGCCGGACAAGGCCATCGACTTGATGGATGAGGCGGCTGCCCGTTTACGGATGCAGGTCGATTCCGTGCCCGAGTCGTTGGATGAGGTGTCACGTCGTATCAAACAGTTGGAGATCGAGCGTGAGGCCATCAAACGGGAGGATGATCAGTCGAAACTGGAACAGCTGAACAAGGAGATCGCCGACCTCAAGGAGGAGGAGACGAAGCAGAAGGCCCAGTGGCAGAGTGAGAAGGAGCAGATCAACCAGATCCAGCAGGATAAGATTGATATCGAAAACCTGAAGTTTGAGGCTGAAAAGGCAGAACGTGAAGGTGACTATGGAAAGGTGGCTGAGATCCGTTATGGTAAGATCAAACAGAAGGAGGAGGATATCAAGCGGGTTCAGGAGCGTCTGAAAACCATGCAAGGGGGTGCCGCTATGATCAAAGAAGAGGTCGATAGCGACGACATTGCCGATGTGGTTTCGCGTTGGACCGGTATTCCTGTAAGCAAGATGATGCAGAGCGAAAAGGAGAAACTGCTGCACTTGGAAGAGGAATTGCACAAACGGGTGATCGGACAGGATGAGGCCATCAGTGCCATTGCGGATGCCGTACGTCGGAGTCGGGCCGGTTTGCAGGATCCGAAACGACCGATCGGTTCGTTCATCTTCCTCGGTACGACCGGTGTCGGTAAGACAGAGTTGGCTAAGGCGTTGGCCGATTACCTGTTTGACGATGAGAACATGATGACGCGTATTGATATGAGTGAATATCAGGAGAAGTTCAGTGCGACGCGTCTGATCGGTGCACCTCCGGGATACGTCGGATACGATGAGGGTGGTCAGCTGACCGAGGCCATTCGTCGGAAACCCTACTCAGTCGTTCTGTTTGATGAGATTGAGAAGGCCCATCCCGATGTCTTCAACATCCTCTTGCAGGTATTGGATGATGGCCGTCTGACCGACAATAAGGGTCGGACCGTGAACTTCAAGAATACGATCATCATCATGACCAGCAACATGGGATCGTCACTCATTCGGGAGAACTTCGAGAAAATGACGGCAACGAACCATGATGAGGTGTTAGAGCGTACGAAGGGTCAGGTACTGGATCTCTTGAAGAAGAGTATCCGTCCGGAGTTCTTGAACCGTATTGATGAAATCATCATGTTCACACCGCTCAACGAGCAGGAGATCCATCAGATCGTATCGTTGCAGTTGAATGGCGTGAAACGGATGTTGGACAAGAACGGTATTACCTTGGAGTTCACCGATGCCGCTGTCGATTTCATTGCCCACGAAGGCTTCGATCCGCAGTTTGGTGCACGTCCTGTGAAACGAGTGATCCAGAAGTATGTACTGAACGAATTGTCGAAGGAGATCCTGAGTGGTCATGTGAATCGTGAACGTGCGATCGTGATCGACCGGGCAGGTGACGCTCTTCAGTTCCGGAATTGATTGGACAAGCGTTTCGTATGAGATAGGAAAATGATTCTGTGAGTTGATTAATCAGCCCCGAAAGTCTTTTGAGGACTTCCGGGGCTATTTTTTTTCTATACAAATCCATCCCTTTTCCTCCCGCATGTGAACCCCTTTCCGCTCGTATCAAAGGATCATTCTCATCACCAGTTGCTTACACCCATCTTTCTTACCCCTTTCGCCAGCCCGTTTTTGCTACCACGCGTGGTAGCAATTGTTAGTACCACGTAGCAGCCATTGTTCCCTCCTCGTCGTGGCAATTGTTGCCATCCCGTAGCAACCCTATTTTGTACCTCGTGGGACAATCTTTTTGGTTATGGTGTCAAGTTAAGAATAGACACGGGATCGATGATAATTGGAATGTTACATCAAACATAATTCAGTATCTCATAGAAGCTTATTCCAAAGCCAAAAGAATACATATTCATAGGGTAGTTGCATGTCGTCAAACGATCGCCTGACAGTCGTCAAACAGATGTCTGACATCCGTCAAACAATCGTTTGACGACGTGCGGACATGCTTTGAAATGTACTTCAAAGACCTTCCCACATAGCTTCTATCAGCTATGCAGATAAGCAAGCACCCGAGATGCCTCTATATACCGTCCATAATCCGTCTATATCGTTGACAGGTCTAAACTTTCGTCTATTTATGCAAGAGTCTGTAATTGTTTTTGTATTTTTGTAATCAGAAATGGATAATTCTTATAGAGAAAAGTCTTGTTTCATTTAATCAGACATCTTGCATTGCAGTGGAAGATATAATAGACAAGTCCTTGGTGACCAACGCTTCATTGTATAATGGGCAGCCTCTTGACACTGGCTTAATGTGTCACGGTACAGAACTTGCCTTCTGTACGCCCCCCACTTTGAATGTTCAAAATGGAGTGTCGGTAGAGAATGTCCATACGCAAACCCTGCAATGGTTTGTCCTTCGTGTCTCGTATGGTCGCGTGCTGAAAGCCAAGGATATACTGGAAGCGAGAAACATGGAGTGTTATGTGCCTATGAGGTACAAACAGGTCAAGAAGCACAGGAAGATACGGGTCATCACAGAGCCCCTCCTTCCTTCATTCATCTTTGCACATTCATCCCCGGACGAAGTGGATGCCATGCTTCACGATGAGAAGGTGAACTCCATAGAGTCTCGCCTTCTATTGAGTTATTACTACGATCACACCAACTATCGAGAAGACGCTCCCAACTGTAATCCTCCGCTCATTATCAGTGATGTAGCCATGAATAATTTCATCCGCCTCACTTCCATCAAGAATCCTCATATCATTCCTGTCACATCGGAGAATATCCAATACAAGCAGGGTGACTCGGTGATTATCACTGAGGGTGATTTCAAAGGTATCCAAGGCAGGGTGGCGCGCATAGCCGGTCAACAGCGAGTGATCGTAGAGTTATTCAGCGGTTGCTTGGTGGCTACGGCTTATATACCGAAGGAGGCAATGGAGAAGATTGATAAGGAACGAGATTAAATCATTACTTTAGCACGATTATGACAACAACAGATATAAAGGACTTGATGCTCTACGGAGAGCGCATCAATATAGAATATAAGGAGGCCTCAGGCGATTTGCCAAAGTCGTTGTGGGAAACCTATTCTGCATTTGCCAACACCATTGGCGGGGTCATTGTCTTAGGCATCAAGGAACATCGCAACAGATACGACGAAGAAAGGTTTGAGATTAAGGGGGTGACTGATGCCGACAAAATGCTCAAAACTTTTTGGGACACTATCAACAGCGACAAGGTGAGTCGTAACATCCTGTTTGACGATGATGTGGAATGTATCGAATACGAAGGTAAGAAGCTTATCACCATACATGTTCCCATGGCCAACTACACCATGCGCCCTGTCTATATCAACAAAAACCTGTTGAGCGGCAGCTTCAAACGCAACTATGAGGGCGACTATCATTGTACCGACGAGGAAGTGAGATCCATGTTGCGTGATGCCAATGAAAACGGGAATGACGGCCTCATGCTGGAGAACTACGACATGAACGACATCGACCTTCCTACCCTGCATGCCTACCGCAACCATTTTAAGGTGAGTAACGTGGACCATGTCTTCAATCAGCTTGACGACAAGGATTTCCTTCGTAGTATGGGGGGATATACCACCGACCGAAACACCCGAAGAGAAGGTCTTACGATGGCAGGTCTGATGATGTTTGGTAAGGGACTTCCTGTGCGCGACCGCTTCGACAACATCCGCATGGACTATATCGACAAGACCAACCTGATAGGTGATAGCCGTTGGAGCGACCGTCTTACCTACGACGGTACATGGGAAAACAATCTCTTCAACTTCTTCACTCGCGTCATGCCGAAACTCACAGCAGACCTGAAACGTCCCTTCAAACTTGAAGGGATGGAACGCATAGACGACACCCCTGTCCATAAAGCCGTTAGAGAAGCGATGACGAACATGATCATTCATGCCGACCTTTTTATCATCGGTGTGCTGAAAGTGGAGAAACATGACAATGAGTTCCTCTTCTCCAATCCCGGCTCCCTGAAGCTTCCCATCGAAGACATCATGAATGGCGGAAACTCCAAAGCCCGCAATCCCCGCATCCAGAATATGCTGCGCATGATAGGCTTTGGTGACAACATCGGCAGCGGCTATCCCACCATTCTGAGAGCATGGAAAGATGAGCATTGGCGCAAACCCACCTTGCTCGACCGCACCGAGTTGAGACAGGTAGATCTGACCATGCCCATGATAAGCCTGTTGCCCGAAAGCGTGTTGAGCGAAATGAAGGCCTATTATGGCGAGGAGTCATACCATGCCTTGACCTCAGAAGAGCAAATGATACTGGCATACGTATGGAATGGCGATAGCATCAGCAACACCGAATTGCAACAGTTGTTAGGGCTTAATTCCATTGAAGTCGGTAAAATCCTGCATCAGATGGTGGATAAGCAACTACTGAACAAGGAAAACAAGAATCGCTGGACAACCTACACCTTACATAAAGATGACTCTGTTGATTCCACAAGTGAGGAAAAAGGTGAGGAAAAAGCCAGTGATAAAAAGAGTGATAAAAAGAGTGATAAAAAGAGTGATAAAAAGAATGTGTTGCCATTAACTGCTATTGAAAGTAAGGTCTTGACATTAATAAAGCAAGATCCCTATATTACGTTTGACTCTTTGGGACAGGAACTTGCATTAGGGAAAACCTCTGTGTATAAAGTCGTTCGCCATTTAAAAGAACTGAACATTGTCAGTCGAGATGGTGGACGCAAAAATGGTAATTGGGTCATTAATGGTGAACTTGATAGAGTCTAATAAGCAAATTGATGACGAGTGATAAAAAGAAGAATGTTTCCGATAATGTCACTGATACAGAAATAGGTGGTCAGACAGGTGGTCAGAAAACGGCAATAAGTTCGGAGATATTCTTTGGAGTTGGCATTTGGGTTTCCAGTTATGGTAAAAATGCGCACATTACCAAAGTGCCAATGTCTTCAATCGGACGCCCCTAATTATTGGGATGTTTGGACAGAACACAAAGAATTGAGAACTAATTGGTGCAAAATTGCCAATGAATGCAAAGTAAAGGTATATAGCTTGTGAAGCTTCAGAATCATGAATTATAAAGAGAATTTATAGCACTACTGTCCCGTTAACGTGGATAAATTGCTCTTTGAAATAATTGAAATATAGTCTTTTAAGCCATTTTTTAAAATGAAACGGATTTGATTTTGTTACATTGCAGCCAACAAAAGTTGACTACATATGAATCAAGACAAATACGTTTTCTCTCAATTAACCACTTTTCTGAACAGGACTCAATTCAACAACTATTGATGCAGTCCAAAAAGCGATGGCCCCAATAAAAAAGAATCGATTTCAAACAATAACTGAATTCCTTTCTTCATTGAATATTTCAGTATCATCAAGTCATAATAAAACTAAATCAAAAACAAATGATTATCATGGATTTAGCACCAATATCACTAATGAGGAAACTGATGTAACTTTTATCGAAGAAAATTATCATAAGTCTAATCAGGACGAGAACGATTTACGTCAACTTGTAGATCGGCTTATGGAAAGTGATGAATATAAAGAAGCATACAAGATGTGTATGCAGTACATTAAAGATAATAGATGTAAGTCTGTAGCACATGAATTATCACAAAAATTGGTTCCATTAATGAAGAAATAGAATTGTAAACAGAATAGAAAGCAAATTATTATTGTTACTGTGGTAACTATCATTGTTATGATATTATCAATATTGTTAAATTCCACCAATATAATATAATTATGGATAAGAAGATTAAATTTAACTATCTACCGTCAGTGAGCATTGACGATGTGAAAAGAATTGCTGAAGAATACTTCCCTGAGTGTCAAATCAAACTTCAGACATGGGGTATAAATTCTCCTTTTGTCATCATCCGCAAGGGATTGTTTGTAAGAGCAATGGTTTTTATCAAGCAGAATGAAAACAAGGGGCAAACCATTATCGGTATTAATGGAGGTATGGATCCGTTTGCAGCTGCCCTATTCGGATTCATTTTCCATTATGTTCTGCGTGGTGACTTCCTAAGTCAGATACAAGAGACCATAGAGAATGGCATAAAAGAGAAGTATAATGTCAGTACAATTTCATGAGTGTTATTTCCCCAAGATTCTATTCTGAGTCTTGTGGCTAAACGAGAAAAAATGAAGAAGATTAGTTCAATTGCTATTTTTTTAAGCTTTTGTTTCCCAGTTGCATTATTTGCCCAAAAGCCAAATAAACTGGGTAGTATAGCTCAGTCCTTACGCGCATATACGCAGAAGAAAGCACAACTTTCATCTGAAAAGTTGTCAAAAGCTACTTCTATAATATATCATTCAGGAAATGGGCCTGTTACTCCTGAATGTCACTATGACTGTTACATTCACGTTCTTAAGAATAGTGTAAGTGTTACGATTTATGGTGGAAATGACGGAACTGTAAAATATAATGAGAGTAGTCATATCAGCACAGCAGATTATAAACAATTCTTGAATAGCCTTTTAAAACAAGGTATTCGTAAAACGCCATCAAATGGAAATGAATTTCTCGATGGTGCAGGGGCTTCCGAGATTACTGTCAAGACGAAACAACAGGTGATTTTTTCAGGAGATGAATATGTTGACCTCTCAATCAATAAAGGAGGGCTAATAGACTCTTTTTTACCATTGCTTTCTGACGATATGTTAGGAGTTGTAAGAGATCCTGACTCAAAGATAACACCTATGGAGATTATCCCGGAAATAGACATTGATATTCCATAATCCTATATTGAACAGATATGATTATAGTTGTGTATAAAACATTTGGTTCATCCGACATTTCGAGTGATGCGACAGTTATGTAGGGCATAAAGCCTGAGGGTGAAATACCGGTCATCCCTGAATCCGTATGCATTACGTTTCATTACTTTTATCTTGTTATTGATACCCTCTACTTTTCCCGTTGAGATATGAGAATCATACCATGCCAGTATGCCTCTCCTGTGAGCGAGTAATATTGCGGCCATCCTCATGAGCTGTGGAATCTTGCTTTCTCTGGCCTGCTTTACCCAATCATCAAGTACGGCTTCTGCTTCTTCCTTGCTTATCTGCGACCATATTTCTCTGAGTTGTTCCTTCAGATAGTAGGCCTTTGAGAGTGGCTCGTTCATGGCAAGGGCATTGTCAAGTCGGGTCTTATGCTGCTGGTCAAAGATATCCTCTCCATTTCCAAGGAGCAGGTATCTTGTTCCCTTGAGGACTTTACGTTTGTTGACATCCTTCTCCATTGCATACACCTTTCTTCTTATGTCATCCAGATGATCATTCATCAACTTTACGACATGAAAATGATCGAAGACATGCACGGCACCGGGACAGTTCTCAAGGACAGAGGCGATGAAGGCGACAGACAGATCAGTAGCGACATGCTCAATCTTCACCTTATGCCGCTTGACTCTCTTCCAGAACTTGTCAAGTGCGTCAACACCCTTTCCGTCACCCACATAGAGAATCCTTCCCGTGTCAAGATCTACGACAATGGTCTTGTATATGTGACCTTTCCTCACAGCAAACTCATCAATGCCGATGTTCACTAATCCTTTCAGGGAAGGCGGACTATAGTGGCGCTCAAGATAGATGGAGTGAATCTCCTTTACTGTGTCCCATGACACATTAAGATGGTTGGCAACATCCTGCAATGTCATGCCGCGGAGTAGTTCTACCACATACTTTGCAAAGCGATGGGTGTATGAGCGGCTGCCTGTGGCAAATGGTATATTCTCCTGCTGGTCATAGTCGCATTCTTCATTCTTGCATTTGTAGCGTTGTACCTTCATGCGGATTATCACTTTCTTTCCACCTATGGGAAGACCGATAAAGTCTCTGAAACGGTACCCATTCTTGACTAAATGGCGCTTTCCGCACTTCGGGCATACGGATAATCGCTTTTTGCTTTGAACATGTAGTATAATTGTATTACATTTGAACTCCTCTTTGGTACATTCGAGGCTGTAAAGCCCCCAAGCGTGATATAGAAAACTGCTGTTCATGGTGGTATATTTGTTTGTGGTTATTCAAATATACAATAAGTTCGGCAGTTTTCTTCTTTTATTTCAATTATCTACAATCTATCACTCGAAATGTCGGATGAACCGTAAAAAACACTAACTTTGTTGTCCAAATGGGTGTAATCTATGGGTATAAAAACGTTGAACAAGTTGTAATAATAAGGTGAAAACATGCGTATGGATCGAGACAACAATGACATTCGACAAACTGCAAATGCTGTCAGCATAAAACAAAGAAAGTTGCTCTGTGCACATTTGGAAAAGATATTCAATAAAGACTAAAGATTGCCATGTATATACCTCCATTCACCATATCATCAACAGCCATCAAGCTGATCGCGGAGATTTCTGCACAGATGGAACGCTTTGCTATCCGATTGGAACAAAGTGACGGATTGCGTCTGCGTAAAGCTAACCGCATCAAGACTATCCACTCTTCTCTTGCCATAGAAGGTAATGAACTGAGTGAGGGACAGGTGGCTGACATCATTGAGGGAAAATCCGTGATAGCTCCAATACGTCAGATACAAGAAGTAAAGAATGCGATAGCAACATACGATATGTACAATTCGCTTAATCCTTTCAATGTGAAAGATTTGTTACGGGCGCATGGCACTATGATGATGGCCCTTGCAGATGATGCTGGTAAGTTCCGCAGAGGTAGCGTTGGTGTATTTTCAGAAACTGGTCTTGTTCATATGGCTCCTCCTGCCGAACGAGTGCCGCAACTGATTGACGACTTGTTTGAATGGCTCACCAAGGCTGATGATCATCTGCTGATTCGCTCATGTGTATTCCACTACGAGTTTGAGTTCATTCATCCCTTCTCAGACGGAAATGGTCGGATTGGTCGTCTCTGGCAGTCATTGATTTTGGGTAGATTGAATCCTTTGTTTGCACATCTTCCTGTAGAGAACATGGGTTATTCCAACCAGGAGGCATACTATGATGCAATCTCAGCCAGTACAACCAAAGGTGACTCTGGTCCTTTCATTGACTTCATGCTAGGGGAGATACTCAAGACCCTGAAGTCCCACCAAGGAACAGAGCAGCCGAACTATAATCCTAACGAGTCCCCTCTGGATAAGCAGTTCGGTATAACATTCGGTAAAGAGTTCGGTGTAAAGTTCGGTGATAATGAAAAGCAGCTCCTCCTTTCTCTCAACTCTAACCCGGGCATGACCGCCCAAGATTTAGCCGATAACCTCGGCATTACGAAACGGGCAGTAGAGAAACAGATCAAGAAACTCCGTGAGCTCAACGTCCTCACCCGACAAGGCAGCGCCAAGAACGGATTGTGGGTGATAAATAGGTAAAATCAATAATACGGTATTTGCACACTTTATGAATAACACTAACTTTGTTGACCAAATGGGTGTAGATTATGGATATGAAATCATTGCAAAGAAAAACACATGTACCGACATGGGTCGGTCGAGTAGAGGCTAAGTTTTGTTATGTATGCTTGGTCATCACGTGGCTGATGATGGGATGTACCCCACAGCAGCACGATTCGGTACACTTGCAGGTAACGGATTGGGATCAGTCTTGGGTGTTGCCCCCAAAGGATGGGAGAGCGAACCCCGGATTGGCTGGAGCCTTCTCTGGATTTGTCGGTCCGTGGTTCGTATTGGCTGGTGGTGCCAATTTCCCGGATCAGATGCCTTGGCAAGGCGGCAAGAAGCATTGGTATGCAGACCTGTATGCGGTTTGTTTGTCGGATACCAACCCTACCTGGGTGGTGTTAGAAGATTTCCTTCCACGTCCGATGGCCTATGGGGCTTCCATCGCGTTGGATGAAAGTCTCCTATGTATCGGCGGTGCAGACCCTGATACCTGCTATCAGGATGTTTTCGAAATCAAATGGAGTCAGGGTCGGTTTGAAATCGATACAGCCTGGCCCTCGTTGCCCTGTCCGTTGGGCAATGCCACCGCTTCGCGTGCCGGTAATCTCATCTTTGTAGCAGGTGGCCAATCGTCGATGCATCCCGAGCAAGCGACACATCATGTTTTTCAGTTGGATCTGTCTGACCGTAAGGCTGGGTGGCAAACAGTGGCCCCGTGGCTGGGTGATGCCCGTGGGTTTGCCGTCTCGTGTGCCATTCAATCGCAAGACTCCACCTGTTTCTATCTATTGGGTGGAAGAAATTACCAGCCTGATGGAACACTCGAAGTGTTGGAGGATGGTTTCGTGTATCACGTGGAAAGCCGTCAGTGGCGCAAATTACAGGAGACCTTTCCGGTGATGGCAGGTACCGCATTCCTGCATGAAACGGGTTCTGTGATCCTGTTAGGCGGGGTCCCCCGTCTCATCCCTGGATCTGACACACATCCCGGCTTTGATAATCAGGTGCGTGTGTATGATCCGAAGTGTGATCAACTCACGGTAATCGGTGAATCTCCATTTCCGATAGCGGTAACGACCAGCGTGACCTATCGCGATGGCCGCTTCTATATCGGTAGTGGTGAGATCAAACCGGGCATCCGTGCTCCTTATCTGCTCTCGGGGAAAATCACGACCGCATCCGGTGTAAGGTTAAAAACGGTTCCTGTATTTGAGAAGGGGGAGGGAGGTTATGCCTGTTTTCGTATTCCCGCCATTGTACAAGCAACGAAGGGTGATTTATTGGCTTTTGCCGAAGCTCGGAAAAACGGTTGTTCGGATACGGGCGATATAGACTTGGTTTTGAAACGGTCAACGGATCAGGGTGCCACTTGGAGTCCCCTTTCAGTGGTCTGGGATGATGGTGCCAATGTCTGTGGTAATCCAGCTCCTATTGTGGATCGCACAAGCGGACGCATCGTGTTGGTGGCCTGCTGGAATTTGGGTGAAGATACGGAAAGGGAGATCATGGAGGGCACATCCAAGGATTCCCGTCGGGTGTTTGTCCTGCACTCCGAGGATGATGGTCGAAGCTGGTCGCAACCCCAAGAGATTACAGCCGATGTAAAATGCGACAACTGGGGCTGGTATGCAACAGGACCTTGCCATGGCATTCAGCTGTTGAACGGTCCGCATCGGGGAAGAATGATCGTGCCGGCCAACCACAGCCTTTTGGGTTCGCAAGCCTATCGTTCGCAACTGATCTATTCGGATGATGGGGGTAAGCACTGGAAACTGGGTGGTGTTATTGAACAGGCCGGTGGCAATGAGAGTACAGTCTATGAGTTGGCTGACGGAAGCGTGGTACAGAACATGCGCAACTACAACCGGGAGGCTGGTAAATGTCGGGCCTATGCCGTGAGCCACGATGGGGGCGAACACCTTTCTCCCATGGGATATATCCCTGAGTTGGTGGAACCGGTTTGTCAGGGGAGCGCACTGATGATGACCCAGGAGGGCCGGGCTACGAACCGGGTGCTATTCTCTAATCCGGCCACTCCCGATTAGCGCATCCGCATGACCATCAAAATGAGTGAGAATGGAGGATTAACCTGGCCTGTAGCTCAGTTGGTCCATGGAGGCCCTTCCGCCTATTCCGATTTGGTCCAGTTGTCTGATACGGCTGTCGGACTCCTCTATGAATATGGAAAGGAGCATGCCTATGAAACCATCGGATTCCGCTATATTCCGTCTATATCGCGAATCGGGTTCCGCATTCCGGATAATCGGGGGAAATAGATAAAAAATGTCCGCATCTATCTTCTCAGATAAACGCGGACCCAACAAATAACAAACTCTACTTATATGAAAAAACAAATACTACTTCTTTGTTGCGGCAAATGTACAATTAATTCGTTGAACCGACAAATCAGCTCAGAATAAATCCATTCTTCTGCTAAGAATGCATGATGAGCAAAGGCGTATCTGTATGGAATAGCATCTTACGCGCTATGCTCGGATTGAATAAACGGGCCAACAGGTTCCGACGGTAGGTGCTGAGGGCAATGACATCGATCTGCTTGTCGCGAACAAATTTCTCCACGGCCAACAGCAGGTCGCCATCGTCCAGTACCGTACAATCAATCTGGGCATCCGGATATTGTTTCTTGAAATATTCCCGGACACCAGTCAGCCGGATCTCATTCCATTCATTGTGGCTCGTTGAGATGTTGAACAGATGGATTTGGCAATCATAGGGCTTAATCAGTTCCATGAACTCATCGAATGCCACCAAGTCGCACTGCCTGAAAGAGGTGGCAAAGGCAATCTGTTTGACATCTGCCAAGTCGTGGAAAGGCATAGCTTCCGGAATGGCGAGGATGGGAACACGGTTGTTCTCAATCACTTCACCTGTTACACTGCCAATCAGATCCTCCTCTTTCTGATTCTTGCCACGTGTACCCATGACAATCAGCAGCGGGCGACATTCTTTGCTGTAGGCGTGAATCTCCTCTTCGGGCAAACCTTCACGCAACACTGTCTCAAAAGGCACATTGGGCCAGGAACCGCTTGCGATCTGTTCCCGAATTTGGGCAGCCAGTCCCTCCATTTCCGTTTCTGCATATTGATAGAGGTTTTGCACCACATCATCTTCGTTGATCTGATAGACCAGCGAGTCGCCTAACGGGGTTGCACTCGGAAAATAGGGGGAGAAATAGGCATTCATCAACTTGACTACGGCACCCATGCGATGTGCATAGCGGAAGCCGATTTCACATGCCTGCAGGGAATACTCGGAGAAATCGACTGGAATCAGGATACAGCGTTCATGCGGCTCAGCCTGTTCATCGGCAGCCTCTTCCAGCCATCGACTATCTTCGATGATACGTAACGCATGAGGCAGGTCACTCTCCTTGATGCGGACGCGAACACCTGCCGACACCACGGGCTGAATCTGGTTGACGTTATGGATGTAGGTTTCAATCCCTTCTGTCTCCAGCAGCGTTTTGAGAATTTGGGCCTTCTCAAAGGTGTGAATTGCTAATGTTACCAGTTTGTCTTCCATATTCCTTGATTTTTGAGGTTTAACTTACAACAGCCGAAGATAAGAAAAAGTTTGAAATTAGAAAATCTTTTTGGCGATTAATTCAAAAATATGTACTTTCGTTGCCTATATAATATAATGTAAAGGAAAATGCTATGAAGGGAATTGTTTTGGCTGGCGGTTCGGGCACACGACTCTATCCGATCACCAAGGGTGTTTCGAAGCAGTTGCTGCCCATTTATGATAAACCGATGATCTATTATCCGATTTCTGTGCTGATGTTGGCCGGGATTCGCGAGATCTTGATTATCTCTACTCCGCAGGATTTACCTGGTTTCCAACGCCTGTTGGGTGACGGTTCGGACTATGGTGTGCAGTTCGCTTATGCCGAGCAGCCCTCGCCGGATGGATTGGCGCAGGCCTTCCTGATTGGCCGGGAGTTTGTGGGCAACGATTGTGCCTGTTTGGTCTTGGGTGACAATATTTTTTATGGCCAAAGTTTTACGGCCATGTTGCGTGAAGCCGTCCGTGAGGCGGAAGAGCAGCAGAAAGCGACCGTCTTCGGTTATTGGGTGCACGATCCGGAACGCTACGGTGTAGCTGAGTTTGATGCAGACGGCAATGTGCTCAGCATCGAGGAGAAGCCCAAACAGCCCAAGTCGAATTACGCAGTCGTCGGACTCTATTTTTATCCGAACAAAGTCTTGGATGTGGCAGCCACGATTCGTCCATCTGAACGGGGTGAATTGGAAATTACCTCTGTCAATCAGACTTTCCTGGAAGATGGCGAACTGAAAGTGAAACTGTTAGGACGTGGTTTTGCCTGGTTAGACACCGGTACGCATGATTCGCTGTCGGAAGCATCAACCTTTGTTGAAGTGATTGAAAAACGCCAGGGACTCAAAATAGCCTGCCTGGAGGAGATTGCTTATAAAGCAGGATGGATTACGGCGGAGAAATTGCGTGAAGTGGCGGCTCCCATGGCGAAAAACCAGTATGGACAGTACTTATTGCACCTCGCAGGGGATCATTAATTACCATTTTTTTATAAACTAATAGGGTAAAGTTTTGTTCTATTAGAAAAATAGGCTAATTTTGCCGATGAATTGAGCACAAGGTTTGATTGTTTAATTTAAATGTTGATGAATATGAAGACAAAAGTTTTACTTCTAGCTTTATTGTCTGGTTTTATGTTCTCTGTGGCAGCACAGGAATTTCAACCGCAAGTTGGCTTCAGCAATGAGGCAGGTTATAAAACAAACTTTAAGAAGAACAAAGCGAAAGACAACTGGTTTATCTCTATTGCAGGTGGCGCAAGCATCCTGTTGGGTGACCAGAATCCCGAAGCAAGTTTGGGTAGCCGTCTGAACTTCGCTCCTCAGTTTTCTTTCGGTAAGTGGTTCAATCCCTATCTGGCATTCCGTACTCAGTTGAATGGTGGTGTGCTGCATGGTTTTGAATTTGCTGACAACAACACATCTAATCCGATGTTGATGCAGCACAATAAGTATATGGCTGCTCACGTAGATTTGTTGTGGGATGTAACGAATTTCTGGGCTCCTTACCGTGAATCAAAGGTATTCCGTCTGATTCCTTGGGTCGGTTTCGGTTATGCACAGCGTTTCAAGACAGATGAGGCAGTTGAACACGGACGTACAGAGTCTCCGTCGTTGAATGGTGGTATCTTGATGGCTTTCCGTTTGAGCAAGCGCGTAGATATCACAGTTGAAGGTCAGGTTTCTTTGTTGAACGAACAGTTTAACCGCGTAAGCTATAGCCACTTGACAGATGGTATTGCTCAGTTGAGTGCCGGTTTGAACTTCAAGTTGGGTAAGACAGACTTCGAGGTTATGCAGCCGATGGATTACGATTTGTTGAACGACTTGAACAACCAGATCAACCGTTTGCGTGCTGAGAACGAAGAGTTGAGCAAACGTCCGGTTTCTTGTCCGGAGTGCAAGGAGACTGTTGCAACTGTCGTAAACAACTATGTTGACAATGTTGTATTCTTCCGTCTGAACAGCTCTAAGATCGACAAGAACCAGCAGATCAATATCTATAACACAGCTGAGTTCGTGAAGAAGAACAATGCTCCGATCAAGGTTATCGGTTATGCTGACAAGAAGACAGGTACAAGCAAGTACAACTTCGGTCTGTCTGAGAAGCGTGCAAGAGCCGTTGCGAAGGAGTTGATCGAGAAGTATGGTGTATCTTCTGATCAGATTACAATTGAATGGAGAGGTTCTGATGAACAGCCGTATGCTGAGAACAACTGGAACCGCGTTGTAATCATGAGCGCAAAATAAATGTAATTTTATACTGATTTGTGAAGAGGCTGTGCATCTTTTGGTGTACAGCCTTTTTTATTAGCAAAAATAATCCTACTTTTGTGAGATTTTAGAACGTAAGAAATGGAGGCAAACAAGAATCACGGCTATTTGATACAATGGTTAATCGGTGTGGGAGATTTGGTGCTGCTGAATCTGCTTTTTTTTGTCGTATATTATCAGTTGGGTAGTTTTTATACGGCAGCCATTACACAGAACTTGCGGGAGATTCTGTTGCTGTTTAACTTCTGCTATTTCTTCGCGCTCTATTTTGTGCCGATGCAACTCCATGCATCGGTGATTTTCATCGATAAAATCGTCCAGCGTGCGATGCTGTTGGTGACCATCCTGTTTGCGCTCTTTGCCACCTGCATGGTCTTTCTGAATGTAGGCGATGTGTTGGCAACCTTTCTCATGGTCTATTTTGTCTCCTCGTTGATCTGTTTCTCGTTCTGGCGTGTCTTTGTACGTGTCTGCCTCAAGATATACCGAAAGAGTGGACATAACTTCAAGCGTGTCGTGATCGTGGGGGCCGGTAAGAATGGGATGGAATTGTATCGTCTGATGAAGGATGACTTGGCGTATGGATTCAATGTCATGGGTTTCTTTGATGACAACTTGAGCCTGAAGCCTATTCTGCCGAATTATTTGGGTATGACGAATGAGGTGGAGTCGTACGTGCTGGAACACAATGTGGATGAAATCTACTGTACCCTTCCGGGAACGAATGATGAGAAGATCAAGCGGATGCTGAACTTTGCCGAGAAACACATGGTCCGTTTTTACATTGTGCCGGAGTTTTACCGCAATGTGAAGAAGAGTATGATCATGGAGATGATGGAATCGATCCCGTTGCTGACCGTGCGTGTCGAGCCGTTGCAAGCCTCCTACAACCGAGCTCTGAAGCGTTGTTTCGATGTGCTCTTTTCGCTTTGTATCCTGTTGACCGTTTTCCCCATTCTCTATGTGGTGGTGGGTGTACTCATCAAGTTGAGTTCACCGGGTCCGATTCTGTTCCGTCAGAAGCGGACAGGGTTGTACGGGCAGGACTTCGAGTGTTATAAGTTCCGGACTATGCGGGTCAATGCGGAGGCCGATACGTTGCAGGCCGTGAAGAATGATCCGCGAAAGACCAAGATTGGTGATTTCTTGCGCCGGACCAATCTGGATGAGTTCCCCCAATTCGTGAATGTGTTGAAAGGTGATATGTCGGTGGTCGGACCACGTCCTCACATGCTGAAGCACACCGAACAGTACTCGGCCTTGATTGACAAATACATGGTACGTCATTTGGTCAAACCGGGTGTGACCGGATGGGCCCAGGTGACGGGCTACCGGGGTGAGACCAAGACGCTCGAGCAGATGGAGGGACGTGTGAAGCGCGATGTGTGGTACATCGAGAACTGGTCGTTCCTGCTGGATCTGAAAATCATTGTCGTGACCGTGATCAATATGTTCAAAGGCGAGAAAAACGCCTATTAATTCCGTTATGTCACCTGAAAATTGTAACTTTGCCACCTATGGGAAGAATTGTCGCTATTGATTATGGGCGTAAGCGTACCGGGTTGGCTGTGACTGACCCGATGCAGCTGATTGCAAGTGGTTTGACCACGGTGCCAAGTGGAGAATTGGTGGATTTCCTGTCTGCATACGTCAAACGTGAGCCGGTGGAATTGTTTGTCGTCGGGCAGCCGAAGCAGATGAACAATGAGCCATCGGAAAACATGGTGTATGTCGAGGCTTTCGTTACCCGGCTGAAACGGGTGATCCCGCAAATCCCAGTGGTGTATTATGATGAACGGTTTACCTCTGTCTTGGCACATCGTGCGATGTTGGATGGAGGACTGAAAAAGAAAAAACGGCAGGAAAAAGCGCTGGTCGATGAAATCAGTGCAGTCATTATCCTGCAGAGTTATTTGGAAAGTAAACAATATCAATTATAAGTATGATTTTACCTGTCTATTTATACGGTCAGCCTGTTTTGCGTAAAGAGGCTGAAGAGGTGCCGCAAGATTATCCCGATTTGAAGGTCTTAGTCAGCAACATGTTTGAAACGATGTACCATGCCGATGGCGTAGGCTTGGCTGGTCCGCAGGTGGGCTTGTCGTTACGCTTGCTTGTGATCGATGCGGATGTGTTGGCGGATGATTTTCCGGAATGCAAGGGTTTTAAGCGTACCATGATCAATCCGGTCTTTTTGGAGAAGAGCGAGGAGACTGACTCCATGGAGGAGGGTTGCCTCAGTTTGCCGGGCATTCACGAGAAGGTGTCCCGTTCGGTTCGGATTCGCATCAAGTATCAGGATGCCGATTTCGTGGAACATGAAGAGGAGTTGAGCGGGTTTGCTGCCCGTGTCGTACAGCATGAGTGCGAGCACCTGACCGGCCATGTCTTCATCGACAATGTTTCGGCGATTCGCCGTCAGTTGAACAAAGGAAAACTGAACAATATCATCAAAGGGTCTGTCCGTTGTTCCTATCGGGCGAAGGCCATTGGTAAATAAGCTCTCTTATTCCCTCCCTGGCAGGGTCGCTACCTGCTCAGAGAGGGCATAACCGCCAACCAATCCCAATCCGTTCTGGACATTGTGGTGGATGGGGGTCGGATCGGCCAGTCCTGCTTCGGGGAGCCGGTCGGTATTTGTCAGTCCAACGGAGAGGAGGTATTGGTAATAGTCCTGTGTGAGGGTATAAAGCCGGATGCAGAATCGGAGCCTATCTGTCGTTGTAGAAAGATTCGAAGGGCTTGTTACCTGTAGTGTATAGCGTTGGCCATCCATGGTCTGATCCGTAAAGGGGTAGATGATCAGCCGGTAGTCATTGCCTTGTTCGATCAGATCATCAATCAAACCGGCAGACAAGTGGCTAAAGAGCGGTTCCGAGTGGGTGTCGAGAGAAAGTCCCCAGGTTTGCCCCGTTGTATCTATCCTGCTGATTTGTAATCCATAGTAATTCGTTTCTCCGGCTGGATCGTCCAGTGTAACCCGGAACTGGGTGAAGTTCTCCTCTATGTTGACGTCGGCCCTTTTGATCGGTATCGGGTAGGGCACGAAGGTCGATCCTTCGGCCGTGGGGAGTCCCGCCGCTTCGGCAACAAGTCGTACCGTATCGCCCGAATGGGGACGGGTAGTTGATCGATCCATGGCTTGGCCATTGATGTAGAGCGATACGTTGGCCCGATCCAAGGTATCGATACTGGGCATATGGATACTGTAACTTTGGCTGACATACACCTGGATGGTCGTATCGGGACAAATCGAACTGAACAAGACGATGTGTGACTGGAAGTTGGGGTCTTCCCAGTCGAATGCCCGGTAGCAACTGCTACAGCACAACAGCAGACCGATTGCCATTCCTAATTTGAATCTTTTCATATCGCTTTTCTCCTTTCTGTTCTGCATGAATCGATGTTTGTTTCTTAAAATTGATACGTATAGCTGACCGACGGTAGGGTAGGTAACAGCGAGAAGGTGTTCAGCCGCATGACCCATTGCCCTGCTTGATTTCGATCGAAATAGGTGGATAGCCCGATTGGGTTCATGTGGCAATAGGCATTGTATAGTCCGAAATTCCAGATTCCCTTGCGCCCGTTGCGAAGAGGACGGGTGATTTGCACACCCAGATCCAATCGATGATACATCGGTAATTGGATATTGTGATAGGATCCGATATTCCCCTTGATACTCCACGAATAATAGAAGCTATTCACCAGCTGGAGTGGATCGCTACCCTTGTCCCCTGGTTGAACGGGTTGCATATCATTCTTATAATATTCAGTCGGATAGGTCAGCCGATTGCCGGATGCCAAACTCCAGGCAGCCGTCAGCTCGATTCTATCGTTTAACGCATAGGATGCCACGATGTTCAGTTTGTGGCGGTTGTCGAATCGGGCAGGGAATCGGTGCCCTTGATTCAGAGCTGCAAAGTGACGGTCTGTCCAGGAGAGCGTGTAACCTACCCAACCTGTCAGTTTGCCGGTTTGTCGCTTGATCATCCACTCGAGTCCATAACTTCGTCCCGATCCGGTTGTGATCAGTTGTTCCAAGGGGGTAGCGGGTGATTGCAACCGATAATCCGGGCGATAAGCCACCAGCTGGTCCATCGATTTGTAATACCCCTCCAGGGAGACGATGAATCCGGACCATTTGTCAGAATAGAGTCCGAGCGTAACCTGGTGAGCCGTCATAGGCGGCAGTTGGTCGCTGGTAGGCAGCCAAAGGTCAGAGGGGAGATTCAGGTAATTCTCACTCAGTAGATGTACATACTGGAGGGTCTTTGTGTAGGCCGCCTTCAGAGAGAGATGCGGTAACAGTTGGTAGCGGACCGATCCGCGTGGACTGAGGGAGGTGTATCCTTTTTCGGATGTACGATAATGGGAAAGGCGTAATCCGAGTTGAAGAGCCACTTGCGAAGTCGGACGCCAATGTTCTTCGCCGAATAATACATACTCGTGGCCGTTATGCTGCTGATTACGATAGGTTTGCACACCATAGGTCAAGGAGGGTCGATTCGTATGGAAAACATAGTCCAGCCCGGTTTTGAGTTGGTGCGAGCGAGACGGGCGGACATCTAACGTGAAGCGTCCGCCCAGATCGTTGAGGACGGAAACTTGATGTCGGGCACTGGGCAACGTGTAGGATGACATTTCCCATTGGTTGTTCACTTTCGAACGGAAATGGGTGTAATAGAGCTGAACTTCACTGTAGATACGTTCGCTCCAAGGTTGTGACCAGCGAAGTGAAGGAGCCAGATTCCCCCAACGCCAGTGGTAATTCCGATAGAGGTTATAGCTCTTTTCGATCGGTTTCTCGCGGAGTTTGAACAGGTCGTCTCCGTAATAAAAGGAGGCTTCCAGTTTGCCGTTACGGGGCAGTCGATAATCCACTTTGGCATTGACATCTTGAAACCCATAGCGGAAATAGGTATCGAAGGCTCCCTGTCCCACAGCACGGACAATGGCCATGGCCGGTTCAGTCAAGATTTCAGTCCAGGTCCGCCGATAGGCAAGGGTGAAATGGCTTTTGCCCGGTACGAGTGGACCGGATAGATGTACTTTGCCGGCCATGAGACCGATAGAGGCACTACCATGATAATCACTGGAATCGCCCACCATGGTCCGTGCATCGATCACCGAGGAGAGCCGTTCTCCATAACGCGCTGGCAAACTCCCTTTGTAGAATCCGGCCAATTGCACGGCATCGGTGTTGAAGGTAGCAAAAATACCACCTAAGTGGCCCGTATGGTAGATGGGCACACCATCTAACCAATAGAGATTCTGGTCTGCATCGCCACCCCGCACATAGAGCGAGGAGAGCAGTTCTGTACCCATGGCTACACCTGGAGTCAGTTGCAATGTCTTGAACAGATCGGGTTCACCCAAGAGGGATGGGGTTTTCCGAACCTCTTGCGGGGTGAGTGTCAGTAGTCCCAACTGGGTGCTGTATAGTGGAGAACGCGGATTTTGAGCTTCCACCACGACCTCGTCCAGTCGGGCTGAAAGCATGGTGTCGATGGGCAACGACACTGGAACCGGTTGTTGGACAGGCTGGGCTTGGCGACGACGCAAGATGATGGTTTTCCCGACGATCTGGTAACTGATGCGTAACGAGGGGAATAGTTGCTGCAGGCATTGGTCGAGTGGTTGTCGGGTGGCGTCTAATGAACAGGGTCCCACTCCCTCTACGAGTGACGATTCGTAGGCGAAATGGAAACCGCTGGCCTGCTCCAACGAGTCCAAGATGGTTGTCAGAGGCACTTTTCGGAGATGAAGGGTGATAGGGGACTGTTCAGGTATGGTTTGTGCCATGCCTTCGCTGTTCCCGCCGCAACAGAGGGCGAGCAGGAGTCCCCCATAGAGTAGGCTATTCCGTATGTGTAACCAGCTGTACATCCAGTGTCTGATTGATGATGATGAGAACCTCTTCCAAGGATTGCTGCTGGAATGTTACCGTCAGCCTCTTGGTTACATCAGTTGCTTTACTGTGGAGTTGCTGAATCTGAGTTTGATAGCAATCTTCCAGATCGGCGATGACCTGTGACAGAGGTGTGTTGTGGAAGACAAGGATACCGGTCTTCCAGGCCAATGCGTTATCTGTTTCCGGAACGGCTTGCGTAGTCAGTTCGTGGCGGGTCGGATGGTAATCGCCCCGTTGTCCAGCTGTCAGGATCACGCCCTGCTCCTCCGCTTCTAACCGGACACGGCCTGAAACCACCTGGACCGATGTCTCTCCGGTAGTAGATTGGGCCACTTGAAACGATGTACCGAGGACAGTCACCTCTGTTGTTCCCGCTTCAACTGAAAAGGGATGCAAGGTGTCCCGGTGTACTTCAAAGAGTGCTTTCCCTTGCAGCTGAACCTCGCGCCGTTTTTGTCCGAACCTTTTTCGGTCGAAACGCAAGGTAGAGCCTCCGGCCAGGGTGATCTGTGACTGATCAGGCAGGGTAATCTGTTGGGTGCCTCCCGAAGGAAGGGTGAATGTAACCCAGTCAGGCGATTGTCTTTGCCATTCCCAACCGATCGCTAAACCAATCAGCAGAAGCACACCCGCAGCAATCGCCCCTGCATAACTCCACCAGCGGTGACGCGGTACTGCCGTGTGTGTTGTTGCAAACTGTTTCCAGGCTTGATCTGGATCCAATGCCCCTTTGCGGTAGTGGTGTGCCACAAACCGGAGCGACTGTTCAAACGGATTGTGCTTCTGCATTTGCATTCCCTGATTAGAACGTGAAACCTGTTACGAAACTAACTGCATGGTTGCGGATGCGTAAATCGTTCTGATGCTTGCGGATATCACCCCATGCCATATCGTAGTGAATACCGAAGGAGATGCGTTTTACCTGAATGCCGATCAAGGCCGATCCTCCCCAGTCGAATCGGGGAGCCGCTTCCAAGCTGAACTCTTCGTTTACATCCGTTCCTTTGAAGGGATTGAAACAGGGCCGGTCCCAACGTGTCTCGTAGCTATGAGGATGTTCCGGATCCTCTACATAGCGGATGGAAGAGAGGAAACCGTTGGTGCGTCCGCCCACACCCAGTGCTACGTAGGGACCTACTCCCATGTTCAATCGAATCTCATCTGCCAGTTTAAAACTCCAATGGGCCATCACCGGCAGCTGCAGGTAGAAACGGGTGGCAGGCAGATCTGAATATTCCAGACGAAACCCGTCACCCGTCGGGATATTCCCCCACCAAGAGTTCGCATGGTAGGAACCCCGCTGCATGTGCAGGAAGAGTCCCGAACGGATGCCGAAGTCCGGTCTGTTTCCCACTCCCTCTTTTAAAGTATAAAGAGTCGACACGCCTGTCTTGAAGTTGAGGGTGACCCCTCGTGAACTCTCGTTTTCTTGATTGACCGACAAACCCAGTTCGGGTGTCACCTGCCATTTCTTGGTTTGGGCATTCAGTGAGAGACAGCCCAAAAGGCAAAGCCAAATCCATACATTTCTTTTCATTGTTTTCAAATCACTCTATTATTAAGTTCAACATGTTTGTTACCCCTAAGACAGGGAACCCCTGAAAAACCCTTACTCGAAAATGAACTTTTCTCGAAAAAAAGGATTGCTGTTCAACTGAAGAAAAAGAGGTAGATCCGGATCACGGTCTCCTTGAGTGTCTTGATAGCCTTGCTGAGTTGTGCTTCTACGGTTTTGATGGAGATCTGTAACAGGTCAGCAATCTCCTGCTGTTTGAGTCCATCCCGTTTGGCCAGTAGTAGAATCTGTTTGCGCATGGGCGGCAGACGATCAATCGCCCTCCAGAGACGGTCGTCCTGTTCTGCCTGGCGGATTCGCTCTTCATCGGAGGTATCGGCCAATTCCGGAATTTGGTCTGTCTTCGGATGCAAGCCTACTGATTCCAGGAGACTCAATGTTCGATTCTTCACTGTCTGATAGAGATAGGACTTCAGATGGAGAATCGGCTCACCGGCCTGACGCTTTTCCCATACATCCGCGAAAGCCTGTTGGACAATATCTTCCACATCCTCCTCTTGATCTGTGTATCGGAGAGCAAAAAGGCAAAGGGGCCTGTAAAGCTGTTTGAATTGCTGCTCAAATTCCTGTATGCTGATTGTTTCCATGGCGACAAATGTAGTGGTTTTTTTAGAAAAATCGAGCTTGGATGAAAAAAAGAAGACAAAACGCTTGGAGATATAAAAAATATCTGTACCTTTGCAATCGCAATCACGAAAGAAATGGTTCGCTAGCTCAACTGAATAGAGCATCTGACTACGGATCAGAAGGTTATAGGTTTGAATCCTATGCGAATCACAAAAGACTCTTACATGTGAATGTGAGGGTCTTTTTGTTGTTATATGGATTGATGTTTATGTTTCTGGATTATGAATAAGAAGATTCTTCAAATAGCTTTTCCTGCCATTGTTTCGAATATCACGGTCCCCTTATTGAGTTTGGTGGATGTGGCCATTGTGGGCCATCTCGGTTCTCCGGTCTATCTTGGAGCGATTGCCGTCGGTGGCATGTTGTTTAGTTTCATCTATTGGATCTTCGTGTTCCTGCGTATGGGTACCAGTGGAATGACCTCCCAAGCTTTGGGCCGTCGGGATTTGCCGGAGACGATGCATCTGCTTTTACGTTCGCAAGCGGTAGCCGTGGGGGTAGGGGTATTGCTCATTGCCTTACAGGTGCCGATCACCCGCTTGGCGTTTCTCTTCATCCATACGACACCCGACGTGCAGACCTGGGCCTTGCGCTATTTCTCCATTTGTGTCTGGGGTGCGCCCGCTGTCTTAGGACTCTATGGTTTTGCCGGATGGTTCGTCGGCATGCAGAATTCTCGTTTTCCGATGTGGATTGCCATCTTGCAGAATGTGTGCAACATTGTGGTCAGTCTGCTACTGGTCTTTGGCCTGGGACTGAAGGTGGAGGGGGTTGCCTTGGGTACGGTAATTGCCCAATATAGCGGGTTTGGTCTGGCTATGTTGCTGTGGTACGGCTATTATCGAAGGCTTTGGAAATATCGGCAGCCACATCGTTGTTGGCAACGGGATACGTTGATCCGCTTCTTTACCCTCAATCGGGACATTTTTCTGCGTACCATCTGTTTGGTACTGGTGACCACTTCGTTCACCTCGGTAGGTGCGGGACTCGGAGAGGTGGTCTTGGCGGTCAATACCCTGTTGATGCAATTCTTCACCCTCTTTTCCTATATTATGGATGGCTTTGCCTATTCCGGCGAAGCCTTGAGCGGGCTGTACATCGGAGCTGGTAATCAGACAGCCCTGCGGCGGATGATACGGTTGTTGTTTGGTTGGGGATTGGTCGTCGCCCTCCTGTTTACATCGCTGTATAGTTTGGGAAGTGCCGCGTTCCTGCGTCTGCTCACCAACGAACCCGCTGTCATAGAGGCTTCAGCTATCTATCTCCCTTGGGTGTGGGCCATTCCGGCCTGCGGCTTTGCAGCCTTCCTGTGGGATGGCATACTGATCGGTGCCACCGCCACTCGCATCATGTTGCAAGCCATGCTGATTGCGTCGGGCAGCTTTGCACTCTTGTACATCCTGTTGCCCGGTAGCTGGGGTAACCATGCCTTGTGGATGGCTTTTCTCTGTTACCTGCTCTTGCGCGGAGTGGCCTCCACCCTGTTGGGCCGCCGCTATTTCACAGCCTCGTAGCGTAGCTTGGTACCGGTTGTCTTCTTGGCAAAGGTGGCCAACGTGTAGGCATCCACTTCGACTGGACCCGTGATGAACTCCGGAATGTTGAACGATTTCATGCAACGGTCATAGAAATCGCACGACTCCTGAGGCAGGAGGAAGGGTTTGGACACCACTCCTTGTTCGTCGATGTGGGCAAAATAAGGGCGGGTGTAGAGACCATCCATCCGTCGGCTGCTGAAGACTATCCAACGACTGTTGCTACTCCAGGAGTGGTAACTATCGACATCGTCACTGTTGGCGGCTGCTAACGGTTGCAGTTCTCCGTTCGTCAAATCAAGGAGGTATAGATCAGCATCTTGATGCCAAATCGAGAAATTGCCAAAGCCGGAAAGGGTTATCAGTAGGAATCGTCCATCGGGCGAAACACGCGGAAACGAGACACTCTTGCCGGCTGTGGGGGCGTGATACAGGGTATCCACCTGCTGTCCGAAACCTCCCTTTTCCTGATCGAAGTCAATGGCACAGAGGCTGTAGTGGACTTCATCATACTGTTGGGGCATGGGGCGTGCATCGGCCGAGCAGAAGTAGAGCCGTTTGCCATCGGGCGAGAAGGTCGGGAAGGTCTCGAAAGCCTGCTCCGATTTCAAGAGGGGTGTGGCGAGAATCCGATGTTGCTCTACATCATAGACCACCACATCAGAAGCGGTATCGAACACCTCGATCCGGTTGGGATGATGGGTGTGGAAATCTTGTCGGGTCGTGTTGACCGAGAAAGCGACATAGCGTCCCGACGGATGCCAAGAGGGATAGACCAGCGGCGAGATGGTCTGGTCTGTTTTCGTATCCAACTTCTCCATCTTTCCTTCGTAGAGCAGATAGGTTCCCGCGTGCTTCTCACGCATGTGGAAGAGCATCCGGTTCGGATCCTGCATACAGAAGGAATGGCAGTTCATGCAATTCTGTTCCGTTTGACGGTTCTCGATGATGGCCGACTGCTCGTAGTCGGTGAGGCATCGTTGGTAGATCCCCATTTGTCCCCAGAGCTCATACCCCGGCTCAATGAGACGATAGGCTATGTAGGGATCGATGGGATCGGCTGACACCTGCCATTGGAAGGGAGCATAGGCAACCCATTGTTGTTGGTGGGCAAACAGTTGCACTTCGATCTGCTTGCCGGCGGCCCGTTCTAAGATCTCTTGCCAGGGCTTCATGGGCAAGGTGAATTGCCCCTTTTCTTCGTGAACGACCAACCCCGGATCCGTTTCGTCCACCCGCAACCGAACGTATGCATCGTCATGAGGCGTTTGCAACCGGAAATTGAGCGGAGCGATGTTGACCGGAATGGTAACTTCGGTATAATCCGGGAAGAGTGCAACCGCTTCGTCGGTTGGTACACTGGCCGGAATGGTGGGACCTCCACAGGCACTGAGCAGGAGACAGCCTGCCAACAATAGATAGATATTCAGTTTCATTGTTCTTGCTGCTTAAATGTTGGTGAACAGGTAATAGATCCAGTAGTTGCTTCCAAATTGCTGACGCATGTACTGGGCTAATTGGGGATGCTGCTTGTTTTGCAGGAACTGCTGCTTGAATTGGGCAAAGCGACTCAGCATCTCCTCCGAAATCTGATAATGGGAGGCTACCTCTGGATGGGCTTCCGATAGAATGATGATGGCCTCTTGGAATGCCCGCGGCAGTGTGGGCAGAACCGGTGTCTGGTAGAACCGTTTCAAGAAGGCTTCCAATCCATTCATATCCTTTGCCAACAGCAGATTGGCTCCCGCAAAGGCAAGTGCCGTCTGCAGTTGAGGTACGCGCTCGGTACGGGTCAAGAGATCTGCTTCTACATTTTGCAGACTCGACAGGTGGTTCGCTTCCGGCAATCCTCGTCTGCGTGGACCCAATACCGGATCGGCTTCTACCAGATCGTCCCGATTCAGCAATTGCCGGTGCTGTTCGGCCCAATCCCGGTAGAACAGACTCTGTTCCAGACGTCGGATATACTTCTCAGCCACGGCATAATGGCCATAGATGAGGTTGGTCTCGATGAGTCGCTGATAGTTCCGAGGATTGTCGGCTCCGATCAGCGCTTCAAAAGCCATCTGTTGCGACAATCCAATCTCACCGATACAGAAATAGATGTCACTGGAGAGGGTAGAGACCTGTGCACTCTTGTTCCAGGGGACAAGCAACGATTGCGGTCCGCGTTGATTGAAAGCGAATAGCTGGTCGCAAAGTGTTCCCCGTTCCGTCAATGCCAAGTTGAGGTAATTCAGATAGAGGAAATTCTTGATAGGCTCTTGGCTCAACCGTTGCACCACTCGATCCCACTGCTGTGTACGGGTGTAATGGTCCAGCTCTTTCATCAGGTAGTTCTTGATGTCCATGAACTGTGGTAGTCCCTTGAAGATCAGTCCACCTACCAGCAGTAACTGGAGGGTGAATAGCCCAATCCGACCTGCCTTCCCCGAGGGCTCTGACATGCGATGCAAGGCCCAAGCCAAGAGCAGACCAATCAACAGGATCCACCAGGTCGCATAGATGATGCTGTTGGGAGCTAACTTGGGATGATAGTAGGCATCCGGAAGAAAGGCAAACCGATAATCGGCATTCCAGACCATCCAGACGGAGCTGGCGGCAGCCAACAGGTTGAGTCCTGTAGAAACCAGGCCGGGGATAAACGAATGGGCACTACCTACACGTCCGATCAGGAGCAATCCAGCGGAGAAGAGTAGGGCAGAGGGGCCGATGGCATAGTAGAGGCAGAGCGAAAACAGGCCAGTGGCTATTCCGTTCTGCAACCCACGCACCTGTTGCCAAATGACCCAGGCGATGGTCACGAACAGGTAACTCACCAAACCGGACAGATAATAATTGTAGTCATATTGGGTAAAAAGCAGACAGATGGCTATCACGTATTCCAGCAGGAAGAGATGCTTTTTTCCGGAGATCTGCTGGAAGATGCTTCGCAAACTGAGCGTGATACCGGTCAGTAGTAGCGAGATGATCAGTGCACCGGCATAGGGCAGGACAAAGAATTGGGTCAGAAAGGCACCTGCCAGGTGTGCCACTCCGCCTACTTGTGCCAGTTGTCCCAGTACATAGTCTGATGCAAAGCGAAACAATTGGAATTGTTCCACATAATAAAAATGGTATCGCCCGGTCGTTTCCAGCAAAAAGAAGAAAACGATCCATGTAAGGAGGGCGACAAACAGTTGTTTCAATTTCATGATCTTTCAATTTAGCTGCAAAGCTACGGAAATAATCCCGATGAATGTAGTCTGTGTGGAGAATAATTTCCCTTTTTACCGTTTACAAGGCGTAATTCAAATCATTATCTTTGCACGGGGTTATGGTGATCGCAACCCATGGGGCGGACATGCAACCCTCAGAGATAATCGGATAAACGTAAGTTGGATATAATACAAATTGGTAAGATGAAGAAGATCGTTTTTTCAATGGCGGCAGGGCTGCTCATGTTGGTGGCCTGCGCACAGCAACAGCAAAAGGTGGTAACAGACAACGAGCCGACCACCATCACGTGGATAGCAGACAAGCCGGAGCCGAATCTGCAACCTCATCAACTCTTCCCCGACGTGCCGGACTCCCTGTGGAATGCCCTTGGATTGCAGGAGGGAGTGCGGTCGAGCATGAGTTGTTTTCTGCTTCAGACCGAGGGGAAACAGATCCTGTTTGATGCAGGTTTGGGTGCTCCATTCAGTCAGCTCCTCCCGAAATTGAAGGAATTGGGCGTGAAAGCTGAAGAGTTGCAGCTGATTTACATCACCCATCTCCATCCCGACCACATCGGTGGATTGCTGAAGGAGGGTCAGGTGGTGTTCCCCAAGGCAGAGGTCTATATCAATCGTGTGGAGGTAGAGGCCTGGTTAGCCATGGATCCGGAACGTAATCAGTTGGTCAAGAAGGTACTGGATGCTTATAAGGATCATTTGCATCTCTTCGAGGCGGGTGATGTGCTGGAAGGGAGCATCCAGACCATTGCGGCCTACGGACATACGCCGGGACATACCCTGTTCCAGAAAGATAGCATCCTCATCATTGCTGACCTCATGCATGGTGCCGCACTCCAGCTGGAGCATCCCGAATACGGTCCTACGTACGACATGGATCCCGATGCTGCCAGAGAGTCACGTATCCGCATCTTGAAGTATGCCCGCGAGAACCACCTCACGATGTATGGTATGCACCTGCCTGATCCGGGGTATGTCAAATAGAATCAACGACGGGATCAAATGAGGCCCATTCCGAGAGAGTTTTCCCTTTTGATGAAATAAACAAATAGAGGGCGATCCATTCGGATCGCCCTCATTCGAGTCTCATTCTTATATAGAAATATCTTTTTTCATTGGGAATAATATTTGAGAAATTCCCTATTTGGAAGGCATATTTTCCCTTTTCCTCTCTCATGTGACCCTATTTCCGCTATCAGGATGCGATGAGGTTTGGGGACAATAGGTTACGGCGGGATTTTCAGACTCCCTCGACAAGGTGATTTTGCTACTACGCGTGGTAGCAATTGTTACCACTCCGTAGTAGCAATTGTGATCTGCCCGTAGTAGCAGAATTTCTATTGAGGTTTCAAAACCTGGCTGATGGCCGGGATAAAATCATTCTTACGGGATAATTGACCTTGACAGCGGATATAGTTGGTATCTGATGGACCGAAAGCGGCCTCTGCTGTCTCCTTGGCCCCTTCACCATAATAGACGATGTCGGTATAATTGTCTTTCTTGTTCAATAGCATCGTGAATACCATTTTACGCGATTTCGACTCCAAGGCTGTGGGCATGAAAGCAAGCATGCGGTTGCGCAGGTTGGCTTGCGATGACTCGTCGAGTGAGTTGACGACGGCCACACCCATATCACAACCTACCGATGATTCACTGTAGTCTTTGTAGTCAGAGAAAAAGATTTCCTCGTCGGTCATGCCCGTATAGGAGGCCAACGAATCGGTCATCTCCTGATAATAGCTGTCGGCATCCGTAATGCCTGTAAGCGGCAACAACTCGGCGTACATGGTACTATCGACCGAAGTGACTGTGGTAGAAGTCATGTTGTTCGTATCGCTGAGAAGTGCCGACAGCATGAGTCCTGCCATCTCTTTGCTGATTGTCACCCCATACTCCTTGAAACTGGTATAGATCACCGTATTGCTTGACCCGACGGGCATGATGCGGCAAAACAGAGGCGAGGAGGTGGAAACGCTGCCCAAGGCATGGTGGTCAATGATTTGGAGAATCTTAGCCTTATCCATTCCCGGGATGGCTTGCTGCAATTCGCTGTGGTCGGTCAGGATGATACGTTCACCTGCTGCGTCTTCCAACAGCTGGGGTTCAGCCATACCGAATCGTTTCAGCACCATTTTGGTTTCATTGTTCAATTTGCCGGCCACACGGGCTTCACACGAGTACCCCAAGGCGTTCATTAGATAAGCATACGTGATTGCAGAACAAACGGCATCTGTATCCGGACTCTTGTGTCCGATGACGTAGGTTGTGGTACCCTTGCCCCAGTCGAGCGCGGAGAGTACTTGGCTGAAACTGGGAATGGTCAGAGTCTCATGATGGCTACATGACCCTACCGATAGTAAAATGGAAGCGGCGATGCATACCGCATAGAGCATTCTTTTCATTGTCATGTATATTTGTTTTAATTCATAAAGCTACACATCCTTTTCTGTACGTAAGACTTCCTCCATTCTGATTACTTCCCAACCGCAGAACTGGATGATGATCTTGTGCAGTTGTGTTCCTTGACGCAGGGCTTCTACTCTTGGAGCCACAGCATAGCGGTTGATCTGCTCCACGGCCATGTCCCATTGTTCTTGAGCTTTATCTGCAGTATAGTCGGCCTTGGAGAGGTATTTCAGTTCCAGGATATAACTGTGGTTCGATTGGTAATGCTTCATGTTGGGCAGCAGGAAGAAATCACAGAAACCATGGTTGAGTTCCAGTTCGGGAGCCACTATGTAATAGCTGCAGAGGCTCAGATAAGCCATGAAGAATCCTTGGATGTTGCGTTCGCCCTCCATGGAGTCACGTACAGAGGACAGCTGTTTGTAACAGTCGCACATGTACTGAAGTGCGTCGCGCCATTGACCGTCGAAAGCCATCGAGTCGAAACCATCTTGAAGATTGCTTACCTCTATACTGCATCGTTTTTCGTATTCCTCCATAAGAAAATGGTAGTACTGCATTCTCACGTTGTTGTTAGGAATGGCCAGTATGGGGCGAGCCCCACGCATACCTTTGATTGTCAACATGCCGTAATAGAACAATAGGCTGACGAACATGCTTGGCTTTACCAATTGGTAGGCAGGGAAAGAGGGGAGAACCTCTGAAACAATCTGTCCCTCTTCGGCAATCTGACGCAGTATGCCTTTGCGGTCGCCGTCAAGGCGGTCGAGCTGTATGAGTTTCTTGAGCTTGTTATAGTCAGTTTTCGTGTTTGGGTCAAGCATCACCTCTGGTGAGGACTTGTACATCATGTAGTTGCGTAAGTAGAACAGTACCATGTCACTGTTGAACACACGGTTGTTGTCCTTCAAGCATTCCTTGGAGAAGCAGTAGTTGTCATACCACGGTCTCATTTCATCTATCATGGCTTCGATGTCGCAGTCAGTAGGCAGAGCTCCAGCATGCTTGTAGTAGGTGAACATTTCGCGCACCTCCTCTGTGGAAAAACCAAGCATTTTGTCGAAATAGAATAGCGTGGTGATGTTCCATCCGATGTTGAAGCCACTGGTGAGGTCATCCAGTGTGACAGGGCTTACTCCGGTGAAGAATATCCGCTCGAATGTTCCCTTGAACTTCTTGAACACATCCCGGTAGAAGCCCTCGGCATGCGTCATCTGATGATACACTTCCTCACCCTTTTCACTGAGCACGACATTCGTGAAGTTGTCATACTCGTCGATGATAAGATACAGCGGAATGCGGAACCGGTTGGCTACCGTGGTAATCATGATTAGTTTGTCATTGCCTGATTCCAACCTGAAGAATCTCTCCACCAGATGTGCTGGATAGTCAGCTTGGTACTTATCCATAAAGTCATCCAGTTGCATGCTCAGGTATTGATCAAATCGCTTTGGCAATTCGTCAATCGTGCCGCCGATCTGCGAGAAGTCGAGGTACATCACCTGATATTTGCCCATCAGTGGGGTAGGATGTTTGCCTATCCAAAGCGATCCAAAAATCTCCTCAAACTGATCCTTCTTTGCCTTGTCGTAGTAGGTCTTGAGCATATTCAGTAACAGGCTTTTGCCGAAACGACGAGGCCGGATGAACATGAGATTGCGGGGCTGCTCTTCAAGCATGGGTATATACCTGGTCTTATCTACGTAATAAAGGTTATCCTTCATCACCGTCTCGAAGTCTGCTATACCGTATGGTAATTGTTTTACTTTGCTCATAACCATTTTTTTTCTATGATCCTTGATGCAAAATTAATGCAAATCTATAGAACTACAAAAGAAAAAGAGGCTATGCAGTAAACAATCTTACTTTTTTACTTTTTTACTTTTTACTTTTTTACTAATTGGTACCTTACATAGGTGGGATCAAGTTTTTATTATAT
>JAFBIU010000129.1 GCA_021531775.1 Parabacteroides distasonis | reverse complement strand
AGAGCCACTTGTCATAGAGCGTCACCAGCTCCTCTTCCGATTTGTCAAACTTGGCGATCTCCACATAGATGAAGTCCAATTTCTCGTAGAATACCCTATGCGTCGTTGTATCACAAAGTTTTACATAATGACAGATAGCATCCGCATCAAAGGCCTCATCCTTCATGTCGAAGTTTAGCAATGCCACTGTATAGACGTGATTCAACTGGAAATCCCAATCGGAACCTTTCACGGCTTGCTCACGGATCGGGAAGGTCGAATAAAAGAGGGAACGATCCTTGAAAAACTCCTGATAGGCATTCTGCATCTCCACAATGAACTTCTCGCCATTCTCGCCCTCGCAATAGACATCGAAGATATCTTTGCGGGCCACATACACATCGCCCAGATGCTCATTGTTCAGATACTTCACATCCTTGATCACCTGCTTGCCGTCAAACAGGCTGTTCAGAAAGCAGATCAACA
>JAFBIU010000128.1 GCA_021531775.1 Parabacteroides distasonis | reverse complement strand
ATTCAGACAGAGTTTTTGCCGGTGCATACCTGACGGGTATTCTGCCCATCAAGAAGTACAATACGGAATCGGCATTGAACAACTTCTGTGAGTACTCCATGATAGACCCTGCCTATTTGGCAGCATGTTATGGCTTTACCAAGGACGAAGTGCAGGAGTTGGCCAAGCGTCACAATGCCTCCATGGAAGAACTGAAACAATGGTATGACGGATATAGCATCGGTAGGGCGAAATCCATCTACAACCCCTATTCCGTCATGAAAGCGCTGCAACGCGGAGTCTGCAAAAGCTATTGGTCCACTACGGGAGCCTACGATTCCGTGAAAACCTACATCCAGATGAACTTCGAGGGCCTGAAGGACGACATCATCCGGATGCTTGCGGGCGAACATGTCTATGTGGATACGACCGAGTTTCAGAATGACATGCGTGTCGTGAACAGCAAGAATGATGTGCTGACGGTATTGA
>JAFBIU010000127.1 GCA_021531775.1 Parabacteroides distasonis | reverse complement strand
CCATGTCCAAAGTAATCTCATGTCTGTTGCTTGGTGCAGACATAGTAGTACCAAGTAGGTCAAAGGTGTATGATCGTCAACTACCGATCTTTCGCCGATATATTTCACGTTTGGTTCGTTGGTGTAATCATTATTTGTTTCGTTTGCCATATTCGGATACACAAGCCGGACTCAAAGGATTGGGAAGAAAAGGAAGAACAGTATTTTTGAACACGCATATCGATACCTATCTTTGTGATTGGGAATTTGTGTTGAAGGCCAGTCGAATATCCACTCTACGTATAGTGACTACAGATATTGAACTACGAAAAGATGTACAACTTCCGAACTTTTCTTGGCGTATGTGGAGAAGAGAGTTGGTAAATTGGCTAAAGGTGTTTGATTAAGTTGTCAGTGTTTATTTTTAATCAAGAATACTACTGAGAATGGAATATTGTAGTCATTCTGTTGTTCTTGGCAATAATTGCTGTCGGGTTGTTCGG
>JAFBIU010000126.1 GCA_021531775.1 Parabacteroides distasonis | reverse complement strand
TCATCGAGTTGAAATACCTGAAGAGCCATGCGACGGATACGGAGGTAGAGGTTGCCAGCCAGCAGGCCGAGGCCCAGGTGTGCCGCTATGCCGGCACGGT
Organism: Parabacteroides distasonis; assembly: GCA_021531775.1. Taxonomy (GTDB): domain Bacteria; phylum Bacteroidota; class Bacteroidia; order Bacteroidales; family Tannerellaceae; genus Parabacteroides. Next base: position 387 of record JAFBIU010000126.1, on the reverse strand, counting down.
CAATGTGAACGACAACATCGGGCATACCCGTCTCCACAAGGTCATCGTCATCTATCGAGGCGTGGAGATGGTCGTATGTGAGGAGGTGGTTTGCGTACCAAATAAGATGGATGATGGAACCCTATAGAAGATACTGTTGGATGATCGAGTTGCTCAGCCGTGAGAAACTGACGCGCGAGGAAATCTGCGATCGTTGGGAGCGTAGTCCGCTGAATGATACGCATGAACGGCTCAGCCGGCGTACCTTTATCCGCGACAAGCAATCTATCGAAGATCATTTTGACTTGGAGATTCAGTATGATCCGGTCTATCATACTTACTCGCTGATGGACACAGCGTTGTTGCACTCAGATTCGTTGCTCCGGTACCTGTTGGAGCAGAACCGGA
>JAFBIU010000125.1 GCA_021531775.1 Parabacteroides distasonis | reverse complement strand
CCTTTCCAATAAGTGCGGATTTGAAGTGAGGGATCCCATTTTAATATTTGTCGTAAATGGCTGATACTGTTGTTGAGACTTTTCTCGGCTGACAGATCATCCCATATTTTCATCAATAGATACTCACACATCAGCACTTGATTCCGTGACGCAATTAGCAGAACCAATAATTCACTCTCTTTGGGCGATAGGATTTCTTTTTGCCCATTTGGTGCCATTACAATTCGTCGTTCCGGATCAAATTGTAAAGTGCCGATTGTTATACTGGATGATACTTGATTTTCAAACATAGCGATGACACCAGCTACCTCCTCTATCTCATACGGTTTCTTGATATAATAATTACTACCTCCTGTGAGACAACGTTTTATTACACTACCTTGTGAAAAAGACGAAGCTATGATGATGGGCATTTTCGGTAACAATATCCGTATTTTTGGCAATAGAGATTCACTACTTTCTCCCTGAATATCCAGATCAAGCAACA
>JAFBIU010000124.1 GCA_021531775.1 Parabacteroides distasonis | reverse complement strand
AGTTTATCATTGACCAATTCCGGGCATTCCCGATCCGTCAGCACCAAATCTGTCCGGAACTTCGTCGGTTTTTCCGATTGCCAACCATAGGGACTGTTCATGAAACAGACGGTATAGACCGGCATCAGCTGAAAACTCCACGGATCATCCTTCTGATCCTTCCTGGCCTGACTGACAATCGAGTTGGCCGCATAGTAGATCGAACGGTCGATGAAATAGGGCTGACCCTCGTTCTGCATCTCGAGAATGAAATACTTGCCGTTGTCGGTCAAGCAATAGATGTCGTAGATGGCCCTTCGATCTTCTTTTGTTCTCCCCAGCTGCTCCTTGTCGAGAAACTGCACATCAGCAACAGACTGTTCTCCTTTGAGCAGTTCATTCAGGAAATTGATCAGCAGATCCTTGTTCGTTTCTTGTCCGAAGATGCGTTTAAACGCCCAATCGGTAAACGGATTGATGTATTTCTTCATAGCTAACGTTATGAATGAATAGGT
>JAFBIU010000123.1 GCA_021531775.1 Parabacteroides distasonis | reverse complement strand
ATATGCCGTGGAGGACATGATAAAGGCAGAGGAGAAGTCCATGGGCCGAAAAATGACTTCCGAGGAAAAGGTCCAGTTCCGCAATGAGAATGCAAAGCCGTTGTGGACCAACCTCAAGCTGTGGTGTGAGAAGGAAATTCTGCATCTGCCTCACGAGAGCAAGATCTTTGATGCGATGAACTATCTCATACGTCATTATGACGAGCTCATTGCCTATCTGGACATAGCGGACATGCCACTTGACAATACAGACACCGAGCGAAGTATCCGTGACATGGTCATGGGCAAGCAGGCCTATCTGTACTGTCGCAACTACGAGGCTGTTGACAGGGCCTGTATCATGTACTCGATGTTTGGCGCCTGCAAAGTGCTTGGGAAAAACCCGGAGCGCTGGCTTACTTATGTGTTGAAACATATCGACACGACTCCCAAAGAAGATTTACACAAGCTTCTTCCAGAAGAGTGGGAAGATGCCTAAAGAATAACCTCTGATTTTTAATAAT
>JAFBIU010000122.1 GCA_021531775.1 Parabacteroides distasonis | reverse complement strand
TAGGCCTTGAGGATGTGGGTGGCAGCGGAAAACTCCTGCGGAGAATCGGCCGGTTTGCTGGTCAAGCCGAGGCTGAAGATCGCCAGGTTGTCCAGTTTCACCTTCTTGGAGTCGAGGAGCAACTCCCGCACACAGGCCACCATGTCCTTCAGCACACCGTGGATCGTACCCTTGGAGTAGGGCGTGTTGTGCAGGCTCATGTGCTCTGCGAGCTCTTCGAGCGTGATGGTTTCATCGTGGTAGGCGCGTGCATAAAACTTGCCCATCTTACCTGCCGAACTGTTGTTTTTGTAAATCTTGAACTTGATCGATGCCATAATTACAAGTATTAAAAGTGAAACAATCTGTTTTGTAAAAACGCGAAGCGTGTTTGGCAAAAACAGGGCCCTTGTTTTACTTAAACACGCCTCGTGTTTTTTACAGAAGCAAAGATACGATGCCGCCAACAGGGGGTCTGACGATGCCCGTTGATACCGTGCGATAGCGGAACATTTGCTTGAAAAAA
>JAFBIU010000121.1 GCA_021531775.1 Parabacteroides distasonis | reverse complement strand
TATGTGGATACGACCGAGTTTCAGAATGACATGCGTGTCGTGAACAGCAAGAATGATGTGCTGACGGTATTGATTCATTTGGGGTATCTGGCCTACGATGATGAAGCCTGGGAGTGCTATATCCCGAACAAGGAGGTAGCCGATGAAATGAACAACGCCATTAAGGCAACCGCTTGGGATGCGCTGGCCAAGACGATACAGAACTCCAAGAATCTCCTGGCTGCCACCCTCTCCGGTAACGAGCAGGCTGTGGCACAAGGTATTGACCTGGCTCACGACGAGCATACCAGCATTCTTGCCTACAACGATGAGAACTCGCTCGCCTGTGTGCTCACCATCGCCTATATCTGGGCCAAGAACGAGTATGTCATCCATCGTGAGTACGCCACGGGCAAGGGTTATGCCGATTTGGTGCTGATTCCCCGTCGCAATGTGTCCAAGCCTGCCCTTGTCATCGAGTTGAAGTTCAACCATTCCGCCGATACGGCCATTGACCAAATAAAGCAAAAGAACTATC
>JAFBIU010000120.1 GCA_021531775.1 Parabacteroides distasonis | reverse complement strand
TCCGGTTCTGCTCCAACAGGTACCGGAGCAACGAATCTGAGTGCAACAACGCTGTGTCCATCAGCGAGTAAGTGTGATAGACCGGATCAAACCACCTCCTCACATACGACCATCTCCACGCCTCGATAGATGACGATGACCTTGTGGAGACGGGTATGACCGATGTTGTCGTTCACATTGACCGTGTCGGCATAGCGGCACACCTGAGCCTCGGCCTGCTGAGTGGCTACGTCCACTTCCGCATCCGTCGCATGGTTCTTCAGGTATTTCAACTCAATGATATACGAGTGTTCCATATCCGTGAAAATCTCATGGCGCGGACGGAGGAAGATGTCGGCATAACCACCCTGATTGTCCAACTCAGAGATGGGACGGTAGTAACTACACTGGCTGGTCAGGGCAAGGGTGTAGCCATGCACGAAGGCCTCACCCTTCTGCCGGTCACGTTGGGAGGCAAACGTATAGATGCTGTCGGCCATGTACTGGAAGAAGGGTTTGAAGTCACCATCGTATGCCA
>JAFBIU010000011.1 GCA_021531775.1 Parabacteroides distasonis | reverse complement strand
ATATTCTATCTCCGAGATGCCATCATTCCAATAGATACTTCTGATATAAAAGAGGTATTGGAAGGCGCAGATACTGCCATTGTTCTTCATGGCTGCGTATTTCGGTGATCGTCACCCAGCGTTTCGGTCATCATCACCCAGTTTTTGGGACATTGACTGAGTCGCGCAAATATACGACTATTTCCTATAACTCTCCCCGGTCTTATGTAAAGCTTTACATAAAAAAGGGGCATCCCTACGGCAGAAAAAAGTATCAAATCAAACTGAAAACAGAGAAAATGACTAATTTTACATCGCCATTAGAGTAAAAGAGCATGAAAAGTGAACGGATATCCCCGTTTTGGGTGGGTGGATATCGTCCGTTTTCAACACACTAAGATAGGTGAAAAATCTGACATGGCAAAATCCTGAGCAACTTTTTTGTTGCTCAGGTACTTAAAAAGTTATATTTGTAATAGTGTTGCGGAATTAAGGTTAATTATTAAAGTAATGATAATTTCTGTTCGTTTAACGTATTAACTCATCCAATTTCTGAACAATATCTTCGCCAGACATCTTGGGTGTTACCTCCTCAATTAGTGGATTTTTATGATCGTGCTCTATCACATAAATAACATCTTCATTTCCTGGCCATTCAAGATTCTTGCCCTTATAAGCAATTCTTAAACTATATCCAAAGAAAATTTCGTCAGAAACACACGTATTTCTAATAGCTACATCAGATGATGCAGATTGCATATCTCTAACTTGAAGAGTTCTTCTATGTTCCCACGAATTTGCTTCTTTATCATAAGTCCTCCAATCGAACAATATTCCGTCATGTTTGTGCCATCCATAGAAATATCGACCAGAACTTAATCTGTAATCTCTATAATTTTCAGTTATTACTTTAATCAGTTTATCTTCAAACAATCTATCTCTTATTATGCGCTCACAAACTAAATCATTTTCAAAATCAGCAACTTCCACATCCAATGATTGTGAACTCAAAATATAATCAAGAGGTTCAGCATATAATGTATTTAGAAGTACAGGATGTTTCCAGTTGTATTTGTCAAAGATAAAATTATCATGTATCTGATTCCATCTAGAACAACGCTTAAGCAATGCTGAAATCAATTTCGCTGCATACTCATCTTTTATTCCTTTACTGTCAAAATATTCATTTGCATGGTTCCATTTTGTAAAGTAGCTATTCCAATTTACATTGCTGTTTCCATCATGGAATAGGAACCGAATAGCTCCAGCAAAACATCTTTTTCGTTCAGCAGCAATAATGAGCGGTTGCCAACCTAGCCATTCTCCGCAAATGTCAACATTCCAATCGGGAGGACAAGACTCACGATGATTAACAATCTGACATGATTTATCAATTTCTTCTTGTAACTGTTTTTCTGCTTTTCGATAACAAGATTTTATACAATCTATGGTAACATTGCCCAAATAAGTAAGAATAGAATCTTTATTAAAGGATAGTTCCTCAATCAATCGAAATGCTTGTTTGAAGGACTGTCGTTCAACATCTATATTTTCGACCAAATTCCAAACTACACGCATCCAATTCACATCCCTAGACATGACAGAAGCATAATATGCGAGTAATGGCTGGTACAATTTTGAGACAACATCTTTTTCTTTACAGCTAAATTCCGGTATACGAGGTTGTTGGCTTAGCGTCCATGAAGGAATCAAGAACGTCAAGTTTTCCTTTGTTGCATCTAATTCTAGGGCAGAAAAGAATATTCCGCATGTCTTGTAGAACTGCTCAATATTGTTTTTATTGTTTATGTCCTGGAGCCACTTAGAGAGCTCATAGGTGTTTGTACACTTGTTCTTATAGTCATAACAATCAAGAGCCAGTTCTACAACACTGAACATCTGCGAATCTACTCGATTAATCTTGTCTGTATTTTTTGAACTTGTTGATGGCGTTTTGTTCCACATCAACTCATACCATTGCTGAATCTTCTCTGGCCAGTATTCACGTAATGATGTTGGCAAATATTCATCCAATATGGCATTGACATTGTCCCACTCAGTCAGTTCTCTACCTCTTGAGTTCATTTTCAAGAAGATGTGATCATAAGAATATTTGCTAACGTCCAAATAATTCAGCAGAAAGACTATTGACTCCATATTAACAACGCTTTTTCCCTGTTTGTCAAGAAGCTTGTCATATAAAGAGTCCATCATTTCTATCATTCCGCAGATTCCAGGATCACTCAACCATGAACTCTGGAACCAAGCAAGACTGCAAATATAATCCTTGCATAATGAAGGATAGTCTTTCTTCTGTTCCTTTGCCTCCTTTTTTAGTGAATCATAGTTTGACGGTTTTATCATTGGAGGAGGACAACTCTTAAGCAAACCTTTGATGAACACTTCGGTTGTTCTTCTTGATTCATATCTGAATTTCCAGTTTGGGTTTGAAAAACCACACAGCCATGACAAGAGCAACAATGTTGTTAATCGTTGCTGACCATCCAATGGATAAAATATAGCTTTCGATCTGCCATTTACATCAATGCCATATACAAAGTCTAGGAGCATTGGCGAAGACGTTATGACACTATTCACCAATGCACTGGCAAATCCTGAAAGACACTTTTCTCCACGCTTGTCCAAACGCCCTTGTACATAAAGACGCTGAATTTTAGGAATTATCACATCATAGCTGTCCATGAATGTGGAAAAGCTTATAGATTTATCAAACCGAATAACTTCTTGCTTGTCATTTTCTCCACTATGACTTTGGGCTTGACCTTCGGGCGCGAAATAATCGTCTTCAGCAGTAAAGAGATTACCTGTCTCGTTACAAGATTTTGGCAGTTCTGTCTTAAGCTCCATGAATGATTTGAAAAAACTATTCATTACATTATAATAGCCTTCAAAGTCAGCATTTTGCCATGATGTTATTCTGCTTGCTGATTCTGTATAAAACTTTGTAAATGCCTTGACGGTACAAGGTGGAATAAACTCAGTTCCACTGTTTATCTTTTTAATGATAGCTTTCCTCTTCAGAGGGAAAATGTCGTTTTTGTAACTTCTGTTTATGTCAAGGTTCAGAAGTGCCAGATTCCCCAACTTGTCTGTGTCTTTGATCTTGTCCGTCGAATCTTGTGTTAGTTCCACAATAAAGGCTGCATACGATTCGAATTCGTCAAGAGAAACCGAAGCTATATCGAATTTGTCAGTGTCTACGTTTTCCGATTCGAAAAAATACTTTACGAAAGCATCTCTCTGCTTCTTGTCTAATTCATTCCATGCAGAAGTTAACCATTCCGTTTTGTTTTTGTCTTGCTGGAAGTCATTAGGTGTTTGAGAGTCAATGTGCTCAATATCCCAGCCTTTGCACTTGTCAAACAAATCAAATCGGAAGCGCTCGTTGCTTTTGTTGCAATCCAAAATATTCAGCAAGACGAACAGCTTACGCAATTCGCCTTTGTCCCAAGCATAGCTAACGTCATCTAACGATTGAAGTTTTCTTCCGCCGAAATTGGTATCTTGAATAGTCTTTATGATGCAATTCTTGAAATCTTGATACTTTGGGTATTTACGCCATAGATTATATATTGTCGTTGCAGAAATATCTGTGAAATGTCTAATCCAGCCAAGATAATTACATAATTCAATATCCGTATAACAAGACTGCATCCACCAGTAAGTTTGTAAAACCTCATCCCAAATTGTCTCGAGATTATAATGCATGTCATCATCCAGTTTTTCGAAGATTATTCTTGGATTGGCTTTTGTTTCTCGCAAACTGACTCGTAACACCAAAGCAAAAAGAAGGTCTATTCGCGTAGGTGTATCTTCAAGTCCACGTGCATTAAACATCAGCCAAAACTGTTCATTACTAAGGTTATTCTCAATAATCTCCCATTCTTTTGATATTTCCATTTGTTGCTGTACCGACAAGCCACTACTTTTCACCATATATAAAGCTCTAATAAGTTCTGATGATGTCAAAGGAGTCTTTCCATCATTCAGTCTAAGAAAAGCTTTATGCCCTTCTTTTTCAGAATCTTCATTTGTTGGAGTATCAATGTCGTATTCTAGAAATGCTATTCTTTTCTCTTTTGATTTGAATAAATTGACTAAAGCTTCTCTTACTTCATTATTCGAAATAAACTCGTCAACAGCGTCACTTACTTCACTTCTGAAGTAATCATTGATGGAATTATTCTTAACGCAGACATCAAGAATTTCAGACAAATTCTTTTTTTCTGAATCATAATATATGTCCCATGTGGTTGGAATTGATAACTTTTTGAGTATTATAGCAAGTGTTGTCAGACGCTGCTGTCCATCAACAACTCGTATTACCGAATCGTCTTCATGTGCCACATGTAAATAACTCCCATTAGAAATCTTTTGTAAAACGATCGGTTGCAGACAGTATTCATTATCATCGTTTTCAGCATTTGCAAATAAGAGTAAATCATTGAGCAATTTTTTTACATTCTTTTCTGTCCATCGATACCCACGCTGATAATATGGAATAACGAAGAGTGTATTGTTTATATCGCTGGCTATCAGCTTATTTGTTTTGTTCGCCATATCTTATATTTTATAATTTCCCATTACAATAACTCATTTCTGCTAAGTCACACCATCCTGCATCTTTAATTTCACGGAGAAACAAGCGTGCACACATTTCTGCATCATCACCAGCACGGTGATGTTTTCCTTCTGGTATCTCAAATTGTTCACAAAGATAACCGAGTGAATTACATCCAAAGTCATAATTGTGACGCGCTGCACGAAGTGTACAATAATAGTCAATGTCAGGAGTTTCAAGGTCATAGAACTCCAAAGATTTACGAATACAAGAAATATCGAATGCGGCATTGTGTGCAACAAGTATTGGAGTATCGGTAAGATATTCAAGTATCTCAGACCATACCTCTGGGAACTCAGGAGCATTTTCAGTATCTTCAGGATGAATCCCATGAATTTGGATGTTCCAGTAGGAATACGCATTATCTTCAGGACGTACCAACCACGATTTGGTTTCTACGACCTTGCCATCTTTAACAACACAGATTCCGGCTTCACATATTGAAGCTCGTTTCCCTGTAGCTGTCTCAAAGTCTATTGCTATGAAGTCTAATCCTTCCATTGTTAATCTTTGTAATATGATATTAAGGTTTTAGCAAGGTTACGCATCTGGTCACGGAGTTTCTTTGGCTCCATAATTTCAACCTGATCACCTTGTTGCATTATAAGTTGCATAAAATCATAAGTAAGCTTCACGTCATATGAGAACGTAGTTGATTCTTCATCGCTTTCAAGTTCCTTTTGGGACTCATGTAACGGTAAAGTTCTGAAATAGTCTGGAGCATTCCAATACGCCCTGAGAACCACGTGCTCTATAGGATCATCACTTGGTATGATGCCTGTACAACCTTTATAAAATGTCTTCATGTCGAAGTTCTTCTTCATTAGGAAGGTTTTGTCAAGTATCGAGGCTTCAGAGATTCGATCTAATCCGTATGCACGTATCTCCTTGCGAGGAGAATAACCTTCTTCTCCCTTGTGTTTCTTGTTGAGCCAAACGTAGTATGGGTTATTAGCTATGATATACCAGCGTCGTTTCACCACTTTAAGACAATATGGTTCTATCTCAAATGTGTTAGCATAATCCTTTCCGAAGCCTTGATGGGTTATCTCTACAACCTTGTTTTCACGTATAGCTTGCATGAATAGGGTTAGCCAGGTATTGCCTGAAGGAATTTCTTCAAACTCTACGCGGTCTTTCAGTTTGCTGTCAGCCTGTATCTGATTAAGTGTGGCATAGGAGTCTATCAGCCAACTGCGAAAATTATCACCCTCCAGTTCGCGAGGGTTCATTATATGATACTTGTACCCCTTCACATCTGGGTCAAGTTCTATGATGATATTGAATATGTCCTGTATAGCCTTACGATGATTATGGAATGTGCGTAAAGGAAGGTCATCACCATCTCCATAGCTCAATCCACTCTTCTGCCACTTATCATTGATTTCCTTGTAGGAAAGATGCTTGTAGTGACGTAGTGTATCTACAAGCCATACGTATCGTCCGAATTGGTTTGCTGGCATAATTTAAGATTTTATCGTTTGCAAAGATATATAACCTATGAAATAAAACGGCATATCTTTAATTTATTGTGTAATTCACCTTAATTCCGCAACACTATTACAAATATAACTTTTTATGTACCTGAGCAATAAAAAGTTGCTCAGGATTTTGCCATGTCAGATTTTTCACCTATCTTAGTGTTGCAAATCAAAATATGTATCAAACCCGACAGACATTGTAAAGGTAGCAATAAAATCTGAGAAACTCTCTCCTTTTGGAGGAATTTTTTCAATAATGGAGCAATTCTGATGTACCACCTCTCGCTTCATCCGACACTTCGCACATGCAGTGCCGACACGATTCTCAGAGCCATAAAGGAACTGACCCAGGATAACATTTCCTACACATCCGACACTGGCAAGACCTACGACTTCAACACGGCAGACAAGCTGAATACACTGCTCCTCAATTGCCTATTGTCCACAGGGCAGCTGAAAGAGGGCGAGGAGTATGACGTTGACTTCGACCACCAGTTCATAGAGGCTGAGAAGTTTGATGCGAAACCCACATACAAGAAGTTCCTTGGCTATCGTCCGGGCGTGGCAGTCATCGGAGACTTGATTGTCGGCATAGAGAACAGCGACGGCAACACTAACGTTCGTTTCCACCAGAAAGACACGTTGAGGAGATTCTTTGAGAGGATTGAACAGAAAGGATTGACAATCAATCGTTTCAGAGCAGATTGCGGATCCTGCTCAGAGGAAATTGTGGAAGAGGTCGGAAAGCATTGCATGTCTTTCTATATCCGCGCCAACCGCTGCGGTTCGCTCTACGATCACATCTTTGCGCTCAGAGGGTGGAAGAAGGAGGAACTGGGCGGCATTGAGTTTGAACTGAACTCCATTCTTGTTGAGAAATGGAAAGGGAAGGCATACCGTCTTGTAATCCAAAGGCAGAAGCGCATTGACGGTGAGCTTGACCTGTGGGAAGGCGAATACACCTACCGCTGCATCCTTACAAATGACACCGCTCTTTCATCTCAGATTGCCGTGATCTTTCTCCAAAATCGTTACTTTCTTTACATACTTAGTCTCCTTCCCTCTCCCTACGGCTTGTATTACTCCCATCTGTTCTAATTCTTTCAGACGGAGATAGGCAGTCGTACGCTTCAGACTGAACATTTGTGCAAATGTGGCACGAGTAATGCTGGGGTGGGTCTTGAAGTAATCAGTCAGAATGGGTATAAATTGGGAGACGGCTGGTGCTATCGCCACGCCGGTAGTGGGTTGCCAAAGGAAGTGAGGGGTGCCAATGGCATTCAGTAAATCCGGACTGGGTTGAAAGTTTACACCACGTACTACGACACTCTGCATCCGTCGGTCACTGTCCGGATGGATTGCAGCATCGGTACCGATAGATAGTTTAAACGTACCGATCGTGGGGATGTCAATCGTTTTGCCTTCTGCGAGAAGTTCGGCCATCACTTCAGCCAGATCACTGAACGCGGCTTTAGCGTGTCCTCGGGAGAGTGATCCGACAGATGCCACCAACTCGGCTAATCGTTGTTCGCTAACTACTTCGCTATCTGTGATTCGAGGAAACATCTGTGGTTTCCCTGTTTCTTTTCCTTTTACTGGAGGCTTAACTTGCCATTCAATGTTAATTGCCATACTTGATCCTTGTTTATGTTATCCAGTTTCTGTCTATAGTCCTTACTCTTTCGTTCAGCCAAGGCTGAACGGTCATCGAAAATCATTTCATGGTCACCTTAAGTTTACTTCAAGCATCGTTCAGCCTTGGCTGAACGAATGGGGTAACAATTTCGACAAAGATATAAACAATATTCAGGATAGTGTATAAAATAGGATGGCAACATGACCGTTGTAGAATAAAAGAAAGAACCATGCAGCAAATGGATCCGATATAGCATCTATACAGAAAAGATTCATTCATTCGTAAACTAGTAAGGATCATGAAAAATCAATTATTCCTGTTAGCCACATCGGCTTTGTTACTCACATCGTGTACGAAAGACGATGTGATTGAGGTCTCACAGCTCACCATCGGACAATGGAGTGAAAGTTACGACAATCCCAACTTTGTTATGGATAGCAAAGTGGACTACGCTTTCAAGACTGATGGTACCTATACCATCGAATGTTATAACGCCCTGGTCGATACGACTGTAACCTACACGCATAATTATCTGCTACAAGACAACGTATTGACACTCGGAACCGAATTGCCCCAAGCAGAGCAACACAGCTACAACATTGTACTCATGAATGAGAAGGAAATGGCTTGGCAACGGGTGGGCACCTCCTACACAGAAGGGACGCTCTCCGGAGACTACAAGCATTTCAATCACATTGTCACGAAATGAACATCCTGTTGCTGCTTGGTTAAAACCCCATAGTCAGGTAATTCTATCTCTCCAGTTAGCAAAAAATATTTCCCCAACTGGCGAAAATTAATTGTCCAGTTGGGGAAATAGGAATAGGAACTATCAGAGAAGAGTAACCGGTCCCATTTGTAGAATGTGCTATCTGGGGATCGTCATAGCATTAAAAACTGATGCGGTAATAGATACTCGGGAAAGAGAGGGAAGCATCGATCTTATCCATCCGATCCTTCCGATAGTTGTAGGTCTCACAATAGGGCGGCGTGGCTCCGGTCAAGTTCAACGCCTCCACGGCTATGGTATGATCGCAGTGCTTGCCGGCAATCTTATAGCTCACGGTCAGATCGACAACACCCATGGGATCGTGTTGCTCGCTGAATGTCTTGTCTGTCTGATACGCCACATCAGGCAGGTGGTTGTTAAAGTAGAGCTCCTTGGTTGCCTCCAGATCTGCCGGTGTATAACGCAGACCACCTTGCAACGTGAATTTGGCATTCACACTCAATACGTTCTGCTTACGCTTACCGAGCATCCACTCTTTTCCACCCAACACCTTGACTGCAAAGGTCCGGTTGTAACGCGAATTGTACCAGACACCATCGTTCGCCCTGAACTCTGCCTTGTAGAGCGAACCATTGACCATGCCATACCAACCACCCTGCATGTATCTCTCCAAGCTCAAGTCAATGCCATAATTACGACCTTTACCATCGTTGTTCAAGGCCCGATCGACGTAGTAATCCCGACGGTTGATGATGCAATAGGTATCACCGGCTTCGACAGCGATAGGCAGATCAAAGAGACGCTGGTAGTAAGCTTCTGCCCGGAAGTTGAGCTGATCATTGAAGCGATGGATATAGGAAGCCAAGAGATGGTGTGCTTTACTCAGCTTCAAATCTGTGTTGACAAAACGATCTGTCGCTATGTCTTTGACAAAATAGACATCCATCTTCTCCATCTTGCTATGCAAACCATAACCAACCGAGAAAGTATTCTTCCAGTTCGGTTCCCACTGCAGTGCGGCACGTGGCTCAAAACTTTTGTCTTTGTTCAGGCTGAAATACTGCACATTGAGTCCAAAGTTGAAGGTGAAGTAACGGTTCCACTTCCAGGAATTGGCCAGGTAGGCCGTGAGCAAACCGGTATGACTGTCTGCCTCATACAGGTAGTGTTCAGGCAGCGGTTCATTGAGAGCCTCCGACTTACGCATCCGCAGGTCAAAGAAATATTCCGAGTAGGTTACACCCACCTTACTGGTAAACTGATTGCTGAATCGTTTTTGCAAGGCGGTCAGGAAGGTAGCCTGCTGGTTCTTCTGCCGCATAACGGCATAAGGACGCAAATCCTTACCAGACTGGAAGTTATTGTCGAAGTCAATGTCGAAATACTTGTCATCCCCATCATTCTTGAAGTAGGAATAGGCCGCAGTCGTATTCCAGTTCCAACCCTTCCCCAGATAGATGCGATGAGAGAGACCGCTGACAAGCATGGTCTGGCGAGATTCCAGATATTCCTGGTCGTAAAAGGTTTCGCGATCCTCTTCATCTACAATGTCGTTCCAATACTTATCTTTCAATCCCAAGCCAAAAACAGAGAAGGTCCCCGCCTTTTTGGTCGGAAAATTGAATTTGAAATTGACATCCTGAAAGTCTGCCTGATCTCCATCTACCGACAACAAGCCGATCTTCCGCGCCAAGGTAGTGAAAGCATAACGATAGTTGATCAAATAAGAGGCACCGCTTTTTCCGATCGGACCTTCGCTGGTGCCCTCCAAACCCAAGGTTCCGACTTGTAGCGCATGTTGGAAGGTTTGGTTGTTACCATTACGCATCTTCATGTCCATCACACCGGAGAGCGCATTTCCATATTCGGCCGTCATGGCACCGCTGAAAAAATCGGAGTTACCCAATACATGTGAGTTTAAGGCACTCACCACACCGGTACCCATCGTAAAGGCATCCGAGAAATGATTGGGACTATTGATCTCTACGCCCTCCAAGCGCCAAGAGAGACTTTGGGGTGCATTACCGTGAACAGAAATACCGTTGTTGTCCGGACTTCCAGTGGCAGCAGCAAAGGCAGTCACCAAACGAGCCGGATCACTATAACCTCCGGCATATCGGCTGGCCTCTTCCATACTGAGCATCTTCGCTCCAACCAATGCCATCTGGTTCACAGACTTCTCCTTATTGACAGTGGGACGAACCACCACCTCGCCCAAATCAACTGCATTCTCGCTAAGGGAAAAATTCATCAGCATCTCCTGTGTTCCGACAATTAGTACCTCCTTATTGGCTTGTGGGATAAAGCCTACATAAGAGGCTTCGACCGTGAAACGACCTGTGGGAAGGTCAGTCAATACATAATTACCATCCATGTCGGTAACCGTACCGAAAGTTGTTTCTTTCAAGACGACCGTGGCACCGATAATCGGTTCGCCCGTCGTGGCTTCGGTGACCGTACCACGAATGGTTTGGGCTGTGATGGAGGTAAAAAGAGAGGTTAGTATAATACCTGCACCTCCTAAAAGGATCCTACGGATCCCATTCAAACGATCAGTTTTCATGTTGTTTTAACTCATTGGTGAATTATAAAAAGACTTCTCCAACCGCTCAGCTCAGGCCAAACGATTGGAGAAGAGAGAACTATACTTCAAACGAAGTTTTACTTAAATGGAGCATAACCTGGATTCTGTGTCAAGTTCTGGTTGCTCTGGTAAGCATCCTGAGAAACCGGGAAGAGACGCAGATAAGCATCGGTCTTACGAGCACAGCCAGATGCAGACCACATCGGTTTTTCATACACACCGAAGCGGATATCATCCTGACGGTTATGCATTTCCCATGCCAACTCGAAACGACGTTCAGCCAAGATATCATCCAATGTAACCGTTGCCTTGTTATGGTTGGTGTCACCGAATGCACGTTCGCGGATCTTGTTGACCAACGAAGTCGCCTCAGCTACATTACCACCGCTACGCAACAGTGCTTCAGCCTTCATCAGATAGACATCAGCCAAACGGAAAATAAAGAAGTCATTACCCATGGCGTCTGTCAACGTAGAAGAGAACGGCCACTTCTGGCAACGGGCACCGTCATGCTGGTTCACAGCACCCCAAGTCGTACCGTCATATTCTGTACCCGGAATCATGGATACATCCACTGTATGCTCCAATACAAAACCATGGTCCGTTACGATCGGTTCACCCGTAGAGAGGTTGGTCATGATACCCGTCAAATAGGTTGCCTCCTTACGAGGGTCATCATCTGCAAACGATTTTACATAATCGGGCTGTGCGCAAACACCGTTCCAAGCACCGAAAGAGCCACCCAATGCCATCTGGTCTTTGTAGTGCAATGTACGGTTCATCAACTGCCAACGGTTATCCTTGTCTGTATCTGTTTCAGAGAAAGGAGCTGCAAAGATAGCCTCCACAGAACCTTCGTTGTTCAATGCAAAGTTAGCCTTGAAATCAGCCTCCAACGCATAACCCATGTTGATGACCTTATCACAGCATTCAACTACGGTCTGATAAGCATTGCCTGAGTAGTTGACACCCCATGCTTCTGCATTCAGACACAACTTAGCCAACAGTGTATAGGCAGCACCCTTCGTAAACTTACCATAACCGCCTTCGCGATCCGGGCACTGGTCTTTGATGGCATTCACCTCCGTAATCAACCAGTCAAATACCTCCTGACGAGACTTGCAAGAGGGCAATTCCTTATCAGCATAATCCACTACCAACGGAATATTACCCCATTCGTCCATCATCTTATAGATCCAGAAGGCACGCACACCGCGGATTTCAGCTTCCAACTGTGTCTTGGTTGCGTCCGACAAGATCTCAGAAGCAGAAATGACAGACAGGTTGGCATTACATGTACCGATCGCTGTAGAAGCATTTGACCAAGCACCCTTGATGACAGAAGTCTGAGAAGTCCACGTATGCATGTAAATTTCACGATACTGACCACCGTCGTACCAGTCACCACCCTTACGAGTCGGTGTCACGGCATCGGAACCAGACATCACATCCAGTGAAAGGAAGTTACCGTCCGATACATAATTCTTTACTGTTTTATAGACCGTACCGACCAACGCATTTACTTCGGTCTGTGTCGATCCGAAGGTGTTGGAAGGAATGTTATCATACACCGTTTCATCCAAGTCGGTACATGCCGGCATGGTCATCAGCAACGATGCTCCTGCAAGGAATGATATAATAGATTTCTTTTTCATGATGAATCCGATTTAAAATTAGAATGTTAAGTTAACACCAAATGTGAAAGAACGAGCCTTCGGCATGTAGTTACGCGGTTCGATACCCGGATCCAAACCAGCATTGTTGTCACTGGCTTCACCACGGAATACCTCCACTTCAGGATCCAAACCAGAGTAACCTGTGATGACGAACAGGTTCTGAGCAGCTACATAGATACGAGCCTTGTCCAACCAGTCGATCTTCTTCGTGTCGAATGTATAACCGATAGACATGTTGTCCAAACGAGCGTATGAACCATCTTCCAGATAGTAAGAACATACACGTGAGTTCTCGCGCAACAGCGTCAAATCATCACCCTTCATGGCATTGGCACCAGCTACATACGTATTGTTACCGTAAGCAGCACGCGGGTTGTTCAATACCTTCTGACCCAGTGATCCACGGATGAAGAAGCTGGCATCCCAACGGTTCCAAGAGAATGTGTTGTTCCAACCGAAGGTCAAGTCAGGCTGAGCAGAACCACAGTAAGTACGGTCGTCGTCTGAGATCTGACCATCACCATTCAAGTCAACCATGATGAACTTACCGTTTGAATCGATACCTTCGCACTTCAGCATGAAGAACTGACCCACAGGATAACCCTCTTCTACAATGTGAGAGGTTACACCTGATGCACCACGAATCCACGGGTCACCTACATAGACACGGTCTGTTGAGTAGAGGTCGTTAGACAACTTCGTGATCTTATTCTTGTTGTGAGCCAAGTTGATTGAAGTATTCCAAGAGAATTTCTTGTTACGGATCACGTCTAAGTTCAACATCACTTCGATACCCTTGTTGCTCATATCACCTACGTTGGCAGCAATCTTGTCGTAAACGTATGTCGGTGTCGGAACAGAGTAGTTATACAACATATCCGAAGTCTTCTTGTCGTAGTACTCAATCGTACCACCCAAACGACCGTTGAACAAAGAGAAGTCAATACCAATGTTGAACATCGCTGTCTCTTCCCACTTCAGATCGGGGTTGGCATTCTGCGTGATACGGAAAGCCGTTGATGAACCACCATTATCATAATAGGTACCGTAAGCCTGATACAACTCCAATGATTTGTAAGGCATCAAACCATCCTGGTTACCAGTTACACCCCAACCAGCACGCAACTTCAAGTCGCTGATCCACTTGATATCCTTCATGAAACCCTCTTGTGAAAGACCCCATGCAGCAGATACAGACGGGAACCAACCCCACTTGTGATTAGCACCGAACTTGGAAGAACCATCTCGACGAACGGTAGCGGTAATCATATAGCGTTCATCAAAGCTATAGTGAGCACGTGCAAAGAAAGAGATCAACTTATATTCGTTCTTGCTGGAAGTCACATTACCGATCTTCAAATCATTACCTGTCTGGATCGAGTTAGCACCCATGGAAGCGATAGCGAAGTTGGTAGCCATCGAAGACTGAGACTGGTAAGCATTGCTTTCCCAAGAGTAACCCAACAGAGCATCCAATTTATGCTTTTCTTCGGCACCGAATGCACGGTTATAGTTGGCTGTCCATTCCATCAACTCGCGATCCCAAGAGAAGTTGCTACGACGAGCATAACCGTTACTGCTATCACCGAGTGAGTTACCAGAACCACCACCTAATGCATTGTCCGGGCTTTCCCAGTTGCTATTATCGCTGCTGAAACGGCTCTTGTAGAGGTTAGCCTTCACATTCAAGCCCTGAATGATTTCAAACTGCAGGTCACCCTGACCATAGAAGTAGTTATTCTTTTTCAGTTTGTAGTTTTCATCCTGAGCCTTTACCATGTTACCCTGGTTGTAGGCATTGTCATTACCTGTAAAGTAGGTACCGTCTTCATTATAAATCGGAATAACGGGCGGGTTGTTGTAAGCTGCAATGAAGTAGTCACCAAATGTTCCCTGGCTGTCTGTCAAGGTACCAGCACCTGTCAAGCCAATACGCAGGCGGTCGTTGATGGCACGCTGCTGGAACTGGAAGCGGAAGCTATGGCGCTTCATCCAGTTGTCGCGGGCGATACCCTTACGATCCAGGTAGGTGTAAGAAGCACGGTAGTTGCTCTTGGAAGAACCACCGGACAAAGACAATGAATGGTTTTGAGAAACACCTGTACGCAACAGTGCATCAAACCAATCGCTATCGGCATTGTACTTGTCATACACACTGATGTCGTTGCCTAATTGCTTGTTGATTTCGCGCCATTCCTGCGCATTCAACATGTCCGGCTTGTTGGCAACGCCACTGACTGTCAAGTAACCATCGTAATTGATGGTTGTCTTGGCACCTGAACCACGTTTGGTCGTGATCAAGATAACACCACCGGCAGCACGAGAACCGTAGATGGCTGCAGAAGAGGCATCCTTCAAGACAGAGATAGACTCGATATCCGAAGGAGATACGGTTGACATATCACCACCCGGCACACCGTCGATGACGATCATCGGGCCCTGGTCATTCTGCAACGTAGAGGTACCACGCAAACGGATCTGCGAGTCACGCGTTACGTCACCTGAACCAGAGGTGATCTGCAAACCGGCTACCTTACCTTGCAACAGGTCGGCTGCGTCACGGTTGACACCCTTGTTGAAGTTTTCTTGAGATACGTTGGCTACAGAACCGGTAATCTCCTTACGTGTTTGTGTACCATAACCGATGGCCACCACTTCACCCAAGTTGACTACAGAAGAAGCCATTTTCACATCTAAGGTCTTCTGACCTTTCACAGGAGTTTCCACTGTGTTATAGCCGATGTAGGACACCTGCAACACAGCATTCTTCAGATTATTTACGGTAAGCGTATAGTTACCGTCGAGATCCGTGATTGTACCGTTGGTCGTACCCTTTTCGACTACGTTGGCACCAATGATCGGTTCACCATTCTCGTCCAAAATTTTACCTTTAATCGCACCTTGTTGCGCAAAGGCTGCCGTCATACACAAAGACAGCAACATGGAAAGAAATGAGACTTTCCAATGTCTAAGAGAACTAAGTGTTTTCGTTAGTTGCATAAGATTAACTGTTTAATCGTTAACAATAAAGTTTATGTTTTCCGCCGCAAATGTAGCGAAAAAGCCGAACAATACAACATTTTCTACGAAAAATTATTTGGATTTTAACACCACCCTCTTAACTAATTCGTTTTCGCTCTGAAAACCACAGGTGTTGCAGCCTGAATGGCAGTCTGTTGTATCTGATAAGGAGAGAGTTCGACACGACCACGTACCAATTCGGGCAAATTATAGGAATAGAGCAGATCATCGTAATGGTTCGGATTCTCTTGGGGTACCAAAAAAGGTTTACCGGGTCTGCCCTCCCGATTAATCGCACAGAGATAGGGAAGCGTATAAAGCCCGTTGTCACGGCGACTGCTGACCACGACCCAATCACTGCCACTGCTCCAACTATGATAGCTCTCTGTATCCGGACTATTCAGGCAACTCATATCAATGGATTGCCCGTCGGAGAGATCCAACATCCGTATCTCTGCATCGGTATGCCAGATAGGAAACTGTCCATAGGCAGTCTCGGTGTACATCAAAAAACGACCATCCGGTGATATGCGGGGAAACGTACAACTCAAACGGTCAGCACGCACCAAGGTATCGATCGGCAGATGGATGCTACCCTGTTCGGCATCAAAGGAGACCCGGCACAAGTGATAACGCATCTCCGCATAATGAGCCGGCATTTCGCGAGCAGGAGCTGTACAAAAGTAGAGCCATTTCCCATCAGGAGAAAAGGCAGGGAAGGTCTCAAAGGCATCCGGCGTGATGATAGAGGCCTCTTCTAAAATGGCTTTCTGCTTCACATCATAGACCACCACATCGGAAGCTCGGTCAAACACCTCCATTTTCTTTTCTTTCACTGCATGGAAAAACTGCTTGATATCATTGACAGAAGCCGTCACATAACGTCCCGATGGATGCCAAGCCGGATAGGTCAGGTTGCTGATCGTTTGGTCTGTCTTGGTATTCAACTTTTGCAAAGAACCGGCTTGCCAAAGGTAGGTAGCTCCGTGAGCCGCACGCATGTGGAAAAGCATCTGCTGCGGATCTCCCAAACAGAAGGAGTGACAGTTCATGCAATTATAGCCGACCATATCGTTGCGGATGATCGGTTCCTCCTCAAAAGTGGTTAGATCTCGCTGATAAATACCAATAATATGCCACTTTTCATAGCCCGGCTCGATCAACCGATAGACCAGATGAGAGTCAATGGGACGATCGCTCACCTGCATGGTAAACGGTTTCCAGGCTGTCCATTGATCGCCCGTACGAGTTGCGACCTGCACGTGTAACAAGGCGGCTTGATTGGCTGCCAGCAACGCATGCCACGCCTTCTCCGGGAAACGCACCTGCTTTTCGCCCCAGACGTGAAGTGGTTCGCCACCCTTCTCCCCGACTACGGTCACATAACAAGCCTCCACACCCACCGTTTCAATCCGGAAATTAAGCGGAGCGATGTTGTAAGGGATCGTTACCCCTTGATAGTCCGGGTAAATGACGGGCTGACTGGTTGCCTGTTGTTGGCAAACAGGAGCCTCCTGAGGATGAGAGATACAGGCAAACAGCATCCACATCCACAGCAAACCACACATCCACGGTAGTCCATTATTCTTGTTTCGGAGCAGAAATATATTGTGCATAGTAATAATAGGTATCGCCAAACGACTGTCGCAGGGCAGCCGCAGGCTGGGTTTTCATTTGTTGCAGGAACTGCAAGAATCGATTCCGGACCTCCGGGGCAATGGCATAACGATCGAGTGCCGCCGGAGTTTGCTGGGCTACGCCACACACAAAGCAGATCGCCTCCTGATAGAGTGTCGGAAGAGCAACCCCCTGTTCGTTCAACAGATCCATGTAGTGCATGAAAGCACCAAAATCTTTATACAATAACAGATAGGCCATGGCATACTCCCACGCGGGACGGTTGTCGGCATGATCATCAATCAAAAAGGCCACAGCACTCGGAAAAGCGATTGTCAAATCGTATGGATTATCTGTCAAAGGCAACTGTTTTCGCTTGGCCACTACCCAGTCTGTCGTATCACATACCGACGCCTCCAACAAGGGTCGTTGCTGCAAAGCCCACGTCTGATAGGCCGGATTCTGTTCCAAGAGATGGAGATATTTAGCAGCAGCCCGTGGTTCACCATTGACCAAATAGGTCTCTACCAGCCGTTTCATCAAACGGGGTTGCACACAACGTTGGGCACTCAAGACCCCTACGAAGGCAAACCGCTGGGCCGCATTGGTCTGTCCTAACTGCCAAGCCACTTCGCTGGCCAAGATCAATCCCAAACGGGTTTTCGGATCGTGCGGAATAAACCCAGACTCTCCCACCTGCGGAAAATGCAGCAGACCGGAGGTGAACTGTCCCGTATGTGACAAAGCTAAATTCAGATAGATCAAAGCATCCACATCCTTCACCCCATGCACACGTGCATGATTGACAATTCGGTTCCACCGTTCTTGACGTGCCCAATCATCGTAACGATAAGCCTGCTCCATCGGATCTTTCAGACAGCACACACCCACCAGCATACACACCACAACACCTGCATAGGCCAATCCCGATCGTAACCAAGGTTTCCATCCGGCTCCCATCCGGTATGTACGCAACAGGTAAGCCAGGATCGTCACAAAAGGATACGAAAGTCCTATATAATAGAGTGCATGGGGCAAGGGGTATTCGGGATGTGCAATGTGTTTGCTCCAATAGGCTTCACGTACGGGTACGATGTAAAGGGTACGCATCGCTATCAGCGGCAACAACAAAGCTAAGGCGATCACACACAAAGGAACTAACCAACGAGTACGCCCCTGCGATGTACAGCATTCGGCTACAACCACCAAGCTGGCAAACAGCAGATAAGCAGGTGCGGCCAAGAGATAGGTACCCACAAGCAAGAGGCTTCCGACTACATACCGAATAGGACGAACTGTCAGGCTTAAATATAGCCAAGCACTCCAGACAGCCATCACGACTGAGAGAATCGGAACCATCGATTCTTGCGGATAGATCCAAAAGAGTGCAACAGGCAACAGGGACCACCCGGAAGCTATGGTCGATGCAACACGTTTGAGATAGAGCAGAAAGCCAATCAAGGAGACGGACCAAAGCAGGGATAGCAGGAAGGAGGCACCTCCCGGTCGGCCAAAAAAGAGCGTCAGGTATTCGGCTACATAGGCTTGCAAACCGCCCGGTTCTCCCAAACGCAACAAGAAATAGTCTGTTGTGTCTTGGAAGAACACAAACTGCTCCATGAAACGATGGAAATAACGATAGTTATATTCCAAAAAGAAATAACTACCCACCATCGTCAAGAGAGGTAAGAGCAGGATATGAATCGATTTGCGAAGCCAAGCAACCATACGTACCCTGTTTATTGTTGAGCCAAATAACGTTCAGCTTCAATAGCCGCCTTACAACCACTGGCTGCAGCGGTAATAGCTTGACGATAGTGTGGATCAGCCACATCACCTGCAGCAAAAACCCCCGGTACTTGTGTACGAGGTGTACCCTCAATCGTCTTGATATAACCCACCTCATCCGTCTCAACCCACGGTTTGAAGATATCCGAATTGGGCTTATGTCCGATGGCCAAGAAGAAACCGTCAATAGCGATATCCACCTTTTCTTCGTCAGGCTGGCCTACACGTTTCACGAGGTGAGCACCCTCCACCCCATTTTCACCAAAGAGGCCCAAGGTATTATGCTCAAAAAGAACCGTAATATTGGACGTGTTGAAGACGCGCTCCTGCATCACCTTGGAGGCACGTAAGTAGGGTTTGCGGACAATCAGATAGACCTGACGTGCCAATCCTGCCAGATAAATGGCCTCTTCGCAAGCTGTATCGCCACCACCCACAACAGCCACGACCTTCTTCCGATAGAAGAAGCCATCGCACGTAGCGCAAGCAGATACGCCCATACCAGCATACTTCTGTTCATCAGCCAATCCCAAGTATTTAGCGGTAGCACCGGTAGCAATGATCAGGGTCTCTGCCTCCAGCACCTTCTCACCATCAATCGTAATCCGATAGGGGGCAGCCGAGAGATCAGCCTTGGTGGCAATACCCATCCGGATGTCGGCACCAAAGCGTAAAGCCTGTTTACGCAGATCCTCCATCAGATCTGTACCTGTTACTCCTTCCGGATAACCGGGAAAGTTCTCCACTTCGGTGGTTGTTGTCAACTGTCCTCCTGGTTGAATGCCTTCATAGAGCACCGGATTCAGATTGGCACGCGATGCATAAATGGCAGCTGTATAGCCTGCCGGTCCAGAGCCGATAATCAAGCAACGGACCTTTTCGTTCTGTTCTGACATATTCTTATTTCTTTTGATGATTCATTTATCGTAAATCGATCACCTCGGCTTCGGGATACTGATCCTCCGGAAACACAAACAGGGCGTCCGGTTGTTGGACTCCCGTCCGCAAACGTGTAATACGGATCGTAGTCGTTACCCCATTTTGGGTGACAATCGTTATGGAGGCAGGCAGGTAAGACAACTTCTCGATCTGGATGCTTACCCGTGTCACCTCACCTCGTTTCTTGGGTGTCAATTCAATGTCATAGGCAGTCTTGCCGGAAGGAGCCGTACTCTCTCCCCGATAGGAGGCATTAAACCCCTTCTTATACTGACGCAACAACAAAGCCGGATTGGTCATCTGCAACTCCTCCCCCGTGGGTGTCGTCACATTGACCTCTTCATTCCGAAGCAGGTAACTCCATTGCGTTTGCCCATCAAACCAAGTGATCATATCGGGAGACCGCCAAACAAACTTATCCCCCCGCATATCGATACTACCCTCGAAAGCTTCTGAGCCCTGACCATTCGATCGACTGTTCAACGTGAAATCAGCCTGCATACCTCCAGACTGTTCATAGGCAGCAGCTGCCTTTTCCAAAATCGAAGCTGCATTTTGTGCCCACAACGTCATCGGACACAACAAGAGTGCCCAGATTCCTATATTATATAATGTATAGATCATTCGTTTCATCATCCCTCCTCCTTACAATGTTTTCAATAACTGCTCCAAGGTGTATTCGTCGGGAATCAATACCTGACGAGCCTTGCTACCCTCAAAAGGTCCTACAATTCCAGCTGCCTCCAACTGATCCATCAAACGGCCAGCCCGGTTATATCCGATAGCGAACTTACGTTGGATCAATGAGGTGGATCCCTGTTGCTGGATCACCACCAAACGAGCCGCCTCCTCAAACAACGGATCACGCTCGGACAAATCTACAGGACCACCCATACCCCCATCACCGCTTCCGCCATTTTCAGGAATATAGTCCGGCAACATATAGGCAGTCGCAAAGGCTACCTGCTCACCAATGTGATCGACAATCCGTTCAACTTCCGGTGTATCGACAAAAGCACATTGCACACGTACCATCTCGGCTCCGGCTACTGAAATCAACATATCACCCCGACCGATCAATCGGTTGGCACCCGGGGCATCCAAAATGGTTCGCGAATCGACCATCGAAGCCACCTTGAAGGCAATACGACTCGGGAAGTTACTCTTGATGGTACCGGTAATCACCTTTGTATCGGGTCGTTGGGTAGCCAGAATCATGTGTATGCCCACGGCACGCGCCTTGGCAGCAATACGGGAAATGGGCAATTCAATCTCTCGTCCCGAAGTCGCGATCAGATCGGCAAACTCATCCACGATAGCCACAATATAGGGCAGGAAGCGATGTCCCTTTTCCGGATTCAGCCGACGCTCGATAAACTTCTCATTGTATTCCTTGATATTACGCACATTGGCACTTACCAAGAGGCGATACCGGTTCTCCATCTCAATCACCAACGAATTGAGGGTTGCTACAGCATCGGCCGGTTCCGTCACAATGGGTTTGTCGGCATTGGGCAACTTGGCCAAATAATGGCGTTCGATCTTGGCATAGATGCTGAACTCCACCATCTTCGGATCCACCATCACAAACTTCAGTTCGGCCGGGTGTTTCTTATACAGCAACGATGTGATAATGGCATTCAAGCCGACCGACTTTCCCTGACCGGTGGCTCCCGCTACCAACAAGTGAGGTGTTTTACACAAGTCAAACATAAAGACCTCATCCGTGATTGTACGACCCATCGCCACTGGCAACTCATAACGACACTCCTGGAAACGCCGGGAGGCAATGATTTTCTGCATGGAGACAATCTGCGGTTTCTTGTTCGGCACCTCAATACCGACCGTTCCCTTTCCCGGCATCGGGGCAATGATACGTACTTGCAGAGCCGCCAGACTCAATGCGATATCATCTTCCAGGTTCTTGATCTTCGAAATACGCGTACCTGCTTCCGGAACAATCTCGTAAAGGGTAACTGTCGGTCCGACCGTTGCCTTGATGGAGGCAATACGAATACCGAAATCCTCCAGTGCCTGTTTGATCAGCTGCTGGTTGGCATCCAGTTCATCTCGGTTGATCTCTACGTTCCCCACATCATGTGCCTGCAACAGTTCCAATTCCGGAAAGACATAATTGGAGAGATCCAAACGAGGATCATACTTACCCAACTTGGAAGAGTCATACACCTCTTCATCTCCCTTGGCTACCTCTACCGTAAATTGCGGTTCTTCCACAGAAGTCTTGACAGACGGCTCCTCCTGCACAACCGATTCCTCCGGTTCGACAACAGACGGTTCAGTCCAATTCTTGGATTCCGGTTGCTCTTCCGAAGGCTGTTCGATGTGGGTAAACAGATCAGGCTCCGCCGGACGAGTAGGTTCCACCTCCGGCTCAGCCTCAGCGCGTTGCAACTCAGCCTCCGTATCAAAGAGCTCCTCTGATGGTTCCTCCGGTTGCTCTTCCTCCGGTTCCTCCGCTGCAACCTCAGGCTCTTCCGTCTCGACAGCCGGTTCTCGTTTGAGGCGGTCCATCAGCCATCGGAAAGCAAAGAACTGTTGTAGCAAGGGGATGGTCTTGGCACTGGAAAAGATCGCAATCACTAGAAAAGAGCCGAGCAACAACAACAGTGTGCCCGGGACACCGACATTCGTAAGCAGCAATTCTGACAGATAATAACCATGTTGGCCTCCTAAATAAATAAAGGTATCTTCATAGCCCTGAATAAAGACGAATGCGAAGAAAAGAGATCCCCACAACATCCAAGCCGAACAAAACAGGAAACGTTTCATCAACGACACCTTCGTCAGATTCATCAAACGTGCTCCCAACGTGGCAAGGAAAAAGAGAAACATAAACGACGAGATACCAAACCAACGGTTCATCAGACAATCAGCCAATACGGCACCCCGAACACCGGTCCAATTCTCTACCGATCCCCGTCCGACCAACAGATCTGACAGTGGAACATACTCTATCTTACTCTGATCGGCACCTCCCGTAAAGAAAAAGGAGATGAGCGACAATGCGATATAAATAGTCACGAAAAAGATGAGCAATCCCGTAATAAAACGGAAACGCTCATTAGCCAGCAACGTCTTCAACCGTGTCCAAAGACCCGGACGTTTATCCGCTTGTTTTGTTGTAGATACTTTCTTCGCCATGCGTTTCAATTTTTCTTCCAAGTGTGCAAATGTACGATAATTTTTGAGAATCGCATAGAAATGACTATTTTTGCCCCTCAAGCAAAAAGATGAAGATGAAAGTTTGTATTGCCGAGAAGCCGAGTGTTGCACGAGAGATCGCCCATGTCTTGGGTGCAACCACCAACTGCAACGGATATTTAGAAGGGAATGGGTATCAAGTGACGTGGACCTACGGCCACCTCTGTACCCTCAAGGAGCCGAACGACTATGCTGAAAGCTGGAAACGATGGAGTTTGGCCTCTTTACCGATGATTCCGCCCCGGTTTGGCATCAAACTCATCCCCAACCCGACCTACGAACAACAATTCCGGACGATTGAAACATTGATTAGTCAGGCAGAAGCGGTCATCAACTGCGGAGATGCCGGCCAAGAGGGAGAACTGATCCAACGTTGGGTCATGCAGAAAGCTGGCTGCCGTTGTCCGGTGTATCGACTGTGGATATCCTCCCTGACGGAAGAGGCAATCCGCGAGGGCTTCCAGCAATTGAAAGAACAGACTGCCTTCAACAAGCTCTATGAGGCAGGATTGTCGCGTGCCATTGGGGACTGGCTGTTGGGCATGAATGCAACCCGCCTCTATACGTTGCGCTATGGTCAGAATCGTCAAGTGCTCTCCATCGGTCGTGTTCAGACACCTACGTTGGCACTGATCGTCAACCGACAAGCAGAGATTGACCATTTCAAACCGGAACCCTATTGGGAGTTAAAGACTCTCTATCGGGAGGTGACCTTCAGTGCCACTAAAGGCAAATTTACCCAAAAAGAGGAGGGAGAAGCCTTTTTGGATATTGTCCGGCAAGAGGATTTTACGGTGACAGATGTCACCAAGAAACGAGGCAAGGAGTATGCTCCCCGCCTCTTTGACTTGACCTCCCTCCAAGTGGAATGTAACAAGAAATATGCCTTTACGGCCGATGATACCCTCAAGCTGATTCAGTCGCTCTACGAAAAGAAGGTAGCCACCTACCCACGTGTCGATACGACCTTCTTGAGTGATGACATCTATCCGAAAGTTCCGGCTACTCTCAAAGGATTAGTGGATTATGCAGCTCTTACAGCCCCGTTGATGGAGGGGAAATTGCCCAAGAGCAAACGGGTATTCGACAATGCCAAAGTAACCGACCACCATGCCATCATTCCGACAGGGGTACCGGCACGAGGGCTGACAGAAAATGAGCAAAAGGTCTATGATTTGGTAGCCCGGCGATTCATTGCAGCCTTCTATCCTGACTGTGAGGTGGCTACGACCACTGTCTTGGGACAGGTAGGCAAGGTAGCCTTCAAGACCAGCGGCAAAGAGATTCTGAAACCGGGATGGAGAGTCGTTTTTGGTAGCGAAGAGTTGAAGGAGGAGGACAACAAATCATCCGATGAGAACCGGGTACTGCCCACCTTTACCCCAGGAGAAACGGGACCTCACCAGCCCATCTTGAAAGAGACCTGGACTACCCCTCCCAAGCCCTATACAGAGGCTACCCTCTTGCGAGCCATGGAAACAGCCGGCAAACTGGTTGACAATGACGAACTGCGAGATGCGTTGAAAGAGAACGGTATTGGACGACCCTCCACACGAGCCGCCATCATTGAGACGCTTTTCAAACGACATTACATCCGTAAAGAGCGGAAAAATCTCTATCCGACAGCCACGGGTACGGAGTTAATCGGTACGATTCATGAAGAGCTATTGAAGAGTGCCGAATTGACCGGATTGTGGGAAAAGAAACTGAGGCAGATTGAAAAGGGTACCTACGAAGCGGCCACTTTCCTGGAAGAGCTCAAACAGATGGTTCATGAGATTGTATTGCATGTTCTAACGGACCAGAGCACCCATAGCATTGCCTATACAGAGGCTGAACCGCTCCCAACCAAGGTGAAAGAGTCCTCTAAAGAGGCACCGAAAGAGAAAAAAGCGCGGAAACCTCGCGTAACCAAGAGCAAGGCTCCTGACTTGACTTGCCCCCGTTGCAAAAAGGGAACGATCTTGCGTGGACGAACGGCTTACGGCTGTTCGGAATACAAAAGTGGTTGTACTTTCCGGCTCGATTATGCAACGTACGGAGATCAACTGACCGATGCGGAGCTGGCCCAAAAACTGACTGAATTTATAGGATCCTAATATATATAATGTATATGAAAGAAGAATGGTTTCCTGTCGTCAACGAACAGGGCGAAACAATAGGCAAGGCTACTCGCAAAGAGTGCCACAGTGGAAGCAAAATCCTGCATCCGGTCGTTCATCTACACATCTTCAACGCATCGGGTGATCTCTATCTCCAAAAACGCTCCATGAGCAAGGATATTCAGCCGGGCAAATGGGACACGGCAGTCGGTGGACATATCGATTATGGAGAGACCGTCGAGACGGCACTTCGACGAGAGGTAAGGGAAGAATTGGGTGTGGTTGATTTCATCCCTACTTTAATCTCTCGCTATGTATTCGAATCAGCCATCGAAAAAGAGCTGGTTCACACGTTTTGTACCCACTATGAAGGTCCCTTCTCTCCCGATCCGGTCGAGTTGGACGATGGACGTTTCTGGCCCATTGCCACCATCGAATCTAACTTAGGAAAGTCCGTATTCACGCCCAACTTCGAACGTGAATACCAAACGATCCTCAAACCCTATCTGAATCAAACCCATTCATAGGTTCTCATACATCCGGCTCGATGAGCCGGATGTTCCTGTCAGAACAGGGGATGTTGTACCTTCTCCGGTAACAGTGCTTCGGCAATCACCTGCTGTATGTCCTCCACATAATGGAACGAAAGACCCTTCAGATAGGCTGGCTGAATCTCATCAATATCTTTTTGATTGGCTTTACAAAGAATGATTTCCGTGATACCAGCCCGTTTGGCGGCCAATATTTTCTCCTTGATACCACCCACCGGCAATATTTTCCCGCGCAAGGTGATCTCTCCCGTCATCGCCAGATTGGATTTCACCTTGCGTTGCGTAAAGAGCGAAACCAAAGAGGTCACCATAGTCACACCGGCACTCGGTCCATCTTTCGGAATGGCTCCTTCCGGCACATGCACATGGACATTGTAATTCTCAAAGAGACTCTCATCAATCTGGAACAGATCGGCATGCGCATGTACATATTCCAAAGCTAAGACAGCCGACTCCTTCATCACATCACCCAAATTACCAGTCAGGGTCAATTTCAATCCCTTTCCTTTGCTCAGCGAAGATTCGACAAAGAGAATTTCACCTCCGACAGCGGTCCATGCCAAACCGGTCACCACACCAGCATAGTCATTTCCCTGATATTTATCACGCGTATATTCGACTGTTCCCAAATAGGTCACCAGATCTTCTTCCTTGATCACAGCCGGGATCTCTTCACCTTCCGCATATTTACAGGCCAATTTACGGATGACTTTGGCAATCTTCTTATCCAATTCACGCACACCACTCTCACGCGTATAGGATTCTATCAACTGCTGCAAAGCCCTTTTCTGGAAACGCACACTACCCTTCGTCAAGCCATGGGCTTCGATCTGCTTCGGTATCAGATGACGGGCTGCAATCTCCATCTTTTCCTCCAGAATATATCCATTCACTTCGATGATTTCCATACGGTCCAACAACGGTTGTGAGATGGTATTCAAGCTATTGGCCGTAGCGATAAACATCACCTTGCTCAAATCGTAGTCAATATCCAGATAATTGTCATGGAACGCACTGTTCTGTTCCGGATCCAACACCTCCAACAAGGCTGAAGCAGGATCCCCCTTGAAGTCTCTCGACACTTTGTCGATCTCGTCCAACACAAATACAGGATTCGAAACACCTGCCTTGTTCAACGACTGCAGAATACGACCCAACATAGCACCAATGTAGGTGCGACGATGTCCACGAATCTCCGCTTCATCGTGCAAACCACCTAAGGAGATTCGCACATACTGCCTATGCAAGGCATCGGCAATGGAACGTCCCAACGAGGTCTTTCCCACTCCCGGAGGTCCATACAAGCAAAGGATCGGAGCCTTCATATTCCCCTTCAACTTCAAGACTGCCAAGTGCTCCAGGATACGCTCCTTCACCTTGTCCAAACCAAAATGATCTTTGTTGAGGATGCGTCGTGCATTGGCCAAGTTGAAATAATCTTTGCTGTAATTCTCCCACGGCAATTGAACAATGGTCTGCAAATACTGTATCTGGACCGAGTAATCGGGAGATTGCAAAGGTAACCGCTCCAACTTCTTCAGTTCGCGTTGGAACACCTCTTCCACCTTCGGAGACCACTGTTTCAATTTGGCCTTCTCGCGCAACTCCTGTACATCATTGTCACTGACGTTTCCACCTAATTCGGCTTGGATGGTCTTGATCTGCTGTTGCAAGAAATACTCCCGCTGCTGCTGGTCGATATCTTCGTGGGTCTTCATCTGGATCGAGGCTTTCAGTTCCATCAACTGATACACCCGATTCAAGATTACCAACAACCGGAAAGCACGATCCTTCAAGGAGTTCAAAGCCAACAACTCCTGCTTTTCAGCAGCATCGGTCGATAGGTTCGTACACGAAAAATTGATCAGGAAAGAGGGGCTGGAAGCATTCTGAATAATGGTCACCATCTCCTGCGGCATTTCGTTGCCCATATTCATCATCTTCACGCTCAACTCCTTAATCGTAGAGAGCAAAGCCTGAAACTCCCGATTCTGTTTATTCGGGACCGTCTCATCCAACAGCGTATATTTCCCCTTCAGATACGGGTACTCTGCAGACAATTTATTCAAACGGAATCGTTTGCGACCTTGCAAAATCACAGTGGTAATTCCATCCGGCATTTCAAACATACGAACTACATTCGCAACCACGCCCAGGGTATATATATCATTGATTGAGGGATCCTCCGTATCGGGTTTTTTCTGACACACAACGCCAATCAGACTCTTTTTTTGAACCGCCTCTTTGATCAAGCTCATCGATTTGGGACGTCCTATCGCAACAGGGAGAGCGATACCTGGGAACAGGACATTGTTACGCAACGTCAAAATAGGCAACTCTTCCGTCAATTCGTCTGCGTTTATTTGAGTATCTTCAAACGGATTACCATCCGCCAGAATCGGCATTACAATACCTAAATCCTCATCCGTAGTAAATGTATTCGGGAATAATCTCGTCTTTCCTTTCATAATTTTCTGTTATACTCCTATAATTAGCGTGCAAAGTTACGCTTTTCCTACAAATATAGCCTATTTTTGCACCCTCAATCCATTTAATCTATGGCAAATCTTTACTTCAAATTCAAACAATTCACCATTTGGCACGACAAATGTGCCATGAAAGTGGGAACAGATGGAGCCCTGTTAGGAGCATGGGCAGCCCCCAAGGAGGCTCGAAACATCCTTGACATCGGTACCGGCACCGGTTTGGTGGCCTTGATGCTGGCCCAACGTTGCCAGTCCTTTATCGATGCGATTGATATCGATGCGGATGCCTGTCTGCAGGCAGAAGAGAACGTTGCCCGTTCTCCCTTTGCCGACCGCATCCGAGTCCACCATTGTGCCCTGAACGATTTCCATCCATCTGCACCTTCACACTACGACCTGATCGTCTCCAATCCACCCTATTTTCACCAAGCGTTGAAATGTCCGGACCCCAAACGGAACAGGGCCCGTCACACGGATACACTCTCATTAGAAGAATTGTTTCAGGAAAGCCACCGCTTACTGACACCTGCAGGTCGCCTCTGCCTCATTCTTCCCTACGACCAATTGGAGCGCGTCCATCAAGTAAGCCAGCTAAATGGTTTTCACTGGATCATGCGGACGGATGTCTCTCCGGTTGTAAGCAGTTCCCCCAAGCGTCTTTTGGCAGAATGGGGATTGCAACCCGTAGCATCCCCATTACACACGACCTTGTCGCTGGAATATCCAGACCGAAGCTATACCGAAGCATTCATTGCATTGGAACGGGACTACTATTTAAAGATGTAAGGAATTTTCCGGTCAAAGAAACTGGTCACTTCGCCAAACAGGTTCTGCACCTCATTGGTGAAGGAGACCACTTCAGGCGTCAAGACATGCAACGAGCGCGGGATCATCGTGATCTCGATCCGGCTGTCAGCCATAACAGGTTCACCATCCAAATGCATGATACCGGGTGACTGACGATTGATAACAACCTGTCGCGCCTTCATCGTCTTGATTTTGCTGTTCCGATCAATCTGACGTGTAAACAGTTGAATCGCCAAAGGCGCAATATCCAAGGGTGTGAATGGCGATAGAATGGTCAAATCCATCTGTCCATCCTGGACGTTGGCATGAGGCGCAATGAATGCGTTGTTTCCATACTGGGAGGCATTGGCACAAGCCACTAAAAAAGCCTTTTCCTGAATGGACTGTTCATCCACCAAGAGTTCATATACCTCCGGTTTGTATGCCAGATACTCCTCAATCGTATTTTTCAGATAGGTCAAGGAGCCTCGTCGTCTCTCACCGGCAAACTTCTGACTCACAGCTGCATCAAAACCGACCCCACACGTACAGAAGAAAACCCGCCCATTCGCCTGACAACAGTCAATCGTCGAGACATGTCCTTTGGCAATCAGGTCAATCGCACGCTTTTCATCCATCGGAATGTGCAACTCACGTGCCAATCCATTGCCGGATCCCTTCGGGATGATACCTAAAACGGCATTCGAATGCACCATGGCTCGTGCCACTTCATTCACGGTCCCATCACCTCCCACAGCAAAAATACAGTCAGCACCTTCTGCCAAAGCTTTTTGGGTCAGTTCACTGGCATGACCTACATAATCGGTAAAAGAGATCGTCAATTGACAATTCTGCTCACTGCACATGTCAGTGATCATCCGAGGTATTTTGCGCTTGGAACCAACTCCGGATATTGGATTGATAATCGCATGTATCTGTTTTTGTCGCTCGTTCATCCGTACATTGTCTTAATTTCGGGGCAAAAATAGTGTTTTTAGAAAAACTTTTAAAGCATTCGAACAGCTATTCATTATTTTTTTGCTACTTTTGCAGCCTGGATTTGCCTCAGTTGGAGAAGGCAGGGGCAAATTGAGAACTGACAAATAGTAATTAATAAGAAAAATCATTCTCTTTAATTATAATATGAAACTTCTGCAAGAGAAATTATCTAAGTATGATGCGCCTCAACGGGCAATGGCCGCTGGTATCTATCCCTACTTTAGAGAGATCCAAAGCGACCAGGACACTGAAGTTATCATCAGTGGCAAGAAGGTTTTGATGTTCGGTTCCAATGCCTATTTAGGATTGACGAATCATCCGAAAGTAAAAGAGGCTGCAATTGAAGCGATCAAGAAATATGGCACGGGATGTGCTGGTTCTCGTTTCTTGAATGGAACACTTGACATTCATATCCAATTGGAAAAACGTTTAGCTGAATTTGTTGGCAAAGAAGATGCTATTGTATATTCCACGGGCTTCCAAGTGAATTTAGGTGTCGTTTCCTGCTTGACAGGTCGCGAAGATTACATTCTGTGGGATGAATTGGATCACGCTTCCATTATCGAAGGACATCGTTTGTCTTTCTCCACTAAGTTGAAATACAAACACAACGACATGGAATCGTTGGAAAAGCAATTACAGAAATGTGATCCGGACAAAGTGAAACTCATCGTGACAGATGGTGTATTCAGTATGGAAGGCGATGTTGCCAAACTTCCGGAAATCTGCGCTTTAGCCAAGAAATACAACGCAAACGTCATGGTGGACGAAGCACATGGTTTAGGAGTATTCGGCAAACAAGGCCGAGGCACTTGCGACCACTTTGGCGTAACGAACGATGTGGATCTCATCATGGGTACATTCAGTAAGTCATTGGCCTCCATCGGTGGTTTCATTGCTGCTGATGAGTCCATCATCAATTATCTCCGCCACCACTCACGTTCGTATATCTTCAGTGCCAGCAACACACCGGCTGCTACAGCAGCGGCTAATGCGGCCTTGGACATCATGATCAATGAGCCGGAACGCATCGAACATTTGTGGAAATTGACCAACTATGCATTGGATGGTTTCCGCCAGATGGGTTGTGAGATTGGTCACACCTCTACACCGATCATTCCGTTGTTCATTCGTGACAATGATTTGACATTCACGATCGTGAAAGAGTTGTTCGAAGCAGGCATCTTCGTCAATCCGGTTGTATCACCGGCGGTTGCTTCTGAAGACACGTTGATTCGTTTCTCATTGATGGCAACGCATACAAAAGAGCAATTGGATTATGCATTGGAACAGATTCACCGTGTATTCAAGAATCATGGTTTAGTTGACTGATTTCATCCATCCATATCGAAAAAGCCCGGGTCTGATAAGCATCGACTCGGGCTTTTTCAGCTCTATACCCCACTCCATCTCGCTTTTTTGTTGTATTTTTGTCGGCAAAACTTTTCATTCGAAACGATATGGATTTTAAACTCGATAAAGGAGGTTGCTGCATGAATATCAAAGGATGCAGCAAACGACAAAATACAAAACTCAACACCTACGACTGGCTCTGCGACGTGCCGGATGCTGCTGGAGCAACAGACTTCGTAGAGGTTCAGTTCAAAAATACGCGCAAGGGATACTATCTGAATAGTGCCAAACTGCCTTTGGAAAAGGGAGATATCGTGGCCGTGGAGGCATCGCCTGGACATGATATCGGAACAGTCACCTTAACCGGGAAACTGGTTCTATTGCAAATGAAGAAAAACAATGTACGGATGGAGGGTGTCGAACCGAAAAAGATCTATCGCAAGGCCAAACCCAACGACATTGAGAAGTACGAAGAGGCAAAGGCCAAGGAACACGACACAATGATTCGTTCCCGCCAGATTGCAGCCAGCTTGGGGCTCAACATGAAAATTGGAGATGTAGAGTATCAAGGTGACGGCAACAAGGCTATTTTCTACTACATTGCAGACGAACGAGTCGATTTCCGTCAACTGATCAAGGTATTGGCAGAGGTCTTTCGGGTACGTATTGAGATGAAACAGATTGGAGCCCGTCAAGAGGCCGGCCGCATTGGGGGTATTGGTCCCTGTGGACGCGAACTGTGCTGCTCCAGCTGGATGACCAACTTCATCTCGGTAGCGACAGGTGCTGCCCGTTACCAGGATATCTCCATGAATCCGCAAAAGCTGGCTGGACAATGTGCAAAATTGAAATGTTGCATCAATTTCGAGGTGGATGCTTATGTAGAGGCTCAGAAACGGTTGCCATCGCGCGAGATCGTCTTGGAGACCAAAGACAACACCTACTATCATTTTAAGACGGACATTTTCAAAAAGGAGATTACCTACTCTACCGACAAGCAGATTGCGGCTAATTTGGTAACCATCCCAGCCTCACGTGCATTCGATGTCATCAACATGAACAAGAAGGGAATCAAACCGATTGCGTTGGAAGGAGACACCAAACCGGAGGCTCCCAAACGGGATGCACAAGATATCTTGGCTCAAGACATTACGCGATTTGATAATGTCAAGAAGAAAAAGAAGAAAAAGAAACCTGCAGGTAATGGAGAGACAGCACCCAACGGAAATGCAGCTGCATCTTCCAACGAGGCTCCCAACAACAACCGGAACAACAACCGTCCTTCCAAACCCAAACAAGGAAAAGGTCCTAAGGAGGCCAAAGAGATAAAAGAGGCAAAAGAGGTAAAAGAGAATAAAGAAGGCAAGGAACCGAAGACTCCCCGCGAACCGAAGGCACCGAAGGTTCCCAAAGAGCCCAAGGAACCCAGGGAGCCTAAGGAGCCTAAGGAACCCAAGGAACCCAAGGAGCCCAGAGAGCCGAAAGAGGCCCGGGAGCCACGTGAACGTAGGGAACAGAAAGCGGCTTCTAAACAACCGGACAAGCCAGAGAAACCGGCTAAACAAGTGAAACAAGAAGGGCAGCCTAATGCGTAAGATCATTGGCATATTGACTACGATGATCCTTTTCTTCTCCTGCGATCAGGAGGTCGTTTATGAACAATATCAGGCGATTAACGACAGTCTGTGGGAGAAGGAAAAGGTCTATTATTTCACGTTTGAAATTCAGGATGTGGAATCGGCATACGACTTACAACTGGAGATTCGGAACAACAATCTCTACCCCTATCAGAACTTATGGGTCTTCTGTTGTGAAGAACGCCCGATAGGTCCTTTGATTCGAGACACGATGGAATGTATGCTGGCCGATGAATATGGGAAATGGAATGGAGAGGGTTTTTCACTCTTCCATTCCCGTTTTCCGGTCCGGAGCCACTACCGTTTTCCACATGCCGGCCAATATACGTTCAGTTTCCGACATGGGATGCGCCTCCCATCGTTACCGGGTATTCAAGAAATCGGATTTCGCGTTGAGAAAAGCAACCCGGTCAACGCTCCTTCCGAGAAGCATCCAGCCGCAGAAAAATAAACAAGAGAATGGTGAAACCCCACAACGAGGATCCTCCATAGCTGAAGAATGGCAACGGAATGCCAATAACAGGGGTCAAGCCGGTAACCATCCCTATGTTAATGGCCAAATGGAAAAAGAAAATGGAGGCCACACTATATCCATACACCCTTCCGAAAGCATGATCTTGCCGTTCCGCCAACGCTATCAACCGCAGGATAAAAATGCAAAACAGCAACAATACGGAAACCGATCCGACAAAGCCCTGTTCCTCACCTACGGTACAGAAAATAAAGTCTGTATCCTGTTCCGGTACATACTTCAGTTTCGTCTGTGTTCCATTCAGAAACCCCTTTCCGGACAATCCTCCGGAACCAATGGCAATCTTCGATTGATTCACATTATAGCCGGCACCACTTGGGTCATCCTCCAACCCCAACGACACTTTGATACGTACCTGCTGATGAGGCTCCAGAATCTCATTGAATACATAATTGACCGAAAAAAGGAATCCCAATGAAGAGAAGGCAAACAACGCAATCAACGCATAATGCCATACCCAATGATGGAAAGATTGATACAATAGATACAGAACCGTTACCCCTGTGGCACCCATCGCAATCCAGGCAAAATTGACCGGTACCCATTGGGACAGCAGACCGCCCACAGCAAAACTGATGGTGGTAATTCCCATCAACAGCCGAATGGTCTTGCTGTCTTTCCGCTCCACAAAAATCAGGATCCAAGTGATGAGTAATATCAACAGGGACACGAGCAACTCTCCCATCGGAGTACTGGCGACCATCACCTCCGCAAATTTCATTTCAACCACGAAAAACAGAACCGCACAAACGCCAGCCAACAGGAAATAGCCCGACATACCTTCGCGATACAACATCAGGAAGAAAGAGAGATAGACCAATGCCGAACCGGTCTCTTTTTGCAAAAAGATACAGATCATCGGCAGGAAAATCAGGCCTAACGTAATGGCAAAATTCTTGGCCGTCCCCAAGACAAAGCCATAGCTATTCATAAACTTGGCAACCGCCAAAGCTGTCGCAAATTTAGCCAATTCAGCGGGTTGCAAACGGATAGGACCCAACACCAGCCAAGAATGCGAACCCTTGATGTTGGGGGCTGCAAAGATTGTAATGATCAGCAGTACGACAATGGCTGCATAGATCAGGTAGGCAAACACCTCAAAGAAATCGGCCTCCAGCATGAGGATGACAAAGATCAATGCGACCGACGTCAAGATCCAAACCAACTGAGATCCTGGACGGCTGGCAACATCAAACAGGCCGGCAGTCTCGAATTCATAGCTGGCCCCACAGATACTGAACCAGCCCACCACAACCATCAGTACATAAAGCAGAACAGTGAACCAGTCCAGTGTTTTCCACCATTCATTTCTACTGTTGTAACGCATAATTGGGTAAAATAACCGTATTAATCATTGTTTCTTCCAGCATCTTATCCGCCTCGGGAATCTCGCGGTTCAGATACTTTTCTATCATGAGACGACCGATCGGTACCGCATACGTGGCTCCAAATCCGGCATTTTCCACAAAGACACAAATCGCCACTTTCGGTTGGTGATAGGGAGCAAACCCCATGAAAATGGAATGGTCCTTTCCATGCGGATTCTCCGCTGTACCGGTCTTACCACACACCTCAATGTCCGGCAGATTGGCACCCCGGCAAGTGGCACCATAGGGTGAACCGATCACGGCCCCACGCATGCCCTCAGCCACATACTCATAGTAGTGGGAATCAATCGTAGGATAGCGACGACGGGTATAGAGGGTATCCAAGGGTGTATCTTGAATCTCTTTCACGACATGTGGAGTGATGAAATAGCCCCGGTTAGCCACTGTTGCAGCCAAGTTGCAAATCTGCAAAGGGGTAGCCAAAATTTCTCCCTGACCAATGGCGATCGAAATAATGGTACTGGAATTCCAACGGCCTCGATAGATCTTATCATACGTCTTGCTATTGGGAATATAACCTCGTTTCTCACCCGGCAAATCAATCCCCAATTTGTAGCCATACCCCATGGACACCATGTGATCCTTCCACACATCGAAAGCCTGCTGAACGCTCGGATAGCGGACCCGACTATCCAACATATCATGTAGTCCCCAAGGAAAGAAGGAGTTACAGGAGGTAGAGAGGGCCCCGGACAAAGGCAAAGGAGAGGGATGACCATGACAAGCCGGTTTGCCTCCCCGGAAGGTATAGCCATGTGCACACGTATAGCGTGTTTCCGGGGTAATCACCTGTTCTTGTAGGAAGATCAGTCCTTGGGTAGGCTTAAAGGTTGAACCCGGCGGGTATTGTGCCATCAAGGGACGGTCGAACAGAGGCTTCGAGGGATCACGTTGCAACATCAAATGGTTCTTTCCTCGCTTACGACCGACCAACAGGCTGGGATCGTACGAAGGAGCAGACACCATACAAAGCACTTCTCCTGTTTTAGGTTCGATCATCACAATACCACCCAACTTATTCTGCATCAGCTTCTCACCATACGCTTGCAACTCCATGTCGATCGCTAAGGTCAGGTTCTTGCCTGATTCAGGAGCACGGTCATGTTTCCCCTCATCATATTTTCCCTTGATGCGTCCATGTGCGTCACGCAACAGGATCTCCTCGCCTTTCACCCCACGCAAGACCTTTTCGTAGGAGCGTTCCACGC
Source organism: Parabacteroides distasonis (assembly GCA_021531775.1). Lineage (GTDB taxonomy): Bacteria > Bacteroidota > Bacteroidia > Bacteroidales > Tannerellaceae > Parabacteroides. The sequence goes on along the minus strand of JAFBIU010000011.1, from coordinate 68,671 downwards.
CCGATCGACCGGAATCGTCACCCTGAACATAATAACTGTCATTCTCAATGTCCTTCTTGTTGACTTCGCCAATGTATCCCAAAATATTGGCAGCATAGGGATATTCATACTCTCGATTGGTTCGGTTCTGAATATAAAAGCCGGGAAATTTATAGAGTTTCTCTTGCAAAACACCATATTCCTGTGCCGAAAGCTGGTTCATGAAGAGCTGCGGGACATAGGATGAATAGCCCGGGTTGAGCCGGCGATCCTTGATGTCTGCTACCCGCTTGACAAATTGTTCTTTCGTGATCCCCAAAATCTGGCAGAAGTCCAACGTATCGAAAGGCTGCACCTCACGCATGATCATCATCACCTCATAAGCGGGTTGGTTATACACCAACAGCTTCCCGTTACGGTCATAAATCAGTCCACGGGATGGATAGAGCGTCTTTTTCAAAAAGGCATTGCTGTCTGCCCATGCCTTGTAGTCGCTATCGACAATCTGCAGCATGAACAGGCGGATCACGTAGATCAGCACCAGGAAAACGACCGCCCCACTAATCACGTAACGTCGATTTTCCAGCGTATATTTCAAATGGTTATTCTTCACTTTTCTGAGATTCTAAGTTGAACGTCTCCACAAAACCCATCAACAAAGAGGTCATCAATCCGCTTGCCACAATTCGGATCAGCAAAAAGAGCGGATCAAACAGTGTCAACGACTCCAGCAAAAAGAGTGCAATATGATGAATGAAAACAAAAGAGAGCATGTAACGGATAAACCCTCCATAACCCAATATGCGATAGGAAGGGAACATCGCTTCCGGGATCTCCTTGCCCGAAAACAATTCGATGAGTGAAGCACGCAAAAAACCGACCAACGTGCAAGCGGCTGCATGCATGCCCGGTGTATTACCAAACATATCGATCACCAATCCCGTGAGAAAGGAGAGGAAAATGACCTTCGTCGGAGCCAATCCCACCGGCAGTTTGACAATAAAATAGAGATAGAGGAAAGGCGTGGCAATCCGGAGAAAGTGGATATGGTTCAGTACCAGAATCTGTAACAGCACGAACACCACGAAATAGACCAATCCCCGAAGTATGTTACTAATCATTTTTCTTTGCCTCTTCTTCTAAAAGTCGTTGTTCATCTTGATGATAATTCTGAATAATCCGCACATGCTGCAGGGTGCTGAAGTCGGTTGCCAAACGCACGTCCAACGAATAGAAATTGTCGTCATGCTGTTTCTGGTAATCCGAGACGGTTCCTACGATGATGCCGGCCGGGAAGATGGCCGAATAGCCACTGGTGACAATCGTATCACCCTTTTCGAACAGGACATGTCGCGGCAACTCCTCCAAATTGGCATATTCCATGTCATGTCCATTCCAGACCAACGAACCGAAATAGCTACTGCCCTGTACCTTACAACTCAACCGGAATTTCGGATTCAATAGCGGTATGACCACAGAAAAGTGGTCCGACACCAACGAAACGATTCCTACCACACCTCGGTCTGAGACGACACCCATATCCGGTTTCACCCCAGCTAAGCTGCCCTTATTTACCGTAATATAATTGGAGACATGCGTCACACTGTTGCTCACTACCTCAGCCGCAATAAACCCATACGTAAAGGTTTCTGTCGAATCAGGAGCAAATCCGGCAAATCGGACCGTATCGGCCAATAGACTCTCCAACTGGTCTTGCAGTTCCAACACCTGCAACTCCAACTGGCCGTTACGCTCTACCAACTCCCGATTGACCTCACGCAAATGCAAATAGGAGGAAACAGCACCCGAAACCGAAGCGATGTGTCCAGTCATCACATTGGCCGAACTGATCATCACGCTTCGTTGATAGGCATTGTTCTGATAAACCAATAGCAACGAAACGAACTCCAGCAGTATAAACAGAAACCAATACCGTTTCCGTACCAAAAAGTCGAGCAGTTTGCGCATAGCTATGGAAATAAAAAATGAAGAATCAAGAACCGAGACTCCCCTCATGGGGGAGATTCTCCATTCTCAATTCATCATTTCTTGAAATTATCTGATTAAGAAATTAAACTTATCAATGTTCTTCAGAGCCACACCGGTACCCTTGGCCACCGCATGCAACGGATCGTCGGAAACATGGAACGTGATGTTCATCTTGTCGCCCAAACGCTTGTCCAGACCACGCATCAAAGCACCACCACCGGTCAGATAGATACCATTCCGCACGATGTCGGCATACAACTCAGGAGGTGTATTCTCCAACGCACTCAAAATGGCAGCCTCCATTTTCGAAATGGTCTTGTCCAGACAGTGTGCCACCTCTTGATAAGAGACGGGCACCTCCATGGGCAGAGCCGTCATCTGGTTAGGTCCGTGTACCACGAAATCCTCAGGCGGATTCTCCAAGGTAGTCAAGGCAGAGCCGACATTGATCTTGATCTGTTCGGCAGTCCGCTCTCCCACACGCACATTGTGCTGACGACGCATATACTCCATGATGTCGGCAGTCAAGTCGTCACCCGCAATACGAATGGATTTATTAGAGACAATACCACCCAAAGAAATCACGGCAATTTCAGTCGTACCGCCACCTATATCCACGATCATGTTTCCTTCAGGAGCCAGCACATCGATACCAATACCCAAAGCGGCAGCCATCGGCTCGAAGATCATATAGACATCACGTCCACCCGCATGTTCTGCTGAATCGCGTACCGCACGAATCTCCACCTCCGTACTTCCCGAAGGAATACCGATGACCATGCGTAACGACGGAGAGAACCAACGGCTTTTCGTATTTGCCATCTTGATCAAGCCACGGATCATCTGCTCAGCTGCATAGAAATCGGCAATCACACCTTCACGCAACGGACGGATGGTCCGGATGTTCTCGTGCGTCTTGCCATGCATCTCACGAGCCGTCTTGCCAATAGCCAACACCTTGTCAGTCCGACGGTCTAACGCCACAACGGAAGGTTCATCCACAACCATCTTGCCGTTGCAGACCACAATGGTATTGGCCGTACCCAAGTCCATTGCGACTTCCTGTGTAAAAGAAAATAAACCCATCTATATTCTTGTTCTGTTTTTTTTAATGTTTAAAGTGACGTACACCTGTCTTCACCATCGCCAAACCATGTTCGTTGCAGTAGGCAACAGACAACTTGTCATTGATGGAGCCACCCGGCTGAATGACAGCCGTAATACCCGCCTTGTCTGCAATTTCCACACAATCCGGGAAGGGGAAGAAGGCATCCGAAGCCATAACGGCACCCTTCAAATCGAAATTGAAGGAGGTGGCCTTCTCAATGGCTTGCTTCAAGGCATCCACACGAGATGTCTGACCTACACCACTTGCACACAACTGCTTGTTCTTCACCAAGGTGATGGCATTGGACTTGCTGTTCTTCACAATCTTGTTGGCGAACAACAGATCTTCCACTTCGGGAGCCGTCGGAGTCTTCTCTGTCATCGGTTCCAAATCAGCCTCACCCTGGATGCTCAAGTCCTTATGCTGCATCAGCACTCCATTCAACAACGAACGGAACTGCATCGGACAGGTCTTGCACTCCTTGCGGATCAAGATGATGCGGTTCTTCTTCTGCTGCAGGATGGCCAAAGCCTCTTCGTCGTAAGCCGGAGCAATGATCACCTCAAAGAAGATCTTGTTGATCTCTTCAGCTACCTCTTTCGTAATGGTCGTGTTAGTAATCAGGATGCCACCGAAAGCAGAAACCGGATCACCGGCCAACGCATCTTTCCAAGCCTCCAACACATTGCCACGTGATGCAATACCACAGGCATTGTTGTGCTTCAAGATAGCGAACGTCAGTTCGTCAAACTCATCAATCAGATTGACAGCCGCATCAATGTCCAACAGGTTGTTGTAGGAAATCTCCTTGCCATGAACCTGCTCGAACATCTCGTTGAAACGGCCATAGAATTTGCCCGGCTGGTGCGGATTCTCACCATAGCGCAAGTGCATCGGAGCATCCACGGCAGCACGGAAGTGTGAGCCTTGACGGTCGTCGAAATAGTTGAAGATAGCTGAATCATAACCGGAAGATACGGCAAACGCCTCTTTGGCGAACCACTTACGCTCTTCCAGGGTCGTCTCAGCACCCTTTTCATTCAGCAAATCCATCAGCGGTTGATATTGTGCTTTCGAAGCCACAATCACCACATCCTTAAAGTTCTTGGCAGCAGCCCGGATCAACGAGATACCACCTATATCAATCTTTTCAATAATTGCCTGTTCTTCAGCACCGGAAGCCACTGTCTCTTCAAATGGATAGAGATCTACAATGACCAAGTCAATCTCCGGAATTTCATATTCGGCCAACTGCTTCTGGTCTCCTTCATTATCCCGGCGAGCTAAGATTCCACCAAACACCTTCGGATGAAGTGTCTTCACACGTCCACCCAATATAGAGGGATAGGATGTCAGATCTTCTACTGCATCACAAGGCAAGCCCAAAGATTCGATAAAACTTTGCGTACCGCCCGTCGATACAAACGTGACACCTTCACTATGCAATTTTCTTAAAATTTCATCCAGCCCGTCTTTGTGATACACAGAGACCAAAGCACGTTTCATTCGTTTCGTTCCAGCCATTTTCTTTACAATTATGTTTTAGAGCACAAAAATAGCTATTTATTTCTAATACTTACCCTATATTCCTATAAAAAGATACTAACATTCCTTGGAAGCCTCCTGTCCACCCAAGATTTCCTCCGAACGGGACGACCAGGGACGCTTTCCGAAGATATGTTCCACATCCTCCGAGTAGATCACCTCGCGTTCCAGCAACACCTGTGCCAACCGGTTATGGCCTTCGGCATTTGCTTGCAGGATCTGTTTGGCTCGTTCATACTGACTCTTAATGATCTGTTGCACCTCCTCATCGATCAGACGGGCCGTCTCTTCACTATAGGGTTTCGTGAAGCCCCAGTCCTGACCAGTCGAATCGTAATAGTTCAAATTGGGCAGTTTGTCGCTCATACCAAAATAGACCACCATGGCATAGGCCTGCTTCGTGACGCGTTCAAGATCGTTCGAAGCACCCGTCGAGATGCTTCCAATGAACAACTCCTCGGCTACCCGACCGCCCAAGGTCGCACACATTTCATCCAACAACTGCTCACGGGTCGTGATCTGACGCTCCTCCGGCAGATACCAAGCAGCACCCAACGCCTTTCCACGCGGGACAATCGTCACCTTCACCAACGGATTGGCATGCTCCAGCAACCAACTCAAGGTGGCATGACCCGCCTCATGGTTGGCAATGCTCCGACGCTCTTCGGCCGTCGTGATCTTGGTCCGACGCTCCAGACCACCCACAATGCGATCCACAGCATTCATGAAATCATCCTTCTGTACAAACTGCTTGCCGTTGCGGGCAGCAATCAAAGCGGCCTCGTTGCAGACATTGGCAATGTCGGCTCCCGAGAATCCAGGTGTCTGGCGAGACAGGAACTCCGGATCGACACTCTCGTCGATCTTGATCGGACGCAAGTGCACACCAAAAATCTCTTTCCGCTCGTTCAGATCGGGCAACTCCACGTGAATCTGACGGTCGAAACGTCCTGCACGCAACAGTGCCTTATCCAGAATGTCAGCCCGGTTCGTAGCAGCCAAAATGATGACACCACTGTTGGAACCGAAACCATCCATCTCGGTCAACAACTGGTTCAAAGTATTCTCGCGCTCATCGTTGCTGGTCATGTTCACATTCTTGCCACGGGCCCGGCCTACCGCATCAATCTCATCGATGAAGACAATGCAAGGAGCCTTCTCCTTGGCCTGACGGAACAGGTCGCGCACACGCGAAGCTCCGACACCCACAAACATCTCCACGAAATCGGAACCCGAAAGCGAGAAGAAGGGGACATCTGCTTCACCAGCCACAGCCTTGGCCAATAGGGTCTTACCCGTTCCCGGAGGACCTACCAACAGAGCACCCTTCGGAATCTTACCTCCCAATTCGGTATATTTCTGCGGATTTTTCAAGAAAGAGACTATCTCTTCCACCTCCTGCTTGGCTTCGGCCAAACCGGCTACATCTTTAAAGGTAACCCGCTGGTCATTGTCCTTGTCGAACAACTGAGCCTTGGATTTCCCTACACTAAAGACACCTCCAGGACCGCCCGGACCAACACCTCCGCCCATCCGACGCATCATGAAGATCCAAAAGACCACCAGCAGAATGATGGGGCCGAACGATACCAGGAAATTCCACATTGTATCGTCACTATCCTCAAAGCGGACGAGCGTATCAATCTGATGTTGAGCAACCGCCTGATCATAAAAGTCTGAGAATTTGTCGGCCGACGGTATCTTGACATACACCATCGGCGAGGTACCGATACGATCCAGCTCACCGGACCGAAACACCTCGTTCACCTTACTCGATTTGACCGTAGCCTCCAACGCATTCTTCCGGTTATAGACTACCATCTTTTCAAACACATTTTCCTGAGCCAACTTCTGAAATTCAGTCCAGCCCAACTCCTTCGTTGTTGCCGAATCATTGGTCATATACAAAACGACCAACATCATGAAGATCACCCCATACATCCAATACAAGTTAAAGCGAAATGTCCGCGGCTTGTTGGGTTTGGGCGGTCTGTTCGACACATCTTTATTCTGATTATTTTCCATACCTATCTGAAATGCCTATTTTATGTCCGTCAATCCAAATCCGGAATCTGTGTCACCTTCGAGTCGGCCCACAAGTTTTCCAAATTATAGAATGCCCGTCGCTCCGGCATGAAAATGTGGACAAGTACTGTACCATAGTCCATGCCAATCCACTGAGCTCCCTGTGCACCATCGATCGACAACGGCTTCTCTCCCGCCAGACGACGGGCAAAGTCCCAAACTGAATCAGACAGAGCTGCCACTTGTGTCGGTGTGTTGCCTTCGCAAACCACCATGTATTCACAAATCGCACCCACTTGATTACGTAAATCTACCGTTACAATATGCTTTCCTTTCTTCTCCTGTAATCCTTCGATAATTGACTTTACTAATTCTTTCGTTTGATCCATCGATTCTTTCTATCTTTATACCTTATTTCTTTTACAAGCGGCAAAGATAGTCAAAGATATGATTCATCGCCACTTTTATCCTATTCGTTTAACGATTGATAATGATTAAAAAGGCTTTTCCGATGCATCCATCCACCTATTTTTCATCAAATCGAAAAAAAAGTGGCGAAAAAGTTTGTCAGTAATGAAAAAGTCTCTATCTTTGCACTCGCTAACAGGGAATAGCACTTGAAACCCAGAATTGTTCAATGGTGTAATGGTAGCACAACAGATTCTGGTCCTGTTTGTCCAGGTTCGAATCCTGGTTGAACAACATTCTAAACAGGTTTCAAGGTACACAATTGATTGTTCAATGGTGTAATGGTAGCACAACAGATTCTGGTCCTGTTTGTCCAGGTTCGAATCCTGGTTGAACAACAAAAGGAGAATAAGCTGATCGGTTTATTCTCCTTTTTTTTATCTCCTCCCTACCCTGTTCCTTTATTATTTTGCGTAACGTTACGTTAGGTGTTACGCCTGTCGAAAACGTAACAGTAGGCGTAACGTTACGCAAAAAAAAGGAATACGGAAGCCTTCTGACCCTCCCACGAACCCACTTTCGACTGCAGAAATCGGAATTATCTGAAGCGCATCTCGCAGGAATCTCGAAGGGCTATCGAAAGAGCCATAGCTGATGACGCAAGTCGGTCATTAGTTAAGACCGGACGTTGTCATCACTTATGACCACTCCGTTTCATCAGCTATAGCTCCGGAAAGCAATAAAAAAGGGAGCCACCTTTCGATAGCTCCCTTTCCTTATTATAATATGTGCTCGACAATGTCGGAAATTACTTAGCCTGCTCCAACTGCAAAGTCTTGGTCGGCTGGTCGCAAACCTCCGTCGGACCGAAGTACTGGATCGGACCCGGATAAACATAGCTCGTTGTCAAAGCCCACTCTTCACGCTGAGCAGCAAAAGCCTTGAAAGGAGCACCATCCAACTTCACCAAAGCCTTCTGGATAACCGGCTTCATCTCACCGTGACGACGTTCCATGTTCATCATCATCGTTACAGGAATACCACCTGCAATCCACTGATCAGCCGGAGCTGTCGTGTTGCGTACAGATGACATATAACCCGTCTTACCAGCAGCAATCAAGCAAGATGCTGTGTAACCCAATGAGTAGCAGTAGTCTGCATCGTAGTTAGACGGAGCAGCACAACGACCTTCATAACCGAAGAAGTGGTGCTGAGCAGCAAACTTACCAACATACTTGCCTTCTGCCTTCCATTCAGCCAACTTGCGGCCTACCATTTCAGACAACAGCTTTTCTGTTTCGATCAACGAAACCTGAACGTTTCCGTGCGGGTCGCGGTCGAGTGACAACTGACGAGCAACGCCCTCCGGCAGAGAAGCATACAACTCAGAGTTGTCCTTCGTCAACTTGCTGATGATGTATGCACGCTGTTCGCTCTTCTTGATCATCTTAAATTCAGCATCATGCTTAGCCAAGAAGTCGTTCAACTCAGCAATCAGACGCTTCATAGCCGGAACGAACTCGATCAAACCTTCCGGAATCAATACAGTACCGAAGTTGTGACCTTCAGCAGCACGCTTAGCCACGATATCAGCGATGTAAGTCACGATGTCATCCAATGACATGTTCTTCTCTTCCACCTCTTCCGAGATGATACAGATGTTCGGCTGAGTCTGCAAAGCACACTCCAGTGCGATGTGAGAAGCTGAACGACCCATCAACTTGATGAAGTGCCAGTACTTCTGAGCTGAATTACAGTCACGCTGGATGTTACCGATAACCTCTGAATAAACCTTACAAGCGGTATCAAAACCGAATGAAGTCTCGATCTGGGCGTTCTTCAAGTCACCATCGATCGTCTTCGGGCAACCGATCACCTGAACGCCAGCACCTATAGCCTTGTAATATTCAGCCAATACACAAGCATTGGTGTTCGAGTCGTCACCACCGATGATCACCAAAGCAGAGATGTTCAACTCCTTCAAGATTTCCAGACCCTTGTCGAACTGCTCTTTGGTCTCCAGTTTCGTACGGCCTGAACCGATCATATCGAAACCACCTGTGTTACGATACTCATCGATGATGTCGGAAGTCAGCTCCATATACTTATGGTCAACCAAACCACCAGGACCCAGGATAAAACCATACAGACGAGAAGCGGCATTGTGCGCCTTGATACCATCGAACAGACCTGCGATGACATTGTGGCCACCAGGAGCTTGACCACCAGACAGGATCACACCTACGTTGATAGCGGGCAACTCCTTCTTTTCGTTGCTCTTCTCAAACGTAATGACCGGCATTCCATACGTGTTCGGGAACAGTTTCTTGATCTCTTCCTGATCGGCAACTGACTGTGTATATTCACCATCCACAGCTACAACAGCACCTTTCAAAGCAGCGGGAACCTTAGGCTGGTAAGCCGCTCTTGCAATTTGTAATGCACTTTTTCTCATTCGTTCTTCAAATTATTTGGTAATTAAATAAGAATTATCTCGTATAACCGGTGCAAAGATAGGGATTTTTCAACAAGGTTTGTACCTTTGCAACTCATTTTACACCAATAACGATATGATTTCAATAGACGGATTGACGGTGGAGTTCGGAGGAAGTACCCTTTTTTCGGATCTCTCCTTTGTAATTAACGAAAAAGACCGGATCGCCCTGATGGGAAAGAACGGAGCGGGCAAATCGACCTTGCTGAAAATTCTGGCCGGTATGCGCGAACCGACCCGGGGCAAAGTGTCGGCACCCAAAGACACAGTCATCGCCTACTTGCCGCAGCATCTGATGACGGAAGATGGCCGGACGGTTTTCCAGGAGGCTGAACAGGCTTTTGCCCATCTGCATGCGATGGAGGCTGAAATGGCTGCCCTGAACAAGGAGTTGGAGACGCGTACCGATTACGACTCGGACAGCTACATGGAGCTGATCGAACGGGTCTCGACGTTGAGTGAGAAATTCTACTCCATCGAAGAGATCAATTATGATGCAGACATCGAAAAGACGCTCTTGGGATTGGGTTTCCAGCGGGAGGATTTCCAGCGGCAGACAAGCGAGTTCAGTGGCGGATGGCGGATGCGTATCGAATTGGCCAAGCTGTTGCTGAAGAAGCCGGATGTCTTGCTGTTGGACGAGCCGACCAACCACCTCGACATCGAATCGATCCAATGGTTAGAGGATTTCCTGATCGATAGCGGACAGACCGTTGTAGTGATCAGTCACGACCGGGCCTTTGTCGATCACATCACCACCCGCACCCTGGAGGTGACGATGGGACGACTCTACGATTACAAGGTGAACTACAGCCAGTACCTGCAATTGCGCAAGGAGCGACGCGAACAGCAGCAGAAGGCTTTCGACGAACAGCAGAAGTTCATTGCCGAAACCAAGGAGTTCATCGAACGGTTCAAGGGCACCTATTCCAAGACACTACAGGTACAGAGCCGCGTGAAGATGTTGGAGAAATTGCAGTTGCTGGAGGTGGACGAAGAGGACACCTCGGCCTTGCGGTTGAAGTTTCCGCCTGCTCCCCGTTCGGGTTCCTATCCGGTCATCATCGAAAATGTGGCCAAACGGTATGGCGACCACCTGGTCTTCAGTCAGGCCAACCTGACCATCGAACGTGGCGACAAGATCGCCTTTGTCGGTCGGAATGGAGAGGGTAAATCTACCTTGGTCAAATGTATCATGCAGGAGATCGACTATGAGGGCAGCCTCACGATCGGACACAATGTGCAGATCGGCTATTTCGCCCAGAACCAGGCCTCTCTGTTGGACGAGAATCTGACCGTCTTCCAGACCATCGACGAAGTGGCCCAAGGGGACATCCGGACCAAGATCAAGGATCTGCTCGGAGCCTTTATGTTTGGCGGGGAGAATTCGACCAAGAAGGTGAAGGTGCTCTCGGGTGGCGAACGGACCCGACTGGCCATGATCAAGCTCTTGCTGGAACCAGTCAACCTGCTCATCCTCGACGAGCCGACCAACCACCTCGACATGAAGACCAAGGACATCCTGAAGCAGGCCTTGATGGATTTCGACGGGACCTTGATTGTCGTCTCGCACGACCGTGACTTCCTGGACGGACTGGTGACGAAGGTGTATGAGTTCGGCCACCAGCGTGTGACCGAACATCTGGAGGGCATCTACGAGTTCATGCAACGCAAGAAGTTGGAGAACCTCCGCGAACTGGAGCGGATCGGTCAAAGCCGATAACAGAGCTTCAGCAATACATCGTAGGTAGAACTGCGGACATTATCATAATAGGTATAACGTGTATGGCGGGTAAAGTAGCGATTGCTCAAGACCACACTCCACCGAGGCTGGAACTGATAGCTGATCTTGGTGCTGAAAATGGTCAGACGGGCATTGCTACGGTCGCCTTGCACATTCAAGGAGGCGATGTCCGCCGTACTCCAGTCGATCTCCGGATCATACCCTTTCCAGGTGAAAAGGTGATAGTTCTCCAAATTCAACAGGAGTGCCCACTTCTTTTTATAGGCCAGACCGGAGAAGGCCTTCACACTATAGCCACTTCCCAAGTTGTAGTCGCGCTCTTCCAGCAGCATGTAGTCGGAGATGCTGGCTCCCAACGCCACACCATTGACATACAACTCACCGAAGATATCCACCGGACTGCTGGGTTCTGCCGCCCGATAATAGATCAATCCGCCACCGAAGGCTGCCGCTTCGGAAATACGGTAGGGAGCCACCTCCTTCGTACTGTTCGTACGTAATTCCGAATCGTAATAGTCAAAGTGCTGGAACACACCGGCCGCCAACGAGCGATTGTCCTTCTGCCACACCCGCTTGCCCCAAATCGCACCGATCGCATTCACTTCACTGAACAGGGGCTGTTTCGAGAAGAAGTCCATCCCCACCCGAAACTGGAACCATTCATAAGGCGAATAGGCCTCATCATGGAACGGATCGCCATAATCCAGCCGGAGCGACAGGTTCATACTGGTTGTTCCATGCTTGGAACCCTCCTGTTCCGCCAGGAAACGGGTACCTAAACCAAGGATAAAATTGACAGGAACCGAAGCGAATGAACGCCCCTTCGTCGGCCGATAACGCCAAGAGTCACCATTCAGCAAGCGATTGAAGGCCCGTACAGGCGAAAAGATGCCCACCAGCAACTCCCGTCCAATGCGTTCTGCACCGGTAGTACGGTCGTCAATGAAAAGGTCCGACAACCGGTAGGTAACCTCTCCCAATTCGATGCCGCCAAAGGTTGTGGCCAACATATCATTGATGGAGGGCGGCTCCACCTCCATGAAAAACTCCCACATCAAGCTGCCACCCGCCGAAAAGGGGATGGATTGCCAGAAGTTCATGCCATTGCTACGGGCCGCATTGAAATACAACGAGCCATGGTAGGGATGGGAAAACAGATTGGTCGAGAACTTGTCTGTATCCCAAACAGGACCGGTCTTGAAATTCTGCTGGATGGTATGACCGTTGATTTTCGCAAAATCCGCACCCATCACAAACCGGTCAAACCCCCAAACCAACATATTCAAACCAAAGGTCTCACCCGCTGCCACCCAGGGTTTCTTCGGGGTAAACAGGGTGGTATCACTTACGTATGTACGAGGAGGAACCTCCGGAAAGTGTTGCGCGAAAGCCACACATACCATACCCCACATCCACAGTATCAATCCTATTTTTCTCATATCTGTTCACGTCTATCAGGTTGCAAACGTATAAAGAAAAACAGGATCAGGATTCGTTTGGTTTAAACAATTATTAGCCAGTTTTACTCCATTATTGGCCAGTTTGGCCACTGATGCTCTCTACCAGTTTCCGGATATCCGGCTTTGGGCAGTCTGGCTGCTGTTTAGTGTACGCGCGTGCCTTTGCCCAAATGGATTTCCGAGGCCTGCGTAATGATCACCTCCTTCACCCCGGCATCAATGGCCTGGTAGGCATTTTCCAATTTGGGGATCATACCTCCCTGGATGACACCCTGTGCCACATATTGCTGGAAAGCGGTCCGGTCGATCTCCGGAATGACACTCTCATCGTCGTGTTCATCCAGCAGGACTCCCTTCTTTTCAAAGCAGAATACCAACGTGACATCGAAATGGCGTGCCAATGCCTTGGCTGCCTCTCCGGCAATCGTATCGGCATTCGTATTGAGCAGGTTCCCCTGTTTGTCGTGCGTCAAGGGAGCCAAGACAGGCACAACCCCTTGGTGAATCAGGGTGGCCAACAGATCGGCATTGACCTCCTTCACATCGCCTACATACCCATAATCCACTTCGGCTACAGGTCGTTTGACCGAACGCATCAGATTCATGTCGGCACCCGTCAATCCCAACGCATTCACGTCCAAGGCCTGCAAACCAGCCACAATATGCTTGTTTACCAGTCCTCCATAGACCATGGTAACCACCTTCAGGGTCTCGGCGTCGGTGATTCGTCGGCCATTGACCATCTTACTTTCAATACCCAACTGGGAAGCCAAACGAGTTGCTGAACGTCCACCTCCATGAACCAGTACCTTATATCCTTCGATAGCAGCAAAATCGCGTAACAAAGAGCGGAGTGTCTCCTCCTCTTCGACAATCTTCCCGCCTACTTTAATCAGTGTCAACTTTTCCATTTTTCGTGAGTCTATCAATTATACGGAGTGCAAAAATAGTTTATTTTCACCCCTGATGAAAATTTTCAGACCCTAATCGTGCGATTATCGAAAGAATTTATATACATTTGCATCGATAAACAGAGGTTGATCGCTCAAGGCGGCAATGGCTCAGTTGGTAGAGCATTGGCTTCCCAAGCCGAGGGTCGCGGGTTCGAGTCCCGTTTGCCGCTCAACTAATAATCAAGGTGTTACATGTATTTGTAACACCTTTTTTTATGTTCGATTTTTTTTTGGGGGGGGCAAAAAAAAGTAAGCCGGATATCACTATCGGGCTTACCCAAAGTAAATTGTTAACTTTAAAAAACACGAATGTGCCTTGTTTATTCTTTCCTTGTTGTTCTCAATATCCCATAGAAGGTTTAGTTTTTAACCTGTTTCTTCTTTCTGAGAACAAAGGTAAAAAATAGATTTCATTTAAGACCAAAAAAATCGACGAAAAAAGTGAAATAGACGACGAAAAGGCCCTTGGAGCCTTTAAACGCTCAATCCCAAGACAAACCGGCAGCCCCGTTTATAGTCGGGATCCAAGGTCAACGACCCGTTCATCTTGGCAGCAATCAACGCACAAATGGGCAGGCCCAAGCCATCTCCCTCCGAAAGCACTTTGGGTTCGGAGAAGGGCTTGAACAGATCGGGACGCAACTCCTCCGCAATACCCGATCCGGTATCGGTCACGATGAACTGTCCGATATGTGCTCCTCGCTTTTTAAACTCTAATTTCACCTTGCCGCTATCGGTATGGTCCGCTGCATTCTGGAGCAGATGCAACAAAACCCGTTCCAGGTGGGCGGCATTGACCCGAATCTCCAACGAAGCCACATCAACGGCCAACTCCACGCCCGGTTTCATCCAGCCTTTGGCCTGCTCTTGCAATCGTTTGGCCAAGGCAGCCGTCTGTACGGGTTGGGTTTCAAAGGGCTCCATCAGGGTATTCTCCAACGAAGAGAGCTCCTCGATATGCGATGCAAAACCATCCAAGGCCTGCAACTGCTGAATCATCAGACCTGCCTGAACCGGTGCGGAGGACTGCAACAACGAAGCGGTCTGGGCCAGACTGTCGAGGGTCGGCTTCATCTGCGACGAGACACTACAAATAAAGCGGCTTTTCAGCTCGTTGTGCTCATTCGCAATCTGAATATTGTTCTTCAACTTCCGGTTGAGTACCAACAAGCGCATCAGTCCCAAGCCGCCAACGACCAAGACGACACCCAAAATCACCAACAGGGTACAAAGCGAGACAATCAGATACTGTTTGCCTCGAATGGTATCATCCCGATCAGTAACGGTCTGCAAGCTGTCCTCATACTGTTTCTTCAGGATATTGTATTCATCTTGGGCATTCAGAGCCTTGACCGAATCGGTCCAGATGATGTATTTCTCATACGTCTGCTCGACCAAAGGAGCATTGCCGGCTGCACTGGCAATCGAGATCAAGTTCTTATAGCACTCACTCACCTTGTTGTACTCCTTCTTCTCCTTGTAGCGGGTCACCAATTGCTGGAAACAGTCGTCCCCCTTGGCATCCTGCCCGAAGGTGTAATAAAAACCAGCTTGCGTGTAAAGCAATTCATCGTTGAGCGACTGGTTGCCGGCTTGACCCGCCAAATCCTGCATACGGGACAGCTGGACCTGTGCCTGCTCACTGTTCTTCAACTGCACATACATCTGCATCCGCTCCTTGGCCACCAGAAAATGCAATTCCGGCATGGGGCGTTGAAACTTCTGTTCGCCTGTCAGAATCAGATAGTCAATCTGACGACAGAGGTCAAAGGCCTCCTTATAGGCATAGTACTGGTAATAGAGTGCACAAGCCTTGACACCGGTAGCCGTTGCCTCAGCATATTGTTCCGCATTGGCAAAGGCCTGATAAGCCTGTTGAAACTGATACCGAGCCTGTACATGATCATGTTTCTGCAGACTTGACTCGGCCTGTTTCTGCCATTCGGCACCACTCTGTGCCATTGCATGTCCGCCCAATAGCAGCACGAACAATAGGATAAATGTAGTGATTCTCATTGCAAACTGTGTTTATACGATATTATCAATCATTTATACGGGACAAAAATAGGCATTTTATTCAATAATTCATACATTATTTTTATATTTGCCTCCACATAACAATTTAATTTTTAAATATCATGAATACGCGAAAATTCAGCTGGGCCCTTTTGCTGTTGGCAATTGCAGCTCCTTTCCTCTCTGCACAAGAGCGTGCCAAACTCACGGTAAATGCCGATCAGGGTACCGTGACCATCAGTCGTCATATCTATGGACAGTTTTCCGAACACCTCGGCCATTGCATTTATGGCGGTCTGTGGGTGGGTGAAGATTCCGACATCCCCAACACGAATGGTGTCCGTAACGATGTCATTGCTGCCCTGAAAAAGATCAAGATCCCCAATCTGCGTTGGCCGGGTGGCTGTTTTGCCGATGAATACCACTGGATGGATGGTATCGGTCCACGTGAACAACGTCCGAAGATGGTCAATACCCATTGGGGTGGCGTGACGGAAGACAACAGTTTCGGTACACACGAGTTCCTCAACTTGTGCGAAGTGTTGGAAACGGAACCCTACATCTGCGGAAACTTAGGTAGCGGTACGGTCGAAGAGATGTCGAAATGGGTGGAATACATCACCTTCGACGGGGAGAGCCCCATGGCCAACCTGCGTCGGCAGAATGGACGTGAGCAACCTTGGAAAGTCAAATTCTGGGGTGTCGGCAACGAGAACTGGGGATGTGGCGGTAACATGTCACCTGCCGGTTATGCCGAGAATTACCGTCGGTATGCCACCTATTGCCGCAACTACGGTACGAACCAGCTGTTCAAGATCGCCGGTGGTCCCAGCGAAGGTGACTACAAGTGGATGCGGACATTGATGGAAAACATTCCACTGCATGCAATGAACGGTATTTCGCTACATTATTATACGGTGCCCAACACATGGGACAAAAAGGGTAGTGCAACGTTGTTTGATGACAACGAATACTTCCGCACCTTGGAAAAAGCAGCTCACATGGAGGAGTTGATCGAACGCCACTCTTCCATCATGGATCAGTATGACCCGGAGAAACGTCTGGGACTGATCGTGGATGAATGGGGTGCCTGGTACGATGTGGAACCGGGAACGAATCCGGGCTTCCTCTTCCAGCAGAACACCTTGCGTGATGCACTTTTGGCCGGTCTGACCTTGAACATCTTCCACCGTCATGCAGATCGTGTCAAGATGGCCAACATCGCCCAGATGGTCAATGTCTTGCAAGCCATGATCTTCACCCAGGACGAAAAGATGATCGTCACACCGACCTACCACCTGTTCGACATGTACAAGGTGCATCAGGATGCCACCCTCCTGCCCCTCACCCTCGACTGTGTCAACTACGAACGCGAAGGACGCTCGTTGCCGGCCATTAGTGCAACTGCCTCGAAAGATGCGAGCGGAGCCATCCACATCACGTTGGTCAACATCGATCCGACCCGTTCGATGGAGGTAGCTTGTGACGTACGTGGCACTAACGCCCAAAAATTGACCGATGCACAGGTGCTGACCGGTGAGACTCTCCGTGCCTGCAACACTTTCGAGAAACCGAACACCGTGCAGTTGGCTGCTTTCAAAGGTGCCTCTTACAAAGCTGGACAACTGACCGTCAAATTGCCGGCCAAGTCCATCGTGACCGTCGAGATCAAATAGGAATAGGCATACCTATCAAAACAAGAGGCGGCTGGAATCTCTTCCAAACCGCCTCTTTTATAAACCACTACGTGTCAGTAGATTATCTCTTTCCTAACTTATGGTCTAAGATACCGATATGGCATTCGCCATAGTTCTTCAACTCATCCACAATCTTGCGGGCTGTTGACTCCTCTTCTACCTGCTCACGTACGAAACCAAACAGGAAGTCTGTAGAAGCATGGTCCTTATCCTCAGCAGCGATATCTACCATCTTGTCGATCAACTCCGATACATACTGTTCGTGTTTATAGACATGCTCAAACACTTCTGTCGGGTTACCCCAAGCTGTCGGCACGACGTTGATTTGACCAAT
Organism: Parabacteroides distasonis; assembly: GCA_021531775.1. GTDB lineage: Bacteria > Bacteroidota > Bacteroidia > Bacteroidales > Tannerellaceae > Parabacteroides. Next base: position 50,919 of record JAFBIU010000011.1, on the reverse strand, counting down.
GACCACATCACCACCGCGATCGATCGCGAAATCGATCATCTTGTGTGCATGTTCCAATTCCTCGTCAGCCTGCTTTGCCATCCAGTGAGCAAAACCGTCCAAACCGTTCTTCTTGAAATAAACAGACATTGATAAATAGAGATTGGATGACCACATCTCTGCGTTGACCTGAGCGTTGAAAGCTTCAGCCAATTTCTGACTCATTACCATAATAATACCCTTTCTAAATTATACGTTTCTTTTTTGTGCCGCAAACATAAGAAATAAATCAAAACGCTATTCTTATATTTTTATAAAAAAGGCCATCTCCTGTTAGGGAGACAGCCTTTCTTATGCTTTGAACCGGCAGGGAGATTAGACTCTCTTTTCCTTGATTCTTGCTTTCTTACCTGTAAGAGCACGCAGATAATACAATTTGGCACGACGAACCTTACCAACTTTGTTCACTACGATGTTCTCGATAAACGGAGACTCGATCGGGAAAATTCTTTCTACACCGACATTGTCAGACATCTTACGAACGGTGAAGCGCTTCTTGTCACCATGACCAGAAATGCGGATAACCACACCTCTATACTGCTGGATACGCTCCTTGTTACCCTCTTTAATACGATAAGCAACTGTGATCGTGTCACCGCTCTTGAAAGAAGGAAGCTCCTTCTTGGTAGCAAATGCCTCTTCGGCAATCTTGATTAAATCCATTGTTTATAAGCTTTTTAAATTATATGTTTCATAAAACGCAATATAACGGGCTACATTTCCCGACAGAGATTACGTAAAGCGGGTGCAAAATAACGAAAAAATCCCCAGTTGACCAAGCCAACCAGGGATTTTTTTACAGTTATCTGTGAATTTATGAATCACTTACGTATCCGATAGAGGAAGAAACTGAGCGGACGGACCACCACTTCGGCTTCCGGAGCCTCCAAGGTCACCTCAGACACCTGGGGAACGACCCGTTCCGGACAGTCCAACGTATTGACTGCCTCCACATCCGAAGCATGGAAAACCGTCAAGGTTCCTGTATGCTTGCCAGCCGAGAGTCCCTTCAGGTTCAACTTCACCTTGCGGTTCTGCAAGCCAATGTTGACAATCTTGATGATAACATCATTGCTTTTCGCATCCAGACAAGCGGTGGCATAGAGATCCTGCTGACCGGCTACCGGTTCATTCTGCCAGGTCAATGGCAAGACATGTGTGCCGGCATTGTGACCATACAACTGCTGCACATAGTAGTTCGGTGTCTTCATCATCCGCAGATTATCGAACCAGATCAGGTCGGGTCGCCACTGCCAAGCATCCACATGGGAGAAGAGGGGGGCATAGGTACAGAGATGAACCACATCGGCATTCCGTTCGAAACCGGTCATGAAAGCGGCCTCACACAGGGCGGACAGGAAGCTGTTCTCCCGGTTCTCGGCATGACAGGCATACTCGCCGGCAAACACCTTCGGCCCCTGGCGGTCATAGGAATCATAACGACGGGCATTGTTCAAGAACCATTCCGGTGAGCGGTAGAAATGTTCATCCACCAGATCCACCTTCAGCCGACGCATCTCCGGCCAGAGGTAGTCAAATTCCTCGCCACTGGAATAGGGACCGGCACTACCGACAATCTGGATCTCCGGATATTTGGCACGGATGGCCTTCACAAAGGGTTCCAGACGTTCGGGATACAACGTGCCCCACTGTTCGTTACCGATGGCCAGCAGCTTCAAGTTGAAGGGAGCCGGATGGCCCATCTCGGCACGCAACTTACCCCACTTGGAGGTAACCGGTCCATTCGCAAACTCGATCAGATCCAACGCATCGTCGATGTAGGGCTGTAACTGGCTGACTGGCGTATGCTGATCCATTCCCTCATTCTCGAACTGGCAAGACAAGCCGCAGTTCAAGACAGGCAACGGTTCGGCCCCCAAGTCCTCACTCAGCTGGAAGTATTCGTAGAAGCCCAATCCGTAAGACTGGTAATAGTCGGGGAATTTCTTATAGGGGAAGGTATAGTTCCAACGGTTGATGTTGAGCGGACGATTCTCCACCGGACCTACCGTATTCTTCCATTGATAGCGGGTCTCTTTGGTGGTACCCTCCACAATACAACCGCCCGGGAAGCGGAACACACCCGGATGCAGATCCTTCAGAGCTTGTGCCAAATCTGCACGCAAGCCATTCGGACGATTGTTGAAGGTCTTCTGTGGGAAGAGCGAAATATGCTCCAGATCGACCGTTCCTGCCGTCTCCATCGTCAGACGCAGGCGTGACTTGGCGTCGGTCCGTTTGGGAGACAACGTAACGGCATACTTCTGCCAGTTCTTACTGTCGATCTCAAGAGACTGGGTCTCGATGATGTCATTGCGGCTATCGACCAGTTCGACACGCAAGCGGATGGGACCATTCACGACGGTACGTCCATAGAGCGTCAGGTCATACTTCTCACCGGACTGCATACCGATGCCCTTGAAGCCTTCATTCTCCAGACCCGTCCCGGTGATCTGCTTGTCATAGGCCAGACGCGCATAGTGCGGATTCCGGTCGAAACAGGGATTCTTGCTTTGGATTGTCACATTGCCGAAGGGCGTCCAGCCCGTCCAGGGATGTTCGAACTCAAACGAGCGGTTCTTGATCAACTCGGCGTACAGACCGCCATCGGCACCGAAGTTGATATCTTCAAAAAAGATACCGTACATGGTGGACTGAATGGGTGCCCCCACCTGCTGGGCATCCACAACAAACTCGGCCTGTTGCGCGATCGCTGGGGTTGTCAGGCCTCCCACTCCTAAGCTTAACAGCCATGCGGAGATGGTGCTTTTCAGGTTCATTTTCATCTTTGTGTCTATTTAACGGATTAATTTGTGGGCAAAATTACACTTTATGCTCAAAAACATTGCAAATGTAGCGCACAAATGCAAATAAAAGGCTACTTTTACACTCAATTTTTGATAACATAATACAACATGGAGAACAAGCATACTCAGTCAGGTTTATCTACTGCTGACTTCTGCAAGTCGATTGACGGCAAGGAGACAGCACTTTACATCTTGACAAACAAGCAAGGAGCAGAGTTGGTCATTACGAACTATGGTGCAAAAATCGTTTCCATCATGGTGCCCGATCGTCAGGGTAAAATGACCGATGTAGTGACGGGGCACAAATCGATCGATGATTATCTCACCTCCGAAGAGCCCTATTTCGGAGCCATCTGCGGTCGGTATGGAAACCGGATCGCCAAAGGTGCGTTCACACTGGACGGTGTTGTCTATGACCAATTGGCCATCAACAACGGTCCGAACAGCCTGCATGGCGGTATCAAAGGTTTCAACTCGGTCGTATGGGATGCCCAGCAGGCAGATGAACAGTCTGTCGAGCTGACCTATGTCTCAGCCGATGGCGAAGAGGGATTCCCCGGTCAGTTGACGACTACAGTCCACTATCATCTGACAGACGACAACGAAGTGGTGATTTCCTATCATGCCGTGACGGACAAGCCGACGGTACTGAACCTCACCAACCATTCCTATTTCAACCTGTCTGGTGCAGGCGATCCCTACATTGGCGATCACCTGTTGACCATCAATGCCGACTATTACCTGCCGACCGATGAGACAGCCATTCCGTATGGACCGAAAGAGGCTGTGGCTGGCACACCGATGGATTTCCGCACCCCGCACGAAGTGGGCGAGCGTATCAACGAACCATTCCAGCAATTGATCTTCGGAAAGGGGTATGACCATACCTATATATTAAATAAGGAAGGTGACGAGCTCTCGTTCTGTGCCCGTTGTTCTTCGCCGAAGACCGGCATCGTCATGGAGACCTATACCACCCAACCGGGCGTACAGCTCTATACGGGTAACTGGATGACCGGACGCTTCGAGGGTAAACCGGGACAACGCTATCCCGAACGGGCAGCACTCTGTTTGGAGACGCAACATTTCCCCGACAGTCCGAACAAGCCGGAGTATCCTTCGACCGTCTTACGACCGGGCGAACACTTCTCCAGCCGGACCATCTATAAGTTTACTGTAGAAAAATAAATACAAGCCATATCTAATCATCTAATAATCTAAATTAATTTAAAAAATGAAATCAACAGATCAGAAAAATTATGCTTTGCCTATTTTGATGATGATCTTGCTGTTCGGTATGATCGCGTTTGTCACCAATTTGGCAGCTCCGATGGGAGTCGTAGTTAAGGGACAGTTCCAGGCCTCCAACTTTGAAGGCATGTTGGGTAACTTCGCCAACTTCTTGGCCTATGCCTTCATGGGTATTCCGGCCGGTTTGATGCTGAAAAAAATCGGTTACAAAAAGACAGCCTTGGTTGCTATCGTAGTCGGTTTCACCGGTGTATTGATCCAGTTCCTGTCTGGTGTAGCCGGTAGCTTTGCCATCTATTTGGCAGGTGCCTTCGTTTCCGGTTTCTCTATGTGTATGTTGAACACCGTGGTAAACCCGATGTTGAACACCCTCGGTGGTGGTGGCAAGAAGGGTAACCAGTTGATCCAGATCGGTGGTTCTTTCAACTCCTTGATGGGTACATTGGTGCCGACATTGGTAGGTATCCTGGTTGGTGAAGTGACCAAAGACACCGCTATCACAGACGTCAATCCGGTGTTGTTCATCGCAATGGGTATCTTCGCATTGGCTGGTATCGTATTGGCCTTCGTTGACATTCCTGAACCGCACGTTGCAAGCAAGACCAACGTGAAGTACGAACATAGCCCGTGGGCATTCCGTCACTTCGTATTGGGTACAGTAGCTATCTTCGTTTATGTAGGTATCGAAGTAGGTGTACCGGGCACCATGAACCTCTTCTTGGTGGATCCGCAGGGATTCGGTGGTACAGCTGCTGAGGCTGGTCTGGTAGCCGGAACTTACTGGTTCTTGATGTTGATCGGTCGTTTCGCAGGTGCCTCTTTGGGTGCCAAGTTCTCCAGCAAGACCATGTTGACCTGTGTATCTGGTTTGGGTATCATCCTGGTATTGGGTGCCATCTTCCTGCCGACTACGCAGACAGCTATGATGCCGGTGTTCAAGGCTGACTTGTCATTTGGTATGGCTGAAGTGCCCATCAACGCTGTATTGTTGGTATTGTGCGGTTTGTGTACTTCCATCATGTGGGGTAGCATCTTCAACTTGGCTGTAGAAGGTTTGGGTAAATATACCGAAGCTGGTACAGGTATCTTCATGGTGATGGTTTGCGGTGGTGGTATTCTGCCGTTGATCCAGAACTATGTAGCTGACGTGGCTGGTTTCATGCCGAGTTATTGGGTTATCATCGCTGCCTTGGCTTATTTGCTGTACTACGCATTGATCGGTAGCAAGAACGTCAACACAGACATTCCGGTTGATTGATCCTATACATTATATTATATATAGCAGATAAATCTAACACACGCATAAAAACATACAATCATGCAAGAAAAGATTAGAGCAAAATTTCAAGAGTTATTCAATACAACAGGTAGTCTGTACGCATCTCCGGGTCGTATCAACCTGATTGGTGAACATACCGACTACAACAATGGTTTCGTATTCCCGGGTGCCGTTGACAAGGGAATGATTGCTGAAATCAAACTGAACGGTACAGACAAGGTGCGTGCTTTTGCACTTGACCTGAACGATTATGCAGAATTTGGCTTGAACGAGGAGGATGCTCCCGAAGCAAGCTGGGCTCGCTACATCTTCGGTGTTTGCCGTGAGGTGATCAAACGGGGTGGCAAGATTGCCGGTTTTGATACGGTATTTGCCGGTGATGTTCCGCTGGGAGCTGGTATGTCTTCTTCAGCTGCCTTGGAGAGCACTTATGCCTTTGCCTTGAACGACATGTTCGATCTGGGTATCGAGAAATATGAATTGGCCAAGATCGGTCAGGCTACCGAGCACAACTATTGTGGTGTGAAGTGCGGTATCATGGACCAGTTTGCCTCTGTATTCGGTCGTGACGGCAGCTTGATCCGTCTGGATTGCCGCAGTGGCGAATACCAGTATTTCCCCTGGCATCCGAAGGGCTATCGTCTGGTTTTGGTCAACAGCTGTGTAAAGCATGAATTGGCTGGTTCTCCCTACAACGAACGTCGTTTGCAGTGTGAGCATGTGGCTGAGGTCATCAAGCAGACCCATCCGGAAGTAGAGTCTTTGCGTGATGCTTCCATGGAAATGTTGGAAGAGGTGAAGAGCCAGATCACAGCCGACGAGTACAAACGTGCCCGCTACGTCATCGGTGAAGTAGTACGTGTATTGACCGTTTGTGACGCCTTGGAAAAGGACGATTACGAAACAGTCGGCAAGATGATGTACGAAACACACTATGGTCTGAGCAAGGAGTATGAGGTAAGCTGCGAAGAGCTCGACTTCCTCAACGACGAAGCCAAGAAATGTGGTGTGACCGGTTCTCGTATCATGGGTGGTGGCTTCGGTGGATGTACCATCAACCTGGTAAAAGACGAATTGTATGACCAATTCGTGAAAGAGATCGTTCCGGCATTCACTGAGAAATATGGTCACGAACCGAAGATCTACGATGTAGTCATCGGTGACGGTTCACGCAAATTGTGTTAATCCCATTACGCAACAAAGGAATGACCCAACCATTCTATCAAGCAGAAGCGCGGTTTCATGTAGCTGTCGATTGCATCATCTTGGGCTTCATGGACAATGAGCTGAAGGTGCTGGTTTATAAGCGGACATTTGAACCCCTGTTGGGACAATGGTCCCTCATGGGAGGGTTCGTCAAGTCCGGCGAAAGCATCAACGAAGCCGCCTCCCGTGTCCTGACAGATTGTACAGGCATTCCTGAGTTGTATATGGAACAATTAGGTGCATACGGAGAAGTGGCGCGCGACCTGGGGGAGCGCGTCATCTCCATTGCCTATTATGCGTTGGTCAACATCGGCAAGTTTGATCCACAGATCCTGGAAAAGCATCACGCTGAATGGGTCAAGATCGACGAAGTACCCCAACTGATCTTCGACCACAACCAAATGTTGCAGGACGCACTTACCGTACTGAAACGGAAAGCAGCCACACGCCCCATCGGTTTTAATCTGTTGCCGGATAAGTTTACCCTTCCCCAACTGCAGGCTCTGTATGAAGCCATCTACCAAACGCCCATCGACAAACGTAACTTCCGCAAAAAAATCAAGGCGATGGACTTCCTCGTCCAGCTCAATACGAAGGACAAGCTGAACTCCAAACGGGGAGCCTTTTTCTACAAATTCGATGCCGTGAAATACACCAAACTGCACGAACAGGGTGTCTATTTTTCACTTTAATCCACTTTTTTTCGTTTTAGGCCCGATTCTATGTTACAAAACATAGCAAAAGGCACTACACCCTATTGGAACAAATACTACTTTTACGCTCGTAAAGAATAAGTATCAAGAAATACACTTATTGAAACATATTCAGCTAAGACAAAGGAATTAATAAAATCATAAATCCGAGCATAAAACGATGGTTGAAGCGTTAAAAGAAAAAGTATTCCAAGCAAATCTCGACTTAGTCAAACATGGCTTGGTCATCTTCACGTGGGGCAATGTCAGCGGCATTGACCGCGAACAGGGGTTAGTCGTCATCAAACCCTCTGGCGTCTCCTATGATACCATGAAAGTAGATGACATGGTCGTATTGGATTTGGAAGGTCATGTGGTAGAAGGCAAACTGAAACCCTCTTCCGACACACCGACGCACTTGGTGCTCTACCGTGCCTTCCCTGAAATCGGTGGTGTCGTACACACTCACTCGACCTATGCGACAGCATGGGCACAAGCCGGATGCGACATTCCCAACATCGGAACTACCCATGCCGACTATTTCAGTGAGGCCATTCCCTGTACCCGGCAGATGACACAGGCCGAGGTGGAGGGCGACTACGAAGCCGAAACCGGCAACGTGATTGTCGAACGTTTCCAGCAGATCAACCCGGTGCATGTACCCGGTGTGCTGGTCGAGAATCATGGTCCCTTCTCCTGGGGTAAGGATGCCAACGATGCGGTTCACAATGCCGTGGTGATGGAGCAGGTAGCCAAAATGGCCTTTATCGCCTACAACATCAACCCGCAGTTGAGCATGAATCCGCACCTGATCACGAAGCATTTCAACCGGAAGCATGGACCGAATGCCTACTACGGACAAAAATAACGAGACAATTTCGATTCGATCATAATTATATCAATCCATAAAAAACAATCAAACAACCATGAATCAGTATAGCGATTTCGAAGTATGGTTCGTCACAGGAGCACAGCTTCTGTATGGTGGCGACGCAGTAGTGAAAGTAGATGCCCACTCCAACGAGATGGTCAAAGGTCTGAACGAATCGGGAGCCCTGCCCGTAAAGGTCGTTTATAAAGGAACGGTGAACTCGGCCAAAGAGGTAACAGCCGCTTTCAAGGCTGCCAATGCAGATGCCAAGTGTATCGGTGTCATCACCTGGATGCACACCTTCTCGCCGGCCAAGATGTGGATTCACGGTCTGCAGGAGTTGAAGAAACCGTTGCTGCACTTCCACACGCAGTTCAACAAGGAGATTCCTTGGGATACCATGGACATGGACTTCATGAACCTCAACCAGTCGGCTCATGGTGACCGTGAGTTCGGTCACATCGTCAGCCGGATGCGTAAGAACCGTAAGGTGGTGGTCGGCCACTGGCAGGATCCGAAAGCACAGGCCAAGATTGCGATCTGGATGCGTGTCTGTGCCGCTTGGGCAGATGCACAGGATATGCTGATCCTCCGCTTCGGCGACCAGATGAATAACGTAGCCGTGACAGATGGCGACAAGGTAGAGGCAGAAATGAAATTGGGTTACCACGTCGATTATTGTCCGGTCAACGACTTGATGGAATACTATCACCAGGTATCCGATGCCGACACCAAGGCGTTGGTTGCTGAATATTTTGCTTCCTACGATCACGATGCCGCTTTGGAAGAGGAGGGCACGGAGGCCTATACCAAAGTTTATAATTCAGCCAAGGCTGAAATTGCGTTGCGTCGTCTGTTGAAAGACAAGGGTGCCAAGGGCTTCACGACTAACTTCGACGATCTGGGCGATTTTGACCAGATTCCGGGCTTGGCTTCTCAGCGTCTGATGACGGAAGGATATGGTTTCGGCGCTGAAGGTGACTGGAAAACAGCTGCCCTCTATCGTACCATGTGGTTCATGAGCCAAGGTATGCCGAAGGGTTGTTCCTTCTTGGAAGACTACACCTTGAACTTCGACGGTGAACAGAGTGCCATCCTGCAGGCCCACATGCTGGAGGTTTGTCCGCTGATTGCCGAAGAGAAACCGAAACTGGAGGTACACCGTCTGAGCATCGGTATCGACAGCGAAACGGCCCGTTTGGTATTTACCAGCAAACAGGGTGAGGGTGTAGCAGCTACCATCGTCGATATGGGTAACCGCTTCCGCATGATTGTCAACGTAGTCGATTGCATCAAGAGCAAACCGCTGCCGAAACTGCCGGTGGCTTCTGCCTTGTGGATCCCGCAGCCGAACCTCGAAATCGGAGCCGCTGCCTGGATCTTGGCCGGTGGTACGCACCACACCAGCTTCTCCTACGACCTGACAGTGGAATACCTGCAGGACTATGCTGACATTGCAGGTATCGAAATGGTGGTCATCGACAAGAACACGACCATCCCGGCCTTCAAGAAGGAGTTGCAGTACAACGATTTGTATTACATGTTGAACAAGGCATTGCAATCCTAAGCACGTATGGCAAAATATGTAATTGGTTTAGACTACGGCAGCGACTCAGCTCGCGCCGTAGTTGTTTGTACAGAGACCGGCCAGACATTGGCCACATCGGTCAAGTATTATCCGCGTTGGCAGGCTGGCAAGTATTGCAATCCCGCCATCAACCAGTATCGTCAACACCCGTTAGACTACATCGAGGTATTGGAGGGTACCGTCAAAGAGGCCCTCGCGAAATGTCCGGCAGGTACGGCTGAACAGGTCGTGGGTATCGCTTTCGATACAACGGGCAGTACTCCCGTGTTCACAGATGAACAGGGAACACCTTTGGCTTTGTTGCCCGAGTTCGCTGAGAATCCGAATGCGATGTTTGTCTTGTGGAAAGATCATACCGCTGTTCAGGAGGCAGCCGAAATCAACCAATTGTGTAAGAAGTGGGAGATTGACTACTCAGCCTACGAAGGAGGTATCTACTCCTCAGAATGGTTCTGGGCCAAGGCGTTGCATGTCTTGCGGGCCGACGAGGCTGTTCGTGCAAAGGCCTACTCCATCGTAGAGCATTGCGAATGGATGCCTGCCCTACTGACAGGTGTTCAGTCAGCCAAAGAGATCGTGCGGAGCCGTTGTGCCTGTGGTCACAAGACCATGTGGCATCCCAAATGGAATGGTCTACCCTCCGAAGAATTCTTGACAACCCTCGATCCGCTGTTGGCTGGTTTCCGCGACCGCTTGTTCTCCGAGACAGAGACGGCCGATAAGCCGGTGGGCAAACTGACCCCCGAATGGGCAGAACGCCTGGGACTTTCGACCGATGTAGTCGTAGCGGGTGGTGCTTACGACTGTCACATGGGAGCCGTCGGTGCAGCTGTTACCCCGCACACCTTTGTCCGCATCATCGGAACCTCTACGTGCGACGTGATGGTAGCCGACTACCAGGAGATCGGCGACCGGCTGATCAAAGGTATTTGTGGACAGGTAGATGGCTCTGTCATTCCGGGCATGATCGGTCTGGAGGCAGGACAGTCGGCCTATGGTGATGTCTATGCCTGGTTCAAACGCCTGTTGGAATTCCCGCTGAAACAGATCCTCAGCAAGAGTACCCTGTTGGATGAAGCCACCAAGGCCAAACTGATTGACGAAGTGAGCGATCAGATCATCCCTGCCTTGACAGCTGAAGCCGAACAGATTCCTATCGAGGAGAGTGGTGTGCTGGCTACCGACTGGATCAATGGCCGTCGGACACCCGATGCCAACCAGTTGCTGAAGGGAACCATCACCGGTCTGACCTTGGGAACGACCGCTCCCCGTATCTTCCGTGCCTTGGTAGAAGCCACTGCCTTTGGAGGAAAAGCGATCGTCGATCGTTTCCGGGCAGAGGGTGTAGCCATCGACAATGTCATCGGTATTGGAGGTATCGCCCTGAAGTCGCCCTTCGTGATGCAGGTATTGAGTGATGTGCTGAATATGCCGGTGAAGGTATGTAACACCGACCAGGCTTGTGCCTTGGGTGCAGCCATGTTTGCAGCCACTGCTGCTGGCGTCTATAGCCGTGTAGAAGAGGCCATCGCAGCCATGAATTCCGGCTTTGCGAAGACCTACGAACCCAATCCGGAACATGCGGCCACCTACCAGGCTATTTACGAGCAATATGTAAAAGTAGGGCAGTTCACCGAAAAGGAATTGTTCAACCGATGAATTATAGCTATCTTTGCGGGAAATATTTAACATATACCCATTATGAATGATATCAATCTCATGAATAGAGCTGCTGACAACATCCGTGTGTTGGCAGCTTCTATGGTAGAAAAGGCAAAATCAGGCCATCCGGGCGGTGCCATGGGTGGTGCTGATTTCGTGAATGTCCTCTTCTCCGAATTTCTCGTCTATGATCCGAAAAACCCGAAGTGGGAAGGCAGAGACCGTTTCTTCCTCGATCCGGGCCACATGTCACCGATGCTGTATGCTGTCTTGGCGTTGACAGGCAAGTTCAGCATGGAAGAGTTGGCTCAGTTCCGTCAGTGGGGTAGCGTGACTCCGGGTCATCCCGAAGTGGATGTGATGCGTGGCATTGAGAACACCTCTGGTCCGTTGGGACAGGGTCACACGTTTGCGGTCGGTGCTGCCATTGCTGCCAAGTTCCTGCAGGCACGCTTAGGCGATGTCATGAACCAGACGATTTATGCCTACATCTCAGACGGTGGCATTCAAGAGGAGATTTCACAGGGTGCTGGACGTATTGCCGGCACATTAGGCTTGGACAATCTGATTATGTTCTACGACGCCAACAACATCCAGCTTTCGACGAAAGTGGAAGAGGTGGATACTGAAGACGTCGCCATGAAATACGAAGCATGGGGCTGGAAGGTACTCAAGATCAATGGTAATGATGTAGCCGAGATCCGTCAGGCACTGAAGGAGGCACAGGCTGTCAACGACCGTCCGACCCTGATCATCGGTAACACCCTGATGGGTAAAGGTGCCCGGGGCGAAGACCAGAGCAGCTACGAAAACCGCGTGAACACACACGGTCAGCCATTGTCTGCTGCCGGAGCCTCCATCAGCGAGACCATCAAGAATTTGGGTGGTGATCCGGAAAATCCCTTCACCATCTATCCGGACGTTGCCGAACTCTATGCCAACCGTGCGAAAGAATTGGAGGCCATCGTAGCTGAACGCTATGCAGCCAAGGCTGCTTGGGCAGCTGCCAATCCCGAAAAGGCCGCCAAGATGGAGCAATGGTTCTCTGGAGCTGTACCCGCCATCGACTGGGCAGCTATCGAACAGAAGGCCAATGCCGCTACGCGTGCCGCTTCAGCTACCGTATTGGGTGTCTTGGCTACCCAAGTAGAGAATATGATCTGTGCTTCGGCCGACCTCTCTAACTCCGACAAGACCGACGGTTTCTTGAAAAAGACCCATTCGTTGGTAAAAGGTGACTTCAGTGGTGCCTTCTTCCAGGCCGGTGTCGCTGAGTTGACCATGGCTTGTATCTGCATCGGTATGTCGTTGCACGGAGGTGTGATTGCCGCTTGCGGTACCTTCTTCGTCTTCTCCGACTACATGAAACCGGCCATCCGTATGGCTGCCTTGATGGAACAGCCTGTCAAGTTCATCTGGACACACGATGCCTTCCGCGTGGGTGAAGATGGTCCGACCCACGAACCGGTAGAACAAGAGGCTCAGATCCGTCTCATGGAAAAGCTGAAGAATCACAAGGGACACAACTCCATGTTGGTATTGCGTCCGGCCGATGTAGTAGAGACCACCGTAGCCTGGAAGTTGGCGATGGAAAATACAACGACACCGACGGCCCTCATCCTCTCTCGTCAGAACATCACCGACCTGCCGTCACAAGGCAACCGCTATCAGGAGGCATTGCAGGCGGAGAAGGGAGCTTACATTGTAAGCGAAGATGCCAATCCGGACATCATCCTGTTGGCTTCTGGTTCCGAAGTATCGACGTTGGTGGAAGGTGCAGCCCTGTTGCGGGCCGATGGCGTGAAAGTACGCATCGTCTCTGTTCCTTCGGAGGGATTGTTCCGGAACCAGTCAGCTGACTACCAAGAGGCCATTCTGCCCGCTGCGTGCAAGAAGTTCGGACTCACAGCCGGTCTGCCGGTTAACCTGGAGGGACTGGTTGGTGCCAACGGTAAGGTTTGGGGATTGGAATCATTCGGATTCTCGGCACCCTACAAAGTGTTGGACGAGAAACTGGGCTTCACGGCACAGAATGTCTATAACCAGGTAAAAGAGATGCTTTAATATCACATTTAAATAGAGTCAGAATAAAATGAAGACAATCGGATTATGTAGTGATCATGCAGGATTTGAGCTGAAAGAACAGGTAAAAGCCTGGCTCAAATCAAAAGGTTTGTCTTATCAGGATTTCGGTACCCATTCGACAGATAGTTGCGACTATCCCGATTATGCGCATCCGATGGCTCAGGCCGTAGAGGCAGGCGATGTCTATCCGGGCATTGCCATCTGCGGAACCGGGAATGGAATTGGCATGACCCTCAACAAGCATCAGGGCATTCGGGCAGCACTTTGCTGGAATGCAGAGATCGCTCAGTTGGCACGGGCGCACAACGATGCGAACGTATTGGTGATGCCAGGACGTTTTATCTCATGGGACGAGGCTGAGAAGATCCTGGAGGTTTTCTTTGCCACCGAATTCGAAGGAGGACGACACCAACGCCGAATCGACAAGATTCCGGTGTGACGGCAGGCCTACGAATAATCCATGTAAAAACACACGTATATGGCAACATTAGATTACATTGTCATCGGGCTGTTCGCAATAGCCCTGATCGGTATCATCATCTGGGTGCTGAATCAAAAGCAGGACAGTTCGGGTGATTATTTCCTGGGAGGTCGTGATGCGACCTGGATTGCAATCGGTGCCTCCCTCTTTGCCTCCAACATCGGATCGGAACACCTGATCGGATTGGCCGGAGCTGGCGCATCCAGCGGTATGGCCATGGCACATTGGGAGATCCAAGGCTGGATGATTTTGATCTTGGGATGGGTATTCGTCCCCTTCTACGAGCGAAGCATGGTCCTGACCATGCCCGAGTTTTTGGAACGTCGTTACAACAAAGAGTCACGTACGATCCTGTCACTTATCTCGTTGGTCAGCTACGTACTGACGAAGGTGGCAGTTACGGTCTATGCGGGTGGTCTGGTTTTCCAGCAGGTGTTCGGTATCCAGGAGTTATGGGGCATCGATTTCTTCTGGATCTCAGCCATTGGCCTGGTAGTCATCACCGCACTTTATACCATCTTCGGAGGTATGAAATCCGTGCTCTATACCTCGGTCTTACAGACACCGATTCTGTTGGCCGGATCGTTGATCATCCTGGTGTTGGGATTGAAAGCCGTAGGTGGTTGGGACGAAGTGCTGCGTATCTGTAGTGTCGTACCGGTCAACGAATATGGCGAGACCATGGTCAACCTGATCCGTGACAACCGCGATCCGGAGTACCCCTGGTTGGGTGCCCTCATCGGTTCGTCGATCATCGGATTCTGGTACTGGTGTACCGACCAGTTTATCGTACAGCGTGTCTTGTCTGGTAAGAACGAACAGGAGGCACGTCGCGGTACCATCTTCGGAGCCTATCTGAAGTTGTTGCCCGTCTTCCTCTTCCTGATTCCGGGTATGATCGCCTATGCGATGGCCCACAAAGAGGGGGGCGTGATGGTGAACGGACAACTCTTTACACTTTCGTCAGCTGATGCAGCCTTTCCGACCTTGGTATCCACCCTGCTTCCGGCTGGTGTGAAGGGTATCGTAGTCTGTGGTATCTTGGCCGCCTTGATGAGTTCGTTGGCTTCCCTGTTCAACTCGTCGGCCATGTTGTTTACGATTGACTTCTACAAGAAGTTCAAGCCGAACACCTCGGAGAAACAGTTGGTGGTAGTCGGACAGATTGCTACGGTTGTGATTGTTTGTTTGGGTATTCTTTGGATCCCCATCATGAAGAACATCGGTAGTGTCTTGTATAACTACCTGCAGGATGTTCAGTCGGTATTGGCACCGGGTATTGCAGCTGCCTTCCTGATGGGTATCACCTGGAAACGTACCTCTGCCAAGGGTGGTATGTGGGGATTGCTCTCGGGCTTCCTCATCGGTATGACCCGTTTGGGTGCCAAGGTCTATTATACGACGGCAGGTGCAGATGCGGGTGATTCGCTCTTTAAATTCATCTTCTTCGACACCAACTGGCTCTTCTTCTGCGGTTGGATGTTGTTGACCTGTATTGCCATTGTGGTGATCGTCAGCTTGCTGACAGAGGCACCGGATCCGGCTCGTATCCAAGGTCTCTACTTTGGATCTGCTACGCCGGAACAGAAAGCGGCTACACGTGCCAGCTGGAATCATTGGGATGTGATCCACTCCCTGATCATTCTCGGCATCACAGCTGCCTTCTACATCTACTTCTGGTAATGGTTAGCACAGTATAGTGATAGGCAAGAATCCCCCTCCCGTTCAACAGACGAGAGGGGGATTCTTTTTTTGATTCACAAAATAACAAGATTCATGATCATCTTCCCATAGAGCGCGGATGATACAACACTATTTCATTGGTATGACATGTCTGTTTCAAAATAGATAACGGCACAAAAAAAGCTGCCTGTCAAGAGCGAAGAATCAACTCTTGGCAGGCAGCCATGCTATATGGGAAGAGGAACGATCTTAACAGCCCAATACCTTCTTGAAGCGCTTCATGAACTCGGCAGCCTCTTCGAGAGTCAGGCAGAGCGGCGGCAACAGACGGATCGTGTTGGTACCAGCCACACCGGTGAAGACCTTCTCTTCGAAGAGCAACTTACTCCGGATCTCCTTGATGGACTGTTCAAACTCAATACCGATCATCAAACCGCGACCACGGATCTCCTTGATGCCCGGCAACTGCTGCAACTCCTGCAACAGATAGTCACCCACCTGAGCCGCATTCTTCACCAACTGCTCCTCCTGCATGATGTCGAGCACGGCAATCGCGGCAGCACATGCCAGGTGGTTACCGCCAAAGGTGGTACCCAACATGCCATATACCGGCTTGAAGATTGGGCTGATCAACACCGCTCCCATCGGGAAACCGTTGGCAATGCCCTTCGCTACCGTGATGATATCGGGACGGATCGAGGCATATTGATGGGCAAAGAATTTACCGCTCCGGCCATAACCGGACTGGATCTCATCCACAATCATGACGGCCTGGTATTTCGTACAGAGCGCACGCAACTCCTGCATGAAGCTGTCGGTCGGTACCTGAATACCGCCAACGCCCTGAATACCTTCGATGATGACCGAAGAGACATCCCCCTTCTTCAACTCAGCCTCAAAAGCATCCGCATCGTTCAGCGGCAGATAGGTCACCGCCAGATCCTCGTTGACCGGTGCAATGATCTTCGGATTGTCCGTCACACGCACGGCAGCCGACGTACGGCCATGGAAGGCATGACGCAGGGCCAACACCCGCTTCTTGCCATTGTGGAACGATGCCAACTTCAAAGCATTCTCGTTGGCCTCCGCACCGGAGTTGATCAGAAAGAGCGAATACTCGTCATAGCCACACGCCTTGCCCAGTTTGTCGGCCAAGGTCTGTTGCAGACTGTTGATGACCGAGTTGGAGTAGAAGCCCAACTTGCTCACCTGCTCCGAGATCGCCTTCACGTAGGTCGGATGGCTATGACCTACGGAAATCACGGCATGGCCGCCATACAGGTCCAAGTACTCGTTTCCCTCCTTGTCCCACACATGACAACCCTGGCCTTTGACAATCTCGATATTGAATAAAGGATAAACATCAAATAATTTCATCGCAATTAAAATGCCGACGGCTTCAGATGCAGACCGACGGTCTCTTCCAAGTTAAACAAAAGATTCATGTTGTGAACAGCCTGACCACTGGCACCCTTCAGCAGGTTGTCGATGCAGGAGGTGATCAGCAATTTGTCGCCAATCTTCTGCAGGTTGATCAGACACTTGTTCGTATTCACCACCTGCTTCAGATCCAACGGTTTATCGGTCACAAAGGTGAAGTGGTGATCGTCATAATACTCCTCATACAACCGGCGCACCTCCTCCAGCTCGACCGGACAGTCCAGGTAGAGCGTGGCGAAGATACCACGTGAGAAGTTGCCCCGCACCGGAATGAAGTTCACCTCAGCCTGGAAATCGGGCTGCAACTGCCGGAAGCTCTGTTTGATCTCGGCCAGGTGCTGGTGCGTGAAGGGCTTATAGATCGAAATGTTGTCATTCCGCCAACTGAAGTGCGACGTAGGCGACGGCTTGACTCCGGCGCCCGTCGAACCGGTGATGGCATGGACATGCACATCCGCATTCAACAGATGATGTTTGGCCAACGGCAGAATACCCAACTGAATACAGGTAGCAAAACAGCCCGGATTGGCTATGTGCATCGCCTTGCAGATCCGACGACGGTTCAATTCCGGCAGACCATAGACGAAGTCATGCTCCGGCGAAGCGATCCGGTAGTCCTGGCTCAGGTCGATGATCTTCAATTCGGCCGGCACCTCATGGCTCTCCATGAACTTGCGTGTGTCACCATGGGCCGTACAGAAAAAGAGCAGATCGATCTTGTCCAACGGCAGCTGGTCCGTGAAGACCAGATCGGTCTCGCCATACAGTCCACCATGGACATCCGTCACTCGGTTACCCGCATTGCTGGTACTATTTACAAACACGATCTCCGCATCCGGATGATTGAGCAACAGGCGAATCAATTCGCCTGCCGTGTAACCTGCCCCACCGATAATACCGCACTTGATCATATCGTCTCGTCCTGATGGTTCGTATAATAGACACGTAACGGAGTGGAAGTGACCTTGATGAAGCCTTTGGCATCCTCAGCGGTCCAACCCTTCTGCATCTCGCCATACTCGCCGAACTTGGTCTTCACCAAATCATCCTTCGACTCGACACCGACGGTCGAGAAGGACAACGGACGCAATTCCAACGTTACGGTACCGTTGACATTTCGCTGCGACTTCTGCAGCATGGCCTCGATATCGCGCATCACCGGCTCTAAGTACTGGCTCTCATGCAGGAACATTCCATACCAGTTGGCTACCTGATCCTTCCAGTACTGCTGCCACTTGCTCAACGTATATTTCTCCAAGAAACGGTGTGCACCGATGATCAACATGGGAGCGGCTGCCTCGAAACCGACACGACCCTTGATACCGATGATCGTATCGCCCACGTGCATGTCACGGCCGATACCGTAAGCGGCACCAATCTCCTCTACCTTCTGGATAGCCTTGATCTTGTCTTCAAACACCTCTCCGTTGACAGCATAGATCTCACCCTGCTTGAATTCGATGCGCAACTGCTCGCTGCCTGTCTTGGTCACCTGCTTCAGGTAGGCACTCTCCGGCAGACCCTGTGCTGAATCCAGAATCTCACCACCGCAGATGGAGGTTCCCCACAGACCGACATTGTATGAATATTTCATCTTGACGAAGTCAGCCTCGAAGCCATGCTCCTTCAAGTAGTTGATCTCATAGTCGCGGCTCAACGCCATATCACGTGTCAAGGTGATGATCTCCACGTTCGGAGCCAACACCAAGAAGGTCATGTCGAAACGGATCTGGTCGTTACCAGCACCGGTTGAACCATGGGCAATGGCATCGGCACCGATCTCATTGGCATAGCGGGCAATGGCCAGCGCTTGGAAGATACGCTCCGAGCTCACCGAGATCGGATAGGTTCCGTTGCGCAACACATTACCAAACACCATGTATTTCAAACTCTTCTCATAATACTCCTGCGTCACGTCGAGCGTTACATATTTGGTG
The DNA here is from genome assembly GCA_021531775.1 of Parabacteroides distasonis. Taxonomy (GTDB): domain Bacteria; phylum Bacteroidota; class Bacteroidia; order Bacteroidales; family Tannerellaceae; genus Parabacteroides. The sequence goes on along the minus strand of JAFBIU010000011.1, from coordinate 31,898 downwards.
GCGCCCAACTTGTACGCGTTCTCCTCGTTCTGTTTCAACTGCTCGGCACTGAAACCACCTGTATTGGCACAAGCGGCATACACTTCATAGCCCTTCTCTTTGGCTAAATACATCACCGTAAACGAGGTATCCAATCCCCCGCTGAAGGCTACTACGACTTTCTTCTTCATGACTGTCTATTTTATATTTCGATTAGGATATGCTACGTAAAAAAAACTCACTATTGTTGCTGACGACTCTGCTGTTCGCGCAAAGCCCGATGCGGATCGGCCGGGTCGAACAACATGGCGGTGCAGATGCAATACTTCCGGCCCGTGCGCTCCAGAATATCGTGGTTGATACATCCATTGCAACCCCGCCAGAAGGCTTCGTCATCCGTCAGATCGGCAAAGGTAACCGGCACATAACCCAGTTCCGTATTCATCTTCATGACGGCTGCACCCGAAGTCAGACTGAACACCTTGGCTTTCGGCCAGCGCATACGGGCCAGTTGGAACGTCATATCCTTGATACGTTTCGCAACGCCAAGATGACGGTATTTGGGATGCACGATCAGTCCGGAGGTGGTGACATACTGCTTGTTGCCCCATGACTCAATGTAGCTGAAGCCGGCAAATTTAGTACCAGCCAAGGCAATCACCGCTTTTCCCTCTTTCATCTTCTGGGCAACATACTCATGCGTACGCTTGGCAATACCGGTGCCACGTACCTTCGCTGCCTCTTCGATGGTCTGCAGGATGGTGTCCACATACTCCTCGTGGGAAGCCTCTGCGATCATCACATCAATTTCTTGTTCCTCTTTCATCCGAATTATGAATCTTTCTAAATTATACGCTACCTTACATTATATATATTAGATAAAACGAGCCAAAGCCCGAACAACCTCTTCACGGCTGACCCCTTCACGCGGAACCACCAGGATGGTGTCATCGCCGGCAATGGTCGCCAAGATTTCGTTGGGCGAATGGGAATCGATATCCGATGCGATACCCATCGCATAGCCGGGACGTGTATGGACAACAGCCAAATTGCCGGAAAACTCCACATTCATCTGCGCCCGATCGACCTCCACTCGCGTAGAGTTCTCATCCATCAGCCGCAACGAGTCTGCATATTCAGGCAAACGATATGCATAATTACCCTCTTTGTCATGCACCTTCACCACCTTCAACTGGCGAATGTCGCGCGAGAGCGTCGATTGTGTTACCGTAAACCCTCTTGCTTCTAAAAGCTTTATCAACTCTTCTTGGCTTCCGACTGCCTCTTTCCGCAAGATCTGGCAGATCACATCCAAACGTTCCTTTTTTGTACTCATCTTGTATATTTATGCAAAAACGGATGCAAAGATAGTAATATATTCCGAATAATTATGCAGTTCCCTACTCTTTTTTCGGAGAAAGTGTGGCAAGCGCAACAGGGTTGGCAGATAAATCGTACTTTTGTAGTCAAAGAACAACAAAAATAGAAAACGTATGAAGAAGATTGCATCCATCGCAATGGCGTTGTGTCTGCTCACCGGTTGCTCCAGTGTGCCGTTGACCGGTCGTAAGCAGGTATTGTTAGTATCGGACAGTGAAGTTCTCTCTTCCAGCCTGACACAATACAACGAATACATCAAGACGGCCAAGAAATCGACCAACAAATCTCAGACCGCCATGGTGACACGGGTTGGCAAGAAGATCGCAGCAGCTACAGAGACCTACTTGAAGAACAACGGCATGGCCGACGAAGTGAAGAACTTTGCCTGGGAATTCAACTTGGTGCAGGACACGCAGGTCAATGCCTTCTGTATGCCAGGCGGCAAGATTGTGGTCTATGAGGGATTGATGAAGATTGTCTCTTCGGAGGATGAATTGGCCGTAGTGGTAGGTCATGAGGTGGCACATGCCGTAGCGAAGCATAGTAACGAGCGCATGAGCCAGCAACTGATGGCGCAATATGGAGCAGCCATAGTCGGTGCAGCGGTACAGAACCGGAGTGCTTCTGTGCAGAACGTGGCCAATACAGTCTATGGGCTCGGTGCACAGTATGGCGTGATGTTACCCTTCTCCCGCAAGCACGAAACGGAGGCCGACTACATGGGACTGGTGTTCATGACCATGGCGGGTTACAATCCTGATACGGCTGTCTCTTTCTGGAAGAAGATGTCTGCATCCGGTAGTGGTCAGACTCCGGAGTTCATGAGCACACACCCGAGTGATGCCCGTCGCATTGCTGACATCGAGGCTGCTCTGCCGAGCATCAAAAGTGCATTGAAGAAATAAGCCGTCTTCACAGCTCAACGAAGATATCTTCGTACGCCAGCGAAGATATCTTCGCGAGGCTATGAAGATATCTTCAAAAAAAAGTCCCTACCACCTTCTTCACAGGAGATGATAGGGAATAATAACGACTTAATTGCCTATGTGCGTTTTCGATTTAATTGTCAATATGGTAAACGACTGCGCCCTTGACAGAGCGCAATCGCAAACACGGAATACCTATTACATTCCGGGATTCTGCTCCAACTGAGGGTTACGATTCCTTTCGTCACGGCTAATCGGAGCGAAATACATCTTGTTATCCCACCGACGGTTTTCACGGAAGCTCAGGCTCTGTACCCAATAGTAGTAGTCCCAAGTCTCTTCGTTGTGGATGTAGGGCTTGTTGGCAGTCTTGCCCGGTTTCAGACGAGCGTAAATCAACATACCGGTCAACTCCTTGTTGTTGGTCTGCGGAGCGATCATCCAGCGACGAACGTCGAAGTAACGGAAGCCTTCGTATGCAAATTCAACACGGCGTTCGTGGCGAACGAATTCACGCATGTCAGCCTGGTTGAACTGCTTGCCCTGTACGGTCAACGCCTCCTTAGTCGGCTTCAGGTCGATACGGCCACGGATAGCATCCAGATAAGATGCGGCACCTTCCAGATCACCCAATTCCACACATGCCTCTGCCGCGATCATGTACATCTCAGCCAGACGGATGAATGTCCAGGGTACGTTCTGCGGATAGTTCTGACCATCCACTGTCGGGTCGATCAGCTTACGTTCATAGTAACTTGTCCAAGAACCGTTCCAGTCCTCGATCGGGCCCTTACGGGTATCAATACCGTTCATACCCTTGAACGCAACTTTTGAACCGTCCGGCAACTCAAGTTCAATGTTAGAATCACCATCCGTTACCTCATAATAACCGCACTGCAGACGGCCCAGTGGCGTCGGGTCCAGACCCTGTGCGTCGGCGGGACGCGGACGACCCCATTCGTTACCGTCTGTACCTACAGTCGCATAGAAACGCGGTTCACGACCGTTGTAGGGATTACCCACCTGGTGGTCGCCCGGTTTCGTCATACCTGTCGGCATCGTACCATCATCAAACTCGAACGCCATTACCAAATCCTGAGTCGGAGTCATACCGGACCAGTTGTGATAACCGTTCGGACCATGCTGCAACGGCAAAAAGTTACGGTCGATACCGCTCATGGACAACTGACCGAACTGACGGGTCCAGATCTGCTCGTTGTTGTTGGTAGTCATGATCTTGTTCCACTTGTTGGCACGCTCGGTGTTGATACCGCCACGGCAGTCGATCAAGGAATAAATGCCTGAATTGATTACCTCGTCAGCAGCAGCCTTAGCCTGACTATACAAGGCTTTCTGGTCACCATTGTACTGGTTTACAGCCAATGTATTGACGGTACGATCAGCATACAACGGGCTGGCAATGTGCAACAGGATACGAGCCTTCAAAGCGGTAGCTGCATATTTGGTCGCACGGCCCAAGTTGGCTGCAGAAACGGTTTCCGGCAAGTTCTGCTCTGCGACGGCAATATCAGACAGAATGAAGTCCAGACATTCGTTGATGTTGTTACGCGGCTGCATCATCGCCTCTGTATCGGTCATCTCATAGGCATCCTTTACGATAGGCACACCACCGTAACCACGGACCATTTCCGTATAGAGGTAAGCACGCAGGAAGTAGGCTTCACCCTTGATCTGATTCAGACTATAACCCGCTTCAGCCGGTACTTCGTCGATGTGAGCGATCACGGAGTTTGCATAACGGATACCTTTGTAGATACGTGACCATTTGAACGGACAGTTATCATTGTTGTACCACTGCAAGTCACTTTCTGAAACGTTCGCCTCGTTCACCGGAATCTGACCGTAGTTGTGTGTAAAGTAAGCATCATCCGTCAAACCGTCGGTTGTATGCTCCTTCGCACCGTCACGTACGTATGCATATACCTGATTGACCAATGCCTGTGTCAACGCTGCGGAACCGAAAACGTCGGTTTCATCGTATTCGTTGTTCGGGGTAAGATCCATGAAGTCCGAGCAAGAGCCCAACGTCAGGGTCGATCCGAACGCCAATGCTAATAATATATTTTTAATGTTTTTCATAATAACTCGTTTTTAGAATGTTACAGAAACACCGAAGTTGACAACTCGTCTTTGCGGATATTCACGACCTGTATCGTTGGCTTCCGGGTCTTGCACCTTCACACCGTCGATGGTGAACAGGTTCGTTGCATTCACATAGACGCGCAGATCTTGGATACCTACTTTTTTTACTGCCGGGATGGTGTAACCCAATTCGACGTTCTTCAGACGGAGGTAGTCCGTATTCTTCAAATAATAGGTATTCTGGTTAGATACCCAGTATTCGTTTTCACGGTTGTACACACGCGGATGTTCGTGGCTCGGATTCTCCGGAGTCCAGCGGTTGTCGAAGGTCTCCTTGTATAAGTTACCGGCCTCACCGGCACGTTCACGCCAAACGTAAGTCTGACCGCCCATAGCACCCTGGAACAACATCATCAAGTCGAAGTTATTCCAACGGGCACCCAATGTCAAACCGGCTACGAACTTCGGTTCTGCGTTCTTGCCGGCACGTACACGGTCGTCTGCATTGATCTTGCCGTCACCGTTGATATCCTTGAACTTGATGTCACCCGGACGGGCTCCCGGCCATTTTGCAGTTGTCGCATCCACTTCTGCCTGATCGTAGAAGACACCGTCATAGACGTAGTACAGGCTGGTGTTGGCCATGTGACCGGTTGACTGCTGATATTCGGGCACACCCGGAACCTCGTCCCAATACAGGATCTTGTTCTTGGCATAGGTCATGTTCAATGATACATCGTAATCTACCTTGCCGGCACGGTCCTGCCATCCGATCAACGATTCGAAACCACGGTTACACATTTCACCCAAGTTTTCACGCGGCAATGTGATACCGGATGTTTCGGGCAATGATGCGTTACGATAGATCAACATGTTCGTACGTTTGTGATAGAATACGTCTGTTTCCCAAGACAAACGGTTCTGCAAGAACTTGAAGTCGAAACCTAAGTTGTAGGTGGTACCCACCTCCCACGTAATTTCGGGGTTCGGTGTACGGGTCGGGGTCAAATAGGGAGCGTAGGAGCTACCGAACAGATAGTAACCGGTGAACTTATAGGTGTTCAAATACTGGATTGAACGGTCCAAGCTGCCATTTGTATCCAACAAGGCATCGTTACCAGTCTGAGAGATTGATCCACGCAGTTTGAAGTAGTCGATGAACTTCACGTTGTCTTTCCACCAGCCCTCTTCAGAGGCACGCCATGCTGCTGATACACCGGGGAAGAAACCGTAACGTTTGTCTTTCGGGAAACGGTAAGAACCGTCGGCACGCCAAACGAACTCCAACAGATAACGCTCTTTGTAGTTGTAAGTCATACGACCGAAGTAGTTCAGACGAGCCTCTTCCCAGGAGTTACCGCTGTTGGACATTTCGGATACACCACCCAGATCCAGGTCATCCTTCGAAGCTGCCTGGAAGTATTTACGATAGGCGTTCACATAGTCCTGTTCGCGTTTTTCACCTTCCATACCGACAGTCACACCTACGAAGTGATCACCGAAGTTGCGGGAGTAGTCCAATACACCGTTCAACATCCAGAAAGTCTGGTCAGTACGCTGTTCGTTCAATTCAGGAGTAGCCGGACCCTTCTTGGCCGGAGTCAGTACATGTTCGGGGTTACCGTCCCACTGATACAGGGTGAACGGAGTGGCGAAACGCTTGCGGTTCTTGAAGTATTTATCGAATGTGGCACTACCTGTGAATGACAGACCTTCGATTCCAGGAATCTTCACGTTCAACTTCAACGTGTTCTGTACATAGTAGTCCTTCTGCAAGTCCTTACCGGTAGCATCTGTACCCATCACAACGGGGTTGTGACCATACTCGATATCCGGACCCGGCTCACCGGAAGGCCAGTAACCTACCTGGTTTGGTTTACTACGTACCAAAGCCGAGAAGATATCGGTTGCACCGTATGTCGGATAGTGACGGACCTCCATACGTCCGATCGTTCCGTATGACAAGTTTACATAATCATTGATGGTTGCATCCAGGTTGGCACGCACGCTGTACTGGTCGTACCGGTTGGCTGAATTCTTGTAGATACCATCTTCACCGTTGGCAGCCAGGTTGACATAGAATTTGAACTTGTCTGAACCACCGCTTACGCTGACATCATGGCGATACAACGGAGAAACGTCCTTGATGGCCTCTTCGTACCAGTTCGTATTCGGGTGACCCCACGGATCCTGACCATTGCGGAACAATTCGAGGTCTTCAGCTGAATATTTGGGTGCACCTCCTGCATTGGTACTGATTTCATTCAGCAATACTGAATATTCATAGGCGTTACAAACTTCCGGCAGACGGGTCGGAGTCGCGAATCCCATGTTACCTGAATAGGTAACGGTCGGCTTACCCTCTTTACCGCGCTTCGTTGTTACCAAGATTACACCGTTGGCAGCACGAGAACCGTAGATGGCGGCTGCGGCATCCTTCAATACGGAGATAGACTCGATTTCGTTCGGGTTGATACGGTCCAAACCACCGGCACGTCCCGGTACACCGTCGATAACCACCAACGGGTCGTTGCTACCCAACGAGTTGGTACCACGTACACGGATAGTTGTTCCACCACCACCCGGTTCGTCTGAACGCTGGAAACCGATCACACCAGGCATACGACCGACCATACCGTTGGTCAAGTTCGTAGTCGGAGAGGCTTTCAATTCTTCACCCTTCAAGCTGGCCACAGAACCAGTCACGGTTACTTTCTTCTGAACACCATAACCAACGACTACCACTTCGTCGATCTTCTGGGTATCTTCGATCAACGTTACATTGACTGAAGTCTGGTTACCAACCGGAATTTCCTGAGAGCGGTAACCGATATAGGAGAAGACAAGGGTGGAATTGGCCGGAACTTCCAATGCATAGTTACCATCCATGTCTGTAATGATACCGATGGTCGTTCCCTTAACGGACACGTTCACACCGATCAACGGTTCGCCGTTTGAATCGACAACCGTTCCTTTGAGCAGCTTCTGCTGCGCGAAAGCACTACTGGTACCAATAGTGCAGAGTGCTAAGGCGGCTGCCGCCTTAGTCATGCTATTACGCATAGAACTTTTAAAAGAAGGTTCTTTCATCTTTTTTCTTTTATTAAGTGAATGTAAAGGAATGAATAAAAAACGAGAAGACTATCAGACTGAGTCGTCAAGTCATCCAATAGGTAATTAATACTTTCGTCTTATACCATAGGCTCACGATATTAGAGATTCAACATTATTTATTATATTAATTGTTTTCATCTTTCGATGGCATTTTTAACTCAATGCGTTGGCAAATGTAGGAGTAATTTTTGAAAATGCAAAGAATATGCAAGAAAAATCGCCTTTGTGTACAAAATTTTTCCAAAGCAAGAATTAAAATATGTTCTTTAGCACAAAACAGATCTATATCTGCAAGGCCTGCTATTCAAAAAAAGCCCCGGATCAGAGGGATGAACCTCCCGATCCAGGGCTTCGTTATAATTAATAATGTATCGGATTATCCCAAGAATCCTAACAGGATACCGGCAGCTACGGCAGAACCAATCACACCAGCCACGTTCGGACCCATGGCGTGCATCAGCAGGTAGTTGCTCGGATCATATTCCAAACCTACGTTCTGAGAGATACGGGCAGCATCAGGCACAGCAGATACACCGGCATTACCAATCAACGGGTTGATCTTGTTACCCTCTTTCAAGAACAGGTTGAAGAACTTCACGAACAGGACACCGGCACAAGTAGCGATGACGAATGACAACGCACCCAAACCGAAGATCTTGATGGAGTTCAATGTCAAGAACTGAGTAGCCTGTGTCGAAGCACCTACAGTTACACCCAACAGGATCGTGATCACGTCGATCAGCGGACCACGGGCAGTCTCTGCCAGACGACGGGTTACACCGCTCTCCTTACAGAGGTTACCGAAGAACAACATACCCAACAGCGGCAGACCTGACGGTACCAAGAAAGCAGTCAGCAACAGACCAACGATCGGGAAGATGATCTTCTCCGTCTGAGAAACAGCTCTCGGCGGTTTCATGCGGATCAAACGCTCCTTCTGGTTGGTCAACAGACGCATGAAAGGCGGCTGGATGATAGGTACCAAGGCCATGTAGGAATAGGCAGATACCGCAATAGCACCCATCAAGTTCGGGGCCAACTTAGAAGACAAGAAGATAGCAGTCGGACCGTCTGCACCACCGATGATACCGATAGCACCTGCCTGACTGGGATCGAAGCCCATCTGCAAGGCAATCATGTAGGCACCGAAGATACCGAACTGGGCAGCTGCACCGACCAACATCAACTTCGGATTGGAGATCAAAGCGGAGAAGTCGGTCATGGCACCGATGCCGAGGAAGATCAACGGCGGGTACCAACCCTGCTTCACACCTTGATACAGAATGTTCAACACAGAACCCTCCTCGTAGATACCCAACTGCAAACCGGCATCCTTGAACGGAATGTTACCAATCAAGATACCGAAGCCGATCGGGATCAACAACATGGGCTCGAACTCATAGCGAATGGCCAGGAAGATGAACACCAGACCGACGAGCAACATGATGATGTGCCCGGGCGTGGCGTTGGCAAATCCTGTGTAGGAAAGGAAAATCTGAATGTTCTGCATCAAAAACTCGATGAAACTTTCAGATGCTCCTGCCGCTTGTAATAAAATAGATGTCAGCATACTCTTAACCGATTATAACGAGGTCTGCACCTTCCAGAACAGAATCGCCTTTGTTTACCTTAATTTCTACAATCTTACCGTCGCGGTCAGCCGGGATGTTGTTCTCCATCTTCATGGCTTCCAACACGAGAAGCTTCTGGCCTCTCTTCACAACGTCGCCAACCTTGCAGTCAACACTCAGGATAACACCGGGCAGCGGAGAGCGAACTGCACCTGCTGCACCACCTGTCGGACGAGATACGACGGGCTCGCCTGCCGGGGTAGTCGGAGCCTGAACCGGACGCTTCAAGGTTACCATTTGCTTCTTGGCCGGCTTCTCCATTTTCACGGTGTAGGGTGTGCCATTAACTTCTACTTCGGCGATGTCACCCTCTACGGAGTTGATATGTACTTTATAAACGTTACCGTTGATGGTATATTTAAAACTTTTCATTCTTACAGTTGTTTGTTTTAGATGTGATTTACTTCTTGATTACGGGATTCTGACGCAACGAGAGAACCTTCGAGTTCCACGGCGAGTAGTTACGCTGAGCCTTCTTGATCGTCAAGATCGAGCTCTCGAAGTCGTGGTGTTCGTCGTTCAATTCATGGATAGCCATGGCAATGGCTGCAAAAATCTCACCAGATTCTGTGCCGGCATTGGCAGCAGCCACGTTGCCTTCAGCAGCAGCTGCCTTCTGGGCGTTGCGCTTGCTGGCGTTGATAGCCGCATTTCCGATCTGCTTGAACACTAAGTACAGGACTAACAGGCCGATGAACACAACAGCCATAGCTGTGATGGTCATACCCAAACCGATTGAGTCGTTCTGCTGGAAGTTCTCAATTTTGGCATTCGAGTCCAGTGTCACATTGTTGGTGCTCGGAGTCACTTTGCCCAACACCTTCCACGTGCCACGACCATCCACATCCAGACCATAGCTGGTATCAGCCTTCTGGCCAGCCGGAATCGTCACCTCATCAATCAGCGTCTTACCATCAGCGTCGTAAAGAGCGATGTAGTTTTCACCGTCAGGATTGAATGCAAAGTTCACATGGAACGTACCCCGTGTAGGCTGGGCATCGATCCAGAACAATGTATGCTGACGGGGAGCGATCTTCGTCAATACATCACCCTTCGGGATCATGTATTTCGTCGGGTTGCCCTTCTCGTTGGTGAGGTAGCAACCGCGCAAATCCACCGTACCCGGAGAGTCGTTGTACAACTCTACCCAAGCGTGGCGTTTGCCATAGTCATCCACGAAGTTATCCTCGTTGATGACCAATACTTCATTTAATCGAACGGAAGAGACCGACTGAGCCTTGGCACCCATGCTAAAGAGGACCATCAGCATCAGCAGGATTCCGAATTTTTTATTTGTCATATTCGTTCCTTGTTTTAGGGATTACAAAGGCAGATTGTCATGTTTCTTAGCCGGATTAGTCAGCTTCTTCGTAGCCAACTGCTGCAAAGCACGGATCACGCGGAAACGAGTGTTACGCGGTTCGATCACATCGTCGATATAACCATACTGAGCGGCATTGTACGGGTTGGCGAATGCTTTCGTGTATTCAGCTTCCTTCTCAGCCTTGCAAGCCTTCGGATCTTCAGCTGCCTGTACATCCTTTGCGAAGATGATTTCCACAGCACCGCTGGCACCCATGACGGCGATTTCAGCTGTCGGCCATGCATAGTTCATATCGCCACGGAGGTGTTTAGAGCTCATCACACAGTATGCACCACCGTAAGACTTACGCAATGTTACAGTTACCTTAGGTACAGTAGCCTCACCGTAAGCATACAGCAACTTAGCACCGTGCAGGATGACACCGTTGTACTCCTGACCTGTACCCGGCAAGAAGCCCGGCACGTCAACCAACGTTACCAACGGAATGTTGAAGGCATCGCAGAAACGAATGAAACGGCCTGCCTTACGAGAAGCGTTGCTGTCCAAGCAACCTGCCATCACCTTCGGCTGGTTGGCGATGATACCTACAGACTGACCGTTGAAGCGTGCGAAACCAACGATGATATTCTTGGCATAGTCAGCATGTACCTCCAGGAATTCGTTGTTATCGACGATCGAGCCGATCACCTCATACATATCGTAGCCCTGGTTCGGGTTTTCCGGAATGATCTCGTTCAGATAGTCGTCCAAACGGTCGATCGGGTCAGCGCATTCCAATACCGGAGTCTCCTCCATGTTGTTCTGCGGCATGTAGCTGATCAACTGACGGATCAACTTCAGACCCTCTTCTTCTGTATCCACTGCGAAGTGAGCCACACCTGACTTGGTAGAGTGTACGCCGGCACCACCCAACTGTTCAGTAGTTACATCCTCACCTACGATCTGCTTCACTACCTTCGGACCTGTCAAGAACATGTAGCTGGTGCCACGTGTCATGATTGTGAAGTCAGTCAAAGCCGGTGAATAAACAGCACCACCTGCACAGGGACCGAAGATACCTGAGATCTGCGGAACGACACCTGAAGCCAAGATGTTGCGCTGGAAGATTTCTGCATAACCTGCCAAGGCGTTCACACCCTCCTGGATACGTGCACCACCTGAATCGTTCAAACCGATTACCGGAGCACCCATCTTCATGGCCTGATCCATCACCTTACAGATCTTCAATGCCAAAGACTCAGACAAAGCACCACCGAATACGGTGAAGTCCTGTGCATAAACATACACGAGACGACCATCGATCGTACCACAACCCGTTACGATACCATCACCCAAGAACTTGGTCTTTTCGATACCGAAGTTGGTACAACGGTGCTGTACGAACATGTCGAATTCTTCGAAACTACCCTCATCCAGCAACATGGCAATACGTTCACGTGCTGTATATTTGCCCTTCTTGTGCTGTGATTCGATTCTTTTTTCTCCACCGCCCAAGCGTGCTTTCTCACGAAGAGCGATAAGCTCTTTTACTTTTTCAAGCTGGTTACTCATTGTTTTTTGATTTGTTGTTAAAAATAGATGATTTGGATTATTTACCCGGCATACAGAGTTCTGTCAACACACTGCAAGTTGATTTCGGGTGCAGGAATGCGATGTCCAGACCTTCAGCACCACCACGCGGAGCCTTGTCGATCAGTTTCACGCCCTTGGCCTCAGCCTCGTTCAATGCAGTCTGTACATCGGGTACAGCAAATGCGATATGGTGGATGCCTTCGCCCTTCTTTTCGATGAATTTGGCAATCGTGCTATCTTCGCTTGTCGGCTCCAACAACTCGATCTTTGTCTGGCCCACCTTGAAGAAGGCAGTCTTCACTTTCTGATCTGCAACCTCTTCAATGTTATAACATTTCAAACCTAATACGCCTTCGTAGTAAGGCAAACATGCTTCAATACTCTTGACAGCAATTCCTAAATGCTCAATATGTGTCAGTTCCATGTTGATATGATATTTAAATGATTAAGTAATACTATATATACTTTGCGGACAAAGTTACACTCTTTTTTTAGAACAAAAAGTAACTTTTGCAGGATTTTCGTTGGATTCCGCTATTTTCATCCGGTCTTCCTCGGTCGGATGGCTCATTCACCGGCAGGATGGACCCGACGTTTGACCTGGTCACTGATGGCTTTCATGCCGGCAACGGAGGGATGGCCGCTCTTTTTTTCAATGTTTTCCAGTTCAATGCAGGGTACACCGTAGTGGGTACAGATGGCGCGGACCGACTCGTTGACCGCTTCGGAGAGTTCGCTATTCAGGATAAAGTAAATCTCTACATTCGGATAGCGCAACTGGGCCTTCTGCAACAGGTAGGCCAAAGCGGGACGGAACTTGAACAGATCCTCCTGTTTCCAGTCGGCATACTGATACTCACCGATGGGTGCACCGGCCCAACTGTCGTTCGTGCCGCCGAATATGAGCAGGATGTCCGGATCGCCCAAGTTGTTCAAACGGGTAATGAAGGAACGGCTCGTAAAGTCGCGATGTTTGCCCTGCTGGTCTTTGTAGCCAGTGAAACTGATGGTTGCTCCGGAGAAAGAGTTATTCACACACAGTTTGTAGCCGCTCTCGCGGATGAACTGATGCCACCAAGTCTGGGCAACCGACGCGACATCAGTCCGCTTCGGATCGTCGGTCCGGTCGAAATACCAGATGGCATTCGTATCGGGCTGCAAATAACCTTCGAACGTAGAATAGGAATCTCCAAGGATGGAGACGGACTTCCGGCTCTGTGCCAGTGTCGATCCTGCTGCAACGAGCAGGAAGAGGAATAAGAATAACTGTTTCATTGCATGATATGTATAATTCGGTTACGGAGCGGGGCTCCTTAAATAGTTCAATGCTTGTTGTCCAATCGGAAGGTATAGTCTTTCTGCCCGCGGAACAGGCGATAGACTCGTACATAGAGATGCATCAGGGGCAAGGCGATCTCCAAGAGCGGCAAGGAGGCCCAAAGAGGAGACTGCCCCAGCAACCGGGCTGCTTTCCGATAGACGCAGACCTTCACAGTCAGGTGAAGCAGGTAGGGTAAGAGCACCAACAGGCCAAACCAATGGTGATAAGCCAGACTCACACCCAGTGTCACGCCCGTCAGGAACACATAGAGCAGGAGCGTCAGGCCATGGGCGGCATAGTAGAAACGTTGCGTCCCGCGGTAGGCCTTTTGGGTGGCAGCCCGGGAGACCTGGTGCTCCTTCCAGCTGTTAAAATAGGCATAGGGAGTCATCTCCGTCAAGCTCTCGGAGCGTAACTGCACCTCGGTATTGTCGGGGCGGGCCGTCTCGTTGATAAAAAGATCATCTTCGCCAGCCAATAGGTTGAGGGAGTGTGCGAATCCCTTGTGTTCAAAAAAGAGGCTTTTCTGATAGGATAGATTACGGCCACATCCGGCAAACGGGTGCCGTTTGAGGGCCGAAGCGAGGTATTCCAACCCATGCATCAGGTTGTCGTACGCCACCAACTTGTGGAAAAAGCCGGTATGCGCCGGGTAGGCAGAGAAACCCAAGACAATGCGGCTACGCGGTGAACGATAGCCACTCACCATCGCCCGAATCCAATCGGGCGAGGCGGGACGGCAATCTGCCTCTGAAAAGAGCAGAGTCTCGTGGTGTGCGGCCTTGATGCCGACGGTAACCGCCAGCTTTTTCCGGCTGAGATACTTGGCATCCTCCGGAATGTAGGTGTGATAGAGATGGGGATAGAGCTGGCAAGCCTGTTTCAGAACCTCCTCGCTTTCATCGGTCGAACCGTCATTGACCACAATCACTTCGTAGGTCGGATAGTGCTGGGTCAGCCAGAGCGGCAGGTGCTTACGCAACGCCTCTGAAGCCTCCTTGGCATAGATAATGATAGAGACAGGCGGACACGCCTCATCCTCCGGCAGCGGTTCCGGACAGACCTGTCGAACCGGACGCGCGTAGGTGATCAGCGTATAGGCCAGTTGGATCATCCACAACAAGAGGGTGACCGCAAACAGTCCTCCATCCACCCAATTGAAAACAGGCCAGCTCCCCATCATTTATAACGTATCCGAGTAATAGGCCTTCGGCAGTTGACGACAATTGTATTGCGAAGCCATGATCTCACCATAGGCTCCGGCTGAACGCAGGGCAAAGAAATCACCACGGTGTGCCCGGTTCAACTCGACCTCTTTACCAAAGACATCGGACGATTCGCAGATCGGACCCACCACATCATACAGTTCAGTCGGTTCGTCGCTACTGATGTTCTCGATACGATGGTAGGCATCATACATGGCCGGACGGATCAATTCCGTAAAGCCGGCATCCAGGATGGCAAATTTCTTGTACTCACCCTCTTTTACATACAGCACGCGTGCAATGAGTGAACCGCACTGTGCAACGATGGAACGACCCGGCTCGAAGTGCACCTGCTGTCCGGGACGCAACTCCAACAGTTGCTTGAACACGGCAAAATAGTTGTCGAAAGCGGGAATGGACAAATGGTTCGGGTGGTAGTAGTCGATACCCAAACCGCCTCCGAAGTTGAGGTTCTCCACCTCCAGTCCATGAGCAGCCAACTCCTCCTGGATCTCATTCATGCGGATGGCCAGGTTGCGGAAAGCCGACATATCGGTGATTTGCGATCCGATGTGGCAATGCAGACCGATCAGTTTCACGTGGTCCATCTGCTTGATACGTTCGAAGACACCTCCGATCTGGCTCAGGTTGATACCGAACTTGTTCTCTTTCATGCCGGTTGTGATCTTGGCATGGGTATGGGCATCCACCTCCGGATTGATACGCAGGGCGATCGGTGCCACTTTCCCTTTGGCAGCAGCCAGCTCCTGAATCACCTCCAGTTCGGCAGCCGACTCCACATTGAAACAGAAGATGTCGTTGTCCAATCCCAAGTTGATCTCCCAGTCTGACTTGCCCACACCGGCATAAACAATCTGATTGGCCGGGAATCCAGCCGCCAAGGCAGCCTTGATCTCACCGCCACTCACACAATCAGCACCCAAGCCATTGGCCGCAATCAGTTGTAAGATACGGGGATTGGCATTGGCCTTGATCGCATAATGGACATGGTAGCCGGAACGGCCTGCCTCTGTTTTCACCACATCCAACGTCTGCTGGAGCAGTGCCATGTCATAATAATAGAAGGGCGTCTCTAACGCCTTGAATTTTTCGATGGGGAATGTTCCTTTCAGCATAGCTTGTTATCTGTTTTTGGGTATGATAAAATAGGGCAGCCTGTTGTCAGACTGCCCTCTGTCAAAAATCCTTCTTATTTCTGATTGAATAAATGATCACTCAGGGCCTGCAACGCTTTCTGCTTGTCAGAAGCCTTAACCAACAGCGACACATTGTAGTTGCTGCCACCATACGAAATCATACGGACCGGCACCTCGTTCATGGCCTGCACGATACGCGCCTCGAAACCGATGTTGTCCCACTCGAAGTCACCTACGACACAGACAATCACCATGTCTTCATCCACGGATACCGTGCCATACTTCTTCAGGTCATCGACGATTTCATCCAGATGTTTGCGGTTATCGATGGTTACCGACACACCTACTTCCGAAGTCGTCACCATGTCGATCGGAGTCTGGTAGTTCTCGAAGATCTCGAACACCTTCCGAAGGAATCCCGTAGCCAACAGCATACGACCACTCTTGATCTTGATGGCCGTGATGTTGTCCTTGGCAGCCACCGCCTTGATCTTGTTCTTCTCCATGGCATTGGAGATGATAGTACCCGGAGCCTCCGGCTGCATCGTGTTGAGCAGACGAACTGGGATGTTGTTCAGCTTGGCCGGCAGGATACAGGTCGGGTGCAGAATCTTGGCACCGAAATAGGCCAATTCAGCGGCCTCTTCGAAGTTCAGATTACGTACCGGCGAAGTCTCCTTCACAATACGCGGGTCGTTGTTGTGCATACCGTCGATGTCGGTCCAAATCTGGATCTCTTCAGCACCAATGGCAGCACCTATCAACGAAGCACTGTAGTCGCTACCGCCACGGAGCAGGTTATCAATCTCACCGTACGCATTGCGGCAGATGAAGCCCTGCGTAATAAAGAGATCTGCATCGGCATGTTCATCCAGCAACTTCAGCAATTTCTCCTTGATATAGACAGGATCCGGTTCGGCATTCTTGTCCGTGCGCATGTAGTCCAAAGCCGGAATCAGCACCGACTTCACGCCACACTCGTTCAGATAGAGGTTCATCATGGCTGTTGACATCAATTCACCTTGGGCCAAAACCACCTTCTCTTCGAAGAGCGTGAAGAGATCCTTCGTGAACGTACGGATATGGTCAAAATGAAATTTTATCAGTTCTTTGGCCTTCTGTTTATACTCCTCTGTGCTATAGAGCTCTTCGATGTGACCGAAGTACTTCGCCTCCAATTTATTGATCACCTCGTTCGCGCCATCCGGATTCTTCTTATATAAATAGTCGGAAATCTCGACCAACGAGTTGGTTGTACCCGACATGGCAGACAATACAATGATATTACGTGTTCCCGTAATCAGTTTTGCCACATTTTTCATTCTCTGTGCAGATCCCACAGAGGTACCGCCAAACTTTAAAACTTTCATTTTTCTTTTATACTTGATATACGTTAAATTGTTTTCATTCCAATTGCACCGCAAAGGTACGCAAAAAAATTATTCCCGAATGTCACTCAGACTCGCATTCTCACATTTTACTACGCGCGCGGGATAATTATTGACCAATGTGTAGTTGTGGGTCGTCATGATGACCGCCGTACCCTGCTGACAAATATCATGCAAGAGCTGGACAATCTGCCCACCTGTCTCCGGGTCCAGGTTTCCCGTCGGCTCGTCGGCCAGGATCAGTTGCGGTTGGTTCAGCAGGGCACGGGCAATCGCGATACGCTGCTGCTCACCGCCCGACAATTCATGCGGCATCTTGTAGCCCTTCGTCTCCATGCCCACCTGGTGCAACACCTCCTCGACCCGCCGCTTCATCTCGCTCCGGTTACTCCAGCCGGTAGCCTGCAGGACAAACCCTAAGTTATTGTTGACCGTACGGTCCGTCAATAGTTGGAAATCCTGGAAGACAATGCCCAACCGACGACGCAGGTAGGGAATCTCCTTCCGCTTGATCTTGCGCAGATCGTAATCCAACAGACGGATTTCACCCTTTTTCAAGGGAATCTCGGCATAAAGCGTCTGCAACAGACTGCTCTTGCCCGTTCCTACCTTGCCGATCACATAGACAAACTCCCCCTGATGGAGTGTCAACGAGGCATGTCGCAAGATGACATTCTCATCACGACAAATCTCGGCATCTTCCATGTGCAGTATCACCTGTTCTTCCATCGATTTCCCTATTCAATGTAACCCGTTATGCTTTGTGACGTTTCTTCAACTCTTTCGCTAGATCCTCGATACGCATACCCTTGCTGGTCAGCAAGACGATCAGGTGATAGATCAAGTCGGAAGCCTCGTAGATCAACCGGTCGTCCGTACCGTTGGTGGCCTCGATCACGGTCTCGACCGCCTCTTCACCCACCTTCTGGGCCATGCGGTTGATACCCTTCATAAACAGGGAGGTCGTGTAGGAACCCTCCGGCATCTCCTGGCGACGACGTTCGATGAAATTCTGCAGATATTTTAAGAACATGATAGCCTCTTCGTTTTTCTCACCGAAGCAGGTATCAGCACCGGTATGGCATACCGGGCCCGTCGGATGGGCCTTCACCAGTAACGTATCGTTGTCACAATCCACCAAAACACTGATCACCTTCAGCACATTGCCACTGGTCTCGCCTTTGGTCCACAAGCAGTTGCGCGTACGGCTGAAGAAGGTCACCTTCCCCGTCTGCATTGTCTTCTCATACGCCTCTTCGTTCATGAATCCCAACATCAATACCTTGTTGGTATCATTGTCCTGTACAATCGCGGGAATCAGCCCGCCCATCTTTTCAAAATCTAACTTCATAACCTTTTCAAATTCTTACATGAATACCTTCTGCCCGAAGATATTGTTTCAAATCCCTAATACCTATTTCTCCAAAATGAAACACACTGGCTGCCAAGGCGGCATCTGCCTTACCAAGGGTAAAGGCATCACGGAAATGCTCCATCCGGCCTGCGCCACCGGAGGCAATCACCGGAATATGCAGGCTGTCGGCCAGACGTGCCAAAGCCTCGTTGGCATATCCCTCTTTGACCCCATCGTGTGTCATACTTGTAAACAGAATCTCACCGGCACCCCGATCCTCAGCCTCCTGGGCCCAGGCAAACAGATCACGTCCGGTCGGCACACGTCCCCCGTTGAGGTAGCAACGCCAACCCTCGGCTTCGCAGTTGGCATCGATGGCCACCACGCACACCTGATTGCCGAAATGCTGGGCAATCTCGTTGATCAGTTCCGGACGATGCAGGGCTGCCGAGTTGATCGACACCTTGTCCGCACCGGCACTCAACAGCCGATCCACATCACTCAATTCATGGATTCCTCCACCCACCGTGAAGGGGATACTCAAGGTGGCTGCCACCCGTTTCACCAGCTCGGTAAAGGTCTTGCGCCCTTCGTAGGAGGCCGTGATGTCGAGATAGACCAACTCATCGGCACCGGCTTCGCTATATTGCGCACCCAGCTCGACCGGGTCGCCCGCATCCCGGAAGTTCACAAAATTGACACCTTTGACGGTTTTCCCCTCCTTGATGTCCAAACAGGGGACGATTCTCTTTGCAAGCATATCTTTCTTTTCCTATTAATCACATAAAACGCAGCAGATCCTTCAGCTGGATCCGTCCTTCATACAACGCTTTGCCGAAGATCACAGCCGGAATACCCGCCTCCGCCAACCGTTCGATGTCGGACACACTGCCCACACCACCACTGGCAATCAGATAGAGGTCGGGAATCGCCTGACGGATCTCCTGATACAACTCCACTGCCGGTCCCTGCAACATGCCGTCCCGACCGATATCCGTACAGATAGCCTTCGTGATGCCTTTATGATGATATCCCTCGATGAAGGGAATCAGTTCCAGATCGGTATGTTCCTGCCAGCCACTCACTGCAATCTTCCGATCTTTGGCATCCGCTCCCAACAGGATCCGCTCACTGCCGAATCGTTGGATCCAAGCGGCAAACTGTTCCGGTTGTTTCACGGCGATGCTGCCACCCGTCACCATCTGGGCACCACTATCGAAAGCGATCTCCAGATCGCCATCCTGTTTCAGGCCACCCCCGAAGTCAATCACCAAAGCAGTACGGTTAGCCACCCGCTCCAAGGTACGGTAATTGATGATGCGGCCTGCACGGGCCCCATCCAGATCCACCATGTGTAACCGACGAATCCCATGGTCTTCGAACATCTTGGCCACTTCGACGGGATCTTCGTTATAGACCTTTTGCGTGTCGTAATCACCTTGTGTCAGACGGACACATTTGCCATCGATCAAGTCAATGGCGGGAATCAGTTCTATCATCTATACATTAATTATATATACCTACTTATAGCTGCAAGAAATTGCGCAATACCAACTCGCCCACCGATCCGCTCTTTTCCGGATGGAACTGGGTCGCGTAGAAATTGTCCTTGTGCAAAGCCGCACTGAAGGGTACAATGTAATCGGTCGTGGCGATCGTAGCCGGATTGACCGGCACATAGTAGCTGTGCACATAATAGACAAAGGACTCTTTCGGTACACCGGAAAACAGGGCATGATCCATGCTTGACAAGCTGTTCCAGCCCATGTGCGGAATCTTGTCTTCGTGACGCTGCGAAACGAAACGCTTTACTTCGGCATCGAAGATTCCCAAGCAATCCGCATCGCCCTCTTCGGAGTGACGACAAAGCAACTGCATTCCGATGCAAATACCTAAGACCGGTTGTTGCAGACTGCGAATGATCCGGTCCAAGCCATGCTCACGCAGATACTCCATCGTCGTCCCTGCCTCGCCTACCCCCGGGAAAATCACCTTGTCGGCCCGCCGCAACAGCGCCTCATCCGCTGTAATCACCGGGGTAATACCTAAACGCTTCAACGCACAATCCACCGAACAGATATTTCCGGCATTGTATTTGATAATGGCAACCTCCATATACGTATTGTTTGCTTTTTTTGATGTTAAGTCGCAAAAGTAACAAATTATCGCCAACTACAGGGAAATAGGTGATAAAAATTAATCTTGTGAATTTTTTTTGCCCAAACTATTGCAGGTTCAAAAATAATAGCTACCTTTGCACCGCAATCGAGAGAGATGCGGTATAAATTACTTATTGGTGCGTTAGTTCAGCTGGTTAGAATACATGCCTGTCACGCATGGGGTCACGGGTTCGAGTCCCGTACGCACCGCTTCATATCAAGTAATCGTTGGAAGGCTTTGATCCATTTTGGAATCAAGGCTTTTTTTATTTCTTCCCTATCCTATCTCCTCAGCCTCTCTTCATCACCTGCTTTTGCCTTCTTTTGCTGCCAAAGTGTCACAATAGGCTGTCAAAATCGCCTTCTATGGGCTCCTCACCACCCAGATTTCCCGTTTGGCACTGCTTTTGTATTCCCTTTGGCAAAAAACTGAAACGATTAAAGACATGAGCAAACAAGGTAATATTGGTGTAACGTCGGAAAATATTTTTCCGATCATCAAGAAGTTTTTATACAGTGACCAGGAGATTTTCCTGCGTGAGTTGGTTTCCAATGCTGTCGATGCGACGCAGAAGTTGAAAACATTGGCATCAGTAGGTGAGTTCAAAGGGGAGCTGGGCGACTTGACCGTACACGTGAAGTTCGACGACCAGACGATCACCATCTCGGACCGTGGTATCGGTATGACGGCCGAGGAGATCGACAAATACATCAACCAGATCGCTTTCTCGGGTGCTGAAGAGTTTGTGGAGAAATACAAGAACGATGCTGCTGCCATCATTGGTCACTTCGGTCTGGGCTTCTACTCTTCATTCATGGTGTCCAAAAAGGTCGAAATCATCACCCGTTCCTATAAAGAGGGTGCCGTAGCCATGAAATGGAGCTGCGACGGTACACCTTCTTATACCCTGGAAGAGACCGAAAAGGCCGATCGGGGTACAGATATTGTGCTCTACATCGACGACGAGAGCAAGGAGTTCCTCAACAAGGAAAAGTTGAACGGATTGCTGACCAAGTATTGCCGTTTCTTACCGGTAGAGATCGCCTTCGGCAAAAAGCAGGAGTGGAAGGATGGCAAGTATGTCGATACGGATGCCGACAACATCATCAACGACACCAAGCCGGCCTGGGTACGCAAGCCGTCTGAACTGAAAGAGGAGGACTACAAGAAGTTCTACCAGGATCTCTATCCGATGAGCGACGAACCGCTGTTCTGGATTCACTTGAACGTGGATTATCCCTTCAACCTGACGGGTATCCTCTATTTCCCGCGTATCAAGAGCAACATCGACCTGCAGCGCAACAAGATTCAGCTCTACTGCAACCAGGTGTTCGTAACCGACTCGGTAGAGGGTATCGTACCGGAGTTCCTGACACTGTTGCATGGTGTATTGGATTCACCCGACATTCCGTTGAATGTTTCCCGTTCGTACCTGCAGAGTGACCAGAACGTGAAGAAGATCTCCAGCCACATCACCAAGAAGGTGGCAGACCGTCTGGAAGAGATCTTCAAGACAGACCGCAAGCAGTTCGAAGAGAAGTGGGACAGCCTGAAGCTCTTCGTACAATATGGCATGCTGACCGACGAGAAGTTCTACGACCGTGCCGCCAAGTTTGACCTGCTGAAGGATG
The DNA here is from genome assembly GCA_021531775.1 of Parabacteroides distasonis. Taxonomy (GTDB): domain Bacteria; phylum Bacteroidota; class Bacteroidia; order Bacteroidales; family Tannerellaceae; genus Parabacteroides. Next base: position 9,653 of record JAFBIU010000011.1, on the reverse strand, counting down.
TAGAGGACAAGTACTTCACGTTGGAAGAGTACAAGACCCTGATCAAGGAGAACCAGACCGACAAGGAGGGTAACTTGATTTATCTCTATACGACCAACAAGGATGAACAGTACAGCTACATTCAGGCAGCCAAGGACAAGGGCTACAGCGTACTGGTCATGAACGGACAGTTGGATGTACACTGCATCGGCCAGTTGGAACAAAAGCTGGAGAAGGTTCGCTTCGTCCGTGTGGATAGCGACACCATCGACAACCTGATCCGCAAGGAAGACCGCAACGAAGTGGCCTTGAACGAGACCGAAAAGAATGCGTTGCAGGAGGTATTCAAGAGCCAGCTGCCGAAGATCGAGAAGGCCGAGTTCTATGTTACCTTCGAGGCATTGGGTAGCCAGGCCAACCCGATCCTGCTGACGCAAGGCGAGTATATGCGTCGTATGCGTGAGATGTCGGCGATGCAGCCGGGCATGTCGTTCTACGGCGAAATGCCGGACAGCTACAACCTGGTGCTCAACACCGACCATGAACTGGTTAAGCAGGTATTGGCCGACGAAGAGAGTGCTTGCGGCGAATCGCTGAAACCGATCCTGGGCGACATCAAGGGCTGGGAAGCTCGTCAGGCCGACCTGCGCGAAGCACAGAACAAGAAGAAGCCGGAGGAGATCACCGAGGCCGAGAAAGAGGACATGACCAACACCAACAAGAAGTTGGACGAGTTGCGCGAACAGCGTAACCAGGTATTGGCCACCTACGCAGCCGGTAATCCGATCGTCAGCCAGCTGATCGACTTGGCACTGTTGGGCAACGGTATGCTGAAGGGTGAGGCCTTGAGCCGCTTCATCAAACGCAGTGTAACACTGATTGGCAAATAACAGGATTCATAAACGTCATAACCCTCGTGAGGCAATGCCCTGGCGAGGGTTATTTTTTTTCAATTGCCTGTGTAGTCTCGCAAGTAACCGAAAGAATCGTTACCTTTGTCGGAATCAATTGAAGAAACAGGATGAAACGGAATTGGATTATCGGCATAATCTGCTGGCTGACCCTCACGGTAAGCCAAGCACAGACCGTGGGACTGGTCATGAGTGGCGGCGGTGCCAAGGGAGCAGCCCACATTGGGGTGATCAAAGCATTGGAAGAGAATGGTGTACCCATCGACTACGTGACAGGTACCAGCATCGGTGCCATTATCGGCAGTCTCTATGCCATGGGCTATACTCCGGAGGAGATGCTCCAGCTGATGCTCTCCGACGAGTTCGGCTATTGGCAGACAGGTACGGTGGAAGAAAAATACAGCTATTACTTCAAGGAGCCGGCCCCAACCCCGGAGATTGTCAACTTTGCTATCGATCTCTCCGACTCCCTGCAGGTGAAAGCCAACTTTCTGCCCAATAGTCTGATCAATCCTATCCAAATGAACCAGGCCTTCATGGCCCTGTTTGCTCAAGCTACGGCCAAAGCGGGCTGGAATTTCAACAACCTGTTTGTCCCCTTCCGCTGCGTGGCATCCGATGTCTATACCAAGAAGGCGATTGTCTTCAAGAGTGGTGATTTGGGGGATGCAGTACGTGCCTCCATGAGTTTTCCCTTCGTCTTCCAACCCATCTGGAAAGACAGTGTCCCTCTGTTCGACGGTGGTATCTATGACAATTTCCCCACGGATCCGATGCGCGAAGCCTTCCATCCGGACTTCATCTTCGGGTCAAGCCTATCGACCGGCGAGAGCAAACCTTCGAGCAACATCTACAACCAGCTGGAAGAGATGGTCATGCAAAAGACCACCTACGACGTACCGGAAGAGGAGGGCATGATCATCAAGTTCAATTTTCCCGATGTGTCATTGCTGGATTTCCACAAGGGCAAAGCCCTGATGGAGATCGGTTATAAACGTACGTTGGCACTCATGGATTCCATCAAGCAGCGGGTACCCCGTACCGTCCCCTACGAAGAGGTACAGGCACGACGGGAGGCTTATCGGGCCAGTCTGCCTCCGCTGATCTTCCACAACATCTACATCAACGGGGTATCGGAGAGCCAGAAACGATACATTGAGGCCCAGCTCCGCCGCGATGTCAACGACGACTTCACCATGGAGGAGTTCAAGCGGGCCTACTTTAAGATGCTTTCCTACTCCAAGATCAAGGAGATCATGCCGCATGCCGTCTATAACCGGAAAGAGAAAAAGTTCGACCTCTATTTGGATGTCAAGATGAAGGAGGAGGTCAAGATCGCCTTCGGTGGCCATGTCTCGTCACACCAGGCCAACCAGCTCTATTTAGGTTTGGGTTATCAATATTTAGGACGTATCCCGGCCGACTTCAACACCCATTTTCACGTGGGTAACTCCTTCAGCGGTGTACAGTTGAGTGCCCGTACCTACCTGCAGACACAGATCCCGACCTACCTGCATCTCGACATGGTCTTTTCCGATAAACGCTATTCGGAGAGCCAATCCCTCTTCTATGAGGATGTCGTGCCGGCCATCATCAAGCAGAAGGAGCTCTACATGAAGGTTAAATTGGGATTCCCCTTCCTGAATCAGGCAAAGGCAGAAATTGGGTTCGCATACGGTCAGCTGAAGGACAATTACCTCCAAAGCAGTAACATCAGTTTTGCCAATACGGATTTCGACTTCAGCCGCTACAACCTCTTTGCCGGTACGGTCAGTATCGAACAGAACAGCCTCAACGACCGGATGTATTCCATCAAAGGAAAGCAGAAGTTCCTGAAGGCACAGTATGTCACGGGCAAGGAGAAATACCTGCCCGCTCCTACGTCACAACAGGATGATATGAAAGATGAGAGCACCCACACCTGGTTGCAGCTGAAAGGACGCTGGCATGAGTATAAAGAGGTGAACGACCAGTTCAATATCGGTTTCCTGGGTGAAGTGGTCCTCTCGAGCAAGAGTCTGCTGAACAACTACACGGCAACCGTCTTGCAGGCACCGGCCTTCACACCGACCCCCCACAGCCGTATTGTCTTCAACGAGGCGTTCCGGGCCAACCAATATGTAGCTGCCGGAGTGAGTCCGATTATCAAGATGGGTAAATTGTTGCATCTGCGGTTGGATCTCTACGGCTTTGCACCGCTCAACGAGATCAAGAAGGAGACCTTCCAAAGCAACCAAAGTTACTACGGGGTTCCCTATTACGGCAAGTTTCTCCGCTCCTTTGAATATATGGGAGAAGCAGCGGTGGTGCTGCAACTCCCATTCCTGTCAATCGGTATCTTCGGTAATGGATACAGCTATCCGTCGAAGAACTTCAACGTGGGGGTGAACATCGGTTACCTGATCTTCAACCCCAAGATGTTGGACTAAGGCCTATTCAGCCACCAAGTAGAGTACACGGCTGGCATAGTCGCCGGGATAGTGGCGATCGACCCGATGCGTAGCCGGCATCTCCAGGCCATTCTCCATCAGGTAGGCACCGGTGAAGCTCTTGCCTTCGAACGACAACGGTTCCCGATCCACCCGGTTCAACTCCTGGATGCGGTAGCGGCGGGCAGGATCCAGACCGGCCATCTTCACGCGCGGCAGATGCTGGTTGAAGAAGTGTTCGGTCTTCCACCAGAAGAAGGCAGCCTTGTCCTTCTGGGCTGATGTGTACATCAACGAGGCAACGCCCTTATTCTCATACGGAGAAACCAGTCGGTAGATATCGCCCTGCTGTACGACCGGACGGATCACCTTGTAGTCAGCAATCGCCTTGCGGCACTGCTCCTTCTCCTGATCCGTCATGTCCTTGGGCTGGATCTCCATACCGAGACGTCCGCTCATAGCCACGTCTGTACGGAACTTCAACGGAACGACACGGCCTGTCTGATGGTTGGGAGCGGCACTGATGTGCGAAGCCATCGCCAATGCCGGATAGAAATAGGAGGTACCCCACTGCATATAGACACGTTGCAACGCATCGGTGTTGTCACTGACCCAGAACTCGTCGAAGTAGGGCAGCACACCGTAGTTGGCACGACCGCCACCACTGGCACATGCCTGAATGGTCAGCTTCGGATATTTGGCACGGATGCGCTGGCACACCTTTTCAAAGCCGCGATGAAACTCGATGTAGAGGTGGCTCTGCTTGTCAGCCGGCAGGTATTGCGAACCATGGTTCACGATAGACATGTTGGCATCCCACTTGATATAGTCGATCGTCGGGTTGTTGGTCATTAGGTCATCCACGACGCCAAAGACGAAGTCCTGCACGGCCGGGTTGCCCAGATCGAGCACCACCTGCGTACCGCCACGTCCCGTCACCACCTCCCGGTTCGGAGCCTTGATGACCCAATCGGGATGTTTGTCATACAATTCGCTGCGTGTGTTGGCCATTTCCGGTTCAATCCAAATACCAAACTTGATGCCGTTCTTGTCAGCCTCCTGAACCAGCCCCTTCACACCGTGCGGCAATTTGTTCTTATCGACTACCCAGTCGCCCAAGCCGCAGGTATCGATCGTACGCGGATACTTCTCGCCGAACCAGCCATCGTCCATGACGAAGAGTTCACCACCCATCGAGGCAATGTCCTTCATCATTTGGGCCATTCCGGCTTCGTTGATATTGAAATAGACACCTTCCCAACTGTTCAACAAGATCTTGCGTAACTCCTGACCATTGGCCAGACGGTAGTTGCGAGCCCAACGGTGGAAGTTACGGCTGCTGCCGCTCAGACCCTCATCGCTGTAGGTCAAGGCCAGAACCGGAGTTGTGAAACATTCACCCTTGGCCAACTGATAAGCCGAATTGTCCGGATTGATACCGGCAAAGAAATGGTGGTAATCGCTCTCATCGGTGTCGATCTTCAGTTCGTAGTTGCCACTGTAGCAAAGGGCTGCACCAATGACACGACCCGTGTTTTCCTGCGGTTTGCCATCCAACGAGAACATCACCTCCGAATGGGCGGTCTGTGCATTGCGCACACCATCCTTGTTTTTGATGATCTTGACACCCGGCAACAAAGCCTCTTCGGCCAGACGAGCCTCGTTGGCCCAGAAGCCATAGAGTGAGGAGAGCCATACCTGTCCCCGACGAATGGGCAGATAACCAGATGCAAACTCCAACAGTTCTACCGGCTTCTTCTCCTGATGTTCAATTTCCGTCCAGGTCTCGATGATGTCAGCATCTGAATAGCTCTTGTAGCAGACCCGCACGGAGAAGGGATAGACCTTGTCTTTCAAGTTGATCTTGGTCACCGTAGCCGTTCCCTGCTGTTCGCTCTTCACATCGGTCACAGCGAGTTGGGTACTCATGTTACCATCGGCATGACGCACGGAAAGGGCGGCTTCGTGGGTACAATTCATACCATACGCCGGATAGGCCTCCCACTGGGCCCGTTCAGCCGATTCAATGTTTTTCAGATCGCTATCAGACAACTTCGTGCCATAGTAGAGATGTTTCAAGGTGCCTCCTTGCGGAGCCGAGAGCACCAACGAGGTATTCGGTGTCTGCACCGAAACTACCTGTGCCCACAATGATCCGGCCATACCTAACAGGCCGATCAATAAATAATACTTTTTCATGATACGTTATAGTGTTTATAAACTTCACAAAAGTAGTTTATTTTTGAATAATCTGTAGAGCTTCCAAATAGATTTTTGCTAACTTATTAGCAGGATTATCTTGCAATAACAAATCAAGTTCATAGGCCAAGGGATAGGATCCGATGTAGAGATCACGCGGACTGCGGTCGGGGGTATCGATCGGATGGGTGGACAACGATGACAACAGGGCACGCCGGGAAGCGACCCAGCGGGTATGACAGGTCGTTTTTTCCAGAATCGACAGGTATTTAGTAGCCAATCGGGCTTCCCCCATCTTCAGATAACCCTCTACCAACAGGCGCAACGTACCGCACGAAGTTCCCTGGGGTAACAGCATCCCGGCCTCGAAAAGCTGGTGCACATATTCATTGCAACCTGCTGTGTAGCCGCCTGTTGGCAGCAGAGACCTTGACCTCCATCCAGTCCGCTTCCGGTACCCGGAAATTCAGCGGAGCCATGTTGCAGGGAATGATCGGGAAGTGCATCGTCGCACTGTTGACATCCGTAAACTGCATCAGGTTCTGCAAGAAAATGCATAAACATTGCCCATCGTCAGTAGAAACGATGGGCAATCAAATGATCTGACCGTCAGGGAACAGACAAAGGGATGGGTTAGAAACCGGTTATATCATTCGGTGCATCAACCCAATCAGTTGCTTCTGCCGTAAACGTAATGGGAACAATATCGATTTCAGTTCCATCTGGATTGTATCCACCTCCAAAATGTAAGGTATAAGTATAGCGTTTGCCCTCTTCCCACTGAGCTGAAAATGGAACATAAGTGTAACCGTATCTATCCACATCGCCTACAAAATAATGTCCATCTTTCCAGATTTTGCATTCGATCTCCAAGAAAGAAGAACCATCTCCAGTTTCGGGGTGATCGCCAGTATTAATAATCGTTGAGCCTGATTCAGGAACCCAAGCTGTTAAAGATTGTGGAATACATAACAATGGATGAAGTGTTGACAAGTCCGTAGCAATATCTAGACTGTTCTTGACAGTGATCGGATCATTGTTATCTAATTTAATCCGATAATTGGTAGATAAAGTGTTATAATCTGTCCAGGAACCTTTCTCCTCTCCTAGTTGAGGGAGAGTAAACATTTCTAAAGAGGATACACTGCACAATTTCATACCTTTTACTTCCACATTGATCAACCTAGTTCGTTCACTTTTAATGGCTTTGAACTTCACTTGACAAAGTGCATGTTTAAATTTCAAGGGTACCACACCATTGTTATCCATTTTGGACTGCTTCTTAGCCAAAGCATACATCACATCCATATTGGGTTGAGAACCATTATCAAACTCATCTTCAATATGAACCCCAAACGATTGTTTATCTTTAGTTATAGTTGGACATTCATGAAGTGCTTCATCATATATGCCAAAACAAACAGCATAGAAATCCAATGTGGCATTATGCGGCCAATAGGCTTGATCATTAGGATCAACATAGTTCCAAACACCACTATTGTACGCAATCTTCACATCGTTCATAAACGACTCTCCACCCTTATACGCATACACCCGGAAAGGGTATTGTTGCAAATCCCCCGTTCCATTAATGATTTCCGCCTTCGTCTGAGGATTCGTAGTCACCACATTGAACCGGATCTCGTTGGAAGCCGACTGAGCCACATTCGACAACTCCTCATCGGCCGAACAACCTGTCAATCCCGTCAATAAGGCTGCACCGGCAGCCAAGATACACAATGTCTGTTTCATGTTTCAATTCTCCTATTTTTAAATTGTTAAAGTATTAATTAGTTATTTCAAAAATATATTCTACACATCTATGTCGATATGCACATCTTCCCACTCATCGGCATCCACATCGAATCCACCGCCTCCCACCGAGTCGGTCGGCAATGTAAAATCGAACCGAAGTACTACGTGCACATCGCCCACATGTCCCTCCCGCGGGAAGGAACGGATCTGATCTCCTACATCCTGCTGGAACCGATGCATCTGCCCTTTGGCATCCCGCAGAAAGAGCGTGAACAGCAGGGAATCGGGCGTGGAATAACCGAACGTCTGGAATACACCCTGCAGCTGATCCCCCATGCGTTGTCCGCCAAACAACAACCGATCCTGGGCTTTCTCTGGCAGACTATCGGTAGCCACATAGAGCTGGGCAGACATTCCCGACAGCATACCTCGGAAATCAGCCAACCGCTCCAGGCCCTTTAACCCATTCACCTCAAAACTATAGCGCGACGTCGCACGCTGGGGAGTGAGGCAGACCACCTGTTCCTGCTCTTCATCGATACTTGAGATCCACACATGATCCTCCCTGCCTACACAGAGGAAATCGGGAGTGGAGAAGGCCACTGTCCCATCCGGAGCTTGAATCGGATCGGTCGAAGCCCGCAGTGTCAAAAAGTCAGACATGCCCTGCCACCCGATCCATTCCGTATCATTGTTGTGGCAGAGCACCCGATAACCCCCTTCCGGCAACTCGATACGTCCGCCCTGAGGATCCGAAAAATCGAACAACAACGGCTCACCGCCCTGTATCGGATAGAAAGCCACACGCATCGCTGTCGGACGCATCGCCTCTTCCAACAGTTGCCAATCGAACACCACCCGCACAGCGGGTGAGTGCGGATGGGTATAACAGAGCTCCTTGTGCTCGCAGGCCCACAACACCAACAGCGACATTACAAAGGCCACTTTTACCAACAGACCTCTCATCGTTTACCTCCTTTCTTTCCAAGCAGATAGATGAAAGAGATCTCCGCACTGGTAGGGCCGAACCAATGTCTCCGTTTCGTGCTCTGCCAGACATAATGGCCGTCGATCGGTAGATATTCCTGATAGAGACCGCCCAGATAGCCGATCCCCAACGAACCATCCAAACGCCATCGCTCGCCAAGCGACCAGGTATAACCATACGAGAGACCTCCCGCATAGCTCCATTTGTCTCCCAAATAGCCGCGACCGCCCCATTCAAAGTCGTAGGTCAACAACTGTCCATACAAGCCAACATGATGACCCGTCAAGGGGGAGGCATCCGAACAGGCACCGAACCACCGACGTACCTCCAACATACCACCGTAGGTACGCCAATAGCGGTGCTGATGATCGTTCTTCCACCAGGCATACATCCAGTTAAGATGAACAGACCAATCCTTGTCGAAACCGTAAGTCACACCGATATTCGGGATCAATAAGGCATCGTAAAGTGCATTGGTCTGTACACCCCACACGCCCTGGTCGCCCAACTTTTGCCACAAGGATCGCTGGGCCGACAGCGGGGACGGACAACCAATCCCTATCGCAATCGCCCAACCTATATATAAATACACACTTTTTACACTGCCTATCATACGTACACTGACCTGTTTTCATTAGTTATTCCATTATTAACACCGCAAAGAGTGTGCCTTGTTCTACTAAATATTCTTATTTTTTCATTACCAGTCTATTGATTTAAATTTCATTCATCCAAATTAAGACTCCACCTTTAAGATATGCACGTTGCATTCTCTGCCACTTCTGCCAGTTGGCAGAGTGGCAGAAGTGGCAGAAGTTTCCCCTGATTGGTAGGAAATCTTTTTTATAAAGTTTCGTGTTCTATTTGCCCATGTCAAGTAAATCCCCTATTTTTGGAAATCCATTCATGATTAGATTGGATAGTCATTTAATAGTTGGATAGATGAAACAGCAAAAAGCGGACATATTGATTTCTATTAAGGACACGTTACGTAAAGTCTTGCCTGCGGGAGGCAAGGCGATCCTTTACGGTTCACAGGCTCGTGGCGATGCTCATGCTGATTCTGATTGGGACATACTGATTCTGTTGGACAAGCCCAAGATTGAAGCTACCGATTATGATTTTGTTTCCTATCCGTTGGTCGAGTTGGGCTGGTCGATGCAGATTGCCATCAGTCCGGTGCTCTATACAGTCAAGGACTGGCTGAAATATCATTTTACTCCTTTTTATCAGAATGTCAAACACGATGGAATCCAATTAGTATGAGTTTGTGTTCATACCCACATTAGCCAGCTTAATCACGATAGAAATTAAATAGGCCTAAAATCCGCAAGCAATCTCAATGGCAATCTCAATTGCAGTAAAGAGCTTGAACACTATGCATCATGATAG
>JAFBIU010000119.1 GCA_021531775.1 Parabacteroides distasonis | reverse complement strand
AGTCTTCAATCGAGCGAATATTCATGACAGGAGTAAGTCCCATAACTATAGATGACTTCACAAATAGCTTCAACATCGGTACCAACTACTCTCTTGCCTACGGATTCAACGAGATGGTGGGATTCACCGAACAGGAAGTACGCGAGATGCTGACCTACTACTCGTTGCACCATGAGTTCCACCACACCATCGACGAACTTATCGAGATCATGAAGCCCTATTACGACAACTATTGTTTTGCGGAAGAAGCCTATGGGGAGACGACGATGTACAACTCCAACATGGTGCTCTCTTTCCTGTATAAATATATAGACAACCGATGTAGAATCCCAAGCTGTATGCTCGACGAGAACATTCGGGTGGATTACAACAAGCTTCGGATGCTGATCCGTAAGGATAAGGAGTTTGCCCACGATGCCTCCATCATTCAGACTCTTGTGTCCAAAGGTTACGTCACGGGCGAACTGAAGGAGGGTTTCCCGGCTGAAAACATAGCCAAGGATGACAACTTCATCAGCCTGCTCT
>JAFBIU010000118.1 GCA_021531775.1 Parabacteroides distasonis | reverse complement strand
CTTATCATTTTGAGCCTCTGAGGTTTCCATACGATGGCTGCGATAGCGGAACATTTTTCCTTTACGGCTCCCCGATCTGCCGGATGATGGCACGTATCTCCCTCGATGTGAAATACTTTGCTGTCTTCTGATACCCCATTTCCTCTAACTCTTCGGTCAACGCCTTGCAGCGTTTGATCCAGCTCATCAGGTGGTTGACTGCCGCATGAGGCGAGGCTGCCGTGGGGAAATAAAGGAGGGCGAGTTCCTTCTTGCTGTAGGCCCGGATCTTGAATTCTTCCATATCTTGTTTTGTTTTTATCATTCTACATTCATTTATTAGATCACGACACTGAATAAGTATCATACTTAGGGGGCCTAACTATGCTGGTTAGACCCCCTAACTGGCATAGTTATTCAGCCGAATCATCCTGTTTCGGGAAGAGTTTCACATAAACACCATTCCGGACTCTTCGCAACAAATTGTATTTCGAACACAAATCTCCCAGCCAGCGATTAGCTGTTCTGTCCGCAATATGTTGCTCCTTAGCA
>JAFBIU010000117.1 GCA_021531775.1 Parabacteroides distasonis | reverse complement strand
TGCTAAGGAGCAACATATTGCGGACAGAACAGCTAATCGCTGGCTGGGAGATTTGTGTTCGAAATACAATTTGCTGCGAAGAGTCCGGAATGGTGTTTATGTGAAACTCTTCCCGAAACAGGATGATTCGGCTGAATAACTATGCTAGTTAGGGGGGCTAACCAGCATAGTTAGGCCCCCTAAGTATCATACTTATTGAGTGTCGTGATCTAATAAATGAATGTAGAATGATAAAAACAAAACAAGATATGGAAGAATTCAAAATTCGGGCTTATAGCAAGAAGGAACTCGCCCTCCTTTATTTCCCTACGGCAGCCTCGCCTCATGCGGCCGTCAACCATCTGATGAGCTGGATCAAACGTTGCAAGGCGTTGACTGATGAGTTAGAGGGAATGGGTTACCAGAAGACAGCGAAGTATTTCACTTCGAGGGAGATACGTGCCATCATCCGGCAAATTGGGGAGCCGTAAAGGAAAAATGTTCCGCTATCGCAGCCATCGTATGGAAACCTCAGAGGCTCAAAATGATAAG
>JAFBIU010000116.1 GCA_021531775.1 Parabacteroides distasonis | reverse complement strand
ATGGCGCACTTCCTGTTGAAGGCGATTTGGGAGACCGCTTCGCTTACGTACTGGAACAGGCACACAAACAGACAGGCCGACGGGCCGTCGTCTTGATCGATGAATATGACAAACCTATCCTCGATGTGTTGGATTCAGGTCTCAGAATCCAACAGAATGGGGAGGAGATTCTGTTGGAAGAGCAGCACCGGAATATCCTGAAAGGATTCTATTCCGTCTTTAAAGGAGCTGATGCCCATCTGAAGTTTGTCCTCCTGACAGGTGTGACCAAGTTCTCACAGGTGAGTGTCTTCAGCGGATTCAACCAGCCTGATGACATCAGTATGGTGGAGGATTTTGAAGCCTTGTGTGGTATCACAAAAGAGGAACTCTTGACCGTCTTTGCCGAACCCATCCGGGAGTTGGCTCAAAAATGGAAGATCACCGAAGAGGAGGTCAAGACCAAGCTGAAACGACAGTATGATGGATATCATTTCAGTGAGAACATGTTGGGTGTCTATAACCCTTTCAGTCTGCTGAACTGTTTCAGACATAAGAAAA
>JAFBIU010000115.1 GCA_021531775.1 Parabacteroides distasonis | reverse complement strand
AGGCCAAGTTGTCCCGATCGGTGAAATGATAGAGCTTGGTAATCCCTTCACGCTCTATAATGGTTTGAAAACTATGCCAATTACTTTTCTTCTCCATAATCATAATGTGTTAATTAAATTATAAGGATATAACCCCTCTGCATACGCCTTGACCAAATAGGCGTGCGAAAGAGGTTTTGTCGGATCATCCACTTCGCAACAGGTGTTGTAATCCAACAGAATGATCGTTTGTGTTTGGCTGGCCTTACGCAGTCGCTCGATGATATACATCGCCTTGTGCTCCAGCATCCAGCGGTAGGTGGGGATATAGATTTGATGCTTCGCCTCCACATACTCCAAGATCTCCGTACCTTTCACCCCCTTTCGATGTCCCAGCACCGGCCCATGCTTGCGCACCGTTCGCTTCAGCTGCTTCATGGTGGTGTTGGTAAAGAGTGACAGATCCACATCCTCTTGCGCAAATACCTTTAGCCCTTGCCATATTCCCTCCACAGAGGCAGCAGTATAGCCCTCGCTGAAGGGTACCGGTATATCGCCATGTGGAT
>JAFBIU010000114.1 GCA_021531775.1 Parabacteroides distasonis | reverse complement strand
TGGCAAAAGTAACCAACCCCTACACAGGGGATCCCTCTGAAGCCCAGAAGGAGCAACAGATGAAGTTCAAAGAACGGCAAGCCGTAGCGACGGCCTGGCTCAACGCTAACCGGCCCAATGCGGAAAACGGTCCTAAGGGCACACCGATCTACCAGCAGGCACAGAAGCTGAAACGCACCTTCCGGCTGTCCCATGTAACCCAGGTGATCTACAAGTACATGGACGCAGACAACGTGGTGCAGTTGCCCGGATCGGCCGACAGTGGCAGCGGTTCCGATACCGGCACTGGAGGTAATGGAGGAAGCGGAGGCACTGGATCGGACAGCGGCAGTGAAACACCCGCAACAAAGTACACCATCACCGGTGCGTCAGCCAACAGCACGATGGGCAGTGTGACTCCAGCCAGCACAACGGTCGATAGCGGTACCAGTGTCACCCTGACCGCAACGCCTCAGAGCGGCTACAAGTTCTCCCAGTGGGATGACGGCAACACGACCAACCCGCGTACGGTCGTAGCAACCGCCGACAAGACCTACACCGCCACCT
>JAFBIU010000113.1 GCA_021531775.1 Parabacteroides distasonis | reverse complement strand
CTGAAGTTTGTCCTCCTGACAGGTGTCACCAAGTTCTCGCAGGTGAGTGTCTTCAGCGGATTCAACCAGCCGGCAGATATCAGTATGGTAGAGGATTTTGAGGCATTGTGCGGTATTACAACAGAGGAACTATTAACTGTCTTTGCTGAACCGATTCAAGAATTAGCCCAGAAATGGAATATTACAGAAGATGAGGTTGAAATCAAGCTGAAACGGCAATATGATGGCTATCATTTCAGCGAGAACCTGTTGGGCGTTTATAATCCTTTCAGTCTCCTGAACTGTTTCAGATATAAGAAAATGACTGACTACTGGTTTGCATCCGGAACCCCTACTTATCTCGTGCGTCTGTTAAGCCATACCAAGGAACAACTCAACGAAATGGTAGGCCAATACTATTTCCCGGAAGAGTTCATCGATTACAAAGCAACTGTAGAACAACCGTTGCCCATGATCTACCAGAGTGGTTATTTGACCATTAAGGGATACAAAGAGGAGATGAACAGTTTCCTGTTGGACTTCCCGAACAACGAAGTGAAAAAGGGCTTCCTGACGTTAGTGGCGACG
>JAFBIU010000112.1 GCA_021531775.1 Parabacteroides distasonis | reverse complement strand
TGAAGCCAGCCTTCGATATCGGCTATCGTCATGTTATAGTAGAAGTGCATGGTCAGTATCTGGGCTATCAGGCTTTCCGTCACCTGGGTCCTTCCCATGCAGTTCTGATACTTCGACGGAAGATTGACATGATAATAGCACCCTCGCGGATCTTTGTATTTCTTTCTACGGATGACAAGCGTGCGTACATACCCCTTGACGTATGCATAGCGTACGGTAACATCCTCTCCTATATACTCAGCATCAGAGGGAAGACCTTCCGGTATCAGCTCAATTTCATCCTTGCTCTCTTTTACCAGCTCTACCAGCGGCTGTTCCCTCCTTGGCTTTTTCTGCCCCTTCATGTCCTTGCGCTGCTTGAGCACTTTGGCTATCTCAACCACCTTTTCAGCCGGCACGTCCTCTCCGTTCAAGTCCAGATCGTCCGCATTCTCTGTCTGCTGCTGACCGTGAAGGTATTTTCCCGACTCGATATGCTGACCGTAAGAGGTTACCTGAAGATTGGTCCTCTGCTGCTCAAGCTGCCTGTTCCTTGCTGCCATCTCTTCCAGTGTGGCGGGAGCGGATCCGGCC
>JAFBIU010000111.1 GCA_021531775.1 Parabacteroides distasonis | reverse complement strand
ATTGCGGACAAGTCAGCATCAACATCTCCAAACCGGGGATCACCAAAGGCGAGCATTGGCACAACAGCAAGTGGGAGACCTTCATAGTCGTCAGTGGCCATGGCTTGATCCAGCTTCGCAAGGAGGGAACGGATGAGATCTGGAACTACGAAGTGAGTGGCGAAAAGATCCAAGCCGTCCAGATGCTTCCGGGCTATACCCACAACATCATCAACCTGAGTGAAACCGAAGACCTGGTGACGGTCATGTACTGCAACGAGATCTTCAACCACAACCGTCCGGACACCTATTTCGATCCGGTCAAACAATAAAAACGCAACAACATGGAAAAGCAACCCAAATACGATTATAGCGACATCCGGTGGCAGGAGAACGGCAAGCTGAAACTGATCATTGTGGTCGGAACCCGTCCCGAGATCATCCGTCTGGCAGCCGTCATCACCAAGTGCCGCAAGTACTTTGACGTCATCTTGGCCCATACGGGTCAGAACTACGACTACAACCTGAATGGCATCTTCTTCCGTGACCTGCAGTTGGCAGAACCGGAGGTCTATATGGATGCCGTAGGGGATGACCTGGGAGC
>JAFBIU010000010.1 GCA_021531775.1 Parabacteroides distasonis | reverse complement strand
TTGTTCGTCCCAGCTACGACTTTGTGCAACAGTTGCTTTGGAATCGGGAGCAGATAGAGGTATTGTCACCGGAAGGGTTTCGCAATCAGATCATCGGTATGCTTCGGCAAATGCTGGGCAGGTATGTCCCTTAGTGATGCGATTCAGATATCACGTATGCAAAATCTATTTTATAGGAAAGAATAAGCGGAACTGTGTCAGGATTTGGCACAGCAAGGTTGTTATTTTGCCATCAAAACGAGGAACCGAAGATTTTTTTGGAAGTTCTGTCGGCAACAACAGCTTTTTCGCTTATATTTGTCTCGGAATACATGTTGGGCTCCAAAGTCTTGATATGTAGCAGTGGAAGGCCAAGCGAGGCCGGAAACGTCCGAGTATCAATTTGAAAACGAAAAAGCGTTTACGATATTATTCCCTACTTGGAAAATCGGCAAAATTTTACTGTAAGGGGAATAATAGGCAACAAACGCTCACGAGTTGTTATATACAGACGTGAGCTGTTGCTCTATTATCTCTTACAGTGGGTGTTTGCCGATACCTCCAAGTTAGATAAGCAGAGTGACGGTTCACGTTTTTTTGTTTGGGCAAAATGAATGTTCAGAAATTTGTATATAGACAGCTTTTCGTTACATTTGCACCTGTCCAGCGTAATCAAGCGAGGTTACTTGGACGATGTACTGGAAAGCGAAAAAGCGTTATACGAAATTATTCCTTGCTTCTAAAATCGCCAAATTTTACAACACGGGAATAATGGGCAACAATGCTTATGCTCTGCTGTATATCCCTATGTCAGTCAACATAAGGCTTATATCAGTATAGAGCGTGGGCTGTTGTTTAATTCTTTGTGTTGTGGGTGTTTGGCGATACCAGGAAGCAGGAGGATAGACAACAGTTCCCACGCTTTTTTATTGTTTAAACTTTAAAGATAATGCCAACTCCGGAGGGGACTGGGGAGGAGGTCGAAGAAATGAATATGGGAGAAGATATTAATAATGGTATAAGTACTATATATGGTTCCGAAACGGTTGTAACATTCAATTGAAACCGTTAGGGTGATTGTTATTTCAAGTAAAAAACATAGAAGAACATCAAACAAAAGAATTATGTCATATAGAACCGATCCCGATCTTGAATTTTTGCAATATGCTGATAACGATGATTTGCGTTTGTTAGCAGATGTATTAGTGTATAAAAATGCTGATGATATGAAAATCAAAGTAACTAGGATGACTGCTACTCTGCAACTTGATGAGGATTATGATAGGTGTTATCCGCACAATATGAGGAAATTGTGGAAACCTATTGCAGAAGAACTCCAAAAATTTGGTGGACATACAGGTGTGAATCTGTTATTCAGATGGAACCAAGGCGTTTTGTATCGAGAAATTTTAAAAGATGTCTGCGAAAAGCAAAAAGTAAAAGGTGTTGATTTTTGGAATGATCCTATACACATTATTGAGAATGCGTTTTTAGAACGTGTTGTAATAATGGCTTTAGAGAAAATGTCGGAATCTGATAGGCGACAATTAGTGGAGGGCCTTAAAAATGTGAGATCATTTAGAGAACAGTTACAAAGCAAAGTTTTTTCGAAAGACTCTTTATTGGGCTTGGTGAAAATTGCTTTTAAGCAAGGTGGTTTTCAGTCTTATGTATTGACACTACAGGTAGTGAATGGAATAAGTAGGGCTGTTGTAGGAAGAGGGCTATCATTGGGTGCAAATGCTGCATTAATGAAATATGTTGGTTCGTTTATGTCTGGTCCCTTGGGATGGGCATTTGCTGTCGTAACTACAGTGTGGGGCTTTATGGGGCCAAATGAGGGCGTTTGTTTGAAAGCAGTAGCAATTGTAGCTTACATGAGAAAGAAAAAGTTGCTGAATTCTTAATCATTAAGGGCATTACCATGGAGCTTACAGAAAAACAAAAATCAGAAGTCAGAGAGAGGCTAAAGAAATTGATGTCTCAATACGATTCTACAAAATTGATAATTGATAACGAACTTCATAGTTATCAAGAAAAAGTTGATAGACTTCCTGAATTTGTGGAATCTGCTGATAATGAGTTTGAAAAACTTACAAGTATAACGAAAAAGGATCTTTCTTTTTTACTGTTTGCCTCTACTTTACAAGTGGCTCGCCAGTGGATCACATCTAATTTGAAAACAAGATTATCTGATAAAGAGTCTGCTCAATCTACTCCTTTCCATTCGGCAGAGCACTCAGATAGAAGTGCAAGGCAATATTATGCAACAAAAACAGAAATTGTCAATAATCCTGTCCCTTTTGATGCTGTACGTAAAGCAGAAGTTGTAAAAAATAATGGTAATCCTAAACTGAATGGGTTTAATCATCGGTATAGGGCGATCGGTCATGATCCTATTTTAGGATTAGTGTTTGGTACAGCGAATATCATGACGAAAACTATAACAGTTGCCAAGGGTAATTTCCTATTTGAAACATACCATGTAGGTTCAGGAATTGCAACGAATGGTAAAAACGATTACAAAATAGATATGCTTACCAATCAGGCGAGTACATCTTTGATGTTTGATCATTTATGTTCACGTCTTAAACGGGAGGGGCAAGATGCGTGGGAAACATTGGCAATAGCTTTTGCCAAACAATTAGTGCACCTCTTGTCTGATGTAAGAACAGCGAAGAGTTTACCTTTACCTGTAGTATCGGCAGTTTCTCCAGATATTTCAAGAGTTTTGAATCTCTGTGGTATCGATTCATTATCTATCGGTACGTTTGCTACTGACTTCTTGGTATCTAAGATGATAGATATAGCTATTGCTTATATGCATATCTGGTGTTATAATCCTAAGACCGATGGCTCCATTGAAGTTTATCAAGTTAGAACAAAAAATATCATTTACTATTCTAACTTGATATCATTGGCCTCCGCTACGGTACAGACACTATTTAGAGCTTATATGGGGGATACTTTGGCCATCTCTAAATTCGATTTTGGTGGGACTATATCTGCTTGGCAGGTAATATGGAAGACACCGTTGATTGTATCAGATATGAAAAGTGAATATATACGAAGTCTAACAGCTAATTATTTAGGTAAATAATATGGATTGGAACTTAATAAAAGATGCAGGGAAAGAAATAGTGAAGTTTTTCTCTAAAAATAGAGGTGAGACCGCAAAAACTGTAACTACAGTGGTGATAACATCAAGTGTTACGGTGTTTGCTTGTTCTTTAGCTTATAAAAAACTAGAAAAAAAACATCGAAAAGAAGATGCGGAACGATACAAAAAAGAGTTTAAAAAACGCTGTGACGAGTTAGAAGCTAAATATAAGCACAACGAGTATGTACTCAAAAAGAAGATAAATGAACTATGTAAGGACTTTGGAATTGATCCTGTCTATTAAGTGACACGAGGAATTGACTGCTGATGGCCGTCCCATCATGCAGCTGGTGGATCGTGAAGCGCACCAAAAGTGCAAACATACCGGTGGCAGTTATACTTGGAACCCGAAGCATTTCCATATACCACCTATTTTATGATGCTTGGTTGATTGTTGCTGAGTCCATCAGTCCGTTTCATCGTTTCACCGTTTCAGTAAAAATTTCTTTTCAGCATTTCTATCAAAGGGTACTCAGGTTGTGAGTACCCTTTTTCGTTCGACTATGGATTAGTTGCGTCGTCAACGACGGTGAGTGGTCCTAAAGGAAACTGCTTGACTGGATGACAGCCGAGAGGTTTGTGATACTTTTTTTAGGATGAGTCCCGTACAGTGCCCGGGTGCCCTACACCGGGTATCTGTACATGACTCTGGTCTTGGTTCAAAAAATGATAAGGATGTATTGTTCGGTTCGTCATTGAATTTTAGTTTTCGGTTGCAAAGATCCGACTTGACTGTGCCAGATTATGGCATAATCTTAATTTTGATGAGGTAACATAGGTGAATAGTTCAATCTATGTTGGAGAAGAATGGTATGATTCTGTTCTTTGTTGTTGGTGTTTTTTGGAAGATAGCGAGGAAAGTTTGGGTGAACGGATAAAAAGTCGTACATTAGCCATTTCAAATCAAAGGTGTCAAGGATATGGAAGATAGCAAGGTGCAAGAGGAGGTAAAACGCATCCCCTACGGAATGATGAACTTCGTGGCTATACGCGAGGACAATTATTACTATGTCGATAAGACCAGGTTTATTGAAAAGGTAGAAAAATCAAATCGATACTTCTTTTTCATCCGTCCGCGTCGCTTCGGCAAGAGCCTGACTCTGTCCATGCTCCGTCACTATTACGATATCAACCGGGCCGATCAGTTTGAAAGGTTGTATGGCGACCTTTATATCGGCCAGCACCCAACACCTAACCATAACAAGTATTTGGTCATCTATCTTAACTTCGCTGTCATTAATGCTGATATGGGTAACTACCGTAGTGCCTTGGATTCACATTGCCGGATCGAATTTACCCAAGTCTGTAAAAGATATGCCCATCTGCTACCTTCCAATGCTGTGGATGACCTTCTGAAAGAAGATGGAGCCGTGAAGCAACTCGATTATCTGTGCAAGATATGCAGCGATGCCAACCAAAAGATCTATCTCTTCATTGACGAATACGACCATTTAATCTACAATATCCTTTCTGTTCAAGCTAGGCTTGAGGAATACAAGGGTGAAACGCATGGTACGGGCTACCTGTGCACCTTTTTCGATACCATCAAGGGTGGTACTGACTCAAGCATTGAGCGTGTGTTTGTCACAGGAGTGAGTCCCGTTACGCTGGACGATCTGACCAGCGGTTTCAATATCGGTACCAACTACTCCCTCTCTTATGCCTTCAACCAGATGGTGGGCTTTACGGAAGAGGAGGTGCGTGAGATGCTGACCTATTATTCACAGCATCATGCGTTCCACCACTCCATCGATGAACTTATCGAGATCATGAAGCCCTATTACGACAACTATTGTTTTGCGAAGGAGGCTTATGGCGAGACAACGATGTACAACTCCAACATGGTGCTCTCTTTCCTTTATAAATATATAGACAACCGATGTAGAATACCCGACGATATGCTTGACGAGAACATTCGGGTGGATTATAATAAGCTGCGGATGCTGATCCGTAAGGACAAGGAGTTTGCCCACGATGCCTCCATCATCCAGACTCTTGTGTCCAAAGGTTACGTCACGGGCGAATTGAAGGAGGGTTTCCCGGCTGAAAACATAGCCAAGGATGACAACTTCATCAGTCTGCTCTACTACTTCGGAATGGTGACCATCGGTGGTTTTTACAGGGGAAAACCCAAGTTTGTCATCCCCAACGAGGTGGTACGCGAGCAGGTCTATACCTACCTTCTCGACAACTACCACGAGAATCACCTGGAAACCGATTCCTACCGGATTGGCCAACTGGAGGAGAACATGGCATACGATGGTGACTTCAAACCCTTCTTCCAGTACATGGCCGACAGCATCTATACGTTTGCCTCCCAACGCGACCGGCAGAAGGGTGAGGCTTTTGTGCATGGCTATACCCTTGCCCTGACCAGCCAGTGCCGTTTCTACCGTCCCATCTCGGAACTGGACAATCAGGGAGGTTATGCCGACATCTTCCTCCGTCCGCGCTACGAGATCTTCACGGATATGGAGCATTCGTATATCATCGAGTTGAAATACCTGAAGAGCCATGCTACGGATACGGAGGTAGAGGTTGCCACCCAGCAGGCCGAGGCCCAGGTGTGCCGCTATGCCGGTACAGTCAATGTGGACGACAACATCGGTTATACCCGTCTCCACAAGGTCATTGTCATCTATCGGGGCCTGGAGATGGCCGTCTGTGAGGAGGTGGGTACCCTATTATCGTGACCAGTGAAGGATACCCCATATCTGTTGTGAGACAGAGCGTAGAACTGCCTCTCTGGAAGCTCACCATTATCTCAACCTATTTTATGATACTTGGTTGATTGTTGCTGAGTCCATCAGTCCGTTTCATCGTTTCACTGTTTCAGTAAAAGAAATCCTGTCTGTTTTTGCCCAAGAGGGTGTGTCGTAATGAAGGTTTACGGCGCAGCCACACGGTCGATCGCGACTATACCCTGACGACTACCTCCCAGGCCGAGTCGTCCGGCGGTGGAGGTTCGGAGACGCCCCCTTCTCCTGACCGTTGAGAGGTCCGGTTCCCTTAGAGGGACCGTAACAGCCTTGAAAGGGTACTCACATTGTGAGTACCCTTTTGGCAGGATCATGGCTTTTTGATTTACAACATTTGAGACAACAGCTCCAAGACGGCGGTGGCGGACTGCTCGATGATGCTGGCCCGATCGCCGGAGAGGTGGAGACATTGAGCGGTGGTCTGCCCCTGCACCGAGGCGGCTATCCAGACCGTGCCGACCGGCTTCTCCGGCGAGCCGCCACCCGGACCTGCCACACCGGAGGTGGCAACGGCACAATCGCACTGCAACACCCGGATGGCTCCCTCTGCCATCTGACGAACCACCGGCTCACTGACCGCACCAAACTGCTCCAGGTCTTCGCCCCGTACACCCAATACCTGTTTCTTCACCTCATTGCAATAGGAGACCACGCCTCCGGCAAAATAGGCGGAACTGCCTGGAACCGAAGTGATTCGGCTGGCAATCCGTCCGCCCGTACAACTCTCGGCCGTGCCCATGCGTGCTCCACGCGCAAGCAGGAGCCGGCCTATCTCTTCTTCTATTTTCTTCATCCTAACTTCGCCTCCATGCGGGCAAAGGGAGCTGCCTCCATCGGGCAGAACACCTTGTCCTGAAATTTGTAATATCCTGTAATCGCCACCATCGCGGCATTGTCGGTCGTGAAGGAGAATTTCGGAATGTGCACCTTCCAGCCGAAGCGTTTGCCATGCTCGACAAAGGCATCGCGCAAGCCGGAATTGGCCGACACACCACCGGCCACGGCCACCTCCGAGATCTTCAGGTCTTTGGCTGCCTTCCGCAACTTATTCATTAATATATCGACCACTGTCGCCTGCAGCGAAGCGCAAAGGTCCGCCTTATTCTTCTCGATGAAATCCGGATCCTCCTTCAGCCGGTCGCGCAGGGTGTAGAGGAAGGAGGTCTTCAGTCCACTGAAGCTATAGTCGTAGTTGGGGATGTGGGGCTTGCTGAAGGCGAAGGCCTTGGGATTGCCCTCGTTCGCCAAGCGGTTCACGATCGGTCCGCCCGGATAGCCTAACCCCATCACTTTGGCACATTTGTCGAAGGCTTCGCCTGCCGCATCATCGATGGTCTGCCCGATCACCTCCATGTCGTTGTAGGCATTGACGCGGATGATCTGCGAGTTGCCGCCCGATACCAACAGACAGAGGAAGGGGAAGGAGGGCTGATGGTTGTCCTCCGGATGCTCCTTGATGAAGTGCGCCAAGACGTGCGCCTGCAAGTGGTTGACCTCGATCATCGGAATCTGCAGGGAGGCGGCCAGCCCTTTGGCAAACGAGGTGCCGACGAGCAGCGACCCCAACAGACCTGGTCCGCGGGTGAAGGCTACGGCACTCAGTTCGGATTTGTCGATGCCGGCCCGTTTGATGGCTTCGGAGACAACCGGCACAATGTTCTGCTGATGGGCCCGCGAAGCCAGTTCGGGCACTACGCCTCCGTATGCTTCATGGACGGCCTGACTGGCTATCACGTTGGAAAGCATCACCCCATCGCGGATGACAGCTGCCGACGTATCGTCGCATGACGATTCTATACCTAAGATAGTTACGCTCATATTTATGGATCTTGTTCTTTTTTTTCTGCAAAATAACGAAATCTCTTGCGATAATGTTTTACTTTTGCCGATAAAATTTAAATAGAGAAGCGTTATCAGAGCACTTAAATACATATTCGTTACGTTGTTTACCATCTTCTGGATCGGTTATGCCCTGCCGGCTGTGTTGTTGCGCATCCCTTACGTGCAGCAGCGTGCTTCGGAGGTGGCTACGAGCGAGCTGTCTCGGTACTTAGGTGTTCCCGTCCGTGTCGGCCACATCGATGTCGAATGGCTTAACCACGTGCTCCTGAAGGATTTGTATCTGGAGGATGAGGAGGGACGCATCCTGTTTCAGGCGAACCGGCTCTCGGCCGGCTTCGAATGGTGGCCGCTGTTGGAGCGGAAATTGGTCATCACGAACGTGCGGCTCTTCAGTTTTCAGTTCAATCTGAGTAAGCGTACGCCGCAGGATCCATTGAACCTGCAATTCCTGATTGATGCGTTTTCCAAAAAGGACACCACGCGCAAGAATCCAAACATTGATCTGCAAATCAATAGTATCTTACTCCGTAAAGGGGCGTTCCGCTTCGACATTGGCAATGCGCCGGAAACACCGGGCCGGTTCAACCCCAAACATCTCAGCATTCAGGATTTGAGTGCCACGATCTCGTTGGGAGCCTTGCGGAAAGACAGCATCGACGCCTCCATCAAGAAGATGAGTTTCACGGAGCAGTCGGGGTTGCAGCTGGAGCGTCTGGCGCTGCAGGTGGTGGGTAATCCGGACAGTGTCTGCCTGCATCAGGTGGAGGTGAAGCTGCCTGCCACGACGGTGCGGATTCCCGAGGCACAGGTGGCTCCGATCGCCTTCGACAACCTCAAGTCGGTGCGCGACTCGTCGCAACTGCTGCTGGAAATTGCCCCTTCGCGCATCTGCCTGAAGGATGTGGCTCCGCTGGTTCCTGCCTTCCGCAATTTTTCCGACACACTGGATCTCTCGGCGGATGCGTCGGGCCGTGTGAATGACATTGCCCTGCATCACTTGGCTCTGAAATACAGCGACAAGATGCTCTTCGTGGGCGAGATGAACCTGCGCAACGTGTTGCAGCCGAAAGAGGGCTACGTGATGGGGAAGGTGAATAAAATGTATGTGACCAACGACGGTCTGACTGACCTGTTGTCCAACTTCGGGGAGAAGCCGGTGCAGCTGCCGGCCCCGCTCCGGCGGTTGGGCACGCTGAGTTTTACGGGCGAGATTTCGGGAGCCTTCGACCAGTTAGTGGCGTCGGGCAAGTTGGGGTCGGCCGTAGGCTCGCTGGAGGCGGAGGTGCAGTTGGACAAACAGCAGCAGGCAGGTGGGGTGGTTTCGCTTATCAAGGGACAATTGAAAACCAGTGCCTTGCAGCTGCATGAACTCTTCCCGGCTGGCAATCCGTACGGACAGGTGCGTCTCGATCTGGAGGTGGATGCGAGGTTGGCCCAAAGGGGTTCCTTTACGGGCGAAGTGACCGCCCATGTGCATGAGTTTGATTTCAAGGGTTATAAATATGAAGAGGTGCGTTTCGACGGGTTGCTGACGCCCCATTCCTTCTCGGGCGACGTCTCGATTGATGATCCCAACATCAGCCTCTCCGCCACGGGATTCTTCCAGCATCTCGGTGCCCAGTCGCAATTCGACTTTGCCGCGGAGCTGAACCGTTGCCGGCTGGATTCGTTGCATCTCTCTAAGAAATATCAGGAGCCGGATCTCTCCTTTGCCCTGGATGCCAATTTCAGGGGAAACTCGATCGACAATATCGAGGGACGCATCTGTCTCGACCGGTTCAAGTTCACGACGGCTACGGACACGTGCCATTTGGAGGCTTTGGAACTGAATGCGTTGGGCCACTCGGAGGAGCGCCGGCTGACGATCGAGTCGGATTTGGTGAACGGCCGGATCGAGGGGGCCTATTCCTTCCGGACCTTGGTGCCCAGCCTGATCCAAACGATGCAGCAGTATGTGCCGGCTCTGATCCGTTTTGCGCCCAAGCAGCCGATCGAGGAGAACAATTTCCAGTTGCTGCTGACGGTCGAGAATACAGAGGCCTTTTCGCGTGCCTTCCGGCTGCCCTTCACGATGGTTTCGACCGGACGCATTACGGGCCAGTATGACAACCGGTTGGACAAGTTCCGTTTCGAAGCGTGGCTGCCGAAATTCCAGGTGGGGAAATCGCTCTTCGAGTCGGGCTATCTGTCGTGTGGCAATCCGGCCGATCAGGTGAACCTGGAGGTGCGTGCCATCAATTACAACCTGTTGGGCCGACGCAATTACCTCAACCTCAAAGCGGAGGCGAAGGAGGATGTGTTGCAGACCTTCGTCAGCTGGGCCAACAACAAGGAGCGGCTCTTCAAGGCGGACTTGATGGCGAAGGCTCAGTTCCAGGCCGAGGAGGACGAGGCGGGCAAACGGTTCCTGCACACGCATGTCGATCTGCAGCCCAGTGAGTTGGTGTTCAACGATTCTGTGTGGAGGGTGTCGCCGGCAACGATCGATGTGCAGCAGGGGCAGGTGGCGATTCAGAATTTCCGTGTGGCTCACGACCAGCAATATGCCTACATTCGGGGAACGGTCTCGCCCGATCCCTCCGACACGTTGTTTCTCGACCTGAACCAGATCGAGTTGGCCTATATCTTTGACATCATCGGTAATCCGGTGCTGCAGTTTGCCGGCAAGGCGACGGGCAAGTTCAACCTGGTCGATCTCTACAACAGCCGGATCATGAACACGGATCTGGAGGTGCAGGACTTCTCCTTCAACCGGGTCAATTTGGGACGGCTGAGCCTCTTCAGCGAATGGGACAACGAAGAGCAGGGTATCCTGATGCTGGGCAGCATTTATCAAAACGACAGTACCTGGTCGGATGTGAACGGCTACATTTATCCGGTGGGGCCGCAGGCGGGTCTGTCGTTGCATTTTGATGCGAAGGAGGTGGATGTGGCCTTCATCAATCCCTTCGTGGAGAAGGTGATCAAGAATCTGAAGGGACGCGGCACGGGACAGGTGAGTCTCTACGGACCCTTCAAGGATCTGAACGTGGCGGGCGATGCGTATGTGAAAGATGGCGGCTTGGGTGTCGAGTTTACCAATACCTATTATACCTTCTCCGATTCGGTCCACATGGATTCGACCTCGGTGCAGGTGCGCCAGGTGGAGTTGAAGGACAAGTTCGGCAACACGGGCCAGGTGGATTTGCGGTTCAACCACAAGCATTTCCGCGACTACGATTTTGATGTGCATGTGGCGACGGATCAGGTGCTGGTCTATGACGTGCCGCAGAAGCAGAACCCGCTGATCTTTGGAACGGTCTTCGGCAGTGGCACGGCCCGTGTCCGGGGCAATGAGCAGATGATCCATTTCGACATCAATATGCAGAGTGCTCCCAACACCAATGTCTATCTGGATTTCCTGAACAACAACTCGGCGGAGGAGTATAATTTCATTACCTTCGTTGACAAGAAGAAACAGGTGAAAGAGGCAGAGACACAGACGGGCGAGGGGGCTGTGCCTGTTCCAGCTCCGGCTGTTTCCGAGGGGGCGGAGATGCGGATGAACTTCCTGTTGGACATTACGCCGGATGCTCAGATAGAGCTGATTATGGATCCGGTGGCGGGCGACCGTATCAAGGGAACAGCCAATGGCAACCTGCAGGTGCAGTATGGTACGAAGACCGATTTGCGTATGTATGGAACGGTCGGCATCATCGAAGGAAAGTATAATTTCAGCCTGCAGCAGGTGATCCGGAAAGACTTCAAGATCCGCGACGGCAGTACGATCCGTTTCAACGGCGACCCCTTTAATGCGGACATGAACATCGATGCCATTTACAGTCTGACGGCCAACCTGTCTGATCTGGACCGGAGCGTGGCGTTGGAGAGTCCTCGGCAGAATGTGCCGGTCAATTGTGTCTTGCAGCTGGACGGTCTGTTGCGTAGCCCCACCATCACGTTCGACATGGAGCTGCCCAACTCCAATGAGGAGCTGGAACGGCAGGTGAAGAGTCTCGTTGATACGGAAGATATGATGAGTCGTCAGATCGTTTACCTGCTGGTGCTGAATAAGTTCTATACACCTAACTATACGGATGGCTATCGGGGCAACGAATGGAATGCGGTGGCTTCGTCGGCCATTTCGCAACAGCTCTCGAGCCTGTTGGGGTCGTTGACGGACAAGGTACAGATCGGGGCCAACATCCGGGCGGACCGCAACGAGATGAGCAACCAGACGGAGATGGAGATGTTGCTGAGCAGCCAGCTGTTTGACAACCGGTTGCTGATCAATGGTAATTTCGGTTATCGCAACAGCATCTACACGAACCAGAAGAATGTGTTTGTGGGTGAGTTTGATCTGGAATACAAGCTGACGCGCAGCGGCGAAATCAGTCTGAAGGCTTACAACCATTCGAACGACAATAATCTCTATCAGTACATGAAACAGTCGATGACCACGCAGGGCGTCGGCATCAAGTTCCAGAAGGAGTTCAACCATTTGTCGGAGCTCTTCCGCCGTCGCCGTCTGCTGTTGCCGACCGTACGAGGCGATTCGATTCCGGCCTCCCAACCGGAGTAAGCCACATTTTTTTCACCACTTTTTTTGCCGGAAAAGTGGCTGAATGGCGGAAAATGGTTACTTTTGTAATTCAAAACGGAAGAAAAGACATCTAAAACGAGTTGTATGGAACGCTATTTAATAATTAAAACACGTGATGAATTGCTCCGCATCAAAATAGGTCAAATTCTTTATTTTGAAGCAGATCGGAACTACACTAAATTGATGCTCTCCAATGGGATTCAGTTTACCTTTGCCATCAATATCGGGAAAATCGAGGAGATTCTGGAGACACAGGTGGCCGGTTGCAAGTCGATTCTGATGCGTGTTGGAAAAAGTCATATCGTCAATAAGAATAATATTCTACAGATTAATCTACCCAAGCATAAGTTGTTGTTGCTGTTGCAGGACGGCAAGGCGAAGGAGTTGGATATTTCCAAGGATCCGTTGAAGAATCTGAAGGAGACTTTGGAGAAGGAGATGTCGGCCCAGTCTGGCGCGGAAGATCCGAAGGTGTAGGCGATCAGCAAGAAATGGAATAGCCATGATTATCAGATTAGGAAAAGCAACAGATAATGAGGTGGTAGCCGATCATCCGCATGTGAGTCGGCATCATGCCCGTTTGACGCGGGATCAAGAGGGAAGGCTGCTGTTGGAGGATTTGGGTTCCACGAATGGCACGTTTGTCAACGATGCGCAGGTGCTGCGTAAGTATGTGGTGCCGACCGACCGTGTGCGGCTGGGCGATGCCTCGGAGTGGCTTGTGTCTGAAATCCTGAAATACAACAATGATTATTCGGCGGAATTCGAGTTGCTGAAGCGGGTTTATGATGACTATGTGGATGCGAAGGTGAAAACCCAGTCGGCCAACCAGTTCAAGACCCGTCTGTTGCAGAGCCTGCCCTTTGCCATCCCCGGTATTGTGGGTGTGATTGTCGGTTTCTTAGGCAAGGGTAGCATGACCTGGTTCAGCGTCAGCCTGCTCATTACGGTTTGTGCACCGATGATCGGTATTTACCTGGGGGCCAAACAGTCTGCACGTACACCAGCCCAACTGCAGGCGTTGGCGAATCAGTTCAAGATCGATTATGTCTGTCCGAAGTGCGGCACCTTCTTGGGCGAAGTGCCCTGGGAATCATTGCGCAACCGCAAGCAGTGTCCGGCCTGCAAGGCGAAATGGGTTTCAGAGTGAAATTGGTTTATCCCCGAAACAAGGCTGTTTTGTACAGAAACATAACCCCTTGGATTAGCCGAACCATTTCGATGGTAGTGAGTAAAATGCTTTTTGTACTTTTGTCGTGGAAAGTTTAACTGAATCAAAAGTAGTTATGCAAGCAGAGGATTATACATTTGTGACGCTTGACAGCGATGACACGCTGATGTCGGACGCTGTCGTGGTCGATGTGGATGATGATGTGGATCTGCTCGGAGCCGTTACCATTGACGATGATGCGGCAGATTTCATTACCATTGATGATGATAGCTTGCTGTCGTCTGATGTGGATATGATGGATGTGCAGACGTTGGATATTGATATTGAAGGATCTGATATTTCATTCATTGTATGATTTCAGTTAAGTGTCCACATTGCCACGTCGGTTTGAAGGTTGACGAGGGGAAAATTCCCCTCGGCCTCTCTTCGTTCAAATGCCCGAAATGCCGCCAGTCTATCCCCGTTTCTCTCCTGACTGCGCCGGCTTCCTCTGCCGCAGCTGACGATGAAACGGTCTTGGTGCGTCCTGTGCGCACGAAAACGGGTAGCCTGACTGTTTTGCCGGATGCTGACACACCGCAGCAGACATTCCCCTTGAGTGAAGGTGTTTTCGTGGTGGGGCGGAAGTCCCATTCCTCGAGTGCCACGATCTGCATCGAGACGGCCGACCGATCCATGAGCCGCGCGCACATCCGTATCGAGGTGAAGAAATCGGAGCAGGGCGGTTACAAACATTTGCTTTCTGACAATAATAGTCGCAATCATACGTTATATAATGGCAATTACTTAGAATCGGGAGAGGTTGTTGTCCTGAATGATCAGGATGAAATCATCATCGGACACACGGTTCTCCGTTTTAACGAATAAATGAAAAGCTATGGATATAACGATTGGTAAACCTTGCGCAGTAAGCGAACAGGGAGGACGGCTCAACAACGAAGATGCTGTGTATCCCTTGCCCGAGTCGGTCGATCAGAACCAACGGCTCTTTTTGGTGTGTGATGGTGTGGGTGGTGCCAATAAAGGGGAGATTGCCAGTGCTTTAGCCTGCGAATCGATCCCTACCTATTTTGATACTTTTTTGGAAACTGCAGATCCAACACCTGCCTTTGTGCAGAAATCCATTCAATATACGGAATCGCGTTTTGACTCCTACGTGCAGGCGCATCCCGAGGCTGCCGGCATGGCTACGACGGTCACGCTGCTCTATGTCGGCCGGGAGGGAATCACGGTGGGACACATCGGCGACAGTCGCATTTACCAGTTCCGGAAGGGGAAATTGCTTTACCGTACGACTGACCACACCTTGGTCAACTCCCTGTTGCAATTGGGCAAGATCACGCCGGAGGAGGCTGTTCGTCATCCGCAACGGCACGTGATTCTGCGGGCGATACAGGCTGGATCCTGTCCGGTCGATATCGATGTTACGCTCTTGCGCGACGTGGAACCGGGCGACCGCTTCTTGCTCTGTACCGACGGTGTGCTGGAGAAACTGACGGAAGAAGAGCTGGCTCACATCTTCCAAGAGGGCGAAAATGCGGGTGCCATCAAAGATGCATTGCTGGAGGCTTGCCAGGGAAAAACACGCGACAACTTTTCGTTTTATGTGCTGAGCGTTCAGAACGTGAAAAAAAAGCCCGGCATCAAACAAAATGTTTTATCTTTTCTTTATTCTTTGGTCTAAAAAGCGTAATTTTGGCAAATTAAATAGTTGCACAAGCGATTATGAATTTGCCTAAAGGACATTTACTACAGAACGGAAAATATAGATTATCGAACGTCGTTGGTCAAGGCGGCTTTGGAATAACCTATCAAGGCGTCTGGTACACAGAGGTTAAGGGGTCGTTAGGAACGATGCGAACCGAAGTGCCGGTCTGCGTGAAGGAGTATTTTTTCAAAGATTACTGCTATCGGGATCAGGCGACGGGGGCTGTTTTGGTGCATTCCGAAACGGGCAAGAAGCTCTTTGACAAGTTCAAGGAGAAACTGATCAAGGAGGCTAAGATTCTGTCCGAGGTGCATCATCCCTACATCGTGAATGTGTTGGAGGTGTTCGAAGAGCACAACACGGCTTACATCGCCATGGAGTACATTGCCGGTCATTCCCTGAAATACAAAATGGAAAAAGAGGGGATTCTGCCCGAGCCGGTGGTTCTCAAATATATTCAACAAATCGGTACCGCGCTTCAATTCGTGCATGCCAAGAGTATTCTGCATCTGGATATTAAGCCGAGCAATATTCTGATAGACAGTCAGAATAATGCCCGGTTGATCGATTTTGGTGTCAGCAAACGGTACGATATCGACCAGCAGGAGACGAGCACAACGATGCTGACGCTCTCGAAGGGGTTTGCTTCGATTGAGCAATATGATGATCAGGGCACGAGTGTCTTCTCGCCCTGCCCGGACATTTATTCGTTGGGAGCGACGATGTATAACCTGCTGACAGGCAAGATTCCGACCGAGTCGATTTTGCGTGCCACACGTCCCTTGATGCCGCCTTCGCAACTGAATCCGCACCTGTCGGCCCGTACGGCAGCCGTGATTCTGAAGGCGATGGAGATTGTGCCGGCTGACCGTTACCAAAGTGTGGAGGAGATGATGGAGGCCTTGTCCTTGCCCTTGCTGGATGTCAGCCAGTTGCCGAAATCGCCTGTGGCTACGGCTTCTACAGCGGCTCCTGTTGCACCGGAAGAGGCGGATGAGGAGACACTGCTGGTGTCTCAGGGAAAACGAGCCCAGTCTGTGGAGGATGCGGATGAAGAGACCATCGTCAATCAGCCGCTGAATCCTGTTTCCTCTGGGGGAGCGGGTTCGTCTGTAAGCGTGACGCCACAGCCTAAGAAGAGTTCGAAAGCCTTGTGGGTTACCTTGCTGTTGGCTTGTTTGGCCCTGCTCGGTTCGGCTGCCGCTTACCTGCATGCCAACCGTTTTACAGAGCTCTTTACTAAGGTGGACGATCCGAATCCGGATGATGCCAATTTGCCTCAAGCTGATACCTTGACAACCTCGCCGGAGGCTTTGTCGGGTGAGGCTGCAGGTGCTTCTGATGATGGCTCTTCGCAGGAGGGTTCATCCTTGGAGGGCTCGGATCAGGCTGATAGTGCCAACTCTACTCAGGTTTCCCCAAAGGCTACTGCTCAACCGGAAACAGCAACATCACAGGCTACCCGGACAGGGACTGCCGAAGCAAAACGGGAGTCTGCCGAGACGCGTCCGGAGCCGGTTCAAAAGCGTCCGGAGCCGGTAAGGCTTCCGACGGAAACCGTAAAAAGAGAACAGCCTGCAAGCGAGGCAGAGCAACCGCTGTCGGCCGAGGAGATTGATGCGGAATACAAGCATTTGATCGCCTTGGGTCATGAACAGATGTCTGCTACCAATTATGCGGAGGCGCATCGCTTGTTTACGGAGGCTAAACAGTTGAAATTGACCGAAGAAGTGGTTCGTTTGTTGATCGATTGCGACGAGAAGGCAGAGGCCAAACGGATTGCTGATCGACGGACACAATATGAAGAGAAGATGGATTTTGGGAACTTTAAGATTGTGCGTAAGAAATCGACCGGACGTTACGGGGCCATTGACCAGCGTGCGGAAGAACGGATTCCCTGTAAATACTTGAGTGTCGGAAGATCTGACCAGGGAAGAGCGTTCGAACGGGAAGATAACTTGTATGATATTTATCGTTCTGATGGTTCATTAGTCAGTCAAGGTGTAATTGATTATTGAGGATGCGCATGAAAAAAATTTGGATAGTATTCCTTTGTGTGGTAGTTCCCTTTTCTGCGTGGGCGCAACAGCAGCAGACCTACAATCGGAAGGGTGACGAGGCCATGAAGCGACACGATTACAGTGACGCGAAGATGTGGTTTGAAGAGGGTGTTTCGCAATGTGACCCGTATAGTATTGCGAATCTGACGACGATCTGGTTGAAAAGCAAGCAGATGCGTCCCTCCATGCGTAGTTTGATGAATAAGTGCTTGAACTGCCTGAATGTGATGGCTACGGAGAAGGATACGGTGGCTGTCAAGCAGCTGATTACCTATTATCAGGAGGGAATCGGCACACCGAAGAGCGAGGAACTGGCCGGCTATTGGAAAGATCAACTGGAGATCTTGCGTCGGCCTGTGGAGCAAACATCGGAACCGGTTGTGGCACAGGCTTCCCGTGAGCGGATGCGCTTTTTTGTGGGTTATTCCTTTTCGCCTACAGCTCCTTACGGCTTGACGGTCGGAGGAGTGGCCAAACATGCCGGTTGGTACGTCCGTTTCAAAACGAACATGAAATTCCAAAGCTACGAGCAGGGTAAGACGATTGCTGATTTCTCCGAAGGTGCTTCATACCGTTATCTGCAGAAAGAGGCTAATACCTATGCGGCAACAGCCGGTGCAGTGATCAAATGGAATTCCTGGTTGTTGACATCGGTAGGCTTGGGTTATGGTGTGCACGATTTGATTTATCAATATGAAACCATTTCGCACGAAAACATCCAGGAGGTGTCGCAGGTGTGGTGCAAGCAGACCGACGATTCCTTCAATGGTATTGCCGG
Organism: Parabacteroides distasonis; assembly: GCA_021531775.1. GTDB lineage: Bacteria > Bacteroidota > Bacteroidia > Bacteroidales > Tannerellaceae > Parabacteroides. Next base: position 87,244 of record JAFBIU010000010.1, on the reverse strand, counting down.
AGAGCTGGACATGATGGTGAAGTTGGGCTCCTTCTTTGTGAGTGCAGGTTGTAATACCATCAATTTTAAATACATTGACTTGAATGCAGGCATTGGTCTGTTCTTTTAATCGGTAGGTGACATGAAGTTGAAAGATCTATATTATATGGTGTTGGGCTGGACATTGTTGCTCCTGTCGCCCAGTTGTTTGGAGGATCCGGAAGGGGATGGCGAACTGCATAATGCCAAGGCCCCGGAGGTGGAAACCGTTACTTCGCAGATTGCCCGCACAGCCACGACCGTAACGTTGGGAGGTCGTGTGATTCGCGAGAATGGCCGTGCAGTCTATGAACGAGGCTTTCTGTATGGAGAGAAGAGTCCGTTGAGTTATGAATCGGCTTCCAAGTGGGTGGATGAAGGTTCCGGAAAAGGTGATTTTTCAGGTACTATTACCAATTTGAAAGACAGTACGGGCTATTATTTCTGTGCCTATGCCGTGAATGGTGATGGGAAAGAGGGTCGGACATTGGGTGAGGAGGTACATGTCATCACCATTTCCGGCTTGGGAATCGTACGGACACTGCCTGTGAAAGAGATTCATGCCACGACGGCTGACGGAACAGGCCAGATCGAGGTGCCGGGTGAAGGAAAGATTCTGCATCGAGGTTTTTATTTGAAGACCGTGGCCGATGCCTCACTCGATTCGACTGTGTATGTCGAGAGTGAGTCTTCGGAGTTTACGCATCGGTTGACGAATCTGCGGCCGGAAACCACATATAGTTTGCAGGCCTTTGTCGAGAATCAGTTTGGCGTGTTCACGGGTGCTGAACAGACGTTTACGACCATTAGTGGCAAACCTTCGGTGGCTGAGACCCTGGAGATGCAGGTCGATTTCACCTCCGTACAGTTGAAAGCGCGTCTGTTGGATAGTGGAGATGCGGATATTGAATCGTTGGGTTTCTATTGGGGCGATCAAGAGCATCCGGCTCAGACGGGTCAACTGCTGGAGGGGGCCGGACTGGATCCTGACCGAACCTTCTCCCAGACCTTGACAGATTTGGTTTCTGGAAAGAAATATTTTGTGGTTGCCTTTGCCAAGAACAGCTTCGGTAGTTCGTTCTCCCATGATACATTATTCTTTACGAAGAGTGATGAGCCTGTCGTTAATCTGGCCCAATGTCAGTTGAACCAGCAGACAGGTACTTTGACACTGAAAGGAAAGTTGGAGAGTCAGGGAATCTCGGAGGTGACACAGGTGGGCTTCTGCTATTCGACAACCGCCAATCCGGATGTCGAAACGGGAACCTGTCTGACAGCCCGGATCGATAAGGATGGTGAGTTCGAAACCTCGGTGTCGCTTCGGGGTGGTTACACCTATTATGTGCGTGCGTTTGCAACGAATAGCAAGACTTCAGGCTATAGTGTCGAGAGTCAGGTGCAGACGCCCGACATCTTCACGACGCGCGTTGTCGCCTCTGATTACAAGAAGGTGGCTGGAACTGTCGCTTCGTTCACGTACGGCAATCGTTGCTACCTGTTGGGAGGTGATGATTCGGATGGAACATCGGATGAATTGTGGATGTATTCGTCGAACAGCAATTCGCTGGAGATGTTGCCCAGTGCCAAATATCCGGCCGGTGGCCGAAAGCTGCAGGCTGCTGCATGTAGTCCTTGGGGAACGGCTTGCGTGTATGGTGGGTACGCTGATAATGAGGCCAAGAAGGAGTTTTATATGTTCTCGGCCTCAGACAATCGCTGGATTTCCTACATTGTGCCGGAAACAGGTCCTGATTCACTCTATTCGGCTGTCGCCTGTCTGTCCAGCAATGGTTTCTATATGATTGGTGGCATGGATAAGTATAACACGCCTACGGATGATGTATGGCGTTTTACCTTGAACAACTGGACTCGTCTTTCCACCTTCCCGCAGGCCCAAGCCGGCGGTATTGCTCTTTTTGTCAATGATGTGGTTTATGCTGGTATGGGTAACACAGGCAATGGAGACGACAAGAAGTTGTGGGCTTCGTCCGACTTCAGAGAGTGGATCGAAGTGGCTACGTTGGAGGATAGCGGCAACATGCAGATCCGTGGAGGAGCTGTGCTGGGTAAGACCATTTATGTGGTGGATGCCGAAGGGCAGATTTGGAGCTATGCGGTCGATTCGATGACCAACACATGGCGTAAACGTTCAAAATTGCCCAGTTCAGTAGCTCGTGACATCCATACGATGTTTGTGTTGGATGGTGTGATTTATGTTGGGTTTGGAGCAGGAGTATTAGTTTCTTATAACCCCGTTTGGGATAATTAATCGATGAATCGGACAGAAATTTTAAACCATATTCAACGGGATGTTGTTTCTTTGATGGTGAAAAACCAGTCGTGTGCGCGTTACATCCCGTTGCATCAGAAACCATCGCCCTCCGTAGCGGAGTTGAAACAAGTGATGGATCTGTTGCGCCGGATCATCTTTCCCGGGTTCTTCGGAACGGAAAAAGAGGCACAGGCTGGTTCCATAGAGTATTACACAGGTGTCTATTTGGAGCAGGTGTATGATTTGTTGCAGGAGCAGATTTATCGGGGGCTCTGTTTTGAAAACGATCGGGAAGAGGAGGCGAAAAAGTTGGCTTCAGAAATCTCGGTGGCGTTCATTGATCAGATTCCTCATATCAAGTATCTCTTGTCAACCGATGTGAAGGCTATTCTGGATGGCGATCCGGCAGCAAAGAGTGTCAGTGAGATCATTTTCTGTTATCCGGCTATCACGGCTCTTTTGCATCAGCGTGTGGCGCATGCGCTGTTTCAGTTGCACGTGCCGGTCATTCCGCGTATCATTACGGAGATGGCCCATTCCGCTACAGGCATTGATATTCATCCAGGGGCTGAGATCGGTGAGTATTTCAGTATTGACCATGGTACGGGTGTAGTGGTCGGACAGACTGCCATTATTGGCAATCATGTGCGACTCTATCAGGGAGTCACGTTAGGTGCGAAGAGTTTTATGCTTGATGATGATGGTTTGCCTATTGATGTGCCGCGTCATCCGATCGTGGAGGATTATGTGACCATTTATTCCAATGCCTCTGTTTTGGGGCGGATCACCATTGGTCGAGGTTCGGTCATCGGTGGTAACATTTGGTTGACGCATAGCGTACCTCCCAATTCGAAGGTGCTTCAGACACGTGCTTCTGAGAATCAAGAAATAATCATTTAAAATATGTAAGACGATGAAGCCTATTACCCTTTTTTATTTGGAGAAATGTCCCTTCTGCAAGAAGGCCTTTCGGTTTATTGAAGAGTTGCAAACGGAATATCCGGAGTTGAAGACTGTCGAGATCCAGACGATCGAAGAGAGCCGTCAGCCGGATGTGGCGAATCAGTATGATTACTACTATGTGCCTACCTTCTATCTGGAAGGGGAGAAACTGCATGAAGGCGGCATTTTCAAGCCGGAAGTAGAGGCGTTGCTTCGAAAAGCTTTGGAGGCATAAAAAGAAAAAGGGTACTCACAATATGAGTACCCTTTTCTTTTGGTACGCAGGATGAGACTTGAACTCACACGACGTAACCGCCACTACCCCCTCAAAGTAGCGTGTCTACCAATTCCACCACCTGCGCGTCTTGAAGTGCCCAGAACAGGACTCGAACCTGCATGCCTCTCGACACACGCACCTGAAACGTGCGCGTCTACCAATTCCGCCACCTGGGCCTTTCGAGCGGAAGACGGGACTCGAACCCGCGACCCTAACCTTGGCAAGGTTATGCTCTACCAACTGAGCTACTTCCGCGTTGACGGGTGCAAAGATAGGTACTTTTTTTTACCTACCAAACGTTTTTGGCTCTTTTTTATTCATTATTTTTCAGATTGCTCATCTACAGGACTTTGTGATAGCAGTTCTGTGCTTCCATTTATCGAAGGCATATCCACTCAAAAGGAAAGGGACCGTAAAATGAATTACGATCCCTTTCTGTTGTCTAACTAATGCTTGATTATAAGCAGTTATTGGATTACTTACTTGAAGTAACGGTTATACAATCCTTCGAAACCTTTGCCGTGACGAGCTTCGTCCTTGCACATTTCGTGAACTGTATCGTGGATAGCATCCAAGTTCTGCTGCTTAGCCAATGTAGCAATACGCTTCTTGTCTTCGCAAGCACCAGCTTCTGCTTCCATGCGTTTCTTTACGTTCGTTTTTGTATCCCAAACAATTTCACCCAACAATTCAGCGAACTTAGCAGCGTGTTCAGCCTCTTCCCATGCATAACGCTTGAAAGCTTCTGCTATTTCAGGATAACCTTCGCGATCTGCCTGACGGCTCATCGCCAAGTACATACCCACTTCTGAACATTCACCGTTGAAGTGTGCGTGCAAACCTTCCAAGATGACCGGATCAACACCCTTAGCTACGCCTAATACGTGCTCGTCAACAAACTTCAGAGCACCTTCGTTTTCTACCAATTCTTTAAATTTGCTCTTCGGCTGTTTACACTGCGGGCACTTTTCAGGAGCCTCATCACCTTCATGTACATAACCGCAAACTGTGCAAATCCATTTCTTCTTCATACTATTTCTTTTTTAGGTTGATAAATTGTATTATCTCAGTTTCACTGCTGCGAAGATAAATACTGAAATCTGAACTACCAACTATTTTTGATAAATAAAATCTATTGGAGTATCAATAATTCTTATTTTTGATACTATTTCAGCCATTTATCCAACCATTCGAAGAAGGTTCGTTGCCACAGAATACTGTTCTGCGGTTTCAAAACCCAGTGGTTTTCGTCCGGATAGATCAGCAATTCAGCCGGCACACCGCGCAATACGGCAGCATTGAAAGCGGCCATACCTTGATTAGCCAGGATGCGGTAATCCTTCTCGCCATGAATACAGAGAATAGGTGTGTCCCATTTATCGACAAAACGGTGGGGAGAGTTGGCAAAGGTGCGCTGAGCGGTCGCATTGTCCTTTTCCCAATAGGCTCCGCCCATATCCCAGTTGGCGAACCACATCTCTTCGGTCTCCAGATACTGCATTTCCATGTTGAAGATACCGTCGTGGGCAATGAAGGCCTTGAAACGTTTGTCGTGATGACCGGCCAACCAATAGACGGAGAATCCACCGAAGCTGGCACCCACGCAACCTAACCGATCCTTATCTACATAGGGTTCCTTGGCCATTTCGTCGATGGCTGTGAAATAGTCACGCATACATTGACCGCCATAATCGCCACTGACTGCCTCGTTCCATTCCAGACCAAAGCCCGGCAAACCTCTACGGTTGGGTGCTACAATAATATAATCATGGGCTGCCATGATCTGGAAGTTCCAGCGGTAAGACCAGAATTGGCTGACTGGACTCTGTGGACCTCCTTCACAGAACAGCAGCGTCGGATATTTCTTGTTCGGATCGAAGTGAGGCGGATAGATGACCCACGAGAGCATCTCCTTGCCGTCGGTAGTCTTCATCCATTTGGCTTCTACACGTCCCATCTCCAACTGATCATAGAGATGTTTGTTCTCGTAGGTCAGCTGTTTTACCTCGCCATTGGCTTCGATAGAATAGATCTCGTCGGCCGCACTCATGGAGTGACGCTTCGTGATGATGCGGTCGTTGCAGAGTGCCAATGAAGAATAGTCTGCTACCTCGGAGGTCAGCAGTTCAATACGACAGGCTGACGGGTCGTTCTCGGCTGGCTGGTCGAGATGGAGGCAATAGACTTGCGACATACCGTGCCAAACACCTGTGAAATAGATACGTTTGCAATCTGGATCCCACAGGAAGCCATCGACATTCGACTGGAAAGCTTTGCTGACAAATTTCTTCTCGCCTGTTGAGCGGTTCATCACACACAAGCGGTTCCAATCCGATTCGTAACCGTCATGCTCCATACTTTGCCAGGCAATGAACTGACCATCGGGAGAATATTGCGGATTGGTGTCGTAACCGGCCATCTCTTTGCCTGTTTCTGAGGCTTTGCAGAGATTGGTTGTTTTGCCATTCGATAAGTCATATTCGTAGATGTCAGAATCGGTCGAAATGGCATACTGTAATCCTGTTTTGGCACGGCAGGTGAAAGCCACCTTGTCCGAAGCGGGACTCCAGGCCAATTGCTCAACACCACCGAAAGGCTTCATGGGACTTTCGAAGGCTTTGCCCTCCAGAATGTCGGTGGCCTTACCCACCTGTTTGCCATCGAAGCTGGCCACGAACGGATGCGGGGCTGTCGTTACCCATTCATCCCAGTGCTTATACATCAGGTCCGTCACCACGACACCCGTTGCCTTTGGCAGGTCTGGATATTTGTCGGCCGTCGAAGCTACTGTCTTGACTTGGGAGATGAAGAGGATCTTCTGTTCATCCGGTGAGAAAAGGAAACCTTCAATATCGCCCTCGTAGTGGGAAAGCTGCTGCCGTCCGCTACCGTCGGGATTCATTTCCCAGATTTGGCTACTGCCGCCTTCACTGCTCAGAAAGGCGATTTTGCTGCCCCCTTTGATCCAAGCTACATTGTTCTCTCCGTAGGGGGTCGTCGTGATCTGACGGTTGTTGGTTCCGTCCGAATTCATGACGAATACCTCTCGATTGCTCTTGTCTTGCGGTACACTGTAGTAACCGACCGTATAGACAATCAGTTGTCCATCGGGAGAAACCTGATAATCACCAATACGTCCGAAGGCCCAAAGAGCCTCGGGAGTCATGCGCCCATCTGCGATCTTGATGGTTGATCGCCCGATTAAAGTACCGTCGGTCTGGGCTTTTCCTGTTGTTCCATCACCGCTATTAGCCGTGCAAGCACCTAATAACATGGATGTCGCCATCATCATTGTTCCAATCGTTTTATTCATGTTCATGTAAGAATATATTGTTCTGCGTGCGAAAGTACTAATTTAATTCTTATCTTTGCACGCATTAAGAGAGAACAATCATTTAGCTACAATAAATATGAACAAAATTTGGTTATTAGGAGCCGCAGCATGCATCGCACTGTCGCTCGGGTCTTGCAAGCCTAAACAAAGTGCATACAAAGCTGCTTATGAACAGGCAAAGGAGAAGGAGACAACAGCTCCTGTGGAAGAGGTCGTAGAAGAGGTTGAAGTGGCCGAAGAACCGGCACCCGTATCTAAGCCTCGCTATTCAAATGCCGCTACTCGTTCTGAGCGTATCAATGTTGCATCGGGAGAAGATGCCAGCCGTCTGAAACGTTATAGTGTCGTTGTCGGCAGTTTCAAGAATCGTACCAACGCCTATGCATTGAAAGAACGTATGCAGAACGATGGCTACAATGCCGTTCTGGGAGAGAATGAACAGGGTATGTTGCGTGTGATCGTAGCCAGCTTTGACAACAAAGCAGATGCTGCAGACAGCCGTGATGCCATCAAGGCTAAGTACGCACCCAATTTCTCAGATGCCTGGTTGTTGGAGAAGGCCTATTAATTGAATGCAACGTTGCATCAAATAAAACAGGGAATCTCATTCCTCCGCATTCTCGCGTGTTGAATCGGTCGGATGAGATTCTTCTTATTTATTATATAGGATATGAAACTAAGCAATGAGTGGTTTACAGCTCTCTCTTCCACGGATGACGGGAAACTGATTTTTGTGAATGGACGAGACGAACTGACGGAATTCCTCCAATGCGGCAAGCTGAAGGAGCGGGTCGAAATCACCTGGCCCTACGAGGGAGATGCACAAGGAATGCCTTCTGATGCAGAGGCAGAGCGGATGGAGACGATGCAGACCGCTTTGCAACAGGCGATGGAGAAAAAGGATAAATTGGCCATTCTGACGGGTATCTATACCGGTAATGGCGAAAAGGTTTGGGTGTTTTATACCCGTACCACTCGTGTATTCGGTGAACGTCTCAACGAGGCATTGGCCGAATTCGAACCTTTTCCGATCTCGATCTACACCGAATGGGATCCTGATTGGGAAGAGTATCAAGATATGTATGAAATGAAGGATTGGGCTGTAGATTGAATTCTGTCCTGATTCGGTACAATAAAAAATAAAAGAAAAACGATAAGATGAAACAAGCACGTGTCATGATGATTTCGTTGGCCTGCTGTGGGTTGGTAACGGCATTACTGCCAGCCTGTAAGGAGGAACGAGGCGAGTTGAAACGCATTTGGTATGATGGAAGCTATAATCGGGATTTTAATGATCTGAATGATGTGCATCTGGCGATAGCTCAAGAGATCGGAATCGAACCCGTCTCTTCGCGGGAAGCTGCATCCAAGGCTTCGCGTAAGTTGGAGGAGATTGAAAGCAACAAGTATTATGAGGTCGAAGAACTGACCCACTCCATTCCCTTCTTGATTCCCGAAGCGGCCGAACTGTTGGAAGATATAGGTCGGAATTTCCAGGATTCTCTCCGTAACCTGAATGCTTCCCTCTACAAGATTAAGGTGACCAGCGTGACACGTACTGTCGATGATGTCCAGAAATTAAAGAAGCGCAACCGTAACTCGTCCGTCAATTCGGCCCATCAGTATGGTACCACGTTCGATGTCTCGTGGGCACGTTATACCAAAGTGGATGAGGAGGATACGTTGAATATCGATAAGGAACAACTGAAGATGGTCTTGGCGATGGTGCTGCGTGACTTGAAGAAAGCGGATCGTTGCTACGTCAAGCATGAACGCAAACAGGGTTGTTTTCACATCACTGTACGTAACTAACAAAAAGAAAAATCATAAGGAATGCTTACACTCGACAAAATCTATCAGGCATCCTATGCCTTGAAGACGGTGATCCGGCGTACGGACTTGATTCCGGCTCCGAACATCAACAAAACATGTAGTATCTTTTTGAAACCGGAGAATCTGCAGGTGACCGGTTCGTTCAAAGTAAGAGGTGCCTGCTTCAAGATTGCGCAATTGACTGAGGAGGAGCGTCAACGTGGCGTGGTGGCCTGTTCGGCTGGTAATCATGCCCAGGGAGTTGCCTTGGCTGCCACTTCGCATGGAATCTCATCGTTGATCTGTCTGCCGGACAATGCGCCTATCTCCAAGATAGAAGCTACCAAACGCTATGGTGCTGACGTTTGCTTGGTCGAAGGTGTTTATGACGATGCCTACCGTCGTGCGTTGGAGTTGCGCGATGAAAAAGGTTACACTTTCATCCATCCTTTTGATGACGAAGATGTGATTGCCGGTCAGGGAACCATTGGCCTGGAGATTCTGGACCAGTTGCCCGATATGGATGCCGTGATTGTTCCGGTGGGCGGAGGAGGCCTTATCTCGGGTGTGGCCTACGCGATCAAGCATTTGGCTCCACATATCAAAGTGTATGGCGTACAAGCAAATGGAGCTCCCAGTATGTTGGATTCCATCAGCCATGGCAAGATTGAGCGATTGCCTTCCGTAAGGACGATTGCCGATGGTATTGCGGTGAAAGAGCCGGGATTGCACACGTTCGATTTGTGTCAGAAATATGTGGATGAGATTGTATCTGTGACTGACGATGAGATTTCGACGGCCATCTTGACACTGATCGAACAACACAAGTTGATCGCTGAGGGAGCTGGAGCCGTGTCGGTGGCTGCCGCCATGTTCAACAAGGTGCCGGTCAAGGGCAAGAAGGTGGTTTGTCTGGTTTCGGGTGGAAACATTGATGTGACGATTCTTTCCCGCGTGATTGGTCGTGGTTTGCAGACTTCGGGTCGTTCATGCAGTCTGAAGATCGAGTTGGTCGATAAGCCGGGACAGTTGTTGCAAGTCTCCAAGATCATCGCCGGTTTGGGAGCCAACGTGGTGTCGGTTTATCATGAACGCGTTTCTCACACGGCTGATATCAATGGCTGTTACCTGCACATTGAGATGGAAACCCGCGACCAGCGTCAGATCAACGAGATTCGTCAAGCCTTGGCGGTGGCTGGTTACAAAATCCATTAAACAGTTCGAGCCGATGCGTTATTTTCTCTATTTAGGTTATAACGGGAAAAACTACAACGGGTGGCAAGTACAGCCCAATGGCATTACCGTGCAGCAACGTTTGGAAGAGGCCTTGTCTCTGTTGCTGCGCGAGCCGGTGTCGGTAACTGGTGCTGGCCGGACCGATGCAGGTGTTCATGCACGGCTCATGGTAGCCCATTTCGATTGGAGGGAACCTTTGAATGATTTGGCCTTTTGGACGCACAAGCTCAACCGTGTGTTACCGCCTGACATCGCCATTTATGAGATTCGCCCGGTCAAGCCCGATGCTCATGCGCGTTTTGATGCCTGTGCGCGTACCTATAAATATTATGTGACCAATCGGAAAGATCCTTTCAATCGGGAATTGGTCTATCGGGTACAGATGCCTTTGGATTACGATCGGATGAATGAGGCTTGTCGGATCCTGTTCGACTACATCGATTTCACCAGCTTTAGCAAACTGCATACCGATGTGAAGACCAATAACTGTCGTATCTATGAGGCTGGTTGGCAGCAGGAGGGAGATGTATGGGTCTTTACGATCCGTGCCGACCGTTTTTTGCGCAACATGGTCCGATCGATTGTGGGTACATTGTTGGAAGTGGGACGAGGGAAGATGACACTGGAGGGATTCCGTCGTGTCATTGAGGCTAAAAACCGTTGCAGTGCCGGGACATCCGTGCCGGGGCAAGCCCTGTTTCTATGTGATGTGCAATATCCTCCTGAACTGTTTTTATAACATAAAGATATGTGGTTAGCATACGCTTTTTTGTCGGCCTTCCTGTTAGGCTGTTATGATGTCAACAAGAAACTCTCGTTGAATGGGAATGCCGTTATTCCGGTATTGTTCATCAATACGTTGGTGAGCAGTCTGATATTCTTGCCCTTCGTCTTCTTGTCGTGGGGTACGCATTGTTTGGATGGCACGATGCTCTATGTGCCGCAGGTCGATCCGGAGACCCACCTGCGCGTCTTCCTCAAGGCCGTAATCGTGCTCTCCTCCTGGATGTCGGGCTATTTTGCCTTGAAACATCTTCCCTTGACCATTACGGGACCTATCAAGGCCACACAGCCCATCTTGACCTTGTTGGGTGCCATGTTGTTGTTTGGCGAAAGACTCAATTTTTACCAATGGGTCGGTGTGGTGTTGGCTATTGCCTCCTTCTATCTGCTCTCCTCGTCGGGGAAGAAAGAGGGGATCGTCTTCAGCCATAACAAGTGGATCTATCTGACATTGCTCTCCATCCTGACCGGTGCGATGAGCGGTCTGTATGACAAGCATCTGATGCGCAGCTTGGATGTCATGACTGTACAGGTTTGGTTCAATGTCTATCAATGCCTGATGATGTTGCCCATCCTGCTCTTCCTCTGGTATCCACGCCGAAAGAAGAGCACACCTTTTGTCTGGCGTTGGAACATTCTGCTCATCTCGCTCTTCCTCTCTGTGGCCGATTGGGTCTATTTCTATGCCTTGAGCGATCCTGATTCGATGATCTCTATTGTCTCGATGGTCCGTCGCAGCAATGTATTGGTGACCTTTACGGCTGGAGCACTCTTCTTCCATGAAAAAAACTTAAAGAGCAAGGCTATCGACCTCTTTTTGGTGTTTTTAGGAATGATCTTCTTATATTTGGGTTCAAAATGAATGGAATAATGATGAATATGAAACGATGGATGATGGCGATGGCCCTCTGCATGGCTTCGTGGGGAAGTCAGGCGCAAGAGATGGCCACGTTGTTTGTTGCTATGCCCGACCAGCAGATCCCCCAGTTGGAAGATGCTTGGCGGAAAGACCTGGTCGATCTGTTCCAACAGGGTAAGGAGGCGCGGGTCCAGAATACGATGAATGGCTTTTCCTCTTTGAAACAATTGACAGCGGATTACCTGCTGTTGCAGGTGACAGAGCGTAGTACCGTAGAAATGAAACTGTTGCCCTTGGTGAACAACACCAAGGTGGTTTGTGTGGTGACGACGGTCTTCGGTCCGGTGCCTGATAGTCGTGTGGATTTTTTCTCGCCCGATTGGGAACCCCTGCCAGCGGATGAACTGATGCCAGAACTATCAGCTTCAGATTTTCAGAAGGTTCCGGCCGATACGACCGATGTGGCTTATCTGGATGCTTTGGCCCTTTTGGACATGGAACTAATTCATTATACGCTCAGTCCCGACCAGCTGACGATCTCTGCTACCTACACGACTCCTCGTTATCTGAATGAAGCGGATCAGCAGCGGGTGGCTCCGTTCGTACAAGCGGACCCTGTCGTCCTGACTTGGCAGAAATCCCATTTTGTGCGGTAACTTCCACACTGAATATATCCTCCCAATCAATTGTGATATTGTAATTGTGATGGGTGCGGCATGGGGTGGTGATACGTAATCTGATTCATTTGATAAGGGTACTCACAATCTGAGTACCCTTTGCCGTTCGGACGATAGACCGGTTTTGATTGATTTGCTGCCATAGCATAGTTGATAGTTTGGATTAAACAATGAATTTGCCAGCAAATGTAAAGATTCAGCCCGAAACATCCAAAGCTATGCCCCCAAATAATTGTAATTGTTATTGTGATCGTGATGAACAGAGAAAGGCCTCCCCCTCAATGAAGGGAAGGCCTGTTTGGTTTAGGAGAAGGGAGGTGCATCCGGATCCTCTCCATCACCGCCCGAAGCGGAAGAGACGAAGGAGGCGGTATAGGTCACGTCAGCAGAGGCCACCACCGTACGCGGATTGGAACGATCGCCATCGTTCCACTGGCTGAACTCATAACCACTGGCAGCCGAGGCTGTCAAGGTGACACTCTCACCCGCATTGACCGTTTTCGTGCCACTGACCGTACCCATGCTCTCGTCAGCCGAAAGAGCCGTTACGGTAAAGCGGACCGGATTCTCGTTTCCGCTTCCATCCGTGTCAGTACCGGAATCGTTGCCCGAACCACCAGAACCATTACCGGAGCCGCCACCCGAAGCGGATCCTACGCGGGAGTTGTCTGGTGTCAGGAAGGCCTCGTTCGAGCCTCCATAGCTCTGAGCAGCAGCCTGGTATGAATCCTCTGTGGTGTAATCGGCCAACAGACTGTTGTTGTCGATCAGGAACTGGGTAGAGACCTTCGTCTTGCCTCGCTCCTTGACCGAGTGCACCCAAGCAAAGACACTGTCCCCCTCGTCGGTCGCATGGCCCAAGTGTCCATCGACCGAGGCAAAACCCATCGGGCTGGCCATGTCCCAGAGCTTCACCTGGCTCTCCTTGTCGAGCACCACACTCGAAGCCAGAAACTGGCAGTAGGGGATGCCCGTCTCTGCATTGACCTGCTGGCGGATCTCGTAGAAGGAGAGCTGGTCGCCAAAGTCGAAGTCCGGATTGCCGATCACCACGGCCTGCGAAAATTCCGCTACGGTCGTTTCGTCCGAGATCTGCAAGTCTCCCAAGGCGATGTCCGTCACGCTGGCGGCACCTTTGCCTGTCACCACGATACTGGGCAGCGACCCCTGCGTCAGTTGGTAAGGAGCGGCAATACAACCGCCACCGTCGGCCTCCGTCTTGGTCAGATAGACCGGAGAAACCGCATTGTTCACGCGCATGAACATGTTGTAGTCGCTCACCGAAGGGGCCTTCTTCTCGAAGCCGTACTTGAGCAGCGGAGCGATGCCCGCATACATCCGGACGAGGTTGCCCCATTTCGTGCGCTGGCGCAACTGGCGCGGGCTACGGACGTTTCGAACTGTGGTCACCTTTTCACTCACGATGGTGCGACCGTTGACCGTTTTGAAAGTAAGCTGTCCGGCTGAGCCGTTGAGATGTTTAAGAATACCATTCAGAATTGCCATAATTCAAAAGATTTAAAAAGTAATACAATAAACGTTGATTTGTCACACGTTAGCAGCCTTCGGATTCCCGCTGCCCTGCTTCCCCTCGGTGGCGGCAGAAACGAGGAGGAAACAGCGAAGGAAAAGCGATGTCAGAGCGAAGGAACACGTAGCGGCCCCATCGGTTACTTCGATCGGTCATCAGTTTGCTGAGAAAGCATCCGAACGAGCGGTGTGATACTTACTTATCCGGCCTATGCCGCTGAATGATGTACTCGTACTATACTCGCATACAGCCTGTTTTCGCACAATGCTTCATCAAACTTTCCATCACATTAGCTCATCACACACCCCATCACAATTACACTATCACAATTAGTTTTGCCCATGCATCCATCCAAAGAGAAAAGATGAATAAGAAATTAATATTATATATATAAATATATATATAATATTATAATAATACTATCACTTTGGAGGGAGAAAAAGATCCCCTCGCAACCCTCGACGACGACTATTATTGTGAGAACAGTCCCCAAAACTAATTGTAATTGTTATTGTGATCATCACAATTACATTATCACAATTATTTATGCACACACATCCCATCACAATTACATTATCACAATTATTTTTTATCTTTGTCGGTCGAATATCAGTATGAGATAAACATTAGATTGAAAATATAGGAAAAGAGCAATGAAATTATTTGTACGACTCACTTGTTGGTTACTTTTGTGTGCCATGCTTCCGGTTCAAGCAGGAGCCAGTAGCCAGCGGAAGTTAACCTCTTATCAGAAATATATCCAGCAATATCAGTTGTTGGCCATCAAGCAGCAACAGCAGTATAAGATTCCTGCCAGTATCACCATGGCGCAGGCACTGTTGGAATCAGGGGCAGGTCAAAGTGATTTGGCTCGTCGTTCCAACAACCATTTCGGCATCAAGTGTCACGGCTGGACCGGCAAGTCGGTGAGTCATGACGATGATGAACGTGGAGAATGTTTCCGGAAATATGATCGGGTGGAGGATTCCTACATCGACCATTCCAAGTTCTTGGCCGAACGATCTCGCTATGCTTCCCTGTTCAAACTCTCCATCAAGGATTACAAGGGCTGGGCGAAGGGGCTTCAGAAGTGTGGTTATGCGACCGATCGGGCCTATGCCAACAAGCTCATCAAGGTGATTGAGGACTACAAGCTCTATCGGCTGGATGCGGCCAAGATCAAGAAAACCAAGAAAACTAAACAGGCACAGGTGCCGGCAAAGCCTGCCGAACCTGCCTACCAAGTGTATCGGGCTAACGGCTTGATCTATGTGCATGCACGGGAGAACGACAGTTTCGAACACATTGCCGAGCAGATGGGATTCCGTGTTTCAAAATTGCGGAAATACAACGAAGTTCCTAACGATTTCCCGTTGCAGGAGGGGGATATTGTCTATTTGGAGAAGAAAAAGACGAAGGCTGACAAGCCGAATTTCGACCATGTGGTCGAAATTGGCGAGTCATTGCATAGCATCTCCCAAAAATATGGGGTTCAGATGAAGAGCCTTTATAAGATCAATCGTTTGCCGAAAGATTACATCCCTGAAGAGGGCGATGTGCTCAGGTTACGGTAAATGATGACATACATGCCGTAAATGACGGGAATGGCTACAAAGAGGCCGACAAACAGCAGTAGCAGACCGATCAATGCCAAGCCGATCATGCTGAGGTTGACGAGCAGCAGCGACCAGGTTTGTTCGCGTGTAAGCTCCCAGCTATGCCGTAGGGCCTGGATGGGGTTGGCCTCTTCTTCCAAGATGAACATCGTATAGTACTGCAGACGAACAGCCACATAGATGCCGGGGAGGATGAATAGAATGGTTCCTAAGCCGATGGCAATGGCATAAATCACGGATGCCAGCACATAATTGATGACTCGCATGACGGGTTGCTGATAGGCTGACATTTGCGGTTCGATGTCCGCTTGTGCCTCGATGACGTTGCGCAAATAGCCCAACGAGAAAAGGGAAGAGAGGTAGGCCGAAATGAGGTTGACGAGACTGCTGCCCCACCAGGAGTGGGTCAGTGGATCAACCAATAACGCAAACAGAGAGGACAGTATAGTAAACGCGACATACAAGCCCGCCAAGATCCAAATATGAGCCTTGGTCTGTTTCCAGGCCTGTTGGAAAATTTCAGTGATAATCAGTTGTTTCATAAGCCATTTATTTTTGAGCGTTCATTTGCGAAATCCATTGCTCGGCTTGGGCCAAGGTCTCCGTTTTTCCGACATCGAACAGCGTCAGATTGTCTGCCGGGTAGGCTCTCAAATTGACGCGTGCACAGATGGAAAGATAGAACTGGATGATCGAAAACTTGCCGGTCCACTCTTCCATCCAACGGAAAATCTCGGGCGATATCATGTGAATGCCCGCAAAGGCGTATTCCGTATAGTGGGACGGGTCGAAATAGGGATAGAAGGATTTGACCTCTCCCGTAGCTCTGTTACGCCACCCACATAATCGTTGCTGCTTGTCGAACAACAGATAGCGCGAAGTCTCGCGTTTGCTGACCAATAGTGAAGCCAACGCTTTGCTTTGGCAGTGGCTGTCATAAAAGGCTCGCAGATCCACATCCGACAGTATATCGACGTTGTGCACCAGGAAGGGCTCGTCTCCTTGTAGAAAGTAAGAGGCCTTCTTGATGCCGCCACCTGTGTCGAGCAGGTAATCCCGTTCGTCGGAGATGTAGATACGCATTCCAAAGTTGTTATGGGCCTCCAGAAAATCAATAATCTGTTGGCCCAGGTGATGGATGTTGATGATAACCTGATCAAATCCAGCCTCCTTGAGTTTAAGCAACACGCGTTGTAACATGGGTTGCCCTTGGACGGGCACTAACGCCTTGGGCATTTGGTCGGTTAGAGGCTTTAGCCGGCTGCCCAAGCCGGCTGCAAAAATCATCGCTTTCATATAGTAGGATTGAAAAGTTGTTCAATGTTCTGTTCCCGATGGATGAGTGACACCTTGACACCAAACTTCTGGTGGATATGCTCGGCCATGTGCTGGGCAGAATAGACGGAACGATGTTGCCCTCCGGTACAACCAAAGCTGACCATGAGGTTGCTGAATCCACGATCCATATAGCGTTTTACCGATGCATCTACCAACTGGTAGGCATGGTTGAGGAACGTGGTGATTTCTCCATCCTCTTCCAAAAAATGAATCACCGGCTCATCCAGTCCTGTGAAGTGATTATAGCGTTCATACTTACCGGGGTTGTTGATGGCCCGGCAGTCGAATACAAAACCACCCCCATTGCCCGACGGGTCGTTGGGTATTCCCTTCTTGTAGGCAAAACTGAAGACCTTGACCTCCAGAATCCGTCGTTGCTGATCGTCTGTGAACTGCTTCAGTTGTGTCAACTCGCGCAACAGCTGGTTGAGATAGGGATACTCCGGATAGTCCTCGCGTAACAGGCCTCGAAGATTCTCGATGGCAAAGGGGACACTTTGGATAAAGTGGGGTTTCTTCTCGAAATAACCACGGAATCCGTAGGCTCCCAACACCTGTAACGTGCGGAAAAGTACAAAGTGACGCAATTGGCTATGGAAGTATTTTTCATCCATCGGCTGATAGCGTTGCAAAGCGTGCAGGTAGTCATCCAGCAGCTCTTCGCGCAATTCCTTCGGATAATTGGCCTTCGCTTGCCACAGGAATGAGGCCACATCATAATAAACAGGCCCTTTTCTACCGCCCTGGAAATCAATTAGCCAAGGTTTACCGTCGCGGACCATGACGTTGCGCGATTGGAAGTCGCGATACATGAAGGTGGCCGAAGTGCTTCGGAGCAGGACATCGGCCATTTTCTGATAGTCATCTTCCAACCGGTCTTCTTGATACTCCAGTCCGGTAGCTTTCAAGAAACAGTATTTGAAATAGTTCAAGTCCCACAGAATGGATCGGCGGTTGAACTCCGGTTGCGGATAGCAATGGCTGAAGTCAAATCCGTCAGCACCAGTGAACTGTATATCCGGGAGGAGTGTAATGGTCTGTTTCAGCAGTTGCCGTTCTTCCTCATCAAATACACTACTTTTCCGCCCCTTCTCAATGGCATCGAACAAGAGGGTGTTGCCCAGGTCTTCCTGCAGATAAAAACGGTCGTCTGCCGAACGGTAATAGACCGTCGGCACGGGCAATCCCTTTTTCTTGAAGTGTTGGGCCATGTATAAAAAGGCACGGTTCTCTTCAACGGATGTACCACTGACCCCAATGAGGGTCGGATTTCCCAGTAAACGGAAATAACGACGGTTCGATCCGGATGAAGGCAACTCTATGATGCTGTCTGCTTCCTGTCCGGTATATTCGGCATATAATTGCAATAAATTCTTTTGTACCATGATATGCTGGAATTCTATTGATCGTTTTTATTTCATGACTACACCTAAACTTTTTTTGCCATCCATTTTAATGACAATCGGATGGTCGAGGTGCACATGGCGGATGTGTGCTGTCTCCTCTTCGGCAGGCAGCGCATCCAGGAAAGCTTCGTCGAACCAGCCATCTCCTTTGAAGGGATTGATGGTGAAGTAACCCACTCCAAATGAGGTCAAGTTCTGAAAAAAGTGCGTTCCTTGACTTGGGTCCACCCGATAACGTTCCAAACCGCACTCGACAATGACCCGAGCCTGGCTGATGTGAGGCCATTTGACGGGTATGCCTAACCAGGGATCACTACTGCCCCAACGTCCTGGACCTACCAACACGTAGCCACGTCCTTGATCGGCCATTTGGCGGTTCTTCTTCTCGATCTCCCGGGCAATGAGCGGATTGTCGGACGAGTTGAAGACACCACTCTTGACATAGACGATGTCCTGTACATCGTTGATAATGCCATGACCCAATGCACTCTGGGAAGACAAGATGGTGTCGGCCTGCTGGATTTTTGTCAGATCTTCATCCATTACCTCTTTGCTATCGACAATGGGGCGAATCTGCAACAGGTAGAAAGTGGCTTTCGTGGGATCATTTTCGTCCAGATTCATGGCAAACTCGATTTCGATGGGACGTCCCATCTCTTTCTGTCCGACCTCCAGGAGTTTGTCCAAGGTGTCGGCCAAAGGAAAGACATCATGTTGCAGGATGTTGACAAACGAAATAATCTTGCGACCTCCCGGATAGAATCCATCCCGTATGATCTGGTCATAGGGATCGTAGGTCGAAGCGATGTAACGGAGCGATCCATCTTTCTCTGCATCCTTCACCGAGAGTTTCTTGAGGTTGAATGCATCATCCACAGAGAAGTCGTCGGCCATGTTGAGGTGTTGCAGATCGAGTGCATAAAAACGTGTCTGGGTTTCACGCAAGGCAAACTCCAGCGTGCTCATCTGCAAGATGCTATGGGGATGACGAGGCGAGAATCGTAAGGTCTGACCTCCATCGACGATATATTTACCCAAGCCCAACGCAATATTGGCAATGCCATCTTCTGCTTTCTCATCACCGATCGGGTAGAAGTTGAGCGAACGTGCCACACCAGACAGCATCGGGTAGAAATGGTCTCCGTAACGTGTGCCCACGGTTTCTTGCAGGACAACAGCCATCTTCTCCTGGTCAATCAGGTTGGATGTAGCCGTCATGTAGGCTTTGCTGTCTTTATAGAAGACGGATGCATAGACGGCTTTGATGGCATCGCTGACCGTCCGCAACATTTCATATTTATCTTCTATTTTCGGCACCATGTAGGTGGAATAGATACCTGCAAAAGGTTGGTAATGTGAGTCTTCCAGCAGACTTGACGAACGGACGGCTATCGGACAACGGACCACATCAAAGAAGGCCATCAGATCTTCGATCAGCCGCTTGGGCAGACTGGCTCGCAAGAAATATTTCAAGATGACCTCGTCTTCCACATCGCCCAACGCTACCGAATAGAGTGCGTTGGTCTCCATGAATTCATCGAAAATGTCGGTACAGATGACAACGGTTCGGGGAATGTTGACATTGAAATTGTCGTATTCCAGCTTCGGGTAACGTTTGACCATGGATCCGATGAAGGCCAGACCACGTCCCTTACCGCCCAATGAACCGTCACCGATACGGGCAAAGTTGCTGTATTCGTCGAATCGTTCTTTCTGATAAACGGCAACGACTCCGGAGTTCTTCATCCGGCGGTATTGCACAATCAGATCGAAGATAAGTTTCCGAGCCTCGTTCATGTCTTTGTAGTCGCTCACATCGACTTTCCGGAGCACTTCGGCAGGTGGAAACATGGCTCGGGAATAGAAGAAGCGTGAGAAGTGGTTACGACTGAGGTGATAAACCAGTGAGTCGTCCGGAATCAAGAAGATCTTCTTCTGCAAATCTTTCAAGTCTTTGATGCGCATGATTTCTTCCCGTGTCTGCGGGTTGATGATGACGAAATCACCAAAGCCGAAACGTTCCATGATGTTCCGGCGCAGGTCTTGCGGGTAACTCTTGGAATTCTTATCGATAAACGATGCGTTCAACTCGTTGGCATAAACGCTATTGGATGATTCTGAAGATTCCAGAACGAAGGGGATGATCTTGCCTGTTTTCCGTACATATTGTCCAAACTTGTAACCGGCATACGGGTCTTTCACCCCATCATGCATGAAACTCATGTCGGAAATGATACCCAACATGTTGTCTTCGTATTGGTCAAAGATGCGAACGGCCTCTTCGTAGGTACGCGCCAATTTGATTTTGGGACGTCCTCGCATACGCAACGTTTGCTGGTGTGCATTGAGTGCCTCCTTGGCAAACATCTGGCTTTGCTCCAATACCACTTTGTAGAGGTAGGGGAGAGCTGAGGAGTAGAAACGGATGGAGTCTTCGACGAGAAGAATAATCTGTACGCCTACACTGGCCGTATCATCCGGTGCATTCATCTTGTCCTCCAATAGTTTGATGATGGCCAACAACAGTTCGGAGTTTCCTAACCAACTAAATACGTAGTCGATAGCACTCAGGTCCTCGTGGGCAATACGTTTCGAGACCTCCTTGGAGAAGGGGGTCAACACCACGATGGGAATGGCCGGATAATGCGCCTTGATTTCTGTGGCAGCCGCAAAGATGTCTCGGTTGTCCATGTTGGGCATCACGATGATCAGTTCAAAATTACGGCTTTTCAGTTCTGCCAAAGCCTCTTCTTCGGTAGTCACTTGCGTGAACCGGGGAGGATAACGCAGGCTCAAAGCTGTGTATTCGTTGAAGATTTGTTCATCCACACGACCGTCATCTTCCAGCATGAAGGCGTCATATTTGGTTGCTACCAACAATACATTATATATACGTTTGTTCATCAAGTTGGCGAACGAGGTATCTCTGAACACCAAATTCTTGAAATCGGGAATTCCGCTCATATTCGATTTATAGTTTTAACGTGCCAAATGTAGCGAAAATCGTCCATAAACCTTGTGATTCCCCCTGGAAAAATCGACATTTTGTCAGAGGTGCGAAAAATTTGAACAAAAAGAAAGGAAAACCTTTGGTCAATCCGAGAGAATGGCTACATTTGCAGACAAATTGTTATCCGATAAATAAGATTTTTTATGCTATGAAGACAGATGTTATTTTATCTGCATTGGAAGCCAAGCACCCCGGTGAAAAGGAGTACTTGCAAGCTGTGAAAGAGGTTCTCCTCTCAATTGAGGATGTGTATAATCAGCACCCGGAGTTCGAGAAGGCTAAGATTATCGAACGCCTGGTTGAACCTGAACGTATCTTTACGTTCCGTGTTCCTTGGGTGGACGATAAAGGCGAAGTCCAGGTTAACTTGGGTTATCGTGTACAATTCAACAACGCCATTGGCCCGTATAAGGGAGGTATTCGTTTCCATCCCTCAGTCAATCTTTCTATTTTGAAATTCTTAGGTTTTGAGCAAACGTTCAAGAATGCGTTGACAACACTGCCGATGGGTGGTGGTAAAGGTGGTTCAGACTTTGCTCCGCGAGGAAAGAGCGATGCGGAAATCATGCGTTTCTGCCAAGCTTTCATTTTGGAATTGTGGCGTAATTTGGGTCCGGATCGCGATGTGCCTGCTGGTGATATTGGTGTAGGCGGACGTGAAGTGGGTTACATGTATGGCATGTATAAGAAACTGGCACGTGAGAATACAGGTACTTTTACGGGTAAAGGTATGGAATTTGGTGGTTCTATCCTGCGTCCGGAGGCTACTGGTTTCGGAGCGCTTTATTTCGTTCATCAGATGCTGGAAACCCATGGTATTGACATCAAGGGTAAGACAGTTGCTATCTCTGGTTTCGGTAATGTGGCTTGGGGTGCTGCTCTGAAAGCTACTCAATTGGGTGCCAAAGTGGTCACTATTTCGGGTCCGGATGGTTATGTATATGATCCTGCTGGAATCAGTGGTGAGAAGATCGATTATATGCTTGAGTTGCGTGCTTCCGGTAATGATGTTGTCGAGCCCTATGTGGAACAGTTCCCGGGTTCAACTTTCTATGCTGGTCAGAAGCCGTGGGGACAGAAAGTGGATATCGCTTTGCCTTGTGCAACACAAAACGAATTGGATGGCGAAGATGCCAAGAAGTTGATCGAGAATGGTACGCTTTGTGTGGCTGAAGTATCCAACATGGGTTGTACGGCTGAGGCTGTTGATCTGTTCGTTGCTCACAAACAGCTCTTCGCACCGGGTAAAGCCGTGAATGCGGGTGGTGTGGCCACTTCAGGTCTGGAAATGACACAGAATGCTGAACACATTTCTTGGACTGCAGAAGAGGTGGATGCTCGTTTGCATCAGATCATGAGTAATATCCACGGTCAGTGTGTGGCTCATGGTAAAGAGGGCGACTACATCAACTATGTGAAGGGTGCTAACATTGCCGGCTTCATGAAGGTAGCCAAGGCAATGATGGCTCAGGGCATTGTATAATAATACTTTTTGAAACTAAATTTTGCTATGTCCCGTTTGGGGAGTACCTTTGAGTACACTCCAAACGGGTTTTTTGTTTAAAAATAGAACCAAACTTTTGCCTTTTGTATGAAAATAGTTATTTTTGTCATATTATTAATGCCAATAACAGCAAATAGATAAATTATGGGTAAACAGATGTTGAAAACTACAGGGTCCCCATGGGTGCGTCTCATCGCATTCGCAGTGGGTGTGACGTGTATGACGGCTTGTAGTAAAAGCCAGGGTGGTATGAAATTGGGAGATGACGAATATACCGTAATTCCGGTTGCTTCGACCCAAAGCCACCAAACGATCTCTTATCCGGCTACTATCAAAGGTACGCAGGATATTGACATCCGTCCTCAGGTGTCGGGTTTCATTGTTAAATTATGTGTGGATGAGGGTGCAACTGTTCGAAAAGGACAGGCTTTGTTCCAAATCGATCCTACCCAGTATGCGGCTCAGGTGCGTCAGGCCAAGGCCGCTGTCGAGATGGCCAAGGCCAATGTGGCTACTTTGACATTGACTGAGAAAAACAAGAAGATGTTGCATGCACAACGTATCATCAGTGATTTTGAATACCAGAGTGCCGTCAATCAACTACTCTCAGCCAAGGCCAGTTTGGCACAGGCCGAAGCTTCGTTGGTGAGTGCCAATCAAAATCTTTCTTTCTGTACAGTGACGAGTCCCTCTGATGGAGTTGTCGGTACAATCCCCTATCGTTTGGGTAGTTTGGTGAGTCCATCGGTTAGCCAGCCATTGACAACGGTCTCTGAGATTGGTGATGTGTTCGTCTATTTTTCCATGACGGAAAAAGAGTTGTTGCGTTTGACCAAGGCAGGTGGAACCTTGCAGGAGCAGTTGGAAAAGATGCCTGCCGTTCATCTGGATTTGGCAGACGGAACCCGTTATCATGAATCAGGTAAGATCGATGCCGTCAGTGGCGTGATTGACCAGTCAACAGGTTCTGTCAGTATGCGTGCCGTCTTTTCGAACAAGGACAATATTTTGCGTAGCGGTGGTATGGCGAATGTGATCTTCCCATACACCATGGAGAACATCATGTTGATTCCGCAGTCAGCAACTGTCGAGATTCAGGACAAGAAATTTGTCTATATTCTACAGCCGGATAATACGTTGAAATATACTGAGGTGCAGATTTCCGATTTGCATGATGGGAAGATGTATATTGTCACAGGCGGTCTGAATGCGGGTGACAAGATCGTTATCGAAGGTGTCCAGAACCTTCAGAATGGCCAGAAAATTGTGCCGATCACCCCGGAACAGCGTCAGGCAAAGTATGATAAGGCATTGCAGGATCAGCACGATGGCAACATTGCAACTGCATTCAATTAATTGGGAACACATTATTAATTAGATTCAGAACTATCGATGAAACTTGATACATATATTAATAGGCCGGTTCTCTCGACGGTGATCTCTATTTTGATTGTCATTTTAGGAATCATCGGTCTGACAACCTTGCCGATCACCCAGTATCCCGACATTGCACCACCAACGGTTTCTGTCCGGGCTTCGTACACGGGTGCCAATTCAACAGCGGTCTTGAACTCTGTTATTGCTCCGTTGGAAGACCAGATCAACGGTGTGGAAAACATGATGTATATCACCTCGTCAGCTTCTAATGATGGTACAGCCAGCATTGAGGTTTATTTCAATCAGGGAACTGATCCTGACATGGCAGCTGTGAATGTGCAGAACCGTGTGTCCATGGCACAAGGTTTATTGCCTGCCGAAGTGACTCGAATCGGTGTCACTACCCAGAAGCGGCAGAACTCTATGTTGTTGATCTTCTCTTTGTATGATGTGGAAGACAAATACGATATTGAATTTATCGAGAACTATGCCAATATCAACTTGATTCCGGAAATCAAGCGTGTAAAGGGTGTGGGCGATGCCAATGTGATGGGTCAGGACTATTCCATGCGTATTTGGCTGAAACCGGATGTCATGGCTCAATACAAGCTGGTGCCTTCGGATGTGTCTGCTGCTTTGGCGGAACAGAACATTGAGGCAGCTCCGGGTCAATTTGGTGAGCAAGGTGACCAATCGTTCCAGTATTCGATTCGTTATAAGGGCCGTTTGCAGAAGCCGGTTGAGTTTGAGAATATTGTGATCAAAGCCTTGCCCGATGGCGAAGTCTTGCGTTTGGGAGACGTTGCCCGATTGGAGTTGGGCCGATTGTCGTATGCTTTGAGTAATAAGGTGAATGGACACAAGGCTGTCTCTTGTATCGTTTATCAAATGGCGGGTACGAATGCTACGGAGACAATCCAGAATTTGGAGGCTGTCTTGGCGAAGGCCGAAAAATCTTTGCCTTCCGGTTTGGGCATCAGTGTTGCACAGAATGCCAATGACTTTTTGTTCGCCTCTATTCATGAGGTAATCAAGACATTGATCGAGGCCTTCCTGCTGGTGTTTATTGTGGTTTATATTTTCTTGCAGGATATGCGTTCTACGGTCATTCCGGCCATTGCTATTCCGGTAGCTTTGGTGGGTACTTTCTTTGCATTGAAATTGATAGGATTTAGCTTGAACCTGTTGACGCTTTCTGCCATGGTCTTGGCTATTGCGATTGTGGTCGATGATGCGATTGTCGTCGTGGAGGGCGTCCATGCGAAACTGGATCAAGGTTATCAATCGGTGAAACAGGCTTCCATTGATGCAATGAATGAGTTGGGTGGAGCTATTGTTTCGATTACGTTGGTCATGATGTCTGTATTCATTCCGGTTAGTTTTATGGAGGGTACAGCGGGTACATTCTATCGGCAGTTTGGATTGACAATGGCTATCTCCATTGCTTTCTCTGCGTTGAATGCTTTGACCTTGTCACCGGCTCTTTGTGCTATTTTCTTGAAACCCCATACGGACCATGCAGGTCAGAAGCAGACTTTCGTGAAGCGTTTCCACACGGCTTTCAATGCGGCATACGATAACTTGCTGAAGAAGTACAAGAAGCATGTACTTTTCTTTATCCAGAAACGTGTCCTTTCAGCCTGTATCGTGGTAGCTTCCATTGTCTTGTTGGTATTCTTTATGAACACAACTCCGACGGGTATGGTACCGAACGAAGATACAGGTACGATTATGGGAGCGATTACATTGCCTCCTGGAACCTCACAAGAACGAGCTATGGAGGTGTTGGATCGAGTGGATAGTTTGGTAGCTGCCGATCCTGCTGTCCAGTCGCGAACCGTGATTTCGGGTTTCAGTTTCATCGGTGGACGTGGTCCTTCATACGGATCGATTATTATCAAGTTGAAAGATTGGGAGGAGCGTTCGATGATGCAAAATTCTGACATCATCTATTCGACGCTTTTCATGCGTGCCCAAAAAGTGGTGAAGGATGCTCAGGTCTTGTTCTTTGCACCTCCTATGATCCCCGGTTATTCGATGTCCAGCGATATTGAGTTGAATATGCAGGACCGAACGGGCGGTGATTTGGAGCGTTTCTTCCAAGTGATACAGGATTATACAAAGGCATTGGAACAGCGGCCTGAAATCAATTCGGCCCGGACTACTTTCAACCCCAGTTTCCCGCAGTACATGTTGGATATTGATGCGGCAGCTTGTAAGAAAGCAGGTATCAGCCCGAGCGATATTCTGACGACAATGCAAGGTTATTATGGTGGTCTTTATGCCTCCAACTTCAATAGTTTCGGTAAGATGTATCGTGTGATGATTCAAGCGGATCCAGCAGATCGAAAAAATCTGGAATCGTTGAACAGCATCAAGGTACGGAGTGGACAGGATATGGCTCCGATCACCCAGTTTGTAACCATCAAGAAGGTTTATGGTCCGGATGTGATCAGTCGTTTTAACCTCTATACTTCCATCAAGGTCATGGTGGCTCCGGCATCTGGCTATACATCGGGTCAGGCATTGGCAGCCATTTCAGAAGTAGCTGATCAGAATCTACCGACCGGTTTTGGATATGAATTGGGAGGTATGGCACGTGAAGAGGCTGCAACGAGTAGTGGAACGACAGCCATCATCTTCCTGCTTTGCTTCGTCTTTGTCTATCTGTTGCTGAGTGCTCAATATGAAAGTTATATTTTGCCATTGTCGGTGTTGCTGTCCATTCCGTTCGGTTTGTTGGGTAGTTTCCTCTTTGTCAATGGTATGGGCTCGTTGAGTAATATTCCGATGTTGAAGATGATCTTGGGCTCTATGTCTAACGATATTTATATGCAGATTGCCCTCATCATGTTGATGGGTTTGTTGGCAAAAAATGCCATTCTGATTGTCGAGTTTGCCTTGGATCGTCGTAAGATGGGTATGAGCATTACTTGGGCAGCTGTGCTTGGGGCTGCAGCCCGTCTTCGTCCGATCCTGATGACTTCGTTGGCCATGATTGTTGGTTTGTTGCCGATGATGTTTGCCTTTGGTGTGGGTGCCCATGGTAATCGTACACTGGGAACATCTGCTATTGGAGGTATGTTGATCGGCATGATTTGCCAGATCTTTATCGTGCCCGCCCTGTTCGTGGCCTTCCAGTATTTGCAAGAGAAGATCAAGCCGATGGAATGGGATGATTTGGATAATAGTGACATGCATTCAGAGATTGAACAGTACGCTAAAAAATAAGGAAAGATGAAGACAAAACAGCTATTTTATACCGCATGTGCGGCTGTTTGTTTGAGCAGTTGCCATATTTACAAAGCCTACGAACGCCCTGAACAATTGGAGACCGATGGTCTCTTTCGGGATCCGGAGACAGGCAGTGTGCTCCTTTCTGCCGATACGACAACGATGGCGAACCTGCCTTGGCAGGAACTTTTTCGCGATCCGAAATTGCAAGCATTGATCGATGAAGGCCTGGCCAACAACGTAGATATGCGTGCTGCTACGCTGCGGGTGGAAGAGGCCAAGGTGCTGTTAACCTCAGCGCGGCTCTCGTTTTTACCTTCTATTAATTTGGCACCGCAAGGTACAATTACGAAGTTGGGCGAGTCTGGTTATATAAAAGCTTATTCAACTCCCGCAGTTGCCAGTTGGCAGGTTGATCTGTTTGGTAAGCAGTTGAATGTGGCTCGTAGTCAGCAAGCCTCTTATGTACAAAGCCAATATGCTGAACAAGCTGTCCGTTCCGGATTGGTGTGTGGGATTGCGAATGCCTATTATACATTGCTGATGCTGGACCGTCAGGTGCAAATTACGACAGAAACAGTTGCTATTTATAAGGAGAATGTTCGGGCTATGACGGTCATGAAAGAGGCCGGTATGGCCAATGAAGCGGCTATTTCACAGATGAAAGCTGCCTACAATCAGGTGCAGTCTTCACTGATTTCTTTGAAGAGTCAGGTCACGGAGGTAGAGAATGCACTTGCTGTGTTATTGGCTCGCACTCCACAGAAGATAGATCGAGGTACGTTGGACGGACAGGTTATGCCCACTGAGTTGGCTGCCGGTGTTCCGTTGCAACTCTTGGAGAATCGTCCGGATGTGAAGATAGCCGAGATGAATCTGGCCAAAGCATACTATACGACGAATCAGGCCCGTTCGGCATTTTACCCGGCTGTTACTCTTTCAGCAACGGGAGGATGGACCAATGGTTCTGGTATTTCTGTAGCCAATCCTGGACAGTTTCTTTTTCAGGCATTAGCATCTTTGGCACAACCCATTTTCAACAATGGTAAGCTGATTGCGAATCTGAAGGTGTCGAAGGCTGAAGAGGAGATTGCCAAGATGAACTATCAACAGACATTGTTGGCTGCCGGTGAAGAGGTGAGCAATGCGCTTCATCAATATGAAACTTATGGCCAGCGCTTGTCACACGATCGTGAGCAGGTGGATGAACTATCGAAGGCCGTTGATTACACGAAGGCATTGTTCCAATCGGGTAGTGCCAGTTATCTGGAGATCTTGTCAGCTCAGCAGGGATTATTGAGTGCACAGTTGACGGCCGTGGCTGATCAAGTGCAGCAAATCCAGGCTGTGATTAGTTTGTATAGTGCCGTCGGTGGCGGTAAAAATTAATTTTCAAATGAGAATCGTATGATTAGTCCATTAGCATACATTGATCCCAGTGCCAAGCTGGGAGCAGGGGTGATTGTTCATCCTTTTGCCTACATAGACAAAAACGTGGAAATTGGTGATGGCTGTGAGATTATGCCTTATGCCAGTATCATGAGTGGGGCTCGTCTCGGACAAAACAACCGTGTCTTCAATGGCGCGGTGGTTGCTGCAGAACCGCAGGATTTTAACTATGTCTCGGGTGATACACTCTGTGTCATTGGGCATAATAATGTGATTCGTGAGAATGCAGTGATTAATCGTTCTTCGACGTCAGAAGGATGCACGCAGATTGGAAATGGGAATTTTCTTCATGAGGGAGTCCACATCTCACACGATACGAAGATTGGTGACTATTGTGTTTTGGGTTATGGCACGAAGGTCTCCGGCAATTGCCAGATTGAGAATCATGTCATTTTTGGGGGTAATGTGTTGGTGAGTCAAGGTTGTCGTGTGGGTAGTTGGTCTATGACGCAGACAGGTTGCCGTTTCCGGAAGGACATTCCGCCCTACGTTGTAGCAGCCTTGGAGCCTACCACCTATTATGGGGTGAATTCTGCCATCTTGTCACATGAAGGAGTGTCAGATAAGATTATCAAACATATTGGTCAAGCCTATCGAATTATTTATCAGAGTAATGTCAGTCTGTTTGATGCCTTATTGATGATCAAGGATCAGGTGCCAATGAGTGATGAAATTCAGCATATCATTGATTTTATTCAGCACAGTAAGTTGGGAATTGTCAAGTAAATTGTATCTTTGTCGAGTAACTAATTTAGAAAACAATACATGGAAAAAACAAAAGAGCAGTTATTGTACATTTTGAGCCAGTTTCAGTTGGCTGACAACGTGGTTTCCGCAGAACCATTTGGTAATGGACACATCAATGATACATTGAAAGTGACCAATGACAAAGGGGAGATTAAATATGTTTTGCAACGTATCAATCATTTGATATTTACGAATGTGGAGATGTTGCAAGAGAATATTCATGTCGTGACCACGCATATCCGCAAGAAGCTGGCTGAACGTGGTGAAGAAGATCTCGATCGTAAAGTACTGACCTTCTTGCCAACCAAAGATGGTAAACGTTACTATTTCGATGGTGATAGTTATTGGCGTGTTTGTCTCTTTATCCCGCGTAGTAAGAGTTACGAAGAGGTGACACCGGAACTATCGTATGAAGCCGGAAAGGCCTTTGGTGATTTCCAAACTATGTTGTCTGATATTCCCGAAGGAGTATTGGGTGAGACAATTCCCAACTTCCACAATATGGAGTTCCGGTTGCAACAGTTCCATGAAGCCGTGGCAGCAGATCCGGTAGGTCGAGTGGCAGAAGTGAAGGAACTCATTGAAGAGATTGAAAAACGTGCCGAGGCTATGTGTATCCAAGAATGTCTATATCGGGAAGGTAAGCTGAAGAAACGTACGAATCATTGCGACACGAAGGTGAATAATATGATGTTCGATGCTGACAGTGATAAGGTTCTCTGTGTAATCGACTTGGATACAGTTATGCCGGGATTCGTGCTTTCTGATATTGGAGACTTTATCCGTACGGCAGCCAATGCGGGTGCTGAAGATGATGAGAATTTGGATCGGGTACAGGTCAATATGGAGATTTTCCAGGCCTATACGCGAGGTTATATGGAAAAGGCAAAGGCTTTTTTGACTCCATTGGAAATTAGCTTATTGCCTTATGGAGGTCGTTTGCTGACTTATATGCAAACTGTTCGCTTCCTGACGGATTACATCAATGGTGATACCTATTACAAGATCCATAGTCCTCAGCATAATTTGATTCGGACAAAAGCGCAATTCAAATTGCTTTGTAGTTTGGAGGAACATGCGGCAGAAATGGATGCATTCATGAATCAGTGGTTGTAATTGCCTAGATCCAAATCATAAAGGCCCCTGCGTAATGGAATAGTTACTCAGGGGTTTTATGTATGTATCCGATCCGCTTTTGTTTTGGTCAACAATAGATGCTTTTAGGGATTCAAGGCAAGATAATTCGAGATAATAATCATGGTTTCAAAAAAAACTTGTAGTTTTGCAAGATAGATTTTAATCAATAACAATATGCGAGCATTTGAGGATTTGAAGATAGCTGTGGCCGGTACGGGTTATGTTGGACTGTCCATGGCAACACTTTTGGCCCAAAAACACGAAGTTTTGGCAGTTGATGTGGTTCCCGAAAAGGTGGAAAAAATCAATCAGCGGATTTCCCCTATTCAGGATGATTATATTGAAAAATTCTTTGCGGAGAAGGATTTGCGGCTTACCGCCACACTGGATGGTGCAGCCGCTTATCGGGATGCTGACTATGTTATTATTGCCGCACCGACCAATTATGATCCGCAGAAGAATTTCTTCGATACGCATCATATTGAGGATGTCATAGACTTGGTATTGAGTGTGAATCCGGATGCTGTGATGGTGATCAAGAGTACCATTCCGGTTGGTTACACCCGTTCGCTTTATGTGAAATATGCGCTTCAATTCCTGCTCAATCCTGCGCTTAAGGGTAAGAAATTTAACTTGCTCTTCTCGCCAGAGTTCTTGCGTGAGAGTAAGGCTTTGTATGATAATTTATATCCCTCTCGCATCATTGTGGGTTATCCCAAACACATTGAGGGTACTGAGTTCAATGAGGCTAATGCGGCCATTGATGCCATCGGAAATCCGGAAGCTGAAACATTTGCCAAGACATTTGCAGCTTTGTTGCAGGAGGGAGCTATCAAGCGACCGATTGATACACTGTTGATGGGTATGAAGGAGGCAGAAGCTGTTAAGCTTTTTGCTAATACCTATTTGGCGCTTCGCGTTTCCTATTTTAACGAGTTGGATACCTATGCTGAGATGAAGGGATTGGACACGGAGGCCATCATTGAAGGTGTAGGGCTTGATCCCCGTATTGGGACGCATTACAACAACCCTTCGTTCGGGTATGGAGGCTATTGTTTGCCGAAGGACACGAAGCAGTTGCTGGCTAATTATAATGATGTACCTCAAAATCTGATGTCGGCCATTGTGGAGAGTAACCGAACACGAAAGGATTTCATTGCAGACCAAGTACTTCGTATGGCAGGTTGGTATGGTTACAGTGAGAACAATACGTGGAATTCCGAAACGAAGGAGACTCCTGTAATCGGTGTTTATCGTCTGACAATGAAGAGCAATTCAGACAATTTCCGTCAGAGCAGTATTCAGGGTGTCATGAAGCGTATCAAGGCTAAGGGTGCTCAGGTGATCATTTACGAACCGACATTAGAGGATGGTTCTACATTCTTTGGTAGTAAAGTTGTCAATGACTTAGTGTCATTCAAGCAGCAGTCGCAGGCAATTTTGGCCAATCGTTACGATGCTTGTTTGGATGATGTGAAAGAGCGGGTTTATACACGTGATGTCTTCAAACGTGATTGACGGTAGGATAGTCTTTTACATCATTGTTTTTTTAGAAAAAAGAAAGATATGAAATATATTGGAGCACATGTCAGTGCAACGGGCGGAGTAGAAAATGCACCGCTGAATGCACACGAAATAGGAGCAACAGCATTCGCCCTCTTTACGCGGAATCAGCGGCAATGGCGTTCAGCGCCCTTGTCGTCCAAGAGTATTGAGTTGTTCAAAGAGCGTTGCGCACAGTTTGGGTATGGACCGGCACAGATCTTGCCGCATGACAGTTACCTGATCAACTTGGGTCATCCGGAGCAGGAGGGACTGGAGAAATCGCGTGCAGCCTTTTTGGATGAGATGCAACGGTGTGAACAGTTGGGGTTAGATCGCCTCAATTTTCATCCAGGTAGCCATCTCAAGGTTTTGTCGGAAGAGGCTTGTCTGACACGGATTGCCGAGTCGATTAATTGGGCACTTGATCAGACGAAGGGTGTTTGTGCTGTGATTGAAAATACAGCCGGTCAAGGAACGAACCTGGGACATCGGTTTGAACATTTGGCATTCATTATTGATCGAGTGGAGGATAAAAAACGTGTAGGTGTTTGTATCGATACGGCCCATACGCTTGCTTCCGGCTACGATATCATGAGTGAAGAGGGTTTTGAGGCTACCTTCCGTCAGTTTGATGAACAGATTGGTTTTGCTTACCTCAAGGGAATGCACATAAACGATTCCAAGAAGGCTTTGGGCACGCGAGTTGACCGCCATGACAGCTTAGGCAAAGGGGTGATGGGATTGAGTGTTTTCGAACGGATCATGCGTGATCCGCGTTTTGACGGAATTCCTCTGATTCTTGAAACACCAGACGAATCAATATGGGCGGACGAGATTGCCCAACTGAAGGCTTGGAGTAGATAAAAAAAGTAGTCATTGCGTAATGAATATAATAAGGTAAGATATGAAGACTTGGATTTTGACAGCTGCCTGTGCAGCCCTGTTGTCTGGTATGGAAGCTATGGCTTGTACTGGACTGCTGGTAGGAAAGAAGGCGTCGGTAGATGGTTCTGTGATGATCAGTTATGCAGCCGATTCGCACAGTTTGTATGGTGAATTGTACCGTTGGCCAGCGGCTGACTGGGCACCCGGAACGATGCTTGACATTGTCGAGTGGGACACGGGTAAACCATTGGGACAGATTCCACAAGTGGCACATACTTATTCGGTAGTGGGAAATATGAATGAACATCAGTTGGCCATTACGGAGAGTACGTTTGGAGGACGGCATGAACTGGTCGATACGACTGGCATCATGGATTATGGAAGTCTGATCTATGTGACGTTGCAGCGTGCGAAGACAGCTCGAGAGGCCATTCAGGTCATGACAGATCTGGTGAAAGAATATGGCTATTATAGTGGTGGAGAATCCTTTTCTATTGCGGATAAGAACGAGGCTTGGATCATGGAAATGGTCGGTAAAGGGGTTGGCAACAAAGGTGCAATTTGGGTAGCTATCCGCATTCCAGACGATTGCATTGCAGCACATGCCAATCAATCTCGCATTCAACAGATTCCGTTTGATGACAAGGAGAATTGTCTTTATTCGCCAGATGTAGTTTCTTTTGCACGAGAGAAAGGCTATTTCAAAGGAAAAGACAATGAATTCAGTTTTGCTAAGGCTTATTGTCCGTACGATTTCGGTGCATTGCGTGGCTGTGAAGCCCGTGTCTGGTCTTTCTTCCGCAAGTATGACAAGACGATGGATAAGTACGCGGATTTCATCAAAGGTAATCCGTCGAAAGAACCGATGCCACTCTATATCAAGCCAGATCGTAAACTGTCTGTACAGGATGTACAGGCTGCAATGCGTGATCATTATGAAGGGACTGATTTGGATATGACGAAAGACGAGGGTGCCGGTCCGTACAAGGTGCCCTATCGTTGGCGGCCCATGACTTTCAAAGTGGATGGTCAGGAATATACGAATGAGCGTGCAATTGCTACACAACAAACTGGCTTTGTCATTGTGCCGCAGATGCGTAACTGGTTGCCTGACGAAATTGGTGGTATTCTGTGGTTTGGCGTGGATGATGCAGATATGGCTGTTTTCAACCCGATATATTGTTCGGTGTATGATGCACCGGAGTGTTATCGAGTAGGTAATGGCGATTTGCTGAATTTCTCTTGGACTTCTGCTTTTTGGATGCACAATTGGGTGGCTAACATGGCTTACCATAAATACAGTTTCATGATCGAAGATATCCGTAAGGTGCAGCAGGAATTGGAGAATGGTTATCAGCAGACTATTCCAGCCATTGACGAAGCTGCTAAGAAATTGTATGCTGAGAGTCCGGAAGAGGCTCGTAAGTTCTTGACATGGTTTAGTACGACAACAGCAGACGAGGCTACGGCTCGTTGGAAAAAACTGGGCGAGTATCTCATAGTCAAGTATATTGACGGCAATGTTAAGAAGGAGGAGAATGGGCAGTTCAAGCGTAATGCCTATGGATTGCCGGCTTATCCGGACTTCCCAGGTTATGATGAGAATTATTATCGGAGTATTGTTCGCTCTGCGGGTGAACGATTGAAGGTGAAATAGTGTTGTATATCTATAACTAAAAATGAAGTCGAACGTAATTAGAAAAGAATTATGAAAAAGTTATTTGTGATTTTGACATTATTGGTAGGTGCAGTCACTTTTGCTTCTGCACAGACACGTGAAGGACATTCCAGTGTTGGATTTGGTGTGGGTTATGGCTTTGATTCTGAACAGGCATCTTTGGGTTTGGACTATCGTTATTGTCTGTCAGATGCAATTCGGTTGAATCCGGGTGTAACATACTTGGTTAAGAAAGATGGTATTAGTGCTTGGCTGGTGGACATGAATGCTCATTACTTGGTACGTCTGACCAATCAGTTTGCATTCTATCCTTTAGCAGGTTTGAGCTTTTCTGCTTGGACGTGGGACGGAGCTGGTGATTGGTTCGGTGACGTCAAGACATCGGATACCATCACACGATTAGGTGCAAATATCGGTTTGGGAGGCGAAGTGTACGTTACACGTGAATTTACAGTCGGTCTGGAGGTTAAATATAATATCATCAAAGACTTGGATCAGGCTCTTTTAGGCATCCGTTTGGGCTATAATTTCTAACATGAATTGATAAAAAAACAGTTGATGTTGCATTACGTCAAGGTAATGGTTGGATGGATACTGGTGTTATTGGGTTGGGGTTGCCAACCCGAGGCACCGGTTTTGTCGGTTATTACAATTGACGGAGAGGCGTTGCGAAGCCCAGTCAATCCCTCTTTATATGGTCTTTCGTTAGAGGAAGTAAACCATGCACTGGATGGTGGTTTGTATGCAGAACTGATACAGAATCGTAGTTTTGAAGATGGGGTGCCACCCTTGAATTGTCCGTATAATTTTGCCAGTAATCTGCTCAGTACACCCAATGGCTGGTCATTACCCTTCATACGTCCGGATTCCATTGTGGGATGGCATCCATTGACGACAGATACACATCTATATATAGATACTCAGGGAACGATTAATGAGTATAACCGTCGTTCGTTACTTGTCTCTTCCGTTCCAACAGATGGCAAGAGAGGTGGTGTTTATGCAACGGGCTACAAAGGGATTTCTATTCGGAAGGGAGAGACCTATGTTCTTTCTTTTTTTGCTAAGGGGGCTTCTATGGTTCCCAAAGAGATTCAGGTTGCTTTAGAAGATTCAATTCGTTCCTGTCGAGGTAGTGAGAACTTTACGATTGCACCTTCCTACGAGTGGCGACGTTATAGTCATGTGTTTACGGCTACTGAGAATTGGAACAATGCCGTGCTCACCTTTCGAACAGACAGTGCGGCCGTTTTTTGGTTGGATGTTGTTTCTTTGTTTCCGGAGAAGACATGGAAGGGGCGTTCGAACGGACAACGAGCTGATCTGATGGATTTGATAGCTGCACTACATCCACAGTTTATCCGTTTTCCAGGTGGTTCATTTGCCGAAGGCTATACGGCTGGTACTTTCCCTTTGTGGCGGGAGAGTCTGGGTGACATAGCTTCGCGAAAATCGTTTTGGAACGTCCATTCTTATGGTTCAACAAATGGATTGGGCTTTCACGAGTTCTTGCAACTTTGCGAAGATTTGGAAGCTGAACCTGTCTTTGTTATTCATAGTGGGGTAACGAGTCAGAGCCGACGTCCACGTTACGAGGATATCACGGCAATGGATAAGCTGGTAGATGATGCATTAAATGCCTTGCGTTATGCAAATGAATCAGCCGATTCTCTGTGGGGGAGTTGGAGATCACGGAATGGACATCCAGAACCTTTCCGATTGAAATATGTGGAGATCGGAAGTGAGAATTATGGTATGGAATATCGGAAACGATTCGAATTGTTCCGTGCTGCAATTAAAGAATTTGATCCTGAGATTACCGTGATCAGTAGTTCCTTTACATCCCGGAAGAATTGGGGGGATTGGGTCGATTCGCATTATGGCGCTTCACCCGCTTTTTTTGAAGCAGCCTGTAATCGGTTTGATTCAGATCGGATCTATCGTCGTTCACAAGGCCTTTTCATCGGAGAGTTCGGGACATGGAATGGTGAAGGCGGTACCTTACAAGCCGCTTTGGGAGAAGCTTGTTTCTTGATAGGTGTGGAACGTAATCCATCTTTGGTAAAGCAGTTGGCTTATGCACCCATATTACGGAATGTGAATTATCCGACAACACGTCCTGCTTTGATCGAGTTCGACCATTATCGTTCAGCGGTCACTCCTTCATACTTAGTTTGGAAACTGTTCAATGACTACAGAGGAGATGAAACGATCAAGACGAGTGTGCAAACGTATATGCGTCCGCAAGTGACTTTTGGCAGGTTTGGCTTCGAGTTGTTTGACAACAGTTTTGAACTGAAAAATGTGATGATTGATGGAGTCTCGGTAACAGCTGCCGAAACTCTTTCCGGTGGTTGGAGGGTAGAAAAGGGAGTCCTTCAACCAGATGCAAATCGTTGGAATTATCTGTTAACTGGAGATCCATTAGCCTACAACGGTACATTCACGATGGAGATGCAACGGACGAAGGGTAGTGGACAGATTCAAATACGTATGCGTGATAATGGTCTTTCTGGAGATTCCTGTGACTACGTCTGTATGACTTTGGGAGCCGGTAAATCGGAACTTTATCGACAAGTGGGTTCGGTGAAAGATACGTTGAGTTCTTCGACATCGTTTCCGTTGGAGAATAATCGGGTGTATCAGATACGGATTGAATGTCAAGATGAATCGTTGACCTGTTACGTGGATGATGTATTGGTTCATGCTGTTCATTTACAACCATTACCCTCTTTGGTAGCAGGAACGGTGATCGACTATCTATCGAATCGTCTCTATTTGAAAGTAGTGAACACGACTAATCATGAGGAGAAAACCGAGTTACGAGTACAAGGTCTTTCAGTTGGTTTGGATGCGGAATGTTGGCAGATATCAGGAGCTCCGGAGGATCGTAATACATTAGACATGCCTGATGTTGTGTCTAATGTTCACCAAACAGTTCGTTTCTCATTAGGTGGACCGATGATATATCATTTCCCACCTAATTCAGTTACATTGCTGTTGTTGCAGGTAGAGTAATTTATTCATTTTAAATTAACACAATATGAAACGTCAAATGATTGCTTTAGGGATGCTTTTACTATTGATTTGTGGTGGGCATCGGGTAATGGCTCAGGCCGATTATGGTTATTTCAACTCATTAGGGTTAGGTCTGAGTGTCAGTACAGTAGGTGTGGGTCTTGAAGTGTCAACTCCCATTGGGAATTACCTTGCGTTGCGAGGTGGGGTTTCTTTCATGCCGAAGTTTACAGTGACAGATGAAGTCAATGCGGATTTGAAAGGTGTTCCGCAGGGATATCCGCAAAGTGCGGAGGTCGAACTGGAAGGATCGACCAAGCGTACAACAGGTGAACTGTTGCTGAATCTCTATCCTTTCCGTTCAAATGGTTTCTTTGTGGCAGCTGGAGCCTCTTTTGGTGGTGATAAGTTTGTCCAGATAACAGGCCATAGTGATGAGTTGCAGCAATTGATTGCTGCAGGTGGTTCGGCAGGGCTGCAGATCGGTGATGTGTCTATTCCCGTTGATCAGAACGGTAACGTATCTGGTGGTTTGAAGGTGTCAGCCGTTCGTCCTTATGTGGGATTAGGTTATGGTCGGGCTGTACCGTCGAAACGTATTAATTTTATGCTGGATGCAGGTGTGCAGTTGCATGGCACTCCTGAGGTTTATTCAGACTTCGGACAAGTGGATCAGCTCATAGCAGAGGTTGACAATGATTTTACGGATATTATCAATAAATTGAAAGTATATCCTGTAATCCGATTCCGTATGTGTGGCAAACTGTTCTGAAAGGGGCGCGTATTGCGCCCTTTACATGAAAAAATCAGAAAAAATAGTACGCATCATAGAATTTTGTCTATATTTGTCTGAACAAAACAAATGAG
Organism: Parabacteroides distasonis; assembly: GCA_021531775.1. GTDB lineage: Bacteria > Bacteroidota > Bacteroidia > Bacteroidales > Tannerellaceae > Parabacteroides. The sequence continues at coordinate 48,692 of JAFBIU010000010.1, read as the reverse complement.
GCAATGTATAAAGAGATTTTGAGAAGAATCATAGCCATTATTTCTCAACCGAGACGTACGTGGCACCTTTTGGCAAAAAGAAAGGAGAATAACGAAGAATTTCTGGCCAGTTTCATCTATCCGTTAATTGGATTGATGACGGTTGTGGCATTCTTGGGTATTCTGTTTACCCGTAAGGAGTTTGATGTGGAGTTGGCATTGAAGTCGTCTATCAAGACGCTTGTTTCCTCTTTTGGAGGTTTCTTTTTGGCTGCATATATTTTGAATGAGTTGTGGCAGAGTTGGTTTAACCAAAAGAAGGATATGCAGCTATGGCAGCAGTTTGTAGGTTATGCTTCATCGTTGATGTTTGCGTTGAATATTGTGTTGATGTTGTTGCCGGAATTCTTTTTCCTGCGGATTTTTATAGTATATACAATATATATCGTGTGGGAAGGTGCGGATGAGTATCTGGGGTTGGATGAAAAGGTCCGTCTGAAGTTTGTGTTGACTGCCACAGCTATTATCCTCCTCATGCCGACAGTGATTGAATTTATTTTGGCATTGTTGATGCCAGGGCTAAGTTTTGATGCGTGATGAAAGAAAAAATAAGTAAGAATATACAGATAAAGAATAAGCGGGCTACTTTTGACTATGAGTTGCTCGATACTTTTACAGCCGGAATTGTGCTGACGGGGACAGAAATCAAATCGATCCGACTGGGTAAGGCCAGTTTGGTCGATACGTTTTGTTTGGTGGAAAAAGGCGAAGTATGGGTTAAGAACATGTACATTGCAGAGTATTTCTATGGAACGTATAACAATCATATAGCTCGGCGGGACCGGAAGTTGTTGTTGACGCGGAAAGAAATACGTAAACTGGAGACGGCTTCACGAAACAATGGTTTCACCATTGTACCCACTCGTCTTTTCATTAATGAAAAGGGGTTGGCCAAGGTGATTGTAGCCATAGCCAAAGGTAAAAAGGAATATGATAAACGTGACTCCATAAAAGAACGTGACGACAAACGAGAAATGGACCGCGCCTTTAAGCACTAATCAAGGCATTCTATATTGATAAATACAATACTACGAGATGAGCAAGAAAGAATTATTCCTTCAGCAACTGAAGGAGCGTGTTTTAGTGTTGGATGGGGGTTTGGGTACGATGATTCAGGGCTTCCGATTGACAGAATCAGATTATCGGGGAGATCGCTTTAAAGATTTTCCCGGTCAGTTGAAAGGTAATAATGATCTTTTGAATATTACTCAACCTCATGTAATTCGATCGATCCATCGTCAATATATGGAGGCTGGAGCAGATATTTTTGCCACGAACACTTTCAATGCCAATGCCATTTCTATGGAGGATTATGGAATGGTGGATTATGTACGTGAAATGAACTTGTCGGCAGCTCGCTTGGCACGAGAGGAGGCCGATCGTTTCATGGCGGCTCATCCGGACCGCTTGATTTTTGTAGCGGGTTCTTGTGGACCAACGAATAAAACTGCATCCATGAGTCCGGATGTGAATGATCCGGCTTATCGGGCTGTAACCTATCAGGATCTGTATCGGGCGTATCGTGAACAAGTGCAAGCGCTGATTGATGGAGGTGTTGACATTATTCTCTTTGAAACCACGTTTGACACGCTCAATGTCAAAGCTGGATTGGAAGCCGCAACAGCCCTGTTGGAAGCGCAACATCTGGATTTACCTATCATGCTTTCATTGACATTGTCTGCTCAAGGCGGTCGAACTTTCTCGGGGCAGACCTTGGCTGCTTTCGTGACTTCGATTCAGCATTTTCCTCTTGTTAGCATTGGTTTGAATTGCTCATTTGGGGCAGCTGACATGAAGCCTTATCTGGCAGAATTGGCCCGTATCGCTCCCTTTTACATTAGTGCTTATCCGAATGCTGGATTGCCTAATACATTTGGTGCATACGATGAAACACCGGAAACAATGCTTGAACACGTTCGTCCTTTTGTGGAGGAGGGATTGGTCAATGTGTTGGGAGGGTGTTGTGGAACGACTCCTGCTCATATCGCTTTATTCCCGGATTTGGTAAAAGGAAAGAAACCGCATCAACCGGTTGCTAAGACGGATTGTTTGAGCCTTTCTGGTTTGGAACGCTTAGAGATTCGTCCTGAAAATAATTTTGTCAATGTGGGAGAACGTTGTAATGTGGCTGGTTCACGTAAGTTCTTGCGTTTGATCAAGGAAAAGAATTATGAAGAGGCGTTGCACATTGCTCGTAAACAGGTTGAAGATGGAGCGCAAGTGATTGATATCAATATGGATGACGGTATGTTAGATGCTGTCTCCGAAATGAAGAATTTCCTTAATCTGATCGCTTCTGAACCCGATATAGCACGTGTTCCAGTGATGATAGATTCTTCTAAATGGGAAGTGATCGAACAAGGTTTGATGTGTGTACAGGGTAAAAGCATCGTCAATTCGATTTCGTTAAAAGAGGGCGAAGAGCTATTTTTGCACCATGCTCGACGGATTCGTCAATTAGGAGCTGCAGTGGTTGTCATGGCTTTCGATGAAACAGGACAGGCGGATACATTCGATCGGAAGATTGCTATTTGCGAACGTGCTTATCGTTTGCTGACCGAACAAATTGGGTTTGATCCGAATGACATCATCTTCGATCCCAATGTTTTGGCAATTGCCACGGGAATTGAGGAACATAATGGTTATGGATTGGCTTTTATTCGTGCAACGGAGTGGATCAAACAGCATTTGCCGGGTGCCAAGGTAAGTGGAGGTGTTAGTAACCTGTCGTTTTCATTCCGCGGCAATAATTATGTACGTGAAGCTATGCATGCTGTATTCTTGTATCATGCGATTGCCAAAGGTATGGATATGGGGATTGTTAATCCTTCTTCCTCTGTTACCTATGAAGAGATTGAACCAGCTTTCCGTACGTTGTTGGAGGATGTGATCCTGAATCGTCGGCCGGAGGCAACCGAAGAGTTGATTGCTTATGCACAGCAGTTGCATCAGGAGGCTCAGGGAACAACGGCTGAAAAACATGAGGCTTGGCGTGATTTGTCATTGACGGAGCGGTTGGAATATGCGTTGATAAAAGGTCTGCCAGACTATTTGGAAGTGGATTTGCAGGAAGCTTTGCAACACTATGCACATGCTGTTGAGATCATCGACGGCCCATTGATGAATGGTATGAACCGGGTAGGTGATCTGTTTGGATCGGGTAAAATGTTTTTGCCGCAGGTGGTTAAGACGGCTCGTACAATGAAGAAGGCTGTGGCTATATTACAACCAGCAATTGAGGCAGAACAACAGCAGTCGGGTGCAGTCAAAGCGGGTAAGGTCTTGTTTGCTACGGTTAAGGGGGATGTGCACGATATTGGTAAGAATATTGTATCAATTGTGTTGGCTTGCAACAATTACGAAGTGATTGATTTGGGAGTTATGGTGCCAGCAGAAGTGATTGTGAAACGAGCTTTGGAGGAGAAACCGGATGTGGTTTGCCTTTCTGGATTGATCACACCTTCACTGGAAGAGATGGCGCATGTTGCCGAGGCCATGAAACAAGCCGGGTTACAGATTCCGATCATGGTAGGAGGTGCTACAACGTCTAAGTTGCATACAGCTGTGAAGATCGCGCCTCATTACCAGGGACCCGTAATTCATGTGCTGGATGCTTCGCAAAATCCATTGATAGCGGCCAAACTGTTGAATCCAGAGACGCACGATTCGTATGTCACCCAATTGCAGGAGGAACAGGAGTCGTTGCGTCAGTCGTTCAATCAAAAACAGGAGGTATTGGTTCCGTTGGCTGAAGCTCGGACACATGCTCCACAGATAGATTGGGCTACATACCAGCCCGTCGTTCCGAATCAGACAGGTGTACAGGTGTTGTCGCACATTCCATTGGAAACAATTATTCCCTATATACATTGGACTTTCTTCTTTACGGCTTGGAAGTTGAATGGACGTTTTGCCGAACTTACGCAACTTCATGATTGCGAGGGTTGTCGCTCTTCTTGGCTGGCCGGTTTTACGGGTGCAGAACGGGAAAAGGCTGAAGAAGCTATTCATCTATATCAAGATGCAAAAGAATTGTTGGCCCAGCTGGTAGAGCAACGAGTTGATTATTGTCGTGCTGTTTATGGATTCTTCCCTGCTTATAGTGAAGCAGATACGATTTGGATGGATCAGGTCGCTTTGCCAGTATTGCGTCAGCAGGTGAAACGGGAGGATAATACTTATAAGTCATTGGCGGATTATGTAATGCCCCAATCATGTGGCCGTACGGACTATGTAGGAGCATTTGCCGTAACAGGTGGAGCTGGTGCGGAATCTCTGCATGCATCTTTTGAGGCAGAAGGGGATACCTATCGAGCGATGTTGTTGCAGACATTGACTGACCGGTTGGCTGAAGCAACAGCTGAATATTTGCATGAACAGGTTCGGAAACAGTTTTGGGGTTATGTGCCAGATGAACAGTTGTCATTGGCCGATCTGTTCCGGGTGAAGTATCAGGGAATCCGCCCTGCTGTGGGCTATCCTTCATTGCCGGATCAGTGTTTGAATTTTACACTGGATCGTTTGTTGGACTTCTCGCAGATCGGAATTGGATTGACGGAGAATGGAGCCATGACTCCGACTGCAGCTGTTAGTGGACTTTATTTGGCACATCAAGATTCCTCTTATTTCATGGTAGGGTCGATTGATCAGGAGCAATTACAGGATTATGCGTATCGTCGTCAGTTGCCGTTGGAAGAGGTTCGTCGTCTATTAAGTCGCATGGTACGATAATGGAAGATTTGGACTATTTAGATCAACTTAATGAAGCCCAGCGCGAAGCTGTTGTCTATACGGACGGACCGGAACTGGTGATTGCCGGTGCCGGTTCTGGTAAGACACGTGTGTTGACCTATAAGGTGGCTTATCTGTTGCAACAGGGAATGAAACCTTACCGGATTTTGGCATTAACCTTTACCAATAAGGCTGCACGGGAAATGAAGGAGCGTGTGGCACGTGTGGTCGGAGAGGAATCAGCTCGCTATCTTTGGATGGGAACGTTTCATTCGATCTTCTCGCGTATTTTGCGTAAGGAGGCTGCCTATATTGGTTATCCTTCTAATTTTACCATTTACGATGCGGCAGATTCGAAAAATTTGCTGAAATCCATCATCAAAGAGATGCAACTGGACGATAAGGTCTATCGGCCGGGTGTAGTTCAGAGCCGGATTTCTCGAGCGAAGAATGCATTATTGACCGCAGTTGGTTATGCATCTGATCGGGAATCTCAGGAATATGATCTTTCCTCCAAAATGCCGCTGATCCGGGATATTTACACCCGTTATCACAGTCGTTGTGTACAGGCTGGTGCCATGGACTTTGATGATTTGCTGTTGCAAACCTATCGTCTTTTCCACGACCATCCGGAAGTGTTGATGCACTATCGGGATTTGTTCCAATATGTACTGGTAGATGAGTATCAGGATACTAATTATGCCCAGCATCAGATTGTCCAGCAATTGTGTGAAGCAGGAGGCAATATTTGTGTGGTAGGTGATGATGCTCAAAGTATCTATTCATTTCGGGGGGCAGACATTGATAATATTCTGAAGTTTAAAAATATTTACACGAATTGTCAGGTATTCAAGTTGGAGCGTAATTACCGATCTACCCAGATGATTGTCAATGCAGCTAATAGCTTGATCCACAAGAATCGTTGGCAGATCGAGAAGCGGGTCTATTCGGAACAGGAGGAGGGACATCCATTGCCGATCTATTCCTCCTATTCTGATTTCGAAGAGGCGTATATTGTAGCATCCCGTATCGGTGATATGCGACGTAGTGGTTATCAGTATGCCGATTGTGCCATTTTGTATCGTACGAATGCTCAATCTCGTGTCTTGGAAGAAGCGTTGCGTAAACGGGGAATTCCCTATCGGGTTTATGGGGGACTGTCTTTTTACCAGCGGAAAGAGGTGAAAGATGTCATTTCTTACTTCCGGGTAGTTGTGAATCCTCACGATGAGGAGGCTCTCAAGCGTATCATCAATTATCCCACTCGTGGTATAGGAGATACTACTGTGAACAAGGTAGTGGCGGCAGCCACACAAGAGGAGGTTAGTTTGTGGAAAGTGCTACAGGCTCCCTTAGAACATGGACTACAGATCAACAGTGGAACTTTGAAAAAACTGAGTGCTTTTCGTGAACTGATCGAGGGGTTTATTTCCTGTAGTCAGCAGTTACCCGCTGACGAGGTGGCATCTCGTATCATCAAAGAGAGTGGTTTATTGGCCGCTGTTGTTGAAGACCGTACGTTAGAGAGTGTCAGTCGTCAGGAAAATTTGCAGGAGTTACTCAATGGTGTGGCTGAGTTTTGCGAGACGCAACGTGAAGAGGGTAGCGAACATCCATCTTTGGCTGACTTTTTGTCGGAAGTGGCTCTGCTTACGGATCAAGATCAACAGAGTTCGAATGACTGCGTAACGATGATGACAGTTCATGCGGCCAAAGGTTTGGAATTTAAGAATGTGTTTGTCGTTGGTATGGAAGAGGACCTGTTCCCTTCAGCTATGTCCAAAGACGATCCGAAGTCAGTAGAAGAGGAACGAAGACTGTTTTATGTGGCCATTACACGCGCTGAGGAGAATTGTGTATTGAGTTATGCAAAGAGCCGTTATCGGAATGGAAAGACTGACTTTTGTGCTCCCAGTCGTTTTTTGAAGGATATTGATCGAGATTATTTGGCAATTCCTTCAACAGTAGGAAATAATGGAGGTTCATCAGCCATGGGCAGCTATTCTGCACCGACAGCAACGTCCGAACCTGCTTTTCGCTCGCCACTGCGGCAGGTGGTGCCTTCCCATCTGACTCGGTTGACACCGGAAGAGACTTCGAAGACGCCTTTCGTTCGATCTGGTGTTGAATCGCGGAGCAATGCAAGTGCCAAACCCGTAACAAATTCTCTTCCCAATACCGGAGGGTTTCAGATAGGGTCGCGTGTCCGTCACGAACGTTTTGGCGAGGGTAAGGTCTTAGCTATGGAGGGTGAAGGAGGCAATCTGAAAATAACAGTAGCTTTTTCTATGGTTGGACAAAAACAATTGTTAGCAAAGTTTGCGCGTCTAACGCTATTGGATTCGTAAAATTCCTTATCTTTGCACATTGCATTATATAATAAGATAATTTAGCAAAATGATCGACATCCAGCAGATTCCATCCCCTTGTTACGTGATGGAGGAGAAATTATTGAGAAACAACTTGGCGTTAATTCGTAGTGTCAAGGAACGGGCAGGCGTGAATATAATTCTCGCCTTTAAGGCTTTTGCTATTTGGAAGTCTTTCCCGATTATTCGGGAGTATATCGGCTATTCGACGGCCAGTTCCAAATATGAGGCTCGTTTAGCTTATGAGGAGTTGGGTAATTTGGCACATACTTATTCACCTGCTTATACAGAAGCTGATTTTCCGGACATTTTGCGTTATAGTAGCCATGTTACTTTCAATTCGTTGACACAGTTTGCCCGTTTCTATCCGGCCGTAAAGGCGGATGGTTGCCGTGTTTCATGTGGATTGCGCATCAATCCCGAATATTCGGAGGTGGGTACGGATTTGTACAATCCCTGTGCACCGGGTTCTCGCATGGGTGTGATCAGTGATTTATTGGGCGACAGGTTGCCCGAAGGTATTGAAGGGTTGCATTTCCATACGTTGTGTGAATCGACTTCTTACGATTTAGAAAAGACGCTGACTGTTGTGGAAGAGCGCTTTGGACGTTTCTTGCCCCATATTAAATGGTTAAATATGGGAGGTGGACATTTGATGACCCGTAAAGGCTATGATGTGGATCATCTCGTACATGTATTGCAGGCATTCAAACAGCGTCATCCAAATCTGGAGTTGATCATGGAGCCGGGAAGTGCTTTTGGATGGCAGACGGGATTCTTACTGACGACCGTAGTCGATATTGTAGAGAATCATGGTATTCAGACAGCCATTATGGATGCGTCATTTACGTGTCACATGCCAGATTGTCTGGAAATGCCCTACAAGCCGGTAATTCGGAATGCAACGGATCCAGTTGAAGGAAAACCGACCTATCGCATAGGTGGAAACAGTTGCCTAAGTGGTGATTTCATGGGTGATTGGTCGTTTGATCAGCCACTTCAAGTAGGGGATAGACTGATTTTTGAAGACATGATTCATTATACTATCGTGAAAACGACGATGTTTAATGGAATACCGCACCCGGCCATTGCCTTGTGGAGTCAAGACGACAAACTGGTGCTCTATCGGGAGTTTGGCTACGAGGACTATAAGCACAGAATGAGTTGACAACAAAGACGTCATTCTGTATTTGAGATTGTAAGATGAATAAATAAAAGCATGCAGATATGGGAATATTTAGCTTTTTCAGTAAAGAAAAGAAAGAAACCTTGGATAAAGGTTTGACAAAGACGAAGGAAAGCGTATTTACCAAAATTGCCCGAGCAGTTGCAGGGAAAAGTAAGGTTGATGATGAAGTGCTCGACAACTTGGAAGAGGTGTTGATTACGTCGGATGTAGGTGTAGATACTACATTAAAGATTATCGAACGCATCGAAAAACGTGTTGCCCGTGACAAGTATGTGACGACAAATGAGCTGACGCACCTGCTTCGCGATGAAATTGCTACACTGTTGACTGAAAACAATACGGAGGATGGAGATGGATTCTCCTTGCCTGCGGACAAGAAACCCTATGTTATTATGGTAGTTGGCGTGAACGGTGTTGGTAAAACTACGACGATCGGTAAGTTGGCTTATCAGTTTAAGAAGGCCGGCAAACAGGTTTGTTTAGGTGCTGCAGATACGTTCCGTGCAGCAGCAGTCGAACAGCTTGTCATCTGGAGTGAACGGGTAGGTGTGCAGATTGTCAAACAAAAGATGGGTTCTGATCCTGCTTCTGTAGCTTTCGATACCTTGAGTTCGGCAAAAGCGAGTGGTGCTGATGTGGTTATCATCGATACCGCTGGCCGTTTGCATAATAAAATCAATCTCATGAATGAGTTGACCAAGATTAAGAATGTTATGCGGAAGGTCATTCCCGATGCACCTCACGAGATCCTGTTGGTGCTGGACGGATCGACGGGACAGAACGCATTTGAACAGGCAAAACAGTTTACAGCAGCAACAGAGGTAAATGCATTGGCTGTGACCAAGCTGGACGGAACAGCCAAGGGAGGTGTTGTGATAGGTATCTCGGATCATTTCCATATTCCAGTGAAATATATTGGTTTAGGAGAAGGTATGGAGGATCTGCAGGTATTCCGTAAACGCGAGTTTGTCAATTCATTGTTCGGGGAATAAGCATGAGAAGGAATAAAGTTGATATTATTACGTTAGGTTGCTCTAAGAATCTGGTCGATTCCGAACAATTGATGCGTCAGTTCCAGGCGAATGGCTATGTGGTAGAACACGATCCTGAGAAAGTCAATGGAGAGATTGTTGTGGTCAATACATGTGGTTTCATAGGGGATGCTCAAGCCGAGTCGATCGATATGATTCTGAATCTGGGAGCAGCCAAAAAGAAGGGTCGTATAGGTAAGCTTTTTGTAATGGGCTGTCTGTCGGAACGTTTCTTGCACGATTTGCAGAATGAATTGCCAGAGGTCGATCATTTCTACGGAAAGTTCAACTGGAAAGAATTGCTTGCAGATATCGGTAAATCCTATCATCAAGACTTGTCAAATGATCGGCTGTTGACTACTCCCAAGCATTATGCCTATTTGAAGATAGCAGAGGGATGTAACCGGACCTGTTCTTACTGTTCCATTCCAATTATTACTGGTCGATACCAATCGCGTCCGATGGAAGAAATCGAACAGGAGGTACGTCAGTTGGTTCGCCAAGGTGTCAAAGAGTTTCAGGTAATTGCGCAGGATCTGACCTACTATGGACATGACTTGTATAAGCGATTGGCACTACCGGAGTTGGTTGAACGCATTTCAGATATACCGGGAGTAGAATGGATTCGCCTCCACTATGGTTATCCTTCTCAGTTCCCGATGGATTTGTTACGTGTCATGCGCGAACGGGAGAATGTGTGCAAATACTTGGACATTGCTTTGCAGCATATCAGTGACCATATGTTACAGCAGATGCGTCGTCACATCACGAAGGATGAAACGTATGCCTTGTTGCAAAGAATTCGGGAAGAAGTTCCAGGTATTCATTTGCGTACAACCTTGATGGTAGGTCATCCGGACGAGACAGAAGAGGATTATGCAGAATTGTTGTCCTTTGTTCGGCAAGCTCGTTTTGAACGGATGGGAGCATTTGCCTACAGCCATGAAACAGGAACGTATGCTTATCAACATTATGAGGATAATGTGCCCGAGGAGGTTAAACAGGAACGTTTGGATGGACTGATGCGGATTCAAGAGCGAATATCTTCGGCCATTCAAACAGAAAAAGTGGGCCGGACTTTCCGGATAATCTTAGATCGGGAAGAGGAAGACTACTATGTAGGTCGTACGGAATTTGATTCGCCGGATGTAGATCCGGAAGTGTTGATTTCCAAGACCGAACCGTTGGAGGTAGGACAATTTTATCACGTACAGATAGAAGAGGCTCAGCCTTTTGAATTATACGGAAAAGTCCTGAGTCTGGTGAAATAAGGAATGATAAACAAACGATAGCCATGAATAGTAAAGAACTGATTACAGAGTTATCCAAGCAGCTTAATTGGACAGCGAAGGATGTGACAGAAATGCTCTCTGCCATGAGTCAAATCGTGGGTTCCAAACTGGTGGAAAATGATGCCATCAGTTTAACAGGATTCGGACAGTTTGAAGTAAAACGCAAGACTGAACGGATTACGATCAATCCAACGACTCGTAAACGTTATCTGGTTCCACCTAAATTAGTCCCTGTTTTTCGACCTGGCGTATGGATCAAGAATCAATTGAAGGAGGATACGACCCATGAATAATCGTTTGTCCATAACTGATCTGGCCTCATTGCTGGCAACTGCAACTTCTAAAAACAAGCGGGATACGGAGTTGTTTCTTCGGACATTGATCGTTTTGGTTACTCGAAAGCTGTTTGAAGATAAAATAGTGAAAGTCAAAGGTATTGGAACGTTTAAATTGGTGCAGGTAGAGGCTCGTGAAAGTGTGCGTGTCCAAACAGGTGAGCGCTTTGTCATTCCTGCGCATTATAAGTTTACCTTTGTGCCAGACAAGGAGATTAAAGATCGTGTCAACAAGCCTTTCTCCTTTTTTGAAGTGACGGAGTTAAACAAGCAAGTTGATTTTCCTGATTTGCAAGAGACAGAAGAGGATGAAACTGCAGAATCCGATGAGGCTTCCGTGGAAGAATTACCTGTGTCCGGCAGACAAGAGATGCAGGCTGTTCCTGATCAGTCCGATCAGTTGGAGGTCCCCGTTACATCTGCTCCCGAAACATCCGAAAACGGGACAGCTTCATCTATTGCTCCGACAGCTCCTGAAATGATCCAGGAAACACCGGCAGCAGATACTTTGGAGACTCCTGAAACGATGCCTCAGGAACAGCAGGAGTCGCCAACTGAAAGATCTACCCGACGGTGGTCATGGATACGATGGATGTTGCTATCATTGCTGGTTGTAGGGGGCATAGGATGTTGGCTGTTTTACAGGCAGATACAAACAAAGGATTTGGGGCAAGAGAAAGATTCACTTCATCAATCGGTTCCACAGCCGATCGACTCGATGTTGTCAGAATCTATAGAGTTTCCGGCTGAACCAGAAGAGTCGGATCAGACCATTTCGACAGAACTGGATACGTTGTCTGCAGATTCGCTTGTTCAGCAGTCGGGTGAGATAGCCGTTGCTGCAGATTCTGTATTGGCACATGTCCAAATTGCGTTGGGTGATCGGTTGACAACCATTGCGCTGACCTATTATGGCCATAAAATCTTTTGGGTATATCTGTATGAGCATAACAAGGACCATATTAAAGATCCTAACAATATTCCTATCGGAACAGACATAGCCATTCCGGCACCTCAACTGTATGGTATAGACGCACAAAATGCAGGTAGTATTCGAGAAGCTACGCAAAAACAAACAGAGATTCTGAGTCAAATCGATTGATTTTTGCATGTCTCATACAAGGTTAGTATTATTTAACTGCGAAAGTTGAGCGTACCCATTTAACATTTCTAATTTTGCGCTGGCTAAATGATAGCCATTGAATGAATGATATAAGAAGGATTGACAACAAGCAAAAACGAACAAATTAAATAAATTGATATGAGTCAGACAGTGGATATTCGTGAGTTGAATGAACGAATTGAAAGCAAAAGTTCATTTGTGAACATGATCACTATGGGCATGGATCAAGTGATTATCGGACAAAAACATTTGGTAGAATCTTTGCTAATCGGTTTGCTTTCAGACGGTCATATTTTGTTGGAAGGTGTCCCGGGATTGGCCAAAACATTGGCTATTAAAACATTGGCTTCATTAATAGATGCCAAGTATAGTCGAATTCAATTTACTCCCGACTTGCTTCCTGCCGATGTGATCGGTACAATGATTTACAGCCAAAAGAGCGAGGAGTTTCAAGTAAAACAGGGACCTATTTTTGCCAATTTTGTATTGGCGGATGAAATTAACCGTGCCCCGGCGAAAGTGCAAAGTGCTTTGTTGGAGGCCATGCAGGAACGTCAGGTGACGATCAGTGAGCATACCTACAAGTTACCTCAACCTTTCTTGGTAATGGCAACTCAAAACCCGATCGAGCAGGAGGGAACCTATCCGTTGCCCGAAGCCCAAGTCGATCGTTTCATGTTGAAGGTAATCATCAATTATCCGAAGAAGGAAGAAGAAAAACTGATTATCCGTCAGAACATTTCAGGTGTCAAACCAGACATTAAGCCCATTCTGACGAAAGAGGAAATTTTGGATGCCCGTAAAGTGGTCCGTGAGGTCTATTTGGATGAGAAGATCGAGCGTTACATTGTGGACATTGTCTTTGCCACCCGTTTCCCGCAGGAACATGGTTTAGCCCATTTGGCCAACATGATCTCTTTCGGAGCGTCACCTCGTGCTTCTATCAGTTTGGCTTTGGCAGCCAGAGCATACGCGTTCATTAAGCGTCGTGGTTATGTGATTCCGGAAGATATCCGAGCAGTGTGTCATGATGTGATGCGCCACCGTATTGGTCTGAGCTACGAGGCTGAAGCCAATAACCTGACTTCGGAAGAGGTAATCAGTGAAATTTTGAACAAAGTAGAGGTGCCCTAATGTAGAGCACCTTTATCCATGGAGAAAGGATAATGGGTATGGAGACAAATGAACTGTTGAAGAAGGTTCGTCAGATTGAAATCAAGACGCGCGGACTCTCCAAGAATATATTTGCAGGGCAATATCACTCTGCATTCAAAGGTAGAGGTATGGCTTTTAGCGAAGTGCGTGAATATCAATATGGCGACGATATTCGTGACATAGACTGGAACGTCACAGCTCGTTATGTCCGTCCGTATGTCAAGGTCTTTGAAGAGGAACGGGAACTGACGGTTATGTTGCTGATTGACGTCTCAGGCAGTCGTGATTTTGGAACGGTCAATGTGATGAAACGTGAGGTAATCACAGAGATAGCAGCTACTTTGGCTTTCTCGGCTATCCAGAACAACGATAAGATCGGAGTGATCTTCTTCTCGGACAAGATTGAGAAGTTTATTCCACCCCAGAAGGGTAAGAAGCATATTTTGTACGTTATCCGTGAACTGATCGATTTCCAGCCGGAAGCCAAGAAAACCGATATCGGATTGGCATTGAAGTATCTGACCAATGCATTGAAGAAACGTTGTACAGCTTTCTTGATTTCAGACTTTATCAATAAAGGTAGTTTTAAAGATCCTTTGACGATTGCCAATCGAAAGCACGATGTGGTTGCTATTCAGGTGTACGATAGGAGAGAGGCAGAATTACCTTCGGTAGGTTTGATGAAGATCAAGGATGCGGAGACGGATGTAGAGCAATGGATTGATACGTCGTCGGCACGCGTTCGTAAGGCTTATCAGGAATGGTGGGAGCGTCGTCAGACGGAAATGAACGATTCGTTCAAAAAATGTCGCGTCGATTCGGTCACAGTGTTGACAGATGATGATTATGTGAAGGCATTGATTGCCCTATTTGACAAACGTAATTGAAAGGTTGTTGCATGAAATTAGGAATAAAGCAAAGTTGGATTTGGCTGATGACTCTTTGGGTTGTATGGGGAACAATGAACCTCTCTGCCCAGAAAACGTTGATTGATGTAAAGATCGATTCAGCGGCAATCTTGATTGGCGAACAGACAGCATTGCATGTTACAGTAACCACTGACAAGGATAAATCGGTTCAGATAGTGATTCCCAATGATACTTTGATGCAGGGAGTCGAGGTGCTGAATCTTTCCAAACGGGATACGACGATGATTGAGAATGATCGGATGTTGATCAAACAGGATCTGTTGCTGACCTCATTCGATTCGTCTCTTTATTTGTTGCCGCCTTTGAAGGTAATTGATGGGGTTGATACAGTCTATTCGGAACAATTGGCTTTGAAGGTCTCTACGATACCCGTCAATGTGGATAAGCCGGAAGAGTTTAATGACATCAAAACGGTGTGGAAGCCCCCATTTGTGTTGGCAGATTATTATCCAATCATCTTTGGGGTGCTGTTGGCCATTTTGCTCATTGCCCTCTTGGTGTATGTTGTGAAGCGGATACGGAGTCAACGTTCATTGGTCCCGTTCAAGAAAGAAGAACCCAAGTTACCTCCTTACGAACAAGCCATCAAAGAATTGGATGAAATCAAAGCTCAGAAAATTTGGCAACAAGGACGTAACAAGGAATATTATACGCTCATCACAGAGACATTACGTCGTTACATCGTCGATCGTTTTGGCGTGAATGCGATGGAGATGACTTCCGGAGAGATCTTGGAGGCATTGCAGTCGCAGGAAGAGGCTCTTCCCGTGATCGATCGGGTGAAACAGATTATGGAATTGTCCGATTTTGTGAAGTTTGCCAAGTGGCATCCGCTGCCTGATGAGAATGATTTAAGCTTGTCGAATGCATACGCTTTTGTGAACGGCACGAAAAAGGTCGAGACAATGCAAGCAGACACACAAAGTACGACTATAAAAGAGGAATAAGATGGTTTTTGCGAATCCTACCTATTTATATTTATTATTGTTACTCATCCCGTTGATCGGATGGTATATTTATAAGTTGAGTAAGAGTCAGGCCTCGATGCAGGTCTCCTCGTCGGAGGTTTTCCAGTTGCCCGAAGCTCGGTCATGGAAAATCTATTTGCGTCATGTGCCTTTTCTGCTGCGGATGGTGTTGATCGCCTTGTTGATCGTGGTATTAGCTCGACCGCAATCGACCAACAGCTGGCAGAACTCTTCGACAGAGGGTATTGACATCATGTTGGCAATGGATATTTCCAGCAGTATGTTGGCACAGGACTTGAAGCCGAACCGATTGGAGGCAGCGAAAGATGTGGCAGCCTCTTTTATTAATGGTCGTCAGAATGACAATATCGGCTTGGTTGTATTTGCTGCCGAGAGTTTCACCCAATGCCCGTTGACAACTGACCATACCGTGCTGCTGAACCTGTTCAAGGACATTCAGCCGGGCATCATTCAGGATGGAACCTCCATTGGTTTGGGACTGGCCAATGCCGTTAGCCGTATCAAGGACAGTCAAGCCAAATCGAAAGTGATCATCCTGTTGACGGATGGTGTCAACAATGCCGGTGAAATTGCACCGGTCACAGCATCGGAAATTGCCAAGACATTTGGCGTGCGTGTTTATACAATCGGTGTTGGAACACAAGGTGAAGCACCTTATCCTTTCCAGACGGCTTTTGGCATTCAATACCAGAATGTGCCTGTAGAAATTGACGAGCCTACGTTGAAGCAGATTGCAGCAACTACAGGAGGCCAGTATTTCCGAGCTACGGACAATGCCAGCTTGAAGGCCATTTATGAGGAGATTGATCAGATGGAGAAGACGAAAATCAGTGTGCAGGAATTCAGCAAGAAACAAGAAGAGTACATGCAATGGGCCTTGCTTGTATTGCTCCTGTTGCTGGTGGAGGTTTTGTTGAAGAATACGTTGTTGAGAAATATACCTTAAAAACAGAAGAATTATGTTTCGATTTGCACATCCGGAGTTTTTATATTTGTTTCTGATACTGCCAGCGTTGGTGCTCTTTTACATCTACGCTCTGATTTGGAAGCGACGTGCCATTAAACGTTATGGTAATCCTTCGTTGCTGAGGGCGTTGATGCCTGATCGTTCGCCTAAACGGCAGCATTTGAAATTCGGGTTCCTTTTGGCTGCCATAGCAATGCTGATTGTGGTGGTTGCGGGTCCGCAATTTGGATCTAAACTGGAGACTGTCAAGCGGCAAGGTATTGAGATCATGGTGTGTTTGGATGTCTCCAATTCCATGCTTGCAGAAGATGTGGCTCCGAATCGATTGGAGAAAGCCAAGCAGATGTTGGGTAAATTGACTGACGGCTTTACCAATGATAAGGTGGGATTGATTGTCTTTGCCGGAGATGCCTTTACGCAATTACCGATTACTTCCGACTATATTTCAGCCAAGATGTTCCTATCCTCCATCAACCCTTCCATGGTTTCAACTCAGGGTACAGCCATCGGTGCGGCTATCAATCTGGCTGTACGTTCGTTTACTCCGAGTGAAACGTCAGATAAGGCTATCATCCTGATTACGGATGGTGAAAACCACGAGGACGATGCGGCAGGAGCTGCCAAGGCTGCTGCAGAAAAGGGTATTCATGTGAATATTGTCGGTATGGGAGATCCGAAAGGTGCGCCTATTCCTATTCCGGGAAGTAATAACTACATGAAAGATAAGGAGGGCAATGTGGTGATTACGAAGCTCAGTGAGCAGATGTGTCAGGAGATTGCCGCTTCGGGTGATGGTATGTATGTACGGGCCGATAATTCGAATGCTGCACTGAAGGCTCTTCAGAAAGAGATCGACAAGATGAACAAGTCAGAATTGGACAGTAAGGTCTATTCAGAATATGACGAGCAGTTTCAAGTGTTTGCTTGGATTGCATTGGTCCTGATAATTGTCGAATATCTGATTCTGGATCGGAAAAACCGGATTTTCCGGAAGATTAAATTATTCTCTTAAAAACTGATGTGATGCAAAGAATCTTAATCATAACACTTGTCCTGCTCGTTCAAGCAGGGGGGCTGTTCGCTCAAAAAGCGGAACGGAAACATGTACGTGAGGGCAATGAGCTCTATGAAGAGGAAAAATTTACCGAATCGGAGATTGCATATCGTAAAAGTTTGGAGGTCAATCCGCGTTCGGTGGAAGGAACCTACAATTTGGGTAACGCACTTTACAAGCAGAAAAAATTTCCTGAGGCAGCTGAACAGTATCAGCTGGTGGCTGGTCAGGGTGAGAAGATGATCGAGACACCCGAAGGAACTCAACGTTTGGCCCATGTTTATCACAATTTGGGAAATATCTGTATGCAGAGTAAGGATTATGCCAAAAGTGTAGAGGCCTACAAGCAGTCGTTGCGGCTCAATCCGAAAGATGACGAGACGCGCTACAATTTAGCCTTGGCGCAGAAATTGTTGCAGGATCAACAGAATCAGGATGAGAACCAGCAGAATGATGACAAGCAGGAGAACAAGGACGAAAATAAGGATCAGCAGGAGCAGCCGCAACAGCAGCCTCAAAATGATCAGAAGCAGGATAAAACGCAAGAACAGCAACAGCCGAATGAGCAGATGAGTAAGGACAATGCCCAGCAGATGTTGGATGCATTCTTGCAGGATGAGAAAGATACACAGGAAAAGGTCAAGAAGGCGCAAATGCAACAGCAGCAACGTCGTAAGACCGATAAGGAATGGTAATCAATAAAGCAACAATCATGATAAGAAGACTCATTTTCTTACTTGTCCTTCTTTGGACAGCCGGACAGGGGATGCAGGCGGCAGACATCGTCTTCAAAGCAACAGCACCGAGTGCCGTTGTGATGGGAGAACAGTTCCGTCTGTCATTTACGGTCAATGCAGAGGGAAAGGAATTGCGCGTGCAGGAGATGCCCGATTTCGAGGTCTTGATGGGCCCTTCCCAATCAACTTCGTACAGTAGTAGTTGGGTGAACGGCAAGAGCACCAGCGAGACCACCAACACGTACACCTATATTTTAATGCCGAAAAAAGAGGGTACGTTTAACATTGCTCCTGCCACGATCAAAGTCAATGGTGCTAATTATACCTCCAATGCCTTGGTGATTAAGGTGCTTCCGCCCGATAAATCGAATCAGGGGGGTACCAGCCGTTCACAGGCTGCAACGGCTTCTGCTGGTATTGGTAAAGATGATTTGTTTGTTCGGATGGATGTCTCCTCCCGGAATGTGTATGAGCAGGAGGGCTTTTTGGCTACATTCAAGTTGTATGCATCTCGTCCTTGTGGATTGAGTAATGCTAAGTTTCCGGAGTTTGAGGGCTTTTTGGCACAAGAGGTAGAATTGCCGCAAGAGAAGCAATGGACGATGGAGAATTATAAGGATCGCAACTATTATGTCGTGACCTTAAAACAGACCTATCTCTATCCTCAACGTTCGGGTAAGATCACGATCGATTCTGGAACGTTTGATGCCGTGGTTCGCATACCGACGCAACAGAAAGTACGGAGTATTTTTGATGACTTCTTTGATTCCTATCAAGATGTGAACAAGGAGTTGAAGTCGCCTGCGGTCACAATTGATGTGAAGCCTTTGCCTTCCGGTAAACCGGCCTCTTTTGGTGGTGCTGTCGGTACCTTCTCGATGATATCCAGCATCAGTACCAATCAGCTGAAAACCAATGATGCTGTGACGGTACATGTGCAGATTTCCGGTAATGGCAATTTGAAGTTGGTCAAGAATCCGGAGGTGCAGTTCCCCAATGATTTTGATGTGTATGATCCGAAGGTAGAGAGTAATATCAAGACAACGGCTGGGGGTGTGAGCGGAACCAAGACGATCGAATACATGGCCATTCCTCGTTATGCGGGAGATTTCGAAATTCCGGCAGTCACGTTCTCCTATTTCGATCCGAAAGCAGGTGCCTATAAAACGTTGACATCCGATCCCTATTCCTTGCATGTCGAAAAGGGCAGTGAGGGAGATGCTTCTGCTCCTGTGGTTTCCAACTTCAGTACGAAGGAAAGTGTCAAATATTTGGGCAAGGACATCCGTTATCTAAAGATGGGCAAGGCCCATTTCATGGCTGCCGATGATCTGTTCTTCGGTTCCTTCCAGTATGTGATGTGTTACGTAGTGCCTTTGTTGCTGTTTGCCCTCTTTTTCTTCATCTACCGTAAACAAGCGAAAGAAAATGCTGATTTGGCCCGCGTACGGACCAAGAAGGCCAACAAGACAGCTGTTAAACGGTTGAAGAATGCCGGTAAGTTGATGCAAGCCCACAAAAAGGAGGAATTTTATGACGAGGTATTGCGTGCTCTGTGGGGCTACTTGAGTGACAAGTTGAACTTGCCGTTGGCTTCGTTGACCAAAGACAATGTAGAGGCTGAATTGACGAAATATGGTGTGGATGCGGCCTTGATGAAGGAGTTTATGGATATCCTGAACACCTGCGAATTTGCTCGTTATGCACCTTCACAGGCATCCGATGCACTGGAACAGTTGTATGAGATGACGGTCGATGCCATTGGTAAGATGGAGAATACAATCAAAAAATAGGAAATTATGAAATATATGACAATCTATAAAACCCTGTTGTTAGGGCTGTTGCTGGGTTGGTTCCTTCCGCTCTGTGCGCAGGAATCGACCTTGAAGGAGGCAGAAGAGGCGTATGCGAAAGAGGATTATACGCAAGCGATTGAGTTGTACGAATCCGTTTTGAAGTCGTATGGTGAGTCCGCTATGGTCTATTATAATCTGGGTAATGCCTATTACAAGGCAGGCAAGGTAGCCCCTGCCATTTTGAATTATGAACGGGCTCTCTTGTTGAACCCGGGGAACTCCGATACCCGTTTCAACCTGCAGGTGGCCCGGCAAAAGACGGTTGACAAGATCGAACCCATAGGCGAGTTCTTTTTGACGCGTTGGATCGGAACAGTGGAAGATGTCTATTCGGCCGATGGTTGGGCTAAGTGGGGAGTTGCCTCCTTTGTGCTCTTCATCGGTTGCCTGGTGCTCTTCTTCTTCTCCAAATGGATCCGATTGAAGAAGATCGGTTTCTTTGCCGGTATATGTTTCTTGTTGATTTCGTTGGTCGCCAATCTGTTTGCAGATAGCCAGCAGGACAAGTTGCTTCATCGGGCAGATGCCATTGTCTTTGCTTCGACTGTGACGGTCAAGAGTTCGCCCGATGCGAGTGGTACCGATCTCTTCATCTTGCATGAAGGGACGAAAGTAACTATCAAAAGCACGTTGGGTGAATGGAGTGAAATCCAGTTGGAAGATGGAAATGTAGGATGGATGCCCAGTAAGGAGATCCAGCAAATTTAAACGGTATGTTGGAGGAGATCTTGACATACGAGCGTGATGCCTTTTTATGGTTGAATGGTAGCCATACCCCTTACTGGGACCATTTCATGTGGCTTTTTTCCAGTAAAGTGGTATGGGTGCCCTTGGCATGTCTGATCCTCTTTACCTTATTATATAAAAAACCTTGGCGTGAAACTCTGCTGATTCTGTTGGCCATCGTGTTGGTTGTGACCCTGTGCGACCAATTCGCTTCTCATTTGTGCAAACCGCTCTTTACCCGTTTTCGCCCGACACACCACCCCGATTTCGTGCAGCAGGTGATTACCGTCTATAACTATCGGGGAGGGTTGTACGGATTCATGTCCAGCCATGCCTCCAATGCGTTCGGCTTTTCGTTATTCCTGTCCTTGCTGATGCGCCAACGAATCTTGACGCTTTCGCTCTTTTTTTGGGCGTGCATGACAGCCTATTCGCGCATCTATTTAGGTGTTCATTTCATATCTGACATAGTCCCTGGTGCCTTGGTAGGGCTATTTTGGGGTTGGGTTATCTATCAGTTGTATGTGCGTGTTCGTGTACGTATCATCCTTGCAGCAACAGAGATGGCCCCTGCCTCTCTTTATACCGGGAAGAACAAATGGACCATCGTTGTTGCAATCTGGATCACGATCTCCATCCTGTTGTTGCTCAGTTTTTCAAACGAACAACTCTTCCGGCCGTAATCCGTTGAAATTGGGAATCACCCGATCCACTAAAGGTCGGAGTGCCTCTGCTGGATTGGTCGAACTGATACCGACAATGGTCATTCCGGCCCGAGTGGCCGCTTCGATGCCGGCAAAGGAATCCTCAAAGACAATGCAATCAGCCGGATTGACCTGCAAGTCTTCGGCAGCCAATAGGTAGCACATGGGATCGGGTTTGCCGTTTGTGATTCGGTCTGCTGTCACCAACGTGTCGAACAGATCTCGAATGGGTAATGCCCGAAAAGCATGTGCCATTTTCGAATCGTCCGAACTGGTCACCAATCCCATGGGTACGCCAGCCCTCTTCAATGCCTGAAGAAAAGCGATGGAACCCGGAATTTCCGGAAAGGACATGTCACGTTCGAAAGCAGCAATCTCTGCGAAGAGCTGATCGATTTGGGCTGGGGTATGTTGTTGGAAATAGGTAGCCAAAATCAAAGGCATGGTTGTCCCTTTGATACGTTGTGCAAAATTCTCATAGGGTAATCCATACCGTTGTGCTGCATCATTCCAAAACAGGTCATACAGCGGTTCTGTATCGGCTATCACACCGTCAAAATCAAACAGGGCTACTCGTTTCTTTTGTTCCATATCGTCTCTTTTATTTGTTTCTTGGCTGCAAAAGTACCACAAAATAAAAAAATACCCATAAAAAGGGCCATTATATTTGCATAATGCAAGAGAATTGCTAAATTTGCAGCATCTACAAAGAAGCAATAGTAATTATGATCGTCAAGGGTTATCGAAAACTATTTAGCTGTCTGATATTTTACGCCCAGTAAAAGCAGATTAGCTTTCCGGGATTCCTCCACGGAACTCGGCCTTGATCCTTATTGCACAAAAAATCGAATTTACATAATCTTTTAATAGGTACAACAAAATGGAAGCAAGCACTTGTTGTCGTGCACCGAAGAGTGCATCTAATTTTGCACCCACTGTGGCTGCAAATGAAAACGGTATGAATGACCGTATCAAGCGTCTCCGCAAAGAGAGCTTTGAGGCAGAACCCTCTTTGTCTATCGAACGCGCCTTGATTGAGACAGCGTTCTACAAGGAAAACTATGGTAAGTATCCGATTCCGGTATTACGTGCCATGAACTTCTACGAGATCTGCAAGAAAAAGACAATCTATATTGGTGAAGGTGAATTGATCGTAGGTGAACGTGGCCCGAAGCCGAAGGCTGTGCCGACTTTCCCGGAATTGACCTGCCATAGCGTTGAAGACTTGCATGTATTGAATACACGCGAATTGCAACGTTATACCATCAGCCAGGAGGATATCGACACCTACGAACGTGAAGTCATTCCCTACTGGAAAGGCCGTACACAACGTGAACGTATCTTTGGCCACGTGCCCCATGAATGGCGAGCTGCTTACGAGGCTGGTCTGTTTACCGAGTTCATGGAACAGCGTGCACCGGGTCATACAGCCATGGACGGCAAGATGTATAAGACCGGTCTGTTGGATGTAAAGGCTCGTATCGAAGGGGAGTTGGCTAAGTTGGACTTCTTGAATGATCCAGAAGCTACCGACAAGCAGGAAGAGTTGCAGGGTATGGCTATCTCATGTGATGCTGCTATCCTGTTTGCAGAGCGTCATGCTGACTTGGCTGAAAAGATGGCTGCTGAATGTGAAGATCCGGTTCGTAAAGCCGAACTGTTGCGTATTGCTGAAGTGTGCCGTTGGGTACCGGCTCATGCTCCGCGCGACTTCTGGGAGGCTATCCAGATGTATTGGTTTGTCCACCTGGGTACCATCACCGAATTGAACGGCTGGGATGCCATGAACCCCGGACATTTCGATCAGCACTTGGCTCCCTTCTATGAAAAGGGATTGGCCGACGGTACATTGACCCGTGACAAGGCAAAAGAGTTGATCTCTTGCTTCTGGATTAAGGTAAACAACCATACAGCTCCTCCCAAGGTGGGTATTACAGCCAAGGAGAGCGGAACATACAACGACTTTACCAATATCAACTTGGGTGGTGTAAAGGCAGACGGTACTGACGGTACAAGCGAAGTCTCCTACATCATGCTTGAAGTGTTGGAAGAGCTCCACATCTTACAGCCGGGTTGCTCTATTCACATCAGTACTGTGACTCCGGATCGTTTCTTGCATGCCGGTTGTCGTGTGATCCGTCAGGGACACGGTTATCCCTCTGTCTTCAACCCCGATACTTACATTGCTGAGTTGTTGCGTCAAGGCAAGAGCTTGCAGGATGCCCGTGAAGGCGGTTGTAGCGGTTGTATCGAGGTGGGAGCCTTCGGTAAGGAGGACTATTTGTTGACCGGTTATCTGAACGTTCCGAAAGTTTTGGAAGTGACGTTGAACAACGGTATGGATCCGGTAACGAACACGAAGGTAGGTCTGGAGACAGGTGATCCGCGCAATTTCAAGAGTTATGACGAACTCTACGATGCTTTCTTGAAACAATTGCACTTTGTGGTAGATCAGAAGATGCGTGTCAGCAACTATATCGACCGTATGTTCGCCAAGTATGCTCCAGCCACCTTCCTGTCTCTCTTCATCGATGACTGTATCGCGAAGGGACGTGACTATTACAACTGCGGACCCCGTTACCACTCTACTTATATCCAGTGTACCGGTTTGGGTACGACAACAGACTGTCTCTCTGTTTTGAAGAAACATGTCTTTGAAGACAAGAAGATTGAAATGGATACCCTGTTGAAGGCTGTAGCCAAGAACTGGGAAGGCGAAGAGAAGTTGCGTCAGTTCATCGTGAACCGTACTCCGTTCTTCGGTAATGATGATCCCTATGCAGACTCCATTGCCGTGAAGGTTTATGACGACCTGGTAGCTGAAATTGACGGCAAGCCCAATACGAAGGGCACGTGCTTCCGTCTGAATATGCTTTCAACTACGTGCCACGTC
Organism: Parabacteroides distasonis; assembly: GCA_021531775.1. Classification (GTDB taxonomy): domain Bacteria; phylum Bacteroidota; class Bacteroidia; order Bacteroidales; family Tannerellaceae; genus Parabacteroides. Next base: position 24,573 of record JAFBIU010000010.1, on the reverse strand, counting down.
TATTTCGGTCTGGTATTGGGAGCCTCTGTCAACGGTCGTTTTGCGAAACGTTCTATCTCGGATGGTACCTCTCCGTCACACGGTAGCGACACCCACGGACCGACGGCTGTCATCAAGTCATTGGGTAAGTTGGATCAGGTCAAGAGTGGTGGTACGTTGCTGAACCTCCGTTTCTTGCCGAGCCTGTTGAAGAAGGACGAAGACATTGCGAAGTTGGCTTCGCTCATCCGTACCTATTTCGGCATGGGTGGTCACCACATCCAGTTCAACATTGTCGATACAGCTACCCTCTATGCTGCTCAGAAGAATCCGGAAGACTACAAGGACTTGCTGGTTCGTATGGCAGGCTATAGCGACTATTTCAACGATATGAACGCGGATTTGCAGGGTGAAATCATTTCACGTACTGAGAATGAATCGTTCTAAATCGAGCAGATACAATGAGCCTGATCTTTGATATTAAGCGTTATTGCATCAATGACGGGCCAGGCATTCGGGTCACCCTTTTCATGAAAGGGTGCCCCCTTAGCTGTGTCTGGTGCCATAATCCGGAGGGCATTGCCAACCACAAGGAGAAACTCTATACGAAGAAAAAATGTATCGGGTGTCAGAGTTGTGTGCAGATCTGTCCGGAACATGCCTTGACGCTTACACGCGATGGAATTGTCACTGACCACAGCCGTTGTGTGTTGTGTGGCAAATGTGTGGAGGAGTGTCCGACCTTGGCGTTGGAGATGTCCGGTACGGAATATTCGGTCGATTATCTGATGGAGGAGATCCGGAAGGAGATTGCCGTGATGGACCGTTCGGGTGGTGGAGTCACCTTCTGTGGTGGAGAACCCCTGATGCATCCGGAGATGCTGTTGGAACTGCTCAAACGATGTGGAGAACTGGATCTGCATCGGGCTGTCGATACCACCCTGTTGGCACCGGCGGAACGTGTGCAGGAGGTGATGCGCAACTGTGAACTCTTCCTGGTCGATCTGAAGGTCATGGATTCGGAGAAGCATCGCCATTTCTGTGGGGTTCCCAACGAACTGATTCTCTCCAACCTGCGGATGATTGCCGAATTAGGAGCCGAATTTTTCATCCGGATTCCATTGATCGAAGGGGTGAATGCAGATGAGGAAAACATCGCTCGTTCAGCTGCATTCTTGGCTTCGTTGACCAAAAAACCGCAGATTGTCAATCTGTTGCCTTATCATGACATCGGTAAGAACAAGCATGAGAAGTTGGGCACGATCTACAATCCGAACGGCATCCCGATGGCAACACCCACCGAGGAGGTACAACAACGTTGCGTGGCTCAATTTGCCGAACAGGGCATTAAAGCTGTGATAGGCGGATAAAAAAATGATAGAAAAGTGTTGTGTTATTAAGAAATTGTCTATCTTTGCCCCGTCAAAAGATAACAAATGGAAAGAATAGCATTACATCATCATCATCATTGTTTCAACGGACAGTAGTTCGGTGGGCTGTGTGATGTGTGCATTACAGAATAGAAAAAGGAGGCTTGCCGTTCAGGTGAGCCTCTTTTTTTATGGCATGAACGAAGATAACTAATTATAAAATCGAATGGACAACATGTTACGAATTGCAGTACAGTCAAAGGGTCGTCTCTACGACGAGACGATGTTGCTTCTTGAAGAAGCAGGTATCAAATTGAATCGGGGCAAGCGCATTTTGCTGCTGTCAGCCAAGGGATTCCCTGTAGAGGTACTTTTCTTGCGGGATGACGACATCCCTCAGTCGGTAGCCAATGGGGTGGCTGATGTCGGCATTGTCGGAGAGAATGAGTATGTTGAAAAGGGCCAAGAGGCCCGTTTGGTCAAACGTCTCGGATTCAGCCGTTGCCGCCTCTCGTTGGCAATTCCCAAAGATGAAGAATACGATGGCATTCAATGGTTCAATGGCAAGACGATTGCCACCTCTTATCCCGCCATCCTGCAACGGTATCTTGACGAACAGGGCGTAAAAGCCGGTCTGCATGTGATTTCCGGTTCGGTAGAGATTGCTCCGGGCATTGGTTTGGCCGATGCGATCTTCGACATTGTCAGCTCCGGAAGTACCTTGGTCAGCAACCAACTGAAAGAGGTGGAGGTCGTGATGCAGAGCGAAGCCCTTTTGATTGCCAATACCAATCTGTCGGAAGAGAAGTTGGCCGTACTGGATGAGGTGTTGTTCCGTTTCGAAGCGATCCAAATGGCCCAAGGTAAGAAATATGTCTTGCTGAATGCCCCGAAGGATAAACTGAATGACATCATCGAACTGTTGCCGGGTATGAAGAGTCCGACCGTGACTCCGCTGGCCAATGGCGATTGGGTATCTGTCCAGTCTGTCATCGATGAGAAACACTTCTGGGAGATCATCGGCAAGCTGAAAGCATTGGGAGCCGAGGGAATTTTGGTATTACCGATTGAAAAAATGATCTTGTAATGGAAATCATCAAATATCCTGAGCAACAAGCCTGGGCAGACCTGCTGAAACGGCCTGCCTTGGATGTAGCGAAACTGTTTGATACGGTTCGTACCGTGTTGGAGGAGGTACGTACAGAGGGCGATGCTGCCGTGAAACGTTATGAAGCCCGTTTCGATCAGGTGGAATTAACGGAACTGCAGGTTTCAGAAGCGGAGATTCAAGAGGCCGAAGCCACGGTAGCTCCTTCGTTGAAGGAGGCGATTCGGACAGCCAAACAGAACATCGAACGCTTTCATGCAGCCCAACGTTTTGAGGGAATACGGGTCGAGACGACACCGGGTGTCACCTGCTGGCAACAGGCCATGCCGATCGAGAAGGTGGGACTCTACATCCCTGGTGGAACGGCTCCGCTCTTTTCGACCGTATTGATGTTGGCAGTACCCGCCCGCATTGCCGGCTGCCGTGAGATAGTGCTTTGCACACCTCCCAACAAGGAGGGCAAGGTGCACCCGGCCATTCTCTTTGCAGCCCAGACAGCAGGCGTCAGCAAGATCTTCAAGGTGGGCGGTATTCAAGCCATTGCCTCAATGGCATACGGCACGGAATCGATCCCCAAGGTATATAAGATTTTCGGACCGGGCAACCAGTATGTGACGGCTGCCAAGCAATGGGTCAGCCTGAAGGAGGTTTCCATCGATATGCCGGCCGGACCCTCGGAAGTTGAGGTGATTGGCGACGAACAGTCCAATCCGGAATTCATTGCTGCTGATTTCCTGTCGCAGGCCGAACATGGGGTGGATAGTCAGGCCATCCTGCTGACCACCTCGGAGCGTCTGGTCGAACGCGTACAGGAGGCAATTACCCGGCAAGTGGAGCAGTTGCCCCGGAAAGAGATCACAGAAAAGGCCTTGGCCCACAGCCGAATCATTCTGTTGAAGAATCAGGAGGAGGTGATGGCCTTCACCAATCGCTATGCGCCTGAACACCTGATTATTCAGACACAGAACTATGCTGAACTGGCCGCCCAGGTAGAGAATGCAGGCAGTGTCTTCTTGGGACCCTACACACCGGAAAGTGCAGGTGACTATGCGTCCGGCACGAACCATACCCTCCCGACCAATGGCTATGCCAAGGCCTATAGTGGAGTGAATCTGGATAGCTTCATCAAGAAGATCACCTTCCAGGAGATCACACGGGAAGGCATTCAATCTTTGGGACCGACCATTCAGACCATGGCGGCCGGTGAACAGTTGGATGCCCACAAGCAGGCCGTTACTATTCGTCTCACTGAAAAATGACAAACGTATGAAAACACTTCAATCATTAGTCAGACCCAATATCTGGAACCTGCAGCCCTATTCGTCGGCCCGTAGCGAGTTCCAAGGGACGGCAACGGTCTTCATTGATGCCAATGAGAATCCGTGGAATCCGCCCTACAACCGGTATCCCGATCCCCTGCAACGCACCTTGAAAGCTCGCATTGCCGAGGTCAAGGGGGTACCCGAAGCCTCCATCTTTACCGGCAACGGTAGTGATGAAGCCATCGACCTCCTGCTTCGTATTTTCTGTGAGCCGGGAGTCGATAACATCGTAGCCATCGATCCCTCGTACGGCATGTATCAGGTGGCGGCAGACATCAACAATGTGGCCTGCCGGAAGGTGCTGTTACGAACCGATTTCAGTCTGGATGTGGATGCCCTCTTGGCAGCTGCCGATGCCCAGACCAAACTGATTTTCCTCTGCTCGCCCAACAACCCGACGGGCAATAGTCTCGATCGAGAGGAGATGGTGCGCCTGTTGCACACCTTCGAAGGGATTGTGGTGGTGGATGAAGCCTATATCGATTTTGCCTCCCAACCCTCGTTCTTGCCGGAATTGGAGAACTATCCGAACTTGGTCGTGTTGCAGACTCTGTCAAAAGCCTGGGGTGGAGCTGCCCTCCGTTTGGGTATGGCCTTTGCCTCGCCGGCCATTATCGGACTCTTCAACAAGGTGAAATACCCCTACAACGTCAATCTGCCGGCTCAGCGGGAGGCGTTGGCTCTGTTGAACAAACCGGAACAGATGGAAGCTCAACGGCAAAAGGTGTTGGAAGAGCGCGAACGGTTACGTCAGGCCTTCGAAGCCGCACCCTTCCAGTACAAGGTCTATCCGTCGGATGCCAACTTCCTGTTGGTGGAAGTGGGTCGTGCGAATGAGATCTATGCCGCTTTGGTCGAAAAGGGAGTCATTGTGCGGAATCGCAATTCCGTGTCGCTCTGTCGTGGCTGTCTGCGGATTACCGTCGGTACGGTAGATGAGAACACCCTGTTGTTGCAAGCATTGGAGGAGGTAGGCGTATGAAAAAGCGGGCACTCTTCATTGACCGGGACGGGACGCTCGTCATCGAGCCGCCGGTTGATTACCAGTTGGACAGTTTCGAGAAATTGGTCTTCTATCCGAAGGTGATGCGCAACCTCTATTTCCTGCGGAAACAGCTGGATTTTGAGTGGGTGATGGTGACGAACCAGGATGGACTGGGAACCGATTCCTTTCCGGAGAATACCTTTTGGCCGGTCCATAACCTGATGATGCAGACCTTGGCAGGCGAGGGGATTACCTTCGATGAGGTGTTGATCGACCGCTCTTTTCCGGAGGAGCAATCTCCGAACCGGAAGCCGCGGACAGGTATGTTGACTCGTTACCTGACCGAGGCGTATGACTTGGCCAACAGTTTCGTGATTGGAGACCGGCTGACCGATATGGAATTGGCGAAGAACTTGGGTGCGAAAGGCATCTGGTTGCGCTCGCCGGAAGGGGCTGCCGAAGAATTGGCCGACTATCCGGTCGAACTACATCCGGTCAAGATTACGGACGATTGGGACCAAGTGGCTGAATTTCTCTTTGCTGGTGAACGTCGCGCTTCGGTCGTGCGAACGACACGCGAGACCGATATCCGCATCGAACTCAATTTGGACGGAACAGGCCGTACTCAGATCTCGACCGGCTTGGGCTTCTTCGACCACATGTTGGATCAGATCGGCAAGCATTCCGGGATGGATCTGACCATTCAGGTCAAAGGTGATCTGGAGGTGGACGAGCACCATACCATCGAAGATACGGCCATTGCCTTGGGCGAAGCCTTGGCGAAAGCCTTGGGTGATAAGCGGGGCATCGAACGCTATGGTTTCTGCCTGCCGATGGACGATTGCCTCTGTCAGGTGGCTTTGGACTTCGGTGGCCGGCCTTGGTTGGTTTGGGATGCCGAATTCAAACGGGAGAAGATTGGCGATGTGCCGACCGAGATGTTTCTCCATTTCTTCAAGAGCTTGAGTGATGCAGCTCGCATGAATCTGAACATCCGGGCCGAAGGTACCAACGAACACCACAAAGCCGAGGGTATTTTCAAAGCCTTGGCACGTGCCTTGAAGATGGCCATCCGTCGGGACATCTATCACTTCGAACTCCCCAGCACCAAAGGGGTATTGTAATGTCAATGACTCAGGATCAACGTAGAGGGCATTCGTTGGAGTGCCTCTTTACGTTGTTCAGAAACCCGGTTCCAGCTCTTGTAGCTGATGAGCATGAAGTTGTGCTGCTCCAAGGATTCAGCACTCAATTCCGCTGCGACGGTAATCTCTCCGTGGGTAGCCTTGGCTAAGGTTTGCGCATACGAGAAGAGGAAACGATCCTCTTTCGAAGCGACATAGACCAGAATGTGGGTGGCCTTCACGAAATTACGGTTCACAAACACACCCACGGGACAATGGCTCTGCTCGATGAAGAATTTGGTCTTGTCCTTCAGCAGTTCACCCGGGTAGAACCACGAAGCGGGTGCCTTCAGCCGACGGAACCACCGGTTGTAGAAATGTGCATGGTATCGGGCGGCATCCATGTCTTCCGGCAGGTTACTGAGCGAGATGGCCGCACCCACCAGCAGGAAATCGAATCCCTCTTGATTGACAATGTCGCAAATATCCTGGCCAGCATTGTTCGACACCTCATAACGCGTATGGATCTGAATCCCCAACTTCTTGGCTCCGTAGAGAATGGGGCCGAAGCTGATCTCCTCGAACTTGTCGGTATGCAACGGATTGACATCCGCACCGACGGTCAAGTGCAAGGCCGTTACATCCAACGCTTTGGTACTCTTTGAAAACATCTGGTGCGCGACATCCAGCATGATCTGTCCGTTACCCGCCCGGCCGAAGGAGAGCAACACCTTGAAGGCCTCGTTCAACGGTTGGGCTTGACGGGTCTCCCGGATCCGTTCGCGTGTATGGAAACAGAAGTCGATGAAAGAGACCAAGGGAGTCGTCATGAAGGTGGTGACCAAGGTCATCAACACCAACATCACGAAGATGGTGGGCGGCAGGATCTGCATCTCATAACCGATGGTCAGAATGACCAACTCCATCAATCCGCGGGTGTTCATCAAGGCACCCATATAGAGGCTGTCCCGCCAACTTTCGCCCACGAAACGGGCCGAGAAGAGGGCTCCGCCAAATTTGCCGACAATGGCAACCAAGGTCAGCAGGGCACACATCCACCACAACGAGGGCTGATCCAACAGTCCGATTTCAGTTCGCAGACCGGTAGAGACGAAGAAAAGCGGCAAGAAGAGTGCCAACGACACATCCTCTACCTTCTCCGTCATGATCTTGCGGAATTTGACATGAGCCGGCATCACCACACCTGCGATGAACGAACCGAACAGAGCATGCAAGCCCAAGATTTCGGTCAGGTAGGCCGAGATGATCAGAATCAGGAAGATGAAAGCCACCAGTCCCTTGTCCACCACCTCTTTGTTGTGATAGATATTGCCCACCATCCGCAAGAAGGGACGTATCACTAAAAACATCAAGGCGATGTATCCGATCGAGAAGAGGATATTGAAGATGGCACTCAACATCGTGCCGGCTTGCGCGATGGCAATGACAACAGCCAACAGACACCAGGCGGTAATGTCGCCATTGGCGGCACTGGCCAGGGCGATTGTACCTAAATGACTCTTGGTCAATCCCTTCTCCTGAATGATGCGGGCCAACACCGGAAAGGCCGTAATACTCATGGCGATACCGATGAAGAGGGCAAAGGAGAGGAAGGGGGTCTCTTTGCTGGCGTAGGTCTCATAGGCAAAATAGGCGGTCAGCATCCCGCAAAAGAAGGGCACGACCGTACTGGTGTGACTGATCAAGACCGTCTCTTTCAGCTTCTTCCGCACCTCACTGATGTCCAGTTCCATGCCGATGGCAAACATGAAGAGGATCAGACCGAACTGGCTCAAGATGGTGATGTTGGCCAACGATTCCAAGGGAAACAGAAAGTGGGATACCTCCGGAGCCAAATGCCCCAGAACGGAGGGACCCAAGACAATACCGGCCACAATCTCCCCGATGACCGTCGGCTGCCCCATCCGTTTGAAGAGCCATCCGAAGAGGCGGCAGGTCAACAGGATCGTGATGATCTGCAGCAGCAGAATGCCGATGGAGGATTCGATGTGATGATGCATCAGTTCCACAAACAGGTCAAATCCCTCGCTCAAATTGCGGGGAGCAGGCTGCAAGGTTGTGACAGCATCGGCAAGCTGCCGGCTTTCCCCCTCTTTGACGACGAAATACATGAGTGACCCGAAGATGGCGATCATCAGGATGTAAAAGGTGATATTTTTGGTTGTTTTGCCCATGTCTCAATCGATTTGATGCAAATATAGCGAAAAATGCCCGATTTCGTTTATCCCGGATTAAATTTGTACCTTTGCGCCTTCATTCAATAGAAATATATAAATATGAAACAACAGATTACGTATGTTCCGCAAGGGGGCGTTTGCTCCAAACTGATGGTGGTGGATGTAGAAGATGGCCGGATCGCTCAAGCGCAAGTGATAGGCGGTTGCCATGGAAACGGACAGGGACTGTGTGCCTTGCTGAAAGGAATGCCCGTCGAAGAGGCCATTCGTCGCATGGAGGGTATTGACTGCCATGGACGAGGCACCTCTTGTCCGGATCAGATGGCGCAAGCGTTGAAGCAAGCTAAACGAGGAGCTTGACGATTTGCTCCAGATAGTGGGCGTCAGTCTCGTCGAAGGTGGCGAGCTGCTCACTGTCGATGTCCAGCACGGCCACGACCGCTTCTTCCCGGAAGAGCGGAACGACGATCTCGGAACGAGACCGCGAACTGCAGGCAATGTGACCGGGAAACTGCTCTACATCGGGCACGACCACGGTCTGGCCGGTTGCCCAAGCGGTTCCACACACACCTTTCCCCTTCCGGATGCGTGTGCAAGCGACCGGACCCTGAAAGGGACCCAACACCAACTGCCCGCCGATCACGCGATAGAAACCGACCCAAAAAAAGCCGAAAGTTTCCCACAAGGCGGCCGCCACGTTGGCCATATTGGCCACTTCATCTGTCTCACCCGTTACCAACGCCTGTATCTGCGGATACAGCGTCTCGTATCTTTCCTGTTTGTCACCGTGTGACAAGATCAAATCTTCTGCCATGGTTATTTTATATTATACATATTGTCATTGTGAGGAAAGCGGAATACGCTCACAAAGGAATCGCCCAGAGTCAGGAGAGCAAAGGGGCGTAATCCTTTAGAAGGATCCGCAACTGTTTTAAAGCCTGTTGGATGCGATAATCAACCGTTTTGGGTGACAGTTGCAGCAGCTCCGCAATCTCCTTGTAGCTTTTCCCACCGAACCGATGGAGCAGGAACGCCTCCCGATAGGTAGGCGGCAGACTTTCAATGGCCTGTTTGATCCGGACCCGCAATTCCTGAAAAGCATACGGATCTTGCTCCTCCAGCATCTCCTGCATGGCTTCGAAGAAATGGGTCTCTGCCTTATAGCGCGCCTCGTTCTGCAACTGAAGGTTCACACTCCGGTGATAGACCATGGAAAAGAGATAGCCACTGAGCGAACGGTCGATCACCATTTCTACCCGATGTTCCCACAGCCAGAGGAGCGAGTCTTGTGCAATCTCTTCCGCCTCTTCCAATTGGACAAAACGGTTTCCGTAGGTACATAATAAAGGATAGTAGCGTTCGAACAAGGTCCGATACGCCTTCCAGTCGCCTGCTCGAACAGCCTCGAGCAGCTGATGATCCTGCTGTTGTCTCTGCGTCAAGATAGCCACGTCAAAATGGTTTTTGTAAAACATTCCTATGGAGTCCCTATCAAAAATAGGAACCAATGATGTGCAAATATAGGTGATTTTCGGATGGTGATGATATAGAGGAAAAGAAAAATCTTGAATAACGTCCATAGTATATGTTGTATAACATTAAAAATATTTCAGTTTTCGTTTAGGAATCGGGTACCTTTTCCTTGTCATAGTAATAAAAAGCATCAAAAATGGATTATAGAGATTCAACACAACCAATCGAAGAGCAGGTACTCATCCGTTATTGTACCGGTCAGGCCACCGAACAGGAATGTTTGGCGGTACAGGCTTGGCTGGCACAATCGGAGGAGCATGAACGGCTGTTGAAGCAGTTGCTCACGCTCACCTGGCAGACCGATCTGATGCGGGTCGCTCCTCACATCCATACGGAAGAGGCTTGGCAGCAGATCAGCAGGAAGGTCAAGAGAGGAACGATCCCTTGGACCAGCCGTCTGTGGAGAGGTTTTCAACAGGTGGCGGCCGTCCTACTGATCCCCCTGCTCATGGCAGGGGGTGCAATCTATTATTATACCTATCCGCATGGAACAACAGCTGAAGAAACAGTTCGTCTGGTCGAAGTGCGCACCAATCCAGGGATGACCACCACCCTCCTGTTGCCGGACGGATCGACGGTCCACCTCAATTCGGAGACACGCTTGTGTTATCCCTCCACCTTTGCCGAGAACGAACGTTGTGTCTCGTTGCAAGGTGAAGCCTATTTTGAGGTGCAGAAAGCAGCTGATCGTCCCTTCAAGGTCGAGACGCCCCATCATGCCACCATTCAGGTGTTGGGAACCACCTTCAATGTGGAGGCATTTGCCTCAGACTCTCAAATCAAGACCACGTTGCTGTCCGGTAAGGTCCGTTTCCTCTATCCGCAAGGGAACAATCTGCAAACCGTTGAGTTGAGACCGGGCCAGCAGGCCATCTTCGATGCAACAAAGGCCGAGATACAGGTCGTGGGGACAACCGGACTGTCGGAGACAGCTTGGAAAGACGGCAAGATCATTTTCCAATCGACTCCCTTGCCTGAAGCCCTACGGATGTTGGCAAAGCGGTTTCACGTCCGTTTTCAGTTGAAGAATGCCCGTCTGGCCGACGAAGCCTTTTCGGGAACCTTCACCAACCAGCGGTTAGAGCGCATCTTGGAGGTATTCAAGATCTCCTCGGGCATCCGGTGGCGTTACGTGGATACGAACAATACGGAAGATGAACGATCAACAATTGAAATCTATTAATACATTATTAATATGAAAAGCAGATCTCCATAAAACGAAAAACACCCGATCTCTGCCTGTTGGCGCAAGCGGAGACCGGATGAAATGAGAACCGGGAAGTGCTTGTTTGGCGACAAGCCACCCACCATTTTTTGTTTAACTTAAATCCATCTGCAAAAGTATGGCAAATATTTTAATCCCCCAACAGGATTGGGCGAAAAAGGCTTTACGACTGCCTGAACAAGTCGTTCAAAAAATACCCAGAAGCATGAAGTTAAGTATGTTGATGCTTGTCTGTTCGGCCGGTATAGCTTGGTCGGTAGAAAGTTACGCTCAAGAAGCGAAAGTTAGTTTAAACGCACAAAATGAAACCGTCCAGACGGTCTTGAACAAGATTGAGGATCAGTCTGAATTCTCCTTTTTCTTCAATGTACGCCACATCGACTTGGACCGTCGTGTGTCGCTACAGGCCGAGAAGAGCGATGTGTTTGTCGTCTTGGATCAACTCTTTGCCGGTACGGATGTCACCTACAAGGTGCTGGACCGGAAAATCATTCTGACCAAGGTCGAGGCTTCGCAACAAAACGGCCGTCGTGTGACCGGTAAGGTACTCGACAAGAGTGGCGAACCCATCATTGGTGCCAACGTAGTGGTCAAAGGAACGACGACCGGTACCGTAACCGATATAGATGGCAACTTCTCGTTGGAGGTGGCCGAAGGAGCCCTTTTGGAGATTTCCTACATCGGTTATTTGGAGCAAGAGATCAAGGTCGGCAATCAGAAGAACTTGACCGTCCGGTTGAGTGAAGACACCCAAAATTTGGATGAGGTGGTTGTAGTCGGTTATGGTACAGTCAAAAAATCGGATTTGACCGGTTCTGTCTCTTCGGTTAAAGCAGAAGAATTGGCCGCTTTCCCCGTAGCCTCTCCTGCACAAGCGTTGCAAGGTCGTACATCCGGTGTTCACGTAAAACAGAGCAGTGGTGCACCTGGTGGATCACCAACTGTCCGTATTCGTGGTACAAACTCCATTTTAGGAGGAAACGATCCTTTATATGTGATTGATGGATTCCCCACCAATTCCGGGTTAGCGCTGTTGAGTTCGGATGATATTGAGAGCATTGAGGTCTTGAAAGATGCCTCTTCCATTGCGATTTATGGTTCTCGTGGTTCCAATGGTGTCATTTTGGTAACGACCAAGAAGGGTAAATCGGGAAAAACAAAGGTGGATTTCAGCACCACGTTAGGTCTGCAGAAATTGGCGAAGAAGATGGACATGATGAATGCCCAGGAATATGCTAGATTCTATAACGAACGTTTAGTGAATGATGGAAAAGAGGCTTGCTTCTCCGAATCAGAGATCAATGCGTTAGGAGAGGGGTTCGACTGGCAGGATTTCGTCTATTCGACACAGCCGATTCGCACCCATGCGTTGGACATCAGCGGTGGAACGGACAGAACACAGTTTACGGTTGGTGCCAATATCTTTGATCAGCAAGGTATCGTGGGTGTTGGTAGCTACAAGCGTTATACCTTACGGACGGATGTCAACCATAAGATTACGGATCGATTGAAAGTGAATGTCAATACAACATTAACTCGATCCATTGACGACAATAAGACTTCACAGGGCGGTCGCCAAGGGGCAACGATTGTCAGTGCCTCTTTGTTGGCACCTCCCGCGGTAACTCCCTACAATGAAGATGGCACTTATACGATATTGGAGAACTGTTTGCCCTTCGTGACGACAGGAGGAGCTTTGATCAATCCGCTTAACATCATGAATGAGGTGACCAATGTGACGAAGCGAAACAGTGTATTGGCAAATGCCGCCTTTACGTATGAACCGATTGACGGATTGGTACTGAAAGTATCCGGTGGCGTGGAGAATCGAGATGGACGCAATGACTATTACAAAGGGTTGGAATATTGGAATTCGCAAGGCTCTGCTTCTGTAAGTACATCTCAAGAAATCAGTTTGTTGAACGAAAATACGATCAGTTACACGAAGACGTTTGCCAAAAAGCATTTCTTTTCTGCATTGGCAGGTTTCACCTACCAGGATTATGAGTACAAGTATCTGGCAGGAAGTGGTAATGGTTATCTGAGTGATGTGACGGAAACAGGTAATTTAGGAAGTGCCTCTTCGCCGGGCATCCCGAGTTCTAGTTATACGAAATGGGTGTTGCTCTCCTCAATTGCCCGTGTGAACTACACGTTTGATAATCGTTATCTGCTTACATTTAGTTTCCGTGCGGACGGTTCCTCCCGGTATAGTGAGGGCAACAAATGGGGATACTTCCCTTCAGGTGCCATCGCTTGGCGTATGAGCGAAGAGCCCTTCATGAAGGAGCTGGAAGCCATCAGTGATTTGAAATGGAGAGCCAGCTACGGTGTATCCGGTAGCCAGGCAATCAGTCCCTATTCTACCTTGAATAACCTCTATGCCGGCAAGACCGTCTTTGGCAACGATCGCTATACCTATTTTGCTCCGGGTTCTACCAAACCTGCTGATTTGAAATGGGAGACGACCAGCCAGTTAGACTTGGGTCTTGACTTTGGCGTGTTGGATAATAAACTGCATTTTACGGCCGATTATTATATCAAGGAGACCAAAGACCTGTTGAACAGCATCCAATTGCCGACCTCAACCGGTTACAGCTCGACTTTGGGCAATATAGGCCAGATTCGTAACTCCGGTTTTGAGTTGACCATCGATGCACATCCTTTTACGGGTGACTTCAAATGGGATTTGACAGCGAACATCTCTACGAACCGTAGCAAGGTGAAGAAGCTGTATGAAGGCCAGGATATTCTGGGCGGCTGGATCGGCTTCATGGTGGTAGATGACAACTCCGTGATTCTTCGTGAAGGTGAACCAATGGGTGTCTTCTACGGCTACCTGCAAGATGGGTACGACGAGAAGGGTGCCGAAAAGTACAAGGATTTGAATGGGGATGGCATCATCAATCAAGACGACAAGACCATCATTGGTGATCCGAACCCCGATTTCATCTATGGCTTGAATTCCAATATGCGTTACAAAGACTTCGAATTCTCCTTCTTCTTGCAAGGTTCGCAAGGCAACGATTTGTTCAACGCCTCCAGCATTGACAACACGCTTTATTACGCATACGGTTTGAACCAGCAGCGTGAGGTGCTTTACGACCATTGGACACCGGAGAATCCGAACGCAAAATACCCGAAACCTATTACGGGATTGTCCATGCGGTTGTCGGATCGTTTCGTGGAGAATGGTTCCTACCTGCGTCTGAAGAATGTGGAGTTTGCCTACAACTTGCCGGTCAAAAAGTGGAATTGGAAATATATCCAACGGGCTCGTCTCTCATTGAGTATGCAGAACCTCTTCACGATCACCAGCTATTCGGGCTGGGACCCGGATGTCAACATGCAGGGAGGTGGCATTGCGCAAGGTATCGACCAGAATGCCTATCCGGTTGCACGGACCTATACGTTCGGTATAAATATGACTTTCTAATCACTTAAAAACAGACAGTATGAAATATATAGCTATCATAGGTTTAGGTGCACTGATGGTTTGCGGTGCATGTAGTGATACCTTGGAGGAGAAACCGCAAGCCATTGCGGTGGAAACCTTCTACAACAATGCAAATGAAATCGAATCTGGCGTGAATGCCATCTATGCACCCCTGAGGAGTTGCTTCAGGGATCAGTATCCTTGTATGTTGGAAGAATCATCCGACTACATCTATGGAGGTCTGGGAAGTTGGGAACCACCCAGCAAATATCAAGGGTTGAACTCTACGAATCAATCGCGTGTTTCAGGAGTTTGGGGTTATCTATATCAAGCCATTCGAAATGCGAATATCATGATTGCAGCAATCCCGAATGCCCAAAACGCCTCTGAAGCGGATCAACAGAAGTATATGGGTGAATCCAGATTCCTGCGCGCATTGGCCTATTTCCATTTGGTCCGTAACTGGGGAGCTGTTCCTTTGCGTACAGAAAGTAATTTGGATGAGATCGAGATCGATCGCAGTCCGGAGTCGGCCGTCTATGAGTTGATTACTTCTGACCTGGAATATGCGGCATCTGCTTTACCGGCAACGGCTTCCGTCGCCGGCCGAGCCACTGCGGGTGCGGCCAAACTGCTGCTTGCGGATGTACATTTCTACTTGAACAATTACGAGAAAGCAGCCCAATTGACCAAAGAGGTGATACAGAGCAAGCAGTATAGCTTGGTGGAGGTTTCGACATGGGAGGACTTCGACAATCTGTTTGGAGCGAACATCGTGACTACTCCAGAGGAGGTTTTCTATCTGAAATATCATGAGCAGGATGGATTTTCGTTGGCTATTTTTTGCCATGGAGGAAATATAGCGGGAGAATACATCGTTAGTGCAGGCTATAATGTATTGATCTCAAAAACGGATTATTGCACCTACCAGCAACAAGATGACAAGGATCTGCGCAAATCGTTGTGGTATGAATACGAAGGCGGTTTGTGTGGCCCCGGAACCATTCTGATCCGTAAATACATTGATCGGGAGGGATTAAATCCTCGCAACTCATACCCGCTTTATCGCTATGCAGACTGTTTGTTACTCTTTGCGGAGGCCTCTTGCCGGACGGCAGGGTTGAACGCAGAGGCATTGGAGGCGCTCAACCAGGTGCATCGTCGTGCCTATGGTTATCCCTCCACCCAGCCTTCACCAGTCGATTTCAAGCTGGCCGACTTCACCAAGGAGTCATTCATCGAGCAATGTATCGAGGAGCGGGGTTACGAGACCATTGGAGAAGGAAAACGCTGGTTGGACTTGAAACGATTGGGCAAGGATGAAGCGAAACGTTATGTCAAGCTGCATCGGGGTATGGACATCGCAGAGAGCCATTGGCTGTGGCCGATTCCGACCTCTGAGTTGAACTTCAACAAAGCGATCACGACGCAGAATCCGGGTTATTAATGCAAGGAGAGTGAGCGGGTATGCGATGGGCAGACCCGCTCCTTTCCAAATCATAAAGGATCAATAAATGGAGAATAGAAGGGATTTTATCAAAAAAATGACAGCAACAGGGTTGATCGGGTTATTCTCCGAATCTGCCTTATCTGCTGCTATATCGGAGGGACTGACGACACCGTCTCTTGCAAGGAGTCAAACCACTGCACCGGTACCGGTCAGGGGACCACTGCCCATTCTCTCTACTCCTTACAAAGAAACCGGGGAGGTGGATTATGAGGTGTTGGCAAATGAGGCTCGCTTTGTGTTCGAATGTGGTTGCCCCGGCAGCATTTGGCCACAATCAGACGACAGTTGTGACCTGTTGTCTGTGGAGGAGAAGTTAAATGGCATGGAGGCCTTGGTCAAGGCGATGGCCGGCACGAACGCCTGGGTGGTGTTGGGTTGCCAGGGGAAAAACAGAGCGGAGATGGTGGTCTGTGCGAAACATATCCAGCTGTTGATCCAACGTTATCCGGAGGCACATATCGCCATCATTTCAAGACCGCCTGATGACGGCAAGACGGTGGAGGACTTGCGCAACTACTATTTGGAATTGGCCAAGCATATTACCTGTCCTGTCATCATCCAGACAGGAGGAGGAACCACTTACAAAGGGGTAATGCCACCTGTGGAACTACTGATTGAGTTGGCTCGCTTGCACCCACAACTGTTTGGGTACATCAAAGAGGAGTCCGGCGATTGCAACAGCCGTATCGTCGAGGAATTGACGAACAAGCCGCTCATCAAGACCGTATTCAGCGCATGGGGCAGCTGGCAATGGTTGTATCAAAGCCGTCAGTTAGGGACGGAAGGATTGATCACGGAGCGACCTGCCTATGCGGATCTGATTGCCTATATCTGGGAACAGATGGAAAATGGAGATGCACAAGGCACGTTGGATGATGCCTTTGGAAGGTATCTGTTGATGTTGAATCTGTCCAACTCCGTTCCTGATCGGGCTGTGGGTGGAGAATTGCGGGGACCGCATCTCTATCTGCTGAAACGAAGAGGCATCTTCAAGAATTGCCTTTCCCGTGCATACGATTGGACAGGCGGGAAACGGACTATCCCCGAACAGATGATCTTAAAGGATCTGGAACTATCTGCCCAACAACAAGATGAAATTGAACGTCGTTTTAGGAGCTTGAAGCCCTATTTACGCAAATAAAAAAAGGAATCATGAAACTACTTATTACGATTATACGTATTGCGATCGGATGGCATTTCCTGTATGAGGGGTGCATCAAGTTTTTCGCAGAGAAATGGTCTGCGGAGAGCTACTTGAATAACAGCCAGAGCTTCTTGGCAGGCTTTTATCATTGGTTAGCCGCTACACCGGAACGTTTGGCAGTCGTTGATTTTTGCAATATCTGGGGATTGATTGCGGTGGGTCTGGCACTCTTCTTAGGACTGTTTGTCCGTTGGGCCGCTTTGGGTGGAGCTCTGTTGCTGACAGCCTATTTCCTTGCCTATCCTCCTTTCGGATCGGCTTTGCTGACAGGAGACAGTTCCGTCTATTTGGTCAATCAATTGGGAATTGAGGCGTTGGTACTTTACCTGTTGGCCTTTTTGAAAGAGCAGGGATATGGTCTGATGTTCCTTTCGGATCGTCTCTTGGCTTGTTTGCGAAAAGCGCAACCCGCCGTGTCGAGCCCCGCATCCGAGCCTGCTGGCCCATCCAATGAAGCGGCTGCCCAACCGCATACCGCCTCCTCCACCGGCATGAACCGCCGTGCGATGTTGAAAGACCTGGCTGTTGTGCCGGTCTTGGGCGTAACCGGATGGAGTGCTACCAAACATTCCAACTTTTCCAGTACGGATGCGTTGTCCGGCGCAACGATTCAGGTAGGGCAATTGGACATCAAGGAATTAAAGGGCGAACTGCCGAAAGGCAAGATTGGCCCGCATGAATTGAGCCGCATCATCTTCGGCGGAAATCTCTTTGACGGTACGGCTCATGCACGGGATCTGCTTTATGTAAGCAAGCTCTTCAAATCATACAATACCGAGAAGAAGGTGTTTGAGAGTCTGATGTTGGCAGAGCAAGCCGGCATCAACAGTATAGCCGTGAGCGACTGGGTGGTGCATTCCGGCATCCTGAACCGCTATAAGAAACTCACAGGTAGTAAGATGAAAATCATCAACTACTATATTTTCGGAGAGGATCGGAAAGCAAATGAGGAAGGGGTCAAAAAGGCCATTGATTTAGGTGTGGATCTGGTTCAGGTGCATGGCACGATTGGCGACCGTATGTGTCTGAACCATCGCATTGATGTAGTGGGCGAACTGGTTGATATTATCCGGAGCCAAGGTGTCACCACCGGTATTGCCGCTCATACCATTGATGCGTTGATCCAGTGCGAGGAGCAGGGTATCATTCCGGACTACTACATGAAGACCATGCACCATGACCGCTATTGGTCTGCTCATCCTCGTGAGAACAGGGTCGCTTTCGAGATGTCCCAACCCAATGAGACTCGCAAAAAGGCGGATCACAACATGTGGCACGACAACCTGTTTGATACGTTCCCCGATCGTACCATTGAATTCGTGAACAAGACCAAGGTGCCGGTCATTGGCTTTAAGGTGTTGGCAGGAGGGGCCATCGAACCGCAGGACGGTTTCCGCTATGCCTTTGAAAATGGTGCGGATTTCATCTGTGTGGGTATGTTTGATTTCCAAGTGGTGGAGGATGTCAACATCTGTATTGATATATTGAACAACTTGCCCAATCGGAAACGGCCTTGGTATAGTTAAGGATACATCGCTTCGTCCGAACCCGTGTAATTGCCTGAATCATTCGCAAAGATATCCCCAAAACAATTGTGATATTGTTATTGTGATGGCTCTTTGGGCAGGTAGGTGGCTAAAGGATATGGATAAAATGAAGCAAGTAGCTCCGGAGGTGTTGAGTCTGCCGGAACTACTTGTATTTTGTTTTTTTGGAGGGATCAGAGTTACAAGGCTTCAATCTCTTCCAAAGAAAGTCCAGAGCACTTTGCAATGATAGCGGAATCGACACCTTCTCGTTTTAATTTGTGAGCCATTTCGATTGCTTGCTCTTTACGACCCTTTTTGTAACTCGTATTGATCGTATCGTAATAAGCATAGTCCTCCATCATGCTCCGATGGTAGGCAATCATCTGATCCGCAGAGAGGTTTGAGAGGGAGGCGATCTCCTTCATCCGCTGGAACAGCTGGTTGTTCAGTTCTTTGGGTAATCTGTTAAGTACTTCCATGTTGTTCAATACGTATAAAAACCGTTTCTCCAATGTGTCACACTGGGACAAAGGTAAGCGAAATTTCGGCATTTCCAAATAGATTTCCTGCAAAGCATCCCCAAAAATGACATGATGCTTCTTGTCCATTCTCAACACGTCCCATCGGTAGGTATCCGGATACTCCTTGAACATCGTGTAGCCGAGGAAACAGACCACATAGATGTGCTTCATGTGGTAGAGCCAGTCCGTGTTCCAGTCGGGATAATCCCCCGGATCGACCTGTCCTTGTTTCATCTCTTTTCTGATTCTCCTGTAGGCTTGTTGGACGGTACTCATCTGATTTTGAATAAGGAACGAGGTGTAGAAGAGGATCCGGTCCTGAAAATGTTCTTGTGACTTCCGTTGCATCTCGACCAGGATGTATTCGTTGTTGGAGTTCCGGCAAAGGATGTCGAAGAAAGCCCTCTGTGACTCTTCGGTGTGGGCAATCTGTTCGACATTGCAGAAGGCCAGGTCCTCGATATTTGCATCCGGAATGAGGCTGTTGAGGAACTCGATGAGCAGGTCTTTGGAGATTTCGGTCCCGAAAATCCGTTTGAACCCGTAGTCGGTGAAAGGATTGATGAACATCTCGTCGCTATTAGGACGGTTGGTCGGTTTTGATTGATTTGTTACCATACCATAGTTGTTATTTTGGATTAAACATGTATAAAAATTATTTGTCAGCAAAAGTAGGTGTTCTGTCTGAAGAATCCAAATGAAACGAAATGTATATTTGTGAGTCAAAAAACACATAGATGAAGAAGATGAATAGAAAGACTGGATGGGCTGGCTGTGTGGCCGGCCTGCTCTCCCTGATGGCCTGTTCGCAACCGGAGGAACAGTTCTTCCCGGCTTGGCAGGAGGGGGAGATGGAGATTCACCATATCTATACGGGACGAGGTGAATCCAATTTCATGATATTTCCGGATGGCACCTCCCTGTTGGTGGATGTAGGCGATTGGGATCCCAGTGATTATCCCAAGATGTGTGAGCCATTGCCCGATGCCTCCCGGAGAGCAGGATCGTGGGTGGCCCGTTATGTGAATCGGGTCAATCCGCATCAAAACGAAGTGGATTATCTGTTGGTCTCCCATTTCCACAACGATCATACGGGCGACTCGACCCTGCCGGTGCCGCGGACGGAGGATCAGGACCCGAATTATGCGCTGGTCGGCATTACGGAAGCGGGCCAGTCGCTTCGATTCGGGCATGTGCTCGACCGGGGTTATCCGGACTATCAGTATCCGTTGCCCATTCAGGATCCGGATGTGACCAATTACCGGGCTTTCCTGCAGAACCAACAGTCGCAATATGGCTTGCAGCAGGAGCCTTTTGTGGTGGGACAGGAGAATCAGATCGCTTTGCAGCATGATCGGTCGAAGTATCAGTCTCGCTTCTCCATCCGCAATTTGGCGGCCAATGGAGAGGTCTGGACCGGCCCAACGGGCGAAACCCGTTGCTTCTACGACCTGAACGAAGCGAACTTGGATCCGCAACGGCAGAACGAGAATACGAAAAGTATTGCCCTTCGTATTGCCTACGGACCGTTTCGCTACTATTGTGGAGGTGACATCAGTGGGCAATTGCTCGACGAAAAGGGACAGCCGGTCAATGTGGAGGAGCAGGTAGCACTGGCTTGCGGACCGGTCGATGTGTGCAAGACCAATCATCATGCCTACAAGGATGCCATGACGGAGGGGGTTATCCGTCACACGCAGGCCCGACAGTATGTCATTCCGGTTTGGGACTACGAGCATATCCAGCCGGCTGTCATCCAGCGGATGGTCTCTGAGACGCCTGTTTCCGATGATCCGGTAGTCTTCCCGACCTGCCTGCCTCAGCAGCTGCAGGCACAATATGCAGCCGAACCTTGGATGCAGTCGGTTGCACCGGTGTCGGGTCATGTGGTGATCAAGGTCTTCGATGAGGGCAGAAAGTATCGGATCTATGTGCTGTCAGCCTGCGACGAACGGATGCAGGTACAACGGGTGTATGGCCCTTATGAATCACGCGGATTGTCAAACGAATGATTTCCGGGATGAATATGTGTAGAACTATCATAACTGGCATATTGCTATGGGTGCTGTTCGGAAGTGTCCAGGCCCAGCAGGTGTTCGAGATGGCCTCGTTCGGGATTGTGCCCGGCGGCAAAAAACTGGCCTCAAAAATGGCTGTTGCCTTGCAGAAGGTGCGTGAAGCAGCTGGACAGGATAGTGTCGTAATCCGTTTTCAGTCGGGTCGATACGATTTTCAGGAGGAGGATGCCACCAGCCGGATGTATTACATCTCCAATCATGCAGCCTATCTGGGTGGGGAGAAACCGTTGGAGAACCCCTGCAAGGTGGCCCTTCCGCTGGAGGATTTCCAGTCCTTGCGGGTCGAAGGTAATGGGGCCCTCTTTGTTTGTCACGGGACAATGCTGCCCCTCTCGCTGGTGCGCTCGACCGACTGTACGTTGCAGGATTTCACAATCGATTTTCAGGAGACGATCTATCCGCAGATCCGCATCCTGAAGAATGAGGGGAAAACGGGTGGCGTGACGTTCGAACTCTTTCCGGGAATGGATTATCGGGTCTCTCTGGATTCGGTGTTGGAGGTGACGACCTTGGGAAGATCGGACATCCGTCCCTTCTATGCGACGGCTTACGAGGGTGTGACCAAACGGCTGGCCTACAACATCGGAGACATTCCCTTTCCGAACCATGCCTTGGTGGCGAAGGGCAAGCGGGTGATTCAGGCTCCGGAATGGGTCGAGGAGCGGCTGCAGCCAGGAATGGTCTTGATCTTGCGTACGTGGGACCGGCCGGCTCCGGCCATTTTCCTGCATCAGAACGAGCAGACCGTCTTGCAAAATGTGGAGGTCAATTATGCACAGGGGATGGGGCTGCTGGCCCAGTTGTGCAACAACGTGACGTTGGATGGCTTCAAGGTCTGTCTGAGTGAACGGAATCCGTCGCGCTACATCTCTTCGATTGTGGATGCGACTCACTTCTCGCATTGTCGGGGCAGGATCCTTTCGACCAACGGGTTGTATGAGCACATGGGGGATGATGCGATCAATGTGCATGGCATTTACCTGAATGTGGAGGAGCGTATCGACGATTATACGGTCGTCGGACGGTTCATGTACGAACAGACGTATGGCTTCGACTGGGGCTTTGTGGGGGATTCGGTCCAGTTCATCACGAAGGAGACCTCCGAGGTGGTGGGTCAGACGCATCGGATCGCCCGGATTACACCTTGTGAGACAGGGGATGATGCCTCTCCCGTACGCTCTTTTCGGATTCGCTTGGCCGAACCGCTTGACAGCTGTTTAGTCGGTGGGGGCGTGTTAGGGTTGGAAAACCTGACATGGACACCGGAGGTCTATTTCACGCACAACCTGATCCGCAACAATCGTGCACGAGGGTCGCTGTTTACCACACCCCGGAAGGTGGTGGTCGATTCCAACATCTTCGACCATGTGTCGGGTTCCGCCATTCTGATCAGTGGAGACTGTTCGTTATGGTTTGAGAGTGGTGCCTGTCGGGATGTACAGATCAGTCGTAATCGTTTCATCAATACGTTGAGTTGTCTGTTTATGGAGTCGAAAGCGGTCATCAGCATCACGCCTCTGGTCCAGGACTTGGCGCGTCAGCAGCAGTATTATCATGGGGGTGAAGCGGAATCGATCCGGATCATCGACAACTGTTTCGAGACCTTCGATGTGCCCATCTTGTATGCGAAGTCGGTGGATGGCTTGCTGTTCAAAGGCAACACGATCCTCACTAACACGGAGTTCCCGCCCTTCCATTGGAACCGTCATCGTTTCCTCTTGGAACATGTCGGCCGTGTGTCGA
This sequence comes from Parabacteroides distasonis, assembly GCA_021531775.1. Lineage (GTDB taxonomy): Bacteria > Bacteroidota > Bacteroidia > Bacteroidales > Tannerellaceae > Parabacteroides. The sequence continues at coordinate 1,708 of JAFBIU010000010.1, read as the reverse complement.
TCGATCCTCCTCAATAATTGTCATATAGCCTTCTCTTCCCTACAGCTTCCGGCCATCTGCCAGCAAATGTAAAGATGCTACCTGAAGCATGCTCCCAAACAATTGTGATATTGTTATTGTGATGGCTCTTTGGGCAGGTAGGTGGCTAAAGGATATGGATAAAATGAAGCAAGTAGCTCCGGAGGTTTGAGTCCGCCGGAACTACTTGTGTCTTGTTTTTGGAACCCCCTTTTTAAGCCAATTGCAATTCTTTTCCAAAACCATGGAGGACGTTTATCAATTTAGCGAAACGCTCGGGAGTAGGTGTTGAAATGCCATACATATACTTTGCCAGCAGATACTTGTTGATGTTCATGGCATTTGCCACTTCTGAAGGGACGAGCCAGGGGAAACGCCGGAAAAGGGCAGCAACCGGATTGTCGTAGTTAGGCTCTGTCTGATCAAAAAAACTGTTGATATGCAGGTCAATATCTAACGATTCCCAGCGGATAGCCTCTCCGTCATCATCGATCTTATAGTCACTCCGATCTTCATTCGAAGCCTCCAAAAGTTCCGGAAATGCTTCCAAGGGACGGCTATAGAGATTCCCTTCCTTTGATCTCATATATAATCTTCTGCCTTCAAACCAAATGTTCTTAATCCTTTCCATAATTGTCCAAATTAATCAGTCAAACCTTCTATGCCATTCTTCGATGAAATTATCTCTATACATGATACATATCTCAATAGCCTTTTTGATTTCTTGTTCTTTTAGACCATGATTATATACCAATTTTATGTCGGGATATAAGTCTATTTTTGCTTTCTTGCCACTTCGTTCTATGTGGACATGAATTGGAGCATGTTCGTCCAAATAGAAAAAGAATCGCATTCCAAAGATAATTAACAATGTTGGCATACTAATTTTTGGGGATAAAGATAGATCATTCTTGTCAATTGGCAAAGTTCAAGTGGAATTTCTCTCCCAATTGCGCGTCCAAAAATAATTGTGATATTGTTATTGTTATTGTGATGGACGTTTGGGCTGATAGCCGGTCAAAGGATATGGATAAAACGAAGTAAGTAGCTCCGGAGGTGTTGAGCCAGCCGGAACCACTTGTGTCTTGTTTTTGGAGGGATGCCTATTTGTAATACAAAAAAGACCTGCAAGGGGTCGGAAGGACAAACCTTGCAGGTCGAGTGTGGGTAGTGCGCCCGTCAGATCGGTGGGAGAGAGGGGCTAACTGCCTCTCTGCTGGAGAAGTACCCCTTCGTTAGGAGAAGGGCGGTTCCTCCGGATCGGTGCCACCACCACTTGCAGCGGTAAACTCAGCAGTGAGTGTCAGATCGTTGTTGACCGTCACGCTACGGCTCGCATTCGTATCGCCATCGCTCCAGCGGGTGAAGGTGTAACCACTGTTGGCCGTTGCCTGGATCGAAACGGAAGCACCCGCCTCATAGGTTCCGGCTCCACTCACGCTACCCCCTTCGGCCGGAGAGGCAGTGAGACTCAGGGTGTACATCGTCTGTGTGTTGCCACCCTCAGCGGGTGTTCCCGTCGATGCCTCTTCGCGGCTATACTCGCCCACCTCCTTGAAACGGGCTGCCACATCCAGCTGCTTCTTCGCGATCTCACCCGTACCCATGGCGTTGATGTAGGCCTTGAGGATGTGGGTGGCAGCGGAAAACTCCTGCGGAGAATCGGCCGGTTTGCTGGTCAAGCCGAGGC
>JAFBIU010000109.1 GCA_021531775.1 Parabacteroides distasonis | reverse complement strand
GTTTCGGGCCCTGTTTGGCCTTGCCCTGAGACTCCCACGCCGCCAATTCGAGTTTATAGGCGGCCATCGCTTGCGCATATTTTTGGCGCATCTCCTCTACAATCGGTTGGACCAACTGTCTGCAGGCATCCAGTTCTCCCTTGGTAGATGCGAAAGGACCAAATACAATACAATAGCAAGGAGCATAAACAACCCGCTTGTCATACATACCAAAGACCGACGGGGGGATGATACCCGAAACTGCATTGAGCGTACCGAGCAGCATTTTATCGCGATCGGCAGGATCCGTATGATGTTCCCAAATCGGGTGCAAGAAGAGGGGAAGATCATTCATATCCAGTTTATCCGAGAAGGTGTCGGTGGGACTTTTTGCCACTTTTGCCATTTTGCCATTTGGCAAAATATACCCAAAATCATCAAAAACCCCTATTTTCCCCTCTTTTTCCCTGTTTTTGCCATTTGGCAATTTGGCAAAAGTGGCAAAAACTTCTGACAGATCAACCCCCGCCTCCTTCGCCATCGCAAAGAAGGTTTTGATGGTAATGCCGGAGCCTCGGCCATGCAGACAGGCGGTGTATTGCTTGTCACACTCGGTATAAT
>JAFBIU010000108.1 GCA_021531775.1 Parabacteroides distasonis | reverse complement strand
ACTTACTCGCTGATGGACACAGCGTTGTTGCACTCAGATTCGTTGCTCCGGTACCTGTTGGAGCAGAACCGGATGACCGATCTCGCAAGGCTTTCCAAACGCATGCGGGAGAAGGTCGTTTTGGAACCCCTTTGTACGGGTTCGGAACAGTTGCCAACCCTGTTGGAGGCTATGGAAGCGGGTGTCACGGTGCGTTTCAAATACATCTCCTACTATGAACCGGACCGGGAAAAGAGCTTTGAGCTGATTCCTTGTTTCGTGCGTTTGTTTGCACATCGGTGGTATCTGATCGGTGAGTTTCCGGACCGCACGCAGCATCGTGTACTGGCGTTGGAGCGTATGAGTGATCTTCAGCCTACGGATCTGAAAATGAAGCCAAGTGCCAAGATGAATCCGGCTGATTTCTATCAGGATTGTTACGGTATTATTCATGACGACAGTCTGCCCCAAAAAATACGGATCAAGGTGTATGGTCCCCAGGTAGAATATGTCCGTTCCGTACCATTTCACGAGAGCCAGGTAGAGGAGGAGCAGGGGGATGGTTATGCCGTGTTCAGTGTCTTTGTTCGTCCCAGCTACGACTTTGTGCAACAGTTGCTTTGGAATCGGGAGCAGATAGAGGTATTGTCACCGGA
>JAFBIU010000107.1 GCA_021531775.1 Parabacteroides distasonis | reverse complement strand
TTACATTTGCCCTACAGATAAAAAGAAGGAGATAAGACAATGAAATATCCGATCGGCATCCAGAGTTTTGACCAAATACGTAACGAGGGTTACGTGTATGTAGATAAGACAGCCTTGATCTACCAGTTAGTAACGACGGGTAAGATCTATTTCCTGAGTCGTCCCCGGCGGTTCGGCAAGAGTCTGCTTGTCTCTACGCTTGAACACTATTTCCTTGGGCACAAAGAACTGTTCAAGGGATTGGCCATGGAGCAGTTGGAACATGACTGGCTGGAATATCCGGTGTTTCATATTGATTTCAATAATACCAAATTTGAAAAGTCTGGCAGTCTGGAAAATAAGATCAATATATACCTGACCGCATGGGAGCAAATCTATGGTGCACTCCCAGTTAAAGGCGATTTGGGAGACCGTTTTGCCTACATGCTGGAACAGGCGCACAAACAGACGGGCAGACGGGCCGTTGTCCTGATTGATGAGTATGACAAGCCCTTGCTGGATGTGCTGGATTCGGGTAGAATGACTATGGAAGATGGTCAGGAGATCCTGCTGGAAGAGCAGCATCGGAATATCCTGAAAGGATTCTATTCCGTCTTCAAAGGAGCTGATGCCCATCTGAAGTTTGTCCTTCTGACAG
>JAFBIU010000106.1 GCA_021531775.1 Parabacteroides distasonis | reverse complement strand
GTTTGGCAGATATGTTTTATAGCACTACCTTTGCACCCGCAATCGAGAAACAAACGGTTGTGATAAAGAAAAGAGTTCTTTGAAAGAGATTACATAACAACAAGTAGTACAAGAGACGTAAAATGAATTTTACGAATTGAATACCGTCAAGGAAATAAAAACTTGAGGACGGCATCTTGAGCAAAGATATAAAAACAAATCAACAACGAAGAGTTTGATCCTGGCTCAGGATGAACGCTAGCGACAGGCTTAACACATGCAAGTCGAGGGGCAGCGATAGGTGGCAACACCGAGTCGGCGACCGGCGCACGGGTGAGTAACGCGTATGCAACCTGCCCATCAGCGGGGGATAACCCGTCGAAAGACGGACTAATACCGCATAAAACAGGGGTTCCGCATGGAAATATTTGTTAAAGATTTATTGCTGATGGATGGGCATGCGTTCTATTAGGCAGTTGGCGGGGTAACGGCCCACCAAACCGACGATAGATAGGGGTTCTGAGAGGAAGGTCCCCCACATTGGTACTGAGACACGGACCAAACTCCTACGGGAGGCAGCAGTGAGGAATATTGGTCAATGGGCGCGAGCCTGAACCAGCCAAGTCGCGTGAAGGATGAAGGTTCTATGGATTGTAAACTTCTTTTATGGGGGAATAAAGTGCGGGA
>JAFBIU010000105.1 GCA_021531775.1 Parabacteroides distasonis | reverse complement strand
TTGCTACCTTGGTTGCAGTTTGGCAAACTGCTGAGAACCATTGTCAGTGGATGAGTTTCGGAGATAGTGTGGCATTCCATTATAACAAACGGACACGGCTGTTAGAACATTCTTTCAGTCGGTTAGCTGATTTCGACAACCCTCCCTATCTGATCAACTGCAAGGATGAGTTGCGAAGGGAAGGCTTTCGTTGTGGCATATTTGAGACCGATGCCGATTCCATCGTGTTCGTGGCAAGTGATGCCTTGGCACATTATCTGTTAATGATGTACAAGGTGGAACACATGGATTTGGTCGTTTCAGAATGGAATGAGGCGATCGATCGTCATTCCAAAAACGAGAATTATATGAGAGCGGCCTCGGCCATACCTAAACCACTATTTGAGGCAAAAATACTTGATAAAGTGCTGAACAGTATGGAATCACGCGTCAACTTTCAACGTCATTTGCAAAGCCTGCTTCGAAAAGGACTGATTGCGCATGATGATTATTCATTGGCTTTTTTCCGATGAGCTGTCACCTTGTTACTAAGCTTTTACGGTATCAGTTCCTGCCACGCCTCTTCTTGGAAAGCGTACCACGGCAGGACTTCGTGTTTTTTACGAATAAAATACAAGATAGAAAGAAATTAAGTGGTTTTCTGCTTCAAACACAGATTTTTCACGTGTACA
>JAFBIU010000104.1 GCA_021531775.1 Parabacteroides distasonis | reverse complement strand
TTCATCCGTTCCTCTCTTGACAACGAACCGAGGTCGGATATCTCAGCCAATCGTTGAAATACCGGATTCTTCTCGGGCCACGGTAGTTTTACTATTGTCTCCATATGTTTCAAAAGATAAATCCAACGATCAAAATTATTCTCACATGCTTCAGCTGACTTCTCGAAATAGGGCAACTGAAGATAAATCAGATTCAGTAAGTCCGAAAACTCCTGCTTTTTCCGCTTGTTCATCAACAATACATCCGTCCGGAAGTCGGTATCGATATCCGACAACGTGAAATTCAGAAAGGCAATCAAGTAAACAGCCTTGATCTGATAGTTCCATTCCATCCCCTGCTCTCCTTGGCGGGCGATGGATTCACAAATATAATAGATACTGCGGCTCTTGAAATTGCCCTGTTTGCAATTCTGCATTTCCACAATGATCTTCTCTCCTGTGTCCAATTCGCAATACACATCGTATATCAACGACCGGTCTTGATCAAAGATTCCCAACTGCTCCTTGTCCAGAAACTTCAAATCGACGATGTGCAGCTGTCCATAGAACAGGTTGTTCAAAAAGTCAATGAGCAAAGGTTTTGAAAACTCTTGTCCGAATATTCGCTTAAAGCCTACGTCCGTAAACGGATTCATGTATGTTGCCATAGTTCTTTTGGTTTAAAAATGAATGTCATGCAAACATAG
>JAFBIU010000103.1 GCA_021531775.1 Parabacteroides distasonis | reverse complement strand
ATAATTATATATATATTATATAAACTAAATACCCTTTCCTTTCAAGTAACCACCCCCATTTTTCATTTTGACACTTTGACATTTTGACATCCTGACACTCCAATCCCCTCATGCGATCCCTCTTTCACCAGCCATCATCCCCCTCTTGAATTTGTAACCAACTAAAAATAAATAGTTTACGATTTTGTGATAAGAAAACCCCAGCCAACAATCCCCCCAATCGGCAGAGCCGATTCCAGCAAGAGAAGGGAGTTGCTTCAGTGTAAGGGCAGACTCAAGACAGCAAGCCCTCCCTTTGTCTTTACGTTCGGGAACCGGCCGTAGTCAGCACAAAGGGATCGGAATCAGTGTAAGAACAACCCAAGTATGAAGAAGTGGCCTTGGAGCAGACCCAGTCCGAAGTCAACAAGAAGGTTTCAGACTCTGATAATCAGCGATATGTCCAAAACAGCAGATTCCAGCGAGAAGGAAAGGAGCCAGTCATAGAGCAGACACAGTCCGAAGTCGGCAAGAAGTGTTCAGACTCGGATAAGCAGCGATATGTCCGAAACAGCAGATTCCAGCGAGGAGGAAGGGACCAGCCTTAGAGCGAGAACGGCTCAAATGGGAAGAAAGGGACTGGCCTTCAGCGGATGGGCGTTAAGCGGAGCGACGCGGAGGGCGGAACAGAAATGGATGCTGTTTGAGCGAAGC
>JAFBIU010000102.1 GCA_021531775.1 Parabacteroides distasonis | reverse complement strand
ACCTCGTTGCGGAATGTCGAATCCTTCCCTAACAGACGTACGAGATACAGGTGCCCGCTCGACTGATGGTCTTCGCCATAATGATTCAATACCTGAACATGACAACCCTTCAACGCCTCATTATATCTTTCAACAATGTCACGACGACGCTTCAGCAGTTCCGCATACCGACGAATCTGCACCAATCCGATAGCCGCCGAAATGTCCGTCATATTGCACTTGAAGTCAGGAGCCACAATATCATATTCCCAAGCACCCAACTGGGTCTTGGCCAGTGCATCCTTGTTCTGTCCATGAAGCGACAACAACTGATATTGTTTGTATAGCCACTCATCATCGATACCAGCAATCGGTCGCCAGGTTACCGCACCACCTTCAGCCGTGGTCAAGTTCTTCACGGCATGGAAAGAGAAAGAGGTAAAGTCGGCCACCTCACCACACATCCGGTCGTGCCATCTCGCCCCAAACGCATGAGCCGCATCAGCCAGCACAATCACCCGTCCGAATGCCTTTTGCATATCATTCGCAGGACGGAACAAAGCGCGCTTGCTTTCCACGGCAGCGAACACCTTGTCATAGTCACACATCACGCCACCCAGATCCACGGGCATCACTACCTTCGTTCGTTCCGTGATGGCATCGGCAATGCGGTCATAGTCGATTTCAAAGGAATCTTTCCCCACATCGACCATCACCAGTTTAGC
>JAFBIU010000101.1 GCA_021531775.1 Parabacteroides distasonis | reverse complement strand
ACCTGTTAGCAACTGACAGCAAGGGTTGCGCTCGTTATGGCACTTAAGCCGACACCTCACGGCACGAGCTGACGACAACCATGCAGCACCTCGACAGGGACCATTGCTGGATGAAGTGTTTCCACCTCTGTCCCCTGCCGTTCAAACCCGGGTAAGGTTCCTCGCGTATCATCGAATTAAACCACATGTTCCTCCGCTTGTGCGGGCCCCCGTCAATTCCTTTGAGTTTCACCGTTGCCGGCGTACTCCCCAGGTGGATTATTTAACGCTTTCGCTGTGGAGCTTACTGTCTATCGCAAACTCCTAATAATCATCGTTTACTGTGTGGACTACCAGGGTATCTAATCCTGTTTGATACCCACACTTTCGTGCTTCAGTGTCAGTTATGGCTTGGCAAGCTGCCTTCGCGATCGGAGTTCTGCGTGATATCTATGCATTTCACCGCTACACCACACATTCCGCCTGCCCCAAACATACTCAAGCCCTCCAGTTTCAACGGCAATTTTATGGTTGAGCCACAAACTTTCACCGCTGACTTAAAAGGCCACCTACGCACCCTTTAAACCCAATGAATCCGGATAACGCTCGCATCCTCCGTATTACCGCGGCTGCTGGCACGGAGTTAGCCGATGCTTATTCATGAGGTACATACAAAACGGGACGCGTCCCGCACTTTATTCCCCCATAAAAGAAGTTTACAATCCATAGAACCTTCATCCTTCACGCGACTTGGCTGGT
>JAFBIU010000100.1 GCA_021531775.1 Parabacteroides distasonis | reverse complement strand
TCAGGGCATAGTTAACTGCCTTAAGAAGTTCCGGTTCGTCCTCCTTCTTAAGGTTCCTTCCAAGCCTGTCCAAGTAATTCTTCAAGTCGTTAAACAGCGGACCCAGACATGCACATCGTTCCCGGCGTATATCTTCCGGATCGCTGAACTTTTCCTTTATTTTTTTATCTTCATGGTAGATCGTATCAAACAGCTTCATTATCAGCATCGCGTCTTTCGAGAAATCTTTCAGCTTGAAGAATGGCCTTCGCATGTGGACCAGACAGGCTATCCGTAATATCAACTCCCCAACATCATAACATTTATAGATGGGAGCACCGTCGCTGTGAAGGTAAAGCTTGTCCATCACGTCCTCAAAGTATTTCTTCACGGCTTCCTGCGTCCGACGACCGCGCTCATAGAAGACAAACTGTGTCAGACTGTATAGCGGAGCATAGTAACAAAATATCCAACGCTTGAAGTAGTGGAGGTCATCTTCCACATCCTCCGCCTTTTCGTCCTTGTCCGGCAAACGCTTATCCTTACAGCCCAACGTACTCTCATCTCCATGAGCCTCGCCCGAGGTGATGATCGCCTGATGGAGAGGATCATCCAACGGTGCAAGTATCTCCGCACCCAATTTGATCCAGTTGATGACCGTTGTATGGGCAAAATTCAGACCCATGCCCTGAAGCCAGCCTTCGATATCGGCTATCGTCATGTTATAGTAGAAGTGCATGGTCAGTATCTGGGCTATCAGGC